>NZ_BCSH01000013.1 GCF_001570765.1 Nocardiopsis listeri NBRC 13360 | reverse complement strand
AACGACCCCAAGGTTCCCGCCCCCAGGCGCCCCACCCACAGACCCGCCACCCTCCCAACAACCCCAAGACTCTCGACCCCAGGCGCCCCCACCAACAACCACCACCGTCCCCCACCACGCCCACCCCTTGGAATTACTCATCTAGTCGGGGATGAGTCGACGCAGGACGAGCTTTTCACCCAGCGCCCACGTGGTGGAGGCGCACAGGTACAGTCCCGCGGCCAACGGAACGAACACCGCGACGAGCACGGTGAAGAACTGTAGGTAGGACAAGGCCCCGAGCATCGGCGGCTGAGCCGGGCCCGCCTGCATGGTCGGCAACATGACGTACCGACGGCCGGCCCAGGCCACCGCGGCCAGCACGACCAGCATCACGACGAAGACCGGGGAAAAGGAACCGCCGGCCAGGGTGGCACCCAGTTCGACCCCGGCGAAGGTACGCCGCAACAGCGCTTCCGTACCGGGGACGACCCCGATGAACAGCCCGTACAGGGCGATCATGATCGGAACCTGAGCGAGCCCCGGAAGACATCCGGCCAGCGGCCCGGTCCCCGCCTCGGAGTAGACCTTGCGCTGTTCGGCGATCAGCCGTTCGGGGTTCTTGCCGTGACGTTCGGTGATCGCCGCCAGGCGCGGGGCGAGGCGGGCACGCTGTTTCTCCGCGCGCACCTGCGCCACCCCCAGAGGCAGGAGCAGCACGCGCACGGCCACGGTCAGCGCGATCACCGCCAGGCCGGCGGCGAAGGCCCCGGAGAACGGGGCGAGCAGGTCGGTCAGTACGGCGAGGATCGCCGAGAGCACGTCGATAAGAGCCGCGATCGGCCCGAAGGTGTACAAGGTGGAAGGCCCTTCGTCCAGGTGGAGAGTTCGGACGTGGGCCGCTCGTCGTGGAACGGGGCGCGCGGGGTCGCGCCGGGCACGCGAAGGACGCGTGTCAGAGCGCGGGGCGGGAGATGGTCACCGCGAAGCGAACGAACCTAGAGAGCGGCCGCAAGGGCCTGTCCTGGCGCTCGGGGGCGTGGTCGACCCGCGGCGTCGGGGTCGCGGAGGGTGAGGACGGGCAGTCGGGCGGAACGCCGCCGCATCGCGCGACCGGCACCGGTGGCGCTGTCGCCGACCGGCCACAGGGCCGTGCCGCGCAGAACCATCCAGGTCAGGGCCGTGCCGACGGCCACCGCCACCAGCACGAGGGCCGGTCCCTGGGTTCCGAGGCTGAGGAGTTCGGTGGGAAGGACGCCGAGGAGGAGGAAGTCGAACAGGGGAATCAGGTAGTGCACCCGCCCCCCTTTCGATCTCGGTCATCGCAGGCACCGGCTGCGATCGTGTCCGGTCACCATCATACGGACAAAGGTGCTGCTCGGCCAAGGGAGAAATTCCGCCGACACTCCGCCGACGTTCCACTCCGATCACGCGAACCTGTAGCTAAATGACACAGAGTAACCATCTCCGCCGTGTCTTTCCGGGCTCGCGCGAGCCTTCCGAAGAGGGGAACCCCGTGCCGATCCGCCCTGCGAACCTTGCCACCATGTCCGCGACCATCGCTGGAGCCATCTCGGGCATGTCCGACAAGGATCGGACCGCCCCGGTCCGGGTCACCTTCGAGTCGGGTCACGAACAGAACGTGGAGAACGGCGGTTGCCGAGTGTTGGAGACCGGACAGGGCGGTGTCGTGGAGATCGAGGGGGACTCACGCTTCGCGTTGTTCGCCGGAACCAGCTGTCAGGGCAGTCGCGCTCTGGCGTCCGGCCACGGCAGTGTCCGCTTCGGCACCCCGGTCCTGGCCGGCGCCATCGTCATCGGCTGACCCGACCCGGTCACTCGTGGACACCACGGCGGTGGTCGGCCTTCACCACCCACACCTGGATGACACCTTCGTCGACCGTGTAGAGGACTCGGTGGTCACCGATCCGGACGCGGTGACCGGCTCTTCCTCGCCATGCCTCGTCCCCTGAGGGACGGGGGTCCTCGGTGGGGTGGACACGCCCCCGGCCTCGCCGACATCGACGATGACGGTGACGGTGGGATCATCGGCGGTTCCTTCGCACCGAGCGGCCGGGGAGGCGATCGGTGCGTCGACCGTCCCGGACGGTGAACTCGCCGGACAACAGCACGTGTTCGATGCCCACCGGAGTGCGGCGGGGGTCGTCGTAGGTGGCGCGGGCGGCGACGGTGTCGGGATCGAAGACGACGAGGTCGGCGTGGGACCCCGGCTGAATGGTGCCGCGGTCGGCCAGGCCGAGACGTTGCGCCGGCCGGGAGGTCAGGTGCCGCACGCATTCCTCCAGGCTGAGCAGGCCCAGTTCGCGAACGTAGTGGCCCAGGTAGTGGGGGAAGGTGCCCCAACCGCGCGGGTGCGGCCGGTCACCGACGAGGATGCCGTCACTGCCGGCGGTGTGCGCGCTGTGCCGCATGATGGTGCGGATGTTCTCCTCGTTGCCGACCTGGAGCAGGCAGCCGCTGCGGAGTTCGTCGGCGATCAACAGGTCGACGTAGAGCGATCCCGGTTCCTCTCCCCGACGGGCCGCCAGGTCGGCGATGGAGTGCCCGACCGCCCAGGACAGGCCCGGGTCGGCGGTACCGGAGACGACGAGGGTCGCCCAGTCCATGGGTACGCCGTGGTTGCCGTCGGTGCCCTTGGCCTCCACCTCCCACAGGATCCGGCCACGGGTGTCCGGATCGCGCAACCGGTCGAGGGTGGCGGTGGCGCCGCCCTCCTGTGCCCAGCTCGGCAGCGGAGCGGCCAGGTAGGTGGCGCTGGCCCGGTAGGGGTAGCTGTCGAGGGTGACGTCGAGTCCGAAGTGGACGGTGGCCTCGTCGATGGCGTCCAAGACCTCGCGTGCCCGCCCTCGGTTGCGGGGGAAGTTGACGTGGCAGTGGGCCAGGTGGAGCGGCACCTGCGCGCGGCGGGCCACGTTCAGGCATTCCTGGTAGGACTCCACGACCCGGGAACCGTAGTTGCGGTGGTGGGGGCAGTAGTAGCCGCCGGCGTCCCGTACCGGTCCGAGGAGGGCGACGATCTCGTCGTCGGTCGCGTACATGCCCGGGGTGTAGGTCAGTCCGGCGGAGAGTCCGTGCGCGCCGTCGGCCATGCCCTGGGCCACCATGGCGCGCATCCGGTCGAGTTCGGCGTCGGTGGGCGGGCGGTCCTCGTTGCCAAGGACCGCCATCCGGACGTTGCCGTGGGGGACGAGGTAGGCGGCGTTGGTGGGGGCCCCACGGTCGACGCGGTCCAGGTACTCGCCGACGCTTCGCCACGTGTGGTCCAGGTCGGGGGTGCCGTTCCAGGCGGAGATCTGCTCTCGGATCGGTTCGACGGTGTCGTCGGTGACGGGGGCGTAGCCGAGTCCGTCCTGTCCGAGCACTTCGAGGGTGACGCCCTGGCAGACCTTGGCCTCGTGGGCCGGGTCCGCGAGTAGGGCGAGGTCGGAGTGGGCGTGCATGTCGACGAAACCCGGTGCGACGACGAGGCCGCTCACGTCGAGGGTCTCACCGGCGGATCGGGCTGATCCGGGCGAGACGATGTGGCTGATGCGGCCGTCGCGTAGGACGAGGTCGGCCAGGCGGGAAGGGCCGCCCGAGCCGTCGACGACCCGCCCCCCACTGAGTACGGTCTCGGGCTGCACTGTTCCTCCGTTCGGGTCACCGGCGCCCGGCGCGGCGAAGCGCGGGTGGCGGTGTGGCCCAAGATACGCTTACGGGCACATAATTGGTAACTTTGTTGCCAGTAAAAGTGCCCGTGGTCCGCCCTGAGTCCGCACGAGCAGCGGCGCGCGCATGTGCACGCGACCCTCCGACCGAAGGAGCCCCATGTCCAAGCAGGCGGTCCAGACCGACCGGGCCCCCGTCCCCGCCGGCGCCTACAGCCAGGGCGTCGTCGCGGGCGGCTTCCTGTTCACCGCCGGGTTCGGCCCCCAGGACCCCCGGACGGGACTCGTCGCGCCGACCGTGGGCGAACAGACCGCCCAGGTCCTGGCCAACGTCACAGCCGTCCTGGCCGAACACGGGCTGACCTTGGACGACGTCGTCAAGGCCACCGTCCACCTGGAGAACCTCAGGGCGGACTTCCCCGAGTTCAACGCCGTCTACGCGGAACACTTCACCGCCCCCTATCCCGTGCGGACGACCGTGGGCTCCGACCTCGCGAACATCCTCGTCGAGATCGACGTCGTCGCCAAGCTCAAGGACTGAGGTCGGGCCGCCCCGGAAGGCCCCGGGGCGGCCGATCCGCCCTTTGCGGTACCTACCCCGAACGGCGGGCCCGGACCACGAGGTCGTGCACGGTGTGGGTGACGTCGTCGATCGTCTGTCGCCCCGGACGGGACTCGTCGACGAGTACCTCCCACTCCCCCTCGGCGAGCGCCGCGGTCACCGCGTCGCCCTCGTAGAACAGTTCCGGCATGGGCGGCCGGGGCACCCCGGTCTCCAGGTCGCTCGGGTGATGCGCGACGACCAACAGCTCACCACCGGGCGCCACCGCCGCGGCCAGGTCGGCGAACAGGCGCGCCCGGGGGTTGGGGAGCATGTGCATGAACTGGGCCGTGACCAGGTCGAAGGGCGGCCCCGGTGGAGACCAACGCGTCACGTCGGCCCGCAACCACGTGAGGCGTTCGGAGATCTCCGCGCCCCGCTCCCGCGCGTGGGCCTCGGCGCGGTCCAACGCCACGGACGAGATGTCGACCGCGGTGACCCGCCACCCCCACTCGGCCAGCCACAGGGCGTCGGCCCCCTCGCCGCTGCCCACGTCCAAGGCGCGTCCGGGTTCGAATCCGGCGACCTCCGCCACCAGATGACGGTTGGGCTCACCGCTCCAGATCCGGTCCTTGGATCGGTAACGCTCGTTCCAGAAGTCCTCGCCCATCTCTTGGGGCGTGGCTCCGTGCTCCTGGGTCATTGATCGACCACCTCCGCCCACACTCTCGTCGTCGGCGATTCGTATGGCCACTTCCCTTGCCGATACGGCAAGCGCTCGACCCGCCCGAGAAAGGCGAGGAACCTCTCGATTTCCTCACCGAAAAAAGAGAACCACTCTCCGTGATCATGTGTCACATCAGATGTCTCAAATCCCCCTGACAACTGGAAAAGGGAACATCATGATCATCTGGCGCGGTTGGGGCATCCTCGTCCCCCTCATCGCGGCGGTCCTCGCCGTCCCCTGTGCCCTCATCGTCGCCGAGGCGACGGGACAGGAACACCTCGGCGGTATCGGCGCCGGGGTGGGGTTCCTCCTCGCCTCCGTGGCCGTGTTCTTCGCGGGGCGCAAGCTCAACGCGCCCAAACGCGGCTTCCACCCGGCGACCGGTCAGCCGGTCGAGTACCGCAACGCGCACACGTTCTTCTTCGTGCCGATGCAGTACTGGGCGTTCGTCCTGCCCCTGGCCGGTGCGGGCGCCGTGGCCACCGCCTTCCCCCTCTAGAACCCGGACAGGGCCGTGAGTGCCTCGGGACCCTAGGGATCCTCCGGATCCGGGGTTCCGAGGTCCTCCAGGCACAGTTCCAACATGGCCTGGATCCGCGCGGTGAGCCGCGTACGGTCGTGCCCGCGCAGCGCCTCTCCCCCTTCGATGCGCCGGACCCGTCCCAGTCCCAGCCACACGGCGGCGAACAGCGAGGCGTGCACCTCGGCGTTCTCCCGCCCCAGGTACTCGACGAGCGGTTCGATGAACGCGCTCTTGAGTCGACCCTGGTAGACGGCCTGTAGGTCCGGGTCCCCGGCCGAGTGGTCCAGGGCCCGCTGTAGCGTGCTCCCCTCCCCG
This sequence comes from Nocardiopsis listeri NBRC 13360, assembly GCF_001570765.1. Lineage (GTDB taxonomy): Bacteria > Actinomycetota > Actinomycetes > Streptosporangiales > Streptosporangiaceae > Nocardiopsis > Nocardiopsis listeri. The sequence continues at coordinate 39,251 of NZ_BCSH01000013.1, read as the reverse complement.
TGCAATCGCCCCACCGCGTGCTCGGCCAGTCGACGAGGCAGTTCCTCGACCGGACCGTCGGTGATGAGCCGGGGGAAGACGCCGTCCTCGCGCAGGATCTCGGTGAGCAGCCCGGCCTTGGAACCGAAGTACCGGTTGATCAGCGCGACGTTCACCCCGGCGTGCGAGGCGATCATCCGGGAGGAGACCGAACCGAATCCTTCCTGCGCGAAGAGCTCCTTGGCGCTGGTCAGGATGCGTTCCCTGGTCACCTCACGGCGGCGCGTGGGTACGGTGGCGCCGCTTCTGATCTCGTCCGGACGCTCCATCTGCACCCCTTGGGGCCTCGATCCGAATTTCGACATTCCAGGGTCCCACCTCCGTGGACCGCGCGCATACCGGCGGCGTTCCAGTGCCGCCGAGTCCGCCCAGGGGCGGCCCGAGCCGGTGCGCTCCCCACCCGAACCCGTCCGTGAGGTGATCATGGGCGCCTTCGCCCACGGCCATGCAGGGTGTGTTCGGCGCGAGGATTCCAAGCGACGCGAAGGCTGACCGGAATCGTTCCATGACCGGGTCGTCCACGCACCCTGAGCTCAGAGGTAGCGGCGGAAACCCTCGGCCGAGTCGTCGAAGCCCAGGTTCCGGTAGAAGTGGTGCGCGCCTTGGCGGCTCTCGTGGGAGAGCAGCTCGACCTTGTAGCAACCCGCGCGGGTGGCCCGGTCCAGGGCGTCCTCCATGAGGGCCCTGCCGATGCCCTGGAAGCGGGTCTCGGGGTCGACCACGAGGTTGTCGACCACCGCCCACGGCTGGGCGTCGTGGGTCAGGTTGGCCACGACCATCAGGTCGAGGGTCCCTATGATCTGACCGCGGCGTTCGGCCACCAACACGGTGCGGTCGGGATCGTTCTCCATCCGGGTCCAGGCCCGGACCGCGGCGGAGGACATACGAACGTGCGCACTCCGCGTATGGGTGGTGTCACCGAGTTCACGCAAGAGGCGCAGGATCGCACCGAGGTCGGACCGAATGGCCGCACGAATCATCATGGCTTTCGGCATCGTAGCCGACAGCCTGCTACAAGGCGGACGACCCCCTACAACCAGTCACAAAACGCCGAGGGCGGGACGACCGTCCCGCCCTCGTCCGCCACCTGGCGGGATGCTTCCCGACGAACCCTCAGGGTTTGCGGATGACCCGCACGCCCTCGTCGTTGGTCGGAGGCTGCTGCCGGCTCTCCGGACGACGGTAGACCCCGGTGAACCCCGGGTCTGCGGCGTCGGTCGGGGACTGCTCCTGGCCGCTCTGCGGCTGCTGCGGGCCGTTGGGCGCCTGCTGGGGTCCACCCTGCGGACGCTGAGGGCCACTCTGGGGCTGCTGCGGGCCACCGGGCACCTGCTGCTGCGGTGCGTTCGGCGGACCCCCCGGAGCGGGCGCGTTGAAGCGGGCTCCCTGCGGCGGCTGGGACGCGACCGGCTTGGGCTCTCCGCCCTTGCCTTCGTCCGGCCGACCCTGCTCGTTCTCGGGCAGCGGCTGAATGCGTACGGTCGCCTCGTCCGGAGCCTGCGGCGGCGCCTGGGCGGCGACCTCGTCCTGCTTCGGCTCGGCCTCCGGAGCCTTGGCCTTGGGAGCCTCGGTCTCCGGGCCCTTGGCCTGCGGGGCCTTGTTCTCGGGCGCCTTGTTCTCGGGCGCCTTGTCCTGTGGCGGGCGTCCCTGCGGCCCCTTGGGTCCGGTCTTGGGAGCCCCGGCCTTGGGCTTGTCCGCCTCGACGGCCTCCTCGCGCGAAAGACCGCTCTCGAGCGCACCGGCCTCGTCCTCGGCGGTGACCAGCTCGGCGAGCGTGGAGTGCATGTCCTTCAGACGACGCATCGCCTCGGCGTGCGTGGCCGTGAGCGTGGCCAGTCGACGGTCGGCCGTGTCGTGGATCTTCTTGGCCCGGGCCTCGGCCTCGTTCAGCCGCCGCTCGCCCTCCTGCTTGGCCTGGTCACGGAGCTGGTCGGCCTCCTTCTTGGCGCCGGAGACCATCTCGGTGGCCTCGGTGCGAGCGGAGGAGACGATGCGCTCGGCGTGCTCCTCGGCGTCCTTGCGGTGCTTGGAGACCTCCTCCTCGGCCTTCTTCTGGGCCTCCTTCACCTCGGACTCGACCCGGGAACGACGTTCCTTGGCCTCTTCCTCGGCGATCCGCAGGATCTCCGCCATGCGCTCGCTGATCTGCTCGTGCTCAGGCTTGACCTGGGCCTTCTCGCGAGCGATCGCGAGGTCACGCTTGTACTGCTCCAGTTCGTCGTCCATCCGCTGAAGACGTTCGCGGAGGTCCTTGAACTGATTGTCCATTCGGACGTAGTAGTCGTCGACGTGCGCCTTGTCGTAGCCGCCCTTACGCACTGTCGGGAACCTGTCTTGCTGCAGTCCGCCGCCCGGCAACATATCGCTCATGTGCCTTTCATGTCCTTAACACCGTTGACTGCACGTCGCTGATGGTGAAGTTGCCCCATCTGTCTCAAGAACACCCAAGGCGTCCCCCTGTGCGAGTTCTGCCCTCAAGTGCCTGTTTCATGCACCGGCTCGGCTCGATGAGGGGCACCGGCCGAGAGCGGAGCGTAACGCCGTGGACACCGTCCAAACGACCAAGGTGGACACGGTCCGCGCCGCCGCGTCAAGATCTCTGACGGGTACTTCGCCGTGCGGACCCTGGTCACCTACTTACTAAGGTATGCGCGATCATCCCCGCACGGGGGCCGAGCGGTCAACTTCCTCCACATTCGGCCCCAAGGGAACCGACCTCGGAAAGAAGGACGTGGAACATGGGCAGCGCGATGGACGACGGCGGCGTGGTCCGGGGCCAGGACCCGCTCATCGGTGGCGCCCCCTTCGGCGAGCCGGAGATCGATCCCACCGCCTGGATCGCCCCGGGAGCGGTCGTGGTCGGCCGCGTCCGCCTGGGCGCCCAGAGCAGTGTCTGGTACGGGTCCGTCCTCCGCGCCGACACCGAGGACATCGTGGTGGGTGAGAAGGTCAACATCCAGGACCAGTGCGGGCTGCACTCCGACCCCGGACAGCCCGCGATCCTCCACGACGACGTGAGCCTGGGCCACAAGGCGATGGTGCACGGCGCGATCGTCGAGGAGGGTGCGCTCATCGGCATCGGCGCGATCGTGCTCGGCGGTGCGCGGGTCGGCAAGGGCGCGCTCGTGGCCGCCGGTTCCCTGGTGGCACCCGGCAAGGTCGTCCCACCGAACACGCTGTGGGCGGGTGTTCCCGGCAAGGTGGTCCGCGAACTCAACGACGACGACCGCCTGGTGCTGGAATACACGCCGACCGCGTACGCGGCCTACGCCGTACAGCACCAGGACGTCACCTGGTACTGAAGGCGTGGTCGACGGCCTCTCCCATGGTCCCTCCGGATGGAGGCCACCGGGACCTCGACGCGCCTCCCCCGAAGGGAACGGGCACTGTGTGACTAACTCGGGTGGGCGGATGGGTGGCCCACCCGAGTCATGCGCGAGGAGCACTCTCGGACCTAGCCTGGAAAGTGCTCGCCCCCTGTCGGAGCGGACTGCGTCGCGCCCGCCCGAACACCGAGGGTGTGGGCGTCTCCGTCCCGCCCAGCGACACCGTCGTCCCTCGGAGGTGAGCACCCATGAACCACGCCACCGGGCTGCGCGACCGCCTTCACGACCATGTCGCCCTCGCCGAGATCGAGCTGTACGCCGAGGTCCTGATAGCGGTCGCCGAAACCGACCAGAGCCTGAGTCTCGATGAGATCGACCGCGCATTGGGGATCGCGGAACACCCCGAGGGCGACCACGGGGTAACTTCGCCGTCCGGTGGGCCACCATGCCCCGGGTCTGGACGGGAAGAGCCGGCTCCTTGTCCTCCGGAGCCGACGCCACCCGAAGGAACGTCCCCGCACGGTGTCGACATCGCTCCGGCGCCCCGCCCTCCCGATCCACGCACGGAGCGTGCGCCCGCGGACCCGAAACGGAACGCGTCCCTCACCGGTACCGGTCACGGGCCGATCCCGCTGGGACCGTCCACTCCATGGGCCCCGCTCCAGGCCCTCGGGGACTTCCACACCCACCGCGCACCCCAGGGCCCCCTGCTGCGCAGGCTCGCTCCCTGGTACATCTGACCGCCGGCGGCGCCCCTCCTCGCACGATCGTCGGGTTCCCGACCGGAACGGCCCGATCCGGCCACCCCCGGTCCGCTCCAATGGCCCCGCCTCCGGGTAGTGACCCTTCTGACCCCTCGGTCACCCCGGTCACGGCCGGCCACCCCCGCAGGAGCATGGATGCGCGAACCCGAAAGACCCACCCCCGAGACCCGTCGGCGCCTCGACCTCCGCGACGCCGACGACTCCGAAGAGCCGGACGAGGCGCGCAAGGTCACCTTCACCATCGCCGCCGTGGTGACGGTCCTCTTCCTCCTGATCACGGCGGCGGGCGTCGGCTGGTTCCTGTCCCGCGACGACTCCTCGGCCGGCCCCGGCGCCGACTCCGGTGACGCCTCCGCTTCGGAGGTCTCCGGCGAGGGCGGGGAGCACGAAACCGACCAGGCGCCGGCCGAGACCGCCGCCGGCACCGTCTCCGACCCGAACTCGGGGTTGGCCTTCCAACTCCCCGGTGAGGGTTGGCAGCGGCTCGGTGACGACCAGGTGCCACCGGAGTACGACACCTACTCGGTCCATGGTTCGCCGCAGGACCCGGAAGCGATCATCGTGACCGGCACCGAGGAGCTCGGCCCCCTCGAACCCCTCGCGCTCACCTCCGTGGACATGGCCACGGACATGGTCGGACAACTGGTCGCCGAGGAGGGCGACCTGTGGATCGAACCGGACGGCGGCACCGAGGTGGACGGCGTTCCCGCGTTCGGGGTGACCATGGGCAGCGATTCGGGCGACGGTGCGGACACCTATGGAAGATTCCTGGTCATGGAGCTCGGCGGCGACCAGGGCGCGTTCATGCTCGGCCTGAACACCGGTGGAGGCGAAGAGGTCACCGGCGGTATCGACGCCGCCTTCGACTCCGTGGTCACCCTCTGACGGAACCGACCCCCCGGATGCTCCGCGACGCCCCGGTCCAGGGTGTCGCGGGGCAGGGGCCCACGCGTCGGGTCAGAGAGGCAGGACCGCGCGGAGCAGGAAACCGCCGTCCCTGGTGCGGGATCCGGAGACCGTCCCCCCGTTCGCGGAGACACGTTCGGCGAGCCCGGTCAGCCCGTTGCCGCCGTTCTCGTCCCTCACCCGTTCCCGGGCGTGGTCGTTGTGCATCTCCAACACCAGGGTGTCGCTCTCCCCGGCCTCCCCGCGGGCCAGGGTGAAGGTGATCTGGCATTCCTCGGCGTCGCTGTGTCGCAGCACGTTGGTGCCTCCCTCCCGCACCACCCACGCGGCCGTCGCCTCGACCCGCTCCGGGAGCCGGAGCCCTTCCAACCCGGTGACCGTGGTCCGGGTCCCTCCTGTCCCCAGGATCGAGGAGACCGAGGCGACCTCGTCGGTCAGGTCGGCCTCCCGGCGGCCGCTCACCGCCGATCGCACCTGACCCAGCGCCTTGCGAGCCAGGTCCTGGACCTCCGCCAGTTCGACGGCGGCGCGATCCGGAGCGCGATCCACCAGACGGCTCGCCAACTGGGCCTTGACCGCCAGAGCGGACAGGCTGTGCCCGAGCAGGTCGTGCATGTCCCGGGCGAAACGGAGCCGTTCCTCGGTCACCGCGAGCCGGGCACGGGCCCGCTGGCCGATGACCGCCTCACGACTGGCGTCCCAGAGCCAGATGGTGAGCAAGGTCGTGCCGACCATCACCAAGGCGGCCAGGACCGCACCGACCCAGACCAGGAGGTAAAGGGGGAGGTCGGTGATGGGCACGGCATAGGTCGGCAGCAGCACCAGTGGAGAGAGCAGCAGGGCCACACTGACGACGAGGGTGGTGCGTCCGTGCGTCAGGAGGGCGCCGATCGACCACCAGATGGCGATCGTGAACAGGCTCGTCACCGGTGAGGCGAGCAGGACGGCCGTCGCCGCCAACAGCGCCAGAGAGGTCCAGTAGAGCCTTGGGGAGGGGGACCGGTCGCCGTCCAGGCGCTCGCGCAGCAACAGGATGAGCAGGACGATGTTGGGTGCGCAGAGCACCACCCCGAGCGCGGACCGCCACATCGGGCTCTGCCCTGACGCGCTGAAGACCAGGTCGAGGAGGGGGAACAAGGCCGTGAACAGGCAGCTTCCCCCGAGCATGACGAAGTTGATCGTGCGGGTGATCCGGAAACGGCGGTCGGCCCACCGGTCCTTCCCGCCGCTCGTCTCCCCCTGGACTTTTCCGGAGGGCACCACGACGTCCGCTCGCGCGGTGACCCGCTCGGTGACCGCTCGCACCGGATTCCGGTGCGCGCTCTGGAGCGAGGCATCGGAGAGCGGGACGACCGTGCGCAGCCGAAAACCACCGTCGGCCGTACCGGTCGCCGTCAGTGTGCCGCCGACACGCTCGACGCGTTCGGCCAACCCCGACAGACCGCTGACCGAGCCCGTGTCCTCGGCCTCACCGACCTCGACGCCGTCGTTGGCCAGCTCGATGACCAGGCTGCTCGGAACGTCTTCGGCCGCCTCCACCACGGAGAACTCGATCCGGCACCGGCGGGCCTCGCTGTGCCGCAAAACGTTCGTGCCGCCCTCGCGCACCACCCACGCGGCCAGACCGGCGGTCTCGCGTGGCAATTCCAACCCGCTCAGGCCGGTGACCGTCGTGACGGTCCGATTCTGCTCCAGGACCGCCCGGACCGAACCCACCTCGGTCTCCAGGTCCAGGTCACGGTAGCCGCGGACCACGGATCGTACTCGTTGCAGCGTTCCTCGTGCCGCCTCGTGCACCCGGTCGATCCTCGACCGTGCCTCCTGCGGGTCGGTGCGCAGGACCCGACCCGCGTGGTCGGCGCTCACCGCGAGCGTGCTCAACTCCGTGCCCAGAAGGTCCCGGATGTCCTCGGTGAAACGGAGGCGCTCCTCGCTCACCGCCAGCCGGGCACGGGTCTGGGAGCCCTCGACAGCCTCACGGGTCGCGTCCCACATCCAGAAGGTGGCCACACAACCGGACCAGAGGATCAACATGAAGAGGACCGCGAGGACGAAGTCCATCCCGAGCAGGAGGGGCGAGTGGCCGATCGGGTCGATCAGGAGCCGGATCCAAGGCAGGACCACCAGGAGCGGGCTGATCCAGAGGGACCGCCGCCACGGGCCCATGAAGACCAGCAGGCACCAGGTACCCGCGCACGTGGAGAAGACGTAGAAGGGGATCCGGAGGAAGACGCACATCAGGGCGACCACGACCAGGGTCCCCCAGTACAGACGGGGATCGGCGACGGCGCGACCGTTCACCCGTTCCCACGTCATCCGACAACCGAAGGCCGAGCCGATCACTCCCAACCCCAGGGCGACCAGGGTCGGCCACTGCCGTTGTCCCTCCACCATCCAGTACTCGATGCGTCTTCCGGCGGGATCGAGTCGGAAGAGCAGTTCGTAGGAGGGCCAGACCAGGAAGAGCAGTCCCAGGGCGGACATGAAGATCAGCACGACCCAGCGGAGGCGGCGCTGCCTGCGGGTGTAGAGACCGCCGTCCGACGATTCGAAGACCTCGGTCGGCTCCGTGTCCTCTCCGAGCTGTAGCGCCACCCGCCCCGCCTTCCCCACCGTCATCCGTCCACCTCACGTTAAAACGCGCCGACCCCTCAGAACGGTTGTCCACAGGCTCGGGCCCTGTTTCCTGGTCCACAAGGGGTTACCGTTCGGGCGCCGTCAGGCCCCGTTCCCTGGAAACCCGGGGAGGTACCGGCGGTGGGATGGCACGCTTTTCGCCATCACACCAAAGGTGCCGAAGGTTCCTGACCTTTCGGGGCGCCCGAACACGTCGAAGCGAAGCGGAGGCCCTGAAGGATAGGGCCCCGTCCTGGGTCCTCCCGGCGCGTTCGTCCCGTCCGTCTCCCTCAGGGACGGCGGGGGTCCCAGACGAAGTAGCGGTGGACCAGCAGCGCCAGGACCACGATCCAGACGAGCATGACGCCGATGTTGGGCAGCGCGCCGGCCCACAGGCCGATGAGCCCCACCGGTTCGGCGCCCTCAAGACCGCCGAAGACGTCGTAGCCGAAGTAGCCGGCCTGGGCCATCTCCACGGTCGGGGCGACCGGCAGCAGCATCGCCACCTGGCGCAGGCCGTCGGGCAGGACATCCAGCGGGATGAAGCTGCCGCCGAGGAACAGCAAGGCCATCATCGGCACCATCGAGAGCATCTGCGCGGATTCGGCGTTGCTCACGAAACGGGTGATCAGCAGACCCAGCAGGGTCATCGCGAGGCATCCCAGCACCACGGAGAACACCAGCATCACCGGGTCGGAGGGCAGGGGACCGCCGAGGGCGATGGACCCGCCGATGATGAGCGCCGCGATCAACAGGGTGAACAGCAGGACCACGAGGAACACGCCGCCGAAGATCGCCACCGCCGGGACCCCGCTCACCCGGAGCCGCTTGAGGACCAAGGCCTCACGTCGGGCGGTGAAGACGTTGGAGGGGTGCCCCAGGCCGATGAACAGGGCGATGGCACCGATGGTGCCGACCAGCGCCGCCTCCGTGGTGGTGTACTCACCCAGGATCGGAACGCTCTCCTGGTTGAGGACCGGAAGCAGCAGGATCACCGGCATGATCAGGTACATCAACGCGGTCTTGTACCGGACGAAGAGCGTGAACTCGGTGCGGCCCAGGCGCAGGGTCTGTCGCAGCGCGCCCGGCCCCTTCTTGCGGCGTTCGGTGCCCTCGGTGGCTGTGGTGGTCATGATGGTTGCTCCAGAAGTCTGTGGGGTGGGTGGTCCGAAGGTCCGGCCGCTACTCGCCGACCAGGTCCGCCGCGCCGTCCGCGACCTGGAGGAAGACGTCCTCCAGGGAGGCGCCGCGCACCTGCAGGTGTTGTAGGGTTCCACCGCGCTCGCCCGCCCAGGCCATGAGGGCGGCGACGGTGTGGTGTGCCCGGTCGGCGACGTCGCCGCCGCGGATCGTGTAGGTCGCCCACAGCCGCTGTTCTCGGGTCTGCACCTCGACCTCTGCACCCTCCAGTTCGGGCAGGTCGGCGGTGCGCACGTCGCTCGGCAACAGGAAGCTCACCCGGTCGCCCCATCCGGCGAGGACCTCGCCGAGCGTTCCCTCCACCCGGATCTCGCCACGGTGCATGATGGCGAGCCGGTCGGCGAGCTTCTCGGCCTCTTCCAGGTAGTGCGTGGTGAGCAGGATCGCGACGCCGTCCCGCTTGAGGTCGCCGATGATCCGCCAGGTCTCGTGCCTCGCCTCGGGGTCCATTCCGGTGCTGGGTTCGTCGAGGTAGAGCACCTCGGGCCGGGTGAGCAGGGCCAGGCCGAGGTCGAGTCGGCGCTTTTGGCCACCGGAGAGCTGACGGACCCGCAGCCCGCGCTTGTCGGTGAGACCGATCAGCGTGAGCACCTCGTCGGTTCCGCGCGGGTCGGCGGCGAGGTCGGCGGCGAGGGCGAGGGTCTCGTCGACGCTGAGGTCCTCCATCAGGCCGCTGCCCTGGAGCACCGCGTTGGTGCGCTCGCGTACCCCGACGGGCTGACCGTAGGGGTCCTGCCCGAAGACCCGGGCGGTGCCGGAGCTGGGGCGGCGGAACCCTTCGAGGGTCTCGATGGTGGTGGTCTTACCGGCACCGTTGGTGCCCAGGAGCGCGAAGAGCTCACCGGGCCGGATCTCGAAGGAGACACCCTTGACCGCTTCGAAATCGCCGTACTTCTGCCTCAGGTCTCGGACGACCACCGCCGGTTCCGCACTGGTGTGGGGGGCACTGGTGTCCTTGGTGGTGTTCGCTGTCGCCGTCATACGTCATAGCCTGTCGGATCCGGCGTCACGGGTACCAGACACCGCTGTCACACGACGGCGCGAGGATTCTCCCGGGTGGGCCACTGACATATGTCATGCGCCGTCGTGTCCACGCTCGTCACTTCCACATGTGCGGTGGTGCGCCGCGCTCGCACGTGCCCCTTCGTCACCTCACGTGCGAGCGCGGTCGCGGCCGCGGTGCGGTCCACGCCCGTCCCCTCACACTCACGTCGGGCGGGGCCGTACCTGCGGTCACCAACTTTCTACACGAGACGCCCTCGGCCTGTCGGCGGAATTCGCCATTCTCCGTCGAATCGATCCCACCCGACAACGAATGGGAAATTTCTTCTCAGGAAAAAACGTCCTCTGGGATCTACTGCTCTTTCGAAGAAACGGAAAGGGCGGGACACCCGTGGATGTCCCGCCCATTCGCGCGCGGATTCTCAGCGAGATCGGACGCTAGGCGTCGGCGGTCTCCTTCTCCTCTCCGCCGGCCGCGGGGTCGTCGCCCTTGACCGAACGGAGCAGCAGCTGGGAGACGTCGACGACCTCCAGCGTCTCCTTGGCCTCACCGGCGGACTTCTTCTCGTTGATGGCGTCGCCGAGCATGACCTGGCAGAACGGGCACGCGGTGGAGACGGTGTCGGGGTTGGTGGTCAGCGCCTCGTCCACCCGCTCGGTGTTGATGCGCTTGCCGATCCGCTCCTCCATCCACATGCGGGCGCCACCGGCGCCACAGCAGAAGCCCCGCTCCTTGTGCCGGTGCATCTCCTGCGTCTTGACGCCGGGCACCTGGGCCATGATGTCGCGCGGCGGCGTGTACACCTTGTTGTGGCGGCCCAGGAAGCACGGGTCGTGGTAGGTGATGTTCTCGTCGATGGAGCTCACCGGGGTCAGACGACCCTCGTCCACGAGCCGGGCCAGCAACTGACTGTGGTGGATGACCTCGTAGGTGCCCCCGAGCTGCGGGTACTCCTTGGCCAGGGTGTTGAAGCAGTGCGGGCAGCTGGCCACGATCTTCGTGACACCGGCGTCGTTGAGCGTCTCGACGTTCTGCTGGGCCAGCATCTGGAAGACGTACTCCATGCCCAGGCGCCGTGCCGGATCACCGGTGCAGGCCTCCATACCGCCCAGGACGGCGAACTTGACGTCCGCGATGTCCAACAACTCGGCGATGGCCTTCGTGGTCTTCTTGGCGCGGTCCTCCAGGGCACCGGCGCAACCGACCCAGAACAGGTACTCGGTGCCCTCGGGCAGCTTGTCCTCGACGACCTGGACCTCGACCGGGTTCTCCTGACCGGCCAACTCCTCGATCCAGTCCATGCGCCGGTCCTCGGCCATGCCCCACGGGTTGCCCTTGTTCTCAAGGTTCTTGAGGAGGGTGTTGGCCTCGGACGGGAAGTTGGACTCGACCATGACCTGGTAGCGACGCATGTCCAGGATGTGGTCGATGTGCTCGATGTCGACGGGGCACTGCTCGACGCAGGCACCACAGTTGGTGCAGGCCCAGAGCTCGTCGGGGTGGATGACGCCACCCTCCTCCTCGGTGCCGACCAGCGGCTTGTTGAGGAGTGCGAGGACGTCGACGCCCGCGTGGCTGTTGTCCGGGGCCTCGGCGAGGGTCTCCTCGGTGATGCCCTGGAGCAGGTATGGGGCCTTCTCGTAGGTGTGCGCCTGCAGGTCGAGGATGACCTTCTTGGGCGACAGCGGCTTGCCGGTGTTCCAGGCCGGGCACTGGGACTGGCAGCGACCGCACTCGGTGCAGCTGCTGAAGTCCAGCAGGCCCTTCCAGGTGAAGTCCTCCAGCTTGCCGGCGCCGAACGGGTCCTCGTCCGGGTCGGCCTCCTCGAAGTCGAGGGGCTTGGTGCCGGACTTGTCCATCATCTGCTTGGCGGGGCCCAGGGTCGGGCTGCCGTCGGCGTTGCGCTTGAAGAAGATGTTGACCGGCGCGATGAAGCGGTGCCAGCCGATGCCCATGGTGAGGTTGAAGTACAGCACCATGAAGAACGCGTAGCTGATGATCAGCTTGAACGCGGCGACCAGGGCGATCCCGGGCTCGGCGATCGCGGCGTCGCCGGGCAGGATCGCGCCGACCGCGTGCGAGATCGGGGTGGCCCACACGGGAAAGCCGAAGTCACCGATGGCCACCTTGAACCCGCGAATCGCGAAGATCGCCAACAGCAGACCGAGGATGTACGCCTCGACGTAGTAGGCGGTCCAGGTCCTGGAGTTGAAGAACCGGGAGTCACGGCCCTTGCGGTGGGGGCCGTTCAACAGCCGGTAGGCGATCAGACCGATGATGCCGATGAGGCTGGCACCCGCGATGAACTCGATCGCCAGACCGTAGATGGCCCAGTCGTGGATGATCGGCAGTTTGAAGTGCGGGTCGAAGACTTCACCCTGTGCCTCGATGACCGTGAGGACCAGCAGGGGGAAGGACACCATCACGAACCAGTGGGCCACACCGATCCAGGGACGCTTGAGCATCCGGGTGTGTCCGACGATCTCGATGAGCGTCATGGTGAGCCGTTGTCCAAACGGCCCCTTGCGCTCGGGCTCCACCGCTCTGCCGACGCCCACTGTTCGCACGATCTTGTACAGACCGAACCCGAACAGGGCCATCGCGACCACGGCGAAGACCGAGGTGATGATGCCCAGTGTCAAGTACAGCGGGTGCATCGTCCGTGGCCTCCCATCCTGCGTTCGTCATCCGGTGCGCCACACACCGGTGGTCCCAACTTATGTTACTAGCGAGTAATAGCAAGGTCGCCACCACCCCGGGCCATCCTGGCCCGAGACCCGCCACCACGTCCTCGCGGACGTGTTCTCTCGTGGCGCGCCGTTCGATCGCGGAACCGCACTCGCGCGCGGGCCCACCGTAGCCGGCCTCGGCCACGACGGAATCACGCCGGCCGCTCCCACCCCTTCGAACACACCACGCCCCCTATGTAAGCGGACGACCGGACCGATCGGGCACACCCGGGCATCGGTGGGTCCACCGGTCCCCCTGAGTCGTCCCCTGGTCTCCCGGATTCTCGAATCGAGGATCTCCCCGAGTCATCCCGGAGTTCGGCCGCCGACCCATCGAAAATTCCCCAGGTCGGGAACATCATCGACCGGCCGGCCGTTGTCAGGTCGTAGGAACCAGGTTGAGCCACTCTGACTCAAGTGACTTGACAGCCCCGACCTGACGAAGCAAACTTACGCCTGAACGACTCAACTTTGACGGAGGAAGCAACCATGGCACGTGCGGTCGGAATCGACCTCGGTACGACGAACTCGTGTGTCGCGGTCCTGGAGGGTGGCGAGCCGACGGTCATCACCAACGCCGAGGGCTCCCGCACCACCCCTTCGGTCGTGGCGTTCGCCAAGAACGGTGAGGTGCTCGTCGGCGAGGTGGCCAAGCGCCAGGCCGTCACCAACGTCGACCGGACGATCCGCTCGGTGAAGCGTCACATCGGCACCGACTGGTCGGTGCAGATCGACGACAAGACCTTCAACCCGCAGCAGATCAGCGCCTTCATCCTGCAAAAGCTCAAGCGTGACGCCGAGGCGTACCTGGGCGAGGACGTGACCGACGCGGTCATCACCGTCCCGGCCTACTTCAGCGACTCCCAGCGTCAGGCCACCAAGGAGGCCGGCACGATCGCGGGCCTCAACGTCCTGCGCATCATCAACGAGCCGACCTCGGCCGCTCTCGCCTACCACCTGGAGAAGGAGGACGAGGCCACGATCCTCGTCTACGACCTCGGTGGCGGCACCTTCGACGTCTCCCTCCTGGAGGTCGGTGACGGCGTCGTGGAGGTCAAGGCGACCAACGGCGACAACCACCTCGGTGGTGACGACTGGGACCAGAAGGTCGTCGACTGGCTGGTGGAGAAGTTCAAGAACTCCAACGGCGTCGACCTGGCCAAGGACAAGATGGCGCTGCAGCGTCTGCGCGAGGCCGCCGAGAAGGCCAAGATCGAGCTCTCCAGCTCCAGCGAGACGCAGATCAACCTGCCCTACATCACGGCTTCGGCCGAGGGCCCGCTGCACCTGGACGAGAAGCTCACCCGCGCCGAGTTCCAGCGTCTGACCGCCGACCTCGTCGAGCGCACCAAGGTGCCGTTCCAGCAGGTCATCAAGGACGCCGGGATCGCCCTGGACCAGATCCACCACATCGTGCTGGTCGGTGGCTCCACCCGTATGCCCGTCATCGCCGAGCAGGTCAAGGAGATGACCGGCGGCAAGGAGCCGAACAAGGGCGTCAACCCGGACGAGGTCGTGGCCATCGGTGCCGCGCTCCAGGCCGGTGTGCTCAAGGGCGAGGTCAAGGACGTCCTGCTGCTGGACGTCACCCCGCTGTCGCTGGGCATCGAGACCAAGGGCGGCGTGTTCACCAAGCTCATCGAGCGCAACACCACCATCCCGACCAAGCGCTCCGAGATCTTCACGACGGCCGACGACAACCAGCCGTCCGTGCAGATCCAGGTGTACCAGGGTGAGCGCGACATCGCTCAGTACAACAAGAAGCTGGGCGTCTTCGACCTGACCGGTCTGCCCCCGGCGCCGCGCGGCGTCCCGCAGATCGAGGTCGCCTTCGACATCGACGCCAACGGCATCGTGAACGTCACCGCGAAGGACCTGGGCACCGGCAAGGAGCAGTCGGTCACCATCTCCGGTGGTTCGGCGATGTCCAAGGACGACATCGACAAGATGGTCCGCGAGGCCGAGCAGTACGCCGAGGACGACCGCAAGCGTCGCGAAGAGGCCGAGGTCCGCAACAACGCCGAGTCCCTCGTCTACCAGACCGAGAAGGTCATCACGGACAACGAGGACAAGATCCCGGCGGACGTGCGTTCCGAGACCGAGGCGGCCGTCTCCGAGCTGAAGACCGCTCTGGAGGGCACCGACACCGAGGCCATCCGCACCGCCAGTGAGAAGGTCGCCCTGGCCAGCCAGAAGATCGGCTCGGCCATCTACAGCCAGGGCCAGCAGGGTGAGGACGCCCCGGCCGACGGCGCGAGCGCGGACGGTGCCGCCGCCGACGACGCCGACGTCGTGGACGCCGAGATCGTCGACGAGGACAACGGCAAGGGCACCCAGTCCTGAGGCGTGGTCCGGTAAGAGTCGAGGAAGGAGGGAACGTCGGACATGGCGCTGTCGGATAAGAACAGCCCCGACTCCGGTGACGGTGACGGTGACGAGACCCAGGGTCCGGTGATCCGCGACAACCGCAGGATCGACCCCGAGACCGGCGAGGTCCGCGAGCCCAAGGTCGAGGAGACCAAGGAGTCCGAGGCGGACGACGCCGAGGAACCCGAGGTCGTCGAGGCCGAGGTCGAGGACGTCCCCGAGGTCCCGGACACCCCCGAATCGGTGGTGAGCGAGGCCATCAACGCCGACGAGCGGGTCGTCGAGCTCACCAACGACATCAAGCGGGTGCAGGCGGAGTACTCCAACTACCGCAAGCGTGTCGAGCGTGACCGTGTGGCCGTCCGTGAGGTCGCCACCGCCCAGGTCATCGGCGAACTGCTGCCGATCCTGGACGACATCGGTCGCGCCCGGGAACACGAGGAGCTCACCGGCGGGTTCAAGGCGGTGGCCGAGTCCCTGGAGGCGACGGCGACCAAGCTGGGCCTGGAGAAGTACGGCGAGCAGGGTGACGAGTTCGACCCGAACGTGCACGAAGCGCTCACCCTCGTCCCGGTTCCGAACATCTCCGTCCAGTCGGTGATCGAGGTGTTCCAACCGGGGTACCGGATCGGTGAGAGGGTTCTGCGCCCGGCCCGCGTGGTCGTGGGAGAGCCCACCGGTGACACTCCGCAGGCCTCGGAAGAGGACACCGGAGACGCCTCCGCCGAGAAGGGCGAGGAAGAGAAGTAACGGACTGTGGCCGTGACCGGCGTGGGATCGTCGGTCACGGCCACAGGTCGACCCCGGCCCCACACGGCCGGGACCCACGTGGAAACATCGGACGCAACCGGCACCAGCGGGGAGAAGGCACCAGTCGATGAGCACCAAGGACTACCTGGAGAAGGACTACTACAAGGTCCTCGGAGTCTCAAAGACCGCCACCAAGGACGAGATCCGCTCGTCCTACCGCAAGCTGGCTCGGGAGAACCACCCCGACGCCAACCGTGACGACCCGAAGGCGGAGGACCGCTTCAAGGAGATCTCCGAGGCGTACAACGTCCTGTCGGACGAGAAGCGCCGCAAGGAGTACGACGAGGCGCGTTCGATGTTCGGTGGTTCGTACCGGCCCGGTGGTGGCACCGGCCCGGGTGGGTTCGACATGAGCGACATCTTCGGTCAGGGCGGTGGCGGTGGTGGCGCCCCCGGCGGCGAACGGCTGAGCGACCTGTTCGGTGGCCTGTTCGGCAACCGCGGACGTGGGGGTCAGGCGACCCGCAGCCGGCGTGGTTCCGACATCGAGACCGAAACGACACTGAACTTCCGAGAGGCCGCGGACGGGGCGACCCGTTCGTTCCAGCTGACCAGCGACGCGGCGTGTCCCACCTGTAAGGGCACGGGCGCGCGCGCCGGCACGGCCCCTCGAATGTGCCCGAAGTGCTCCGGCACCGGGCACGAGAACACCAACCTGGGCGGCTTCTCTCTGTCCGAGCCGTGCAGCGAGTGCAAGGGACGCGGCCTGGTGGTCGACGACCCCTGCCCCACCTGCTCCGGCAGCGGGCGCGGCAAGAGCACGCGCAGCATCCAGACCCGCATCCCCGGCGGTGTGTCCGACGGGCAGCGGATCCGGCTCAAGGGCAAGGGGGCGCCCGGCGAGAACGGCGGCCCCGCCGGTGACCTGTACGTCGTCGTCCATGTGAAGGATCACCCGGTGTTCGGTAAGAGCGGCGACAACATCACCATCACGGTCCCGGTGTCCTTTCCCGAGGCCGCGCTGGGCGCCGACGTCCGGGTTCCGACCCTGGGCGGTTTCCCGGTGACGGTGAAGGTGCCGCCGGGCACCCAGAACGGGCGCACGCTGCGGGTTCGCGGCAAGGGCGCCACCCGCAAGGACGGCACCATCGGCGACATGCTGGTCACCTTCGAGGTCAAGGTGCCGCAGACACTCAACGACGACGCTCGCGAGGCGTTGGAGAAGTTCCGCGCGGCGACGTCGGACTACGACCCGCGTGACGGACTCGAAGCGCGGGCGAAGGGCGCGTGAATGTCGTGAACGATCCTTCGTTCGGAGTCGACGCCCCGGTCTACGTCATCTCCGTGGCAGCGGAGTTGGCGGGTATGCATCCGCAGACGCTGCGGCAGTACGACCGGCTGGGGCTCGTGTCGCCCGGACGCACTTCCGGGCGGGGCCGTCGCTACTCCATGCGTGACGTGCAGACGTTGCGCGTGGTGCAGCGGCTGTCGCAGGAGGAGGGCATCAACCTCGCCGGGATCAAACGGATCCTGGAGCTGGAGGACGAGGTCGAACAGCTGCGCGAACAGGTGTTCCACCTGGCCAACGAACTCGAGGCGGCGCGCCGGGCGGTGTCCCGGCGCGGCCGTCCGGCCCACCCCGAGGGCGGGTCCCCACGTGGGGAGCTGGTGCGCCGCACCCGCGTGACGATCTTCAACACGGCCGACCCGGAAGAGCGCCCCGAGCGGGGCGGCGGGCTCGGGGGCGACGGTGGCCCCCGCGACACGAGCGGTCCCGACCAGAAGTAGGGGCCGAGCCCTCGGGTTCGGACCGCACGGGCTCCACGCCTACGGCGCGGTGTGGTCGGCCATGCGACATCACCCTTAGGCGGTGTTTGTTTTGGGCCTCCGCTAGCGCTTCGGCCCGTGTTCGGGCGCCTGGAAGTCAGGAACCTTCGGCACCTTTGGTGTGATAGCGGAAAAACGTGCTATCCCACCGCCAGCACCTCCAGAACCCTGACGGCGCCCGAACGGGCAACCCCCGTGGTTCACCAAACAGGACCTAGTGACGCTTCATGAGGATGGAGTCACGGATCATGAACTACAAACTCACCCAGAAGAGCCAGGAGGCTCTGGCCGCCGCCATCCGTCAGGCCACCGCCGACGGCAGCCCCCAGACCGAGCCCCTGCACCTGTTGAACGCCCTGTTGGAGCAGGCGGAGGGCATCACTCGGCCGCTGCTCAAGGAGGTCGGGGTCGACCCGGAGCGGCTCAAGGACAAGGTCGATTCGGCCATCGGCGCCCTGCCCAAGGTGGCGGGTTCGACGGTCGGCTCCCCCAGTTCCTCACGGCAGCTCATCGTCTCCATCAACACGGCCGCGCAGCGGGCCCAGCAGATGGAGGACGAGTTCGTTTCCACCGAGCACCTGTTGGTGGGGTTGGCCGCCGACGGCGGCGAGGCGTCCCGACTACTCAAGGACGCCGGGGCGACCCCGGAGGGCCTCCTGGAGGCCTTCGAGCGGGTCCGCGGCACCGGTCGGGTCACCTCGGAGAACCCCGAGGACACCTACCAGTCCCTGGAGAAGTTCGGTGTCGACCTGACCGAGCGGGCCCGCGAGGGCAAGGTCGATCCGGTCATCGGTCGCGACGGCGAGATCCGTCGGGTCATCCAGGTGCTCAGCCGTCGCACCAAGAACAACCCGGTGCTCATCGGTGAACCCGGCGTGGGCAAGACGGCCGTCGTCGAGGGTCTGGCCCAGCGCATCGTGGCGGGCGACGTTCCGCAGTCCCTGCTCGGCAAGCGCCTGATCAGCCTGGACCTGTCCGCGATGGTGGCGGGCGCCAAGTACCGGGGCGAGTTCGAGGAACGGCTCAAGGCGGTGCTCACGGAGATCAAGGAGTCCGAGGGCCAGGTCATCACGTTCATCGACGAGCTGCACACCATGGTGGGCGCGGGCGCCGCCGAGGGCGCCATGGACGCCGGCAACATGCTCAAGCCCATGTTGGCCCGGGGCGAGCTGCGCATGGTCGGCGCCACCACCCTGGACGAGTACCGGGAGAAGATCGAGAAGGACCCCGCCCTGGAGCGTCGCTTCCAGCAGGTGTTCGTCGGCGAGCCCTCGGCCACCGACACCATCGCGATCCTGCGCGGCCTCAAGGGACGGTACGAGGCGCACCACAAGGTGCAGATCTCCGACTCCGCACTGGTCGCCGCGGCCACCCTGTCGGACCGCTACATCACCGCGCGCTTCCTGCCGGACAAGGCCATCGACCTCATCGACGAAGCGTCGTCCCGGTTGCGCATGGAGATCGACTCCAGCCCGGTGGTGATCGACGAACTGCGCCGCACCGTCGACCGCCTCAAGATGGAGGAGATGGCGCTCGACAAGGAATCGGACGCCGCGAGTCGGCAGCGACTGGAGCGGTTGCGCGCGGACCTGGCCGACAAGCAGGAGCGGCTCAACGGTCTGGTGGCCCGTTGGGAGCAGGAGAAGGCCGGGCTGAACCGGGTCGGTGAGCTCAAGGGCCGGCTGGACGAGATGCGCACCAAGGCCGAGGTGGCCGAGCGCGAGGGCCGCTTCGAGGAGGCCTCCCGGCTGATGTACGGGGACATCCCGCAGCTGGAGAAGCAGGTCGAGGAAGCGTCCAAGGCCGAGGAGAGGGCCGCGGACACCGCCGACGACGACGGCGACTCCATGGTCAAGGACGAGGTGGGCGCCGACGAGGTCGCCGACGTGGTGTCGGCTTGGACCGGGATCCCCGTGGGCCGGCTGATGGAGGGCGAGACCTCCAAGCTGCTGCGCATGGAGGAGGAGCTGGGGCAGCGGCTGATCGGGCAGAAGGACGCCGTGGCCGCCGTGTCGGACGCGGTGCGCCGTGCTCGCGCGGGGATCTCCGACCCCGACCGGCCCACCGGTTCGTTCCTGTTCCTGGGCCCGACCGGTGTCGGCAAGACCGAGCTGGCCAAGGCGCTGGCGGAGTTCCTGTTCGACGACGAGCGCGCGATCGTGCGCATCGACATGAGCGAGTACTCCGAGAAGCACTCGGTGTCGCGCCTGGTGGGCGCTCCTCCCGGCTACGTGGGTTACGAGGAGGGCGGTCAGCTGACCGAGGCGGTGCGGCGGCGTCCGTACACCGTGGTGCTGCTGGACGAGGTGGAAAAGGCCCACCTGGAGGTGTTCGACACCCTGTTGCAGGTGCTGGACGACGGCCGACTGACCGACGGCCAGGGTCGCCAGGTGGACTTCCGCAACACCATCTTGATCCTCACCTCGAACCTGGGGTCGCAGTTCCTGGTGGACCAGTCCCTGGAGGAGGCCACCCGCCGGGAACGTGTGATGGACGTCGTGCGCGCGACGTTCAAGCCGGAGTTCCTCAACCGCCTGGACGACGTGATCATGTTCGACGCGCTGTCCACCGAGGAATTGACCCGGATCGTGGACCTACAGGTGGACAAGCTGGCCCGACGCCTGGCCGAGCGCAGATTCACGTTGAACGTCTCCCAGGGCGCACGCGAGTGGTTGGCGTTGACCGGGTTCGACCCGAACTACGGTGCCCGGCCGCTGCGCCGCCTGGTGCAGTCGTCGATCGGCGACCCGCTCGCCAAGGTGATGCTGTCCGGCGAGCTCACCGAGGGCGACACCGTGAACGTGGACGTCGACCCCGAACGCGACAGCCTGATGGTGACCCCCGCCAAGGCCTGACCGGGTCCGGCCGTCCGGGCCGGTTGGAAAAGCGAACGAAACCACGGTCGGGGCCGTGTCCGAGTGGGCACGGCCCCTTTTCGTGCGCGTGTGAGGTAGGGGCGGGGCAAGAGCGACCACCCAACGCGAATGGTCCGGTTGTTCCGTGCCGGGTTGCCGCGCCATCCCGCGCACGCCTTGCCGTGCAGGTCATCGTGCTTGACCGGGGGGAAGGCCGGGTGACCTTCACCCACTGCCGACGGACCAGGCACGTCATCTTGCCGTTGCGTCGTTGGCCGGCCACGGTCTTCGTGTGGTGGTTCGGCTCGGTCCCATCGCGGGAGGAATCCTCACACTCCGCAAGCTTGTGTCCCAAGGACCAGGACGGCGCCTGATCGATGTGGTGCTTCTTACGCGAGCCGTCCTTGTGCTTACCGATCCTGCGGTCGCAAAATGGGCACATCCTGGGCTTTCCCCGGTCAGTCGTTGATCATGGCAAGCAGCAGCACGCCGCAGAAGATGAAGAACGCCGTGGCCGGCCACGAGGAAAACTGACCCTTGAAATTACGTGCGGTCACAAAACCCTCCAGGGGTAGGGATAGATCTCACCTGGATACCACTGGCCGGTGACAGTCCGCAGCCGATGACCACAACAGGTCACCGCCGAACCAGACGTCTCCGGCGGGGCGCGCCACAAGGGATATCCGAGAGCCTCCACCCGGAACGGATCATCGGGCCACAAGGAAGCCGGTGGTGATTCCGTGACGAACTCGCCTGCGAGTTCGGGCTCGAAGACCCGGCCGCTGAAGACCCGGCCCATCCGGCCGTGACTCGGTCACCCCTCGCGGACATCCGACAGCGCGGGTGTGAATGCGCGAGGCACGCCGGGCACGATGGAAAATGACCCCTCTCGCAGAGCTGTGACGGTCTATCGTCGTTTCATGGCACGCAGGACGAAGTACGTGATAGCGCTCGACGATTTCAGGTCCTTCTTGGAGAAGAACCATGAATTGGGTCGGGTCTGGTACGACACCGACCACGGAACACTCACACTTCGAGCGAGTCCGAAGAGCACTGACAAGGACCGCATCGTCGCCGCAGCGGAACGATTCAGCAAAACGCTGAACACGCTCGGTCTCGAGCACGAGCGCCGGGCCCACTTCTCCGCTCCGATGGAATCGGCCAGGCTCACGGAGATGGCACACGTTCTGCGTGGGGAAGCGATCAAGAAGGCGGTCGAGCTGGTGCCCGAGCTGTGCCCTTCGCCCGCCTTCACCTGGATCTGGTCGGGTGGCCCACGGCCGGCGGACACGCCGACCTGATACGTGGCCGCGGTGAGGGAGTCCTGGGCCGTGTTCTAGGTAGCGGGTGGGTCTTGGGCGGATAGTTCCATGGCCAGTTCCATACAGCGCCATTGGGCCGGGGAAACGTCGTAGGGCATCTTGCCGACGGCTTCGGACACGCTCATGTAGCCGGCTTCCCGCCTTCTAGAGCCGAGGTCGGCCTCGTCCTCGCCATCCTCGGGGTACAAAGCGTCCCAGGCGTCGAAGAGGGCGTCCTCGTCCTCCTCCAGGCCGGATTCCTCGATGACGGCGTGCAGGGCGCTCTCGAAGGCGTGCCACTCTACGGCCACTCGAGCCACCCGTGGATCATCGACGGCGACGCTGTCATCGAGTGCCTCCTCGGCCTCATCGATACGGTCGGAAGCCTCCCGCAGAGCGGGGTACGTGGCCAGGGCGATGAAGCGGCCGGCCCGCACTGCCGCGCCGAGCGGACCGAAGATCCGCTCGGTGACCAGCAGGCTGTCCAGGTCCTCCTGACGCAGGGAACCCTCGGGCAGGCCCTTGAGACGGTCGGTGACGAAGTCGGAGAGCAGCCCCATCCGGCTGCCTTCGGTGCGCATCCGCTGCACGGCGGTCCGTTGCCGCCGCAATTCCGACTC
Source organism: Nocardiopsis listeri NBRC 13360 (assembly GCF_001570765.1). Taxonomy (GTDB): domain Bacteria; phylum Actinomycetota; class Actinomycetes; order Streptosporangiales; family Streptosporangiaceae; genus Nocardiopsis; species Nocardiopsis listeri. The sequence continues at coordinate 16,948 of NZ_BCSH01000013.1, read as the reverse complement.
CCGCTCGGCCAGGGTTTCCTCCAACCGCTCCAGGGTGCCCGCGATAACGTCTCCGCTGCCCGCACCGGCGGAATTCGTGCCGGTGGTCAAGGCGTCACGGATGTCGTCCAGGGCGATCCCGGCGTCGGCCATCTTGCGAATCCACAGCAGGCGGATCATGTCCTCGTACCCGTAGCGGCGGCGGTCATCGCCGCCCCGCTCAGGCTCGGGGAGAAGCCCGATCTCGTGGTAATGGCGAATCGCCCGTGGCGTGGTGCCGGCGAAGGCCGCCGCGTCACCGATCTTGACCTGACGGGGTGGCCTGAAGGACGAGTACAAGAGCAGGGACCTTTCTTCAAGGGACCGGTACGTGAGTCCACCAGACCACATGCCGCTACGGAAGGTGCAAACCCATACACACCGCCCCGATCACCGAGTGGCCGGGGCACCGTTGTCGTTCGTCGGCTAGAGCGGGAATCCGCTGGACGGAGAGATCGCCTGACCGATCGCTTCCACGACCCTCTGCCCGAGGAGGAGGGCCGCGCTGACGACCAGGGCGGGCAGCGCCCACCTCCGACGTGGTGCCCGATGACGACCCCGGCGGATGGCGGGAGGTTCGACCGAAGGCTCGATGGGTGCACTGACCCGCCGAGCTTCCCTCTCGGCCTGTTCTCGGCGTTGGCGGGCCACGATCATCCAGTGCGGAAGCTCGCCGTGTTCGAGCATGTAGGCGACCCTGGGGTTGTCCCGCATCTGTCGCAGCAATCGCTCCCGTCGCTCCTGGTCCGATTCCGGCAGGACGTGCCCAGGGCGGGGAAGACCCGGTCGAGAGAATCGGTGGCCTCGGGGCGCGTTCAGCACGGACCGCACCCTGGAGTCGATGGTGGTCAAGACCGGCCACCGCCCAGCGCGAACTCGGCCCAGATGACGGTACCCAGACCGTCGCAGAAGGGGAAGTCCAGGATCGCGCGGGAGCCCCAGCGTTCGGCCAGGTGGTGGATGAGCAGCAGCCCCCGGCCACGTTCGGCCTCCTCCCAATCCTCGGGGGTGCGCTGGTGCGGGATCTGCGGGCCCTTGGGCTCGATGGCGTCGGCGCGGATGCCGTCATCGACGATCCCGACCTGGACGGTGGTGGCGGTGGGCATGTGCAGCGTGCGGGTCACGCGGCCATCGGGGTCCTGTCCCGATCGCGAATGGTCGCACGCGTTCGCGAACATCTCGCCGGCGCAGAGCACGATGTCCTCGCCGGTCTCCTTGGGCAGTCCGGCCAGACGTGCGAGGTCCGCGGCCAGGTCGGAGCGGACCCAGGCGGTCTGGGCCAGGTCGCCGGGGTAGACGCGGGAGGGCCAGCGGCGGCCGGTGAAGGGCGGGGTGGGGGTGTGGATCGGGGCTCGGGTGTGCGGCACAATGGCCATGTCGGCAACTCTTTCCTTGTAGTTGGTGTTTGTCGGCCTGCTCTGGGGGTGTTGGTGCACCCGCCAGAGCTTTTTTCGTGGGCGCCGAGGGTTCAGCGCGTCGCGGTGATGGTGTCCTTGCAGTAGCGACAGGTCGCGGTGGCCGTGTTGCCGCGCTTCACCGGGGGTTGGTCCGGGACGTAGTCGTGTCCGTTGGGATCTGAACAGGTCGTTCGGTTGTCCATCGCGCCTCACCTGGGCGGGGTTCGAGAAGCGGCGGATTCTCAGTGCCCCTGCCCCGGCCGATCCATCGGGGACCTCAAGCACCTACCTCCAGTCGGTGCAGACCCGCTAGGACCGCTTGGAGGACATCCGACGGAGCGGTGTCCAACGGACGACGCGGAACCGGAATCTGTGGTGGGCGGGGCGAGCGCGGCGATCGCACCCCGGCCAGAGTTCGGGGAGCCGAGGCGTAGGCACGCACACGTCCGGCCTTGCGGGGACGTCGGCGACGCACCAGTTCAGCAGCGCGGTAACGCACGTAGGTCAGCTCGGACAGGTTCAGGCAACGCGGCATAGCGCGGCTCCTGGTGCTCAGGTGCTGGGGGAAGCCCAGCCAGGCCGATCAGGTAACTCCATAGTGACCCATCGGAGTCATTTTCTCAATGCCCACTTTAAAATCGGACGCGAGAAGCAAACAAGCGAGGACCATCTACAGTTGGGCTGTGCACTAAATGTCTGATAGGCGAGGAATCAACATAGGATCAGCGCGTCAGCGGTCCACTACGAGGAGCAACGGCACCATGGCTAAAAGCTCGACCTTGCGCCGACGACGGCTCTCTCGACGCCTGCGCGAGCTGAGAGAAGCCGCAGGTCTGACCGCTGCCCATGTCACGACCGAGGCCCGCAGGCGCGGAAAGGGCAAGTGGTCAAGGGGCAAGCTCACCCGGATCGAGAACAACGAGTGGCTCAGGCCCTCCATCGTCGATGTCGAAGCATTGCTCGACATCTACGCGGTCACTGACCCGGCAGACCGCGAGGCCTACGCCACCCTGACCAAGGAAGCCCGCAATACCGGTTGGTGGGTCGGCTACGCCGATGTGCTGGGCAAGGGTGCTTACGTCGGGTTGGAGCTTGAAGCTGCCACGATCCGGACCTACGAGGCACTTGTCATCCCCGGGCTCCTCCAGACGGAGGGATATGCCCACGCGATCACTCGCGGCCATGGCGTCACTGACGAAGCCGACATCGAAAGATACGTTGAGGCTCGCATGGCCCGAAAGCAGATCCTCGCCCCCGGATCCAGCGGCCCACAGGTATGGGCGATCATCGACGAGGCCGCTCTCCGGAAGATCCCCTCGGAGATTCATGAGGAACAGGTTCAACACCTGATCAACGTGCAGCGCCCCACGTTGCGGGTACAGATCCTCCCGGACACAGCGGGGTTGCACCCGGCCACGGCGGGAAGCTTTTCGATCCTGGACTTCCTCGATGACCCACCGGTGGTATATCGAGAAGATGTCATGAGCCAGTTGTTCTATGAGGACCCTGTCGAGATCGCACACTGCGAAATGGTTTACAGGCACGTCCAGGCGGCCGCGCTCAGTGTGCCAGACTCACAAGCGTTCTTGGAGAACATGCTTAACGAGTAGAAGGCACCGGCCAATGCGATCCCAAATCGACCTGATCTTCCGCAAGTCGTCCTACAGCCAGGGGCGTACTGAGAACTGCGTCGAGGTCGCCGATCTCCCTTCCGCGACTGCTGTACGCGACACCCAGAACAGGGAGGCCGGGCACCTGATGTTCCCCTCCAACGAGTGGACGGCGCTCCTACGCGCGAGCGTTCGCTAGGGCGAAAACCGGGTGGGCGGGTCGGCGCGTTCGGCCCGTTCACCCGATTTCCCCAGGTCCCGAAGTCGGCGAACTCCACGTGTTCGCGGGCAAGCGTCGATACGCTCCACACAGCCGAGCGACGAGACGTGAGGGGCCACTGGTGCGGGAGATCGAGACCAAGTACAGGGTGGCGGGCACAGAAGCCCTGTTGGCGGCGTTGGAGTCCGCCGGGCTGATCCTGGAGGACCCGGTCTTCCAGGACGACCAGGCCTACGCACCCGCCGGTTGGACCCCTGACCAGGGAAAGATCGGGTACACCTTCGCCCGATTGCGGACTCAGGACAACACCCACCTGTTGACCACCAAGACTCCGCTCGCGAACGCGATGGAGTGCGCCGAGTACGAGACCGTCGTCGCCGATCGAGAGCAGGCGCACGGCGCGTTGTTGGCCCTGGGATACGAACCCACGGTCCGAATCGTCAAGGAACGGCGCACCGGGCGCTCGGGGACGATCGGTGTGTGTCTCGACGTCGTCGAGGGCGCCGGCACCTTCATGGAGCTGGAACTGGTGGTCGATGACGACCGGGACGGTGAGCGGGCCCAAGCGGAGCTGGACGCCTGGGCGCAGCGGCTCGGTGTGGGCTTGGAGCGCACGAGCGACACCTACGACACCCTTATGCGTCCGGCCACGGCTTGAGGGCCGTACCCGGGCGGGTACGGCCCTCGGTGTCAGAGGCACGGTGTCAGGGACGCGCACCGATCTCTTCGACCCATCCGGTCCAGACGTAGCTGACCTGCTGGGACAGGACGGGGTATTCGAGCCCGTAGTCCTCGATCGGGGTCTCCGGGGCCTCCTCACCCATCAGAGTGGAGTCCTGGTAGAGCAACGCTCCGTCCTCGGCGCTGAAGAGATAGCGGTACTCCAGCACCTGGACACCGGGTTCCTCGACGAGGAACGAGAAGAGCTCACCCTCTCGACCCAACGGATCGGTGGCGGTGCCCAGGTGGCTCGCCTCGGCACGGTCGGCGATGATCCGTTGGACGGCGGCCTGCTCCTCGCCGGACAAGGGCCGGTACTCGTAGAGGCTCGCGAGGGCGTGGAACAGGAAGGAATCAGTCCTCTTGACCTCCTCCGGGTCCTGGCCCAGGCCCATGAGGAGCTCCGCCAGAGCGTCGGGGTCGGTGGGCAGCGCCTCGGGCAGGACCAGGCTGGGGTGAAGCGTCTCCTCGTGGGTCTCACCGACCTGATCCAGGAACCACTCGTGGTCGCCGGCCTCTCCCCCCGTCTCGGTCGGGGGCTGGGGGTTCTGGTCCTCACGTAGCTCACCGTCCAGGCTCTGCCACCGGTCCCACTCGAAGGGGATGAACCCGTATCCGTGGGTCTCCTCCGGGTCCGTGTCACCGGCGTCGGCGTTCACCCGATACATGGTGGTGCCGGTGGAGGCGACGAACCCCACGTCCCCCCGCCCCTGGGGGTCACCGCGTCCGGCCGTGACCTCGGCCAGCTCCAGCAACGGCTCCGTGCCGTCGACCGGTTCCCCACCGACGACCTCCACGGTCTCGGGCGGGGAGGCGTAGGCCACTGGCACCCCGGCCGGGTGGTCGGTGGGCAACAGCGTCGCTCCCACTCCCACGGCCAGGGCAGCGGCGGCGGCACCGGCCACGAGCACGGGGATACGACGCCACAGTGGATTTGTCACGGGGGTGCTCTCCCTCAGTCGGGCGATGGCGTTGCCCCGGGCCCATCGACGGCCCTGGTCGGTGGGAGCGGTGTCCTTGGCCGGATCGCTGTCGTTGAGGGTCGCGCGCAGGCTGGTCAGGTCGTTCATGGCGTCTTCTCCCAGGTGAAGGCCGGTTCGGGCTCGGGCGCCTCATTCAGGTGAGTGGCGAGCCTCTTGCGGGCCCGATGCAGTCGTCCACGGGCGGTGACGTGACTACATCCCACGACCTTGGCCGCCTGGCGGGCATCGAGTCCCTCCCAGGTCACGAGCATCACGAGCTCGCGTTCGATCTCGGTCAACCGCGCCAGGGCCGCCAGGGCCCCGCTTCGGTCGATGACGCGGTCGGCGTGGTCGGCGTGGTCGGCGAGCACGTCGATCCGTCCGGGTTCTCGAGTCAAAGATTGCGCGATCCGGTCCTGTCGCCGGTCGCGGCGCAGGTGGGCCAGGGTGATCCTTCGTGCGCACGCGTACAACCAGGGCAGTTCCTGCTGTGGAACCAGGAGCCTTCGTCGTCGCCAGGCCACGACGAAGGCCTCCGAGGCCACGTCGTCGGCCTGGTCCGCGCCCACCCTGCGCCGGGCGTACCGGTACACATCGTCGTAATGCTTCTCGAACAGGGCGTTGAAGGCGCGTTCGTCGGAGTAAGGGTCTCCGTCCGTGCTGCGTCCCATGGGCATCCCTCCCGTCCTCTCACCTGCTTATGTCGGGACGGGAGGTGTGTGTTCGGTCGCCGGTGCGGATTTTTCCCGGCCGCCGGCCCCCTTCCTCACCGGAGGCCGTTACCGGAGCATCGTCACGCTGAGAAGTGGGTACACGGCCGAGTCGCCCGGGCTCGGATCACCAGGGATCGCTCGCGGCCCGGGAGACAAGGCGCAGGGTGGTCAACCTTCGAGGACGCGAGCTTCGATCTCGGGGTCCAGGCCAAGACGCGGACGATCCGGGCGCTGGGGCGCCTCGCCACCGATGGACCTCAACCACGCCCAGGTATCGGCGACGGTCTCGGTGACCGGGCGACACCTCAACCCCGTGGCCAGGGCCCGGTCGACGTTCCCCTGGTGCAGGGTCTCGTGCATTTCTCCCGGCGGCAGCCAGACCGGAAGGTCCATCCAGGGGCGGATACCGGCCTCCTCGATCACCTGGGGATCGGTCCAGCGCAACTCCGCGTCCGAACCCGTCACCTCCCGGCAGGCCTCCAGGAGTTCCACCATCGTGGCGTGCCCGCTCGGGCTCACCAGGTTGTACGGACCACCCGACCCCTTCTCCACCGCGTCGAGGGCCCAGGCGGCCAGGTCCCGGGCATCGACGTACTGCAAGGGCAGATCACGCGGTCCGGGAGCCAGAACGGGGCCACCGCGAGCGATCCGGTTCAGCCACCAGGGCAGTCGGCCGATGTTCTCGTAGGGCCCCAGGATGAGCCCGGCCCGAACGAACAGCGCCCGGTCACCGAACACCTCCTCGGCGGCCACCTCGCCCCCGCGTTTGGCCCGCGCGTAGTCCTCTCCCTCGTCGGCGGGGGCGGGCTTCACGGTCGGGGCGCTCTCATCCGCACCGGGAGCGCTGGGCATGCCGTGCACGGAACGGCTGGAGACGTACGCGTAGTGGCCGACCCGATCGGCCAGCAGTCGGGCGGTGGCCGCAACGGCTCCCGGGGCATCCGACCAGGTGTCGACGACGGCGTCCCACTCCCCCGTGGCCAGCGTGGTGAGGCCGCCCTCCTCGGTACGGTCTCCGTGCAGCACGCGCGCCCCCACCGGAGCTTCATGCCGTCCTCGGTGGAAGACGGTGACGTCCCACCCTCGGGCGAGCGCGTCCTGCACGATCGCCCGTCCCACGAACTCGGTACCGCCCAGAACCAGAAGTCTCATGCGGACCAGTCTGACCAGAGCGCCCGCCCACCGCTAGATCTCACTGCCCACGGCAGAACGGGCTCGTTCGAGCAAAAGCGCGCGTTCGCTTTCGTTGCGGGTGAGGTCGGCGGCCCGTTCGTACTCGGTTCGGGCCTGCTCACCGCGCCCGAGTCGTTGGAGCAGGTCGGCCCGGACCGCCGGGAGCAGGTGGTAGCCGTCCAGGGCCCCGGAGTCGCGTAGGGCGTCGACGATGCCGAGGGCCACACCGGGTCCGAGCGCCATCGACACGGCCACCGCACGATTCAGTTCGACCACGGGCGACCCGGTGCGCCTGGCCAGCGCCTCGTACAGGACGGTGATCTCGCGCCAGTCGGTGTCCTCGGCGGTACGTGCGGTGGCGTGTTTCGCGGCGATGCCAGCCTGGAGGGAGTAGACGCCCCGTGGACGGGCGGGATCGACGGGGATCGAGCCTTCCAGCGCGACCAGTCCCCGTTGGATGAGCAGCCGGTCCCAACGGGAACGATCCTGTTCGGCGAGGGTCACCGGCGCCCCATCGGCACCGACCCGGGCCCGGAACCGGGAGGCCTGGAGCTCCATGAGCGCGATCAGCCCGTGCACCTCGGGTTCCTTGGGCATCAACCCGGCGATGACCCGTCCCAGGCGCATGGCCTCCTCGCACAGTTCGGGACGCAGCCACCCCTCCCCCGAGGTGGCCGTGTACCCCTCGTTGAACACCAGGTAGAGGACCTCCAGTACGTCGGCGAGGCGGGCGTCACGGTCCGCACCCGAGGGCACCTCGAACGGAACCCGCTTCTGGGCCAGTCGCCGTTTGGCCCGCACGATGCGCTGGGCGACGGTGGATTCGGGAACGAGGAAGGCGCGGGCGATCTCGTCGGTGGTGAGCCCACCGAGCAGGCGGAGGGTGAGCGCGATCCGAGCCTCGGTGGAAAGCACGGGGTGACAGCACACGAACATGAGTTTGAGCAGGTCGTCGCCGTAGTCCTCTTCCAGGACGGCGTCGAACTCCGCTTGCCCGTCGCGGTCGGCGACTTCCCGGCCGAGTTCGGACGTGCGTTCCCGGAAGCGTTCGTCCCGGCGCCAACGGTCGAGGATTCGACGTTTGGCGACGGTGGTCAACCAGGCTCCGGGACTGCGCGGGACGCCCTCGTCCGGCCACTTCTCCAAGGCCGTGACCAGGGCGTCCTGCGCGAATTCCTCGGCCGATCCGACATCGCCGACCATGCGCGTCAAGGTCGCGATCAGGCGAGCCGACTCGATCCGCCAGACCGCCTCCACCTGGCGCGTCACATCCGTGTGATCCACCGCACCATGACAGCACCGGCGGATCGCGTCGGCAAGGGCCGGTCCGGTCTATCCCTCCGTCTGCTCGCGCAGGACGCGCTCTCGTTCCTTGAGCTCCTCGGACATGTTGTCCATGTCCTCCAGCTCTCCGATCCGGCGCAGCTGGAGCTTCATCCGGGTCGGGTCGCCCTTGGGCGGGTGCGGGCAGCGCTTGGCCCACTCCACGGCCTCGGCGTGTGAGGACACCTGGATCACCCAGTACCCGGCGATGAACTCCTTGGCCTCGGTGAAGGGCCCGTCGACGACGGTGGCCTCCCCATCGCGGAAGACGACCTCGGCGCCCTCGGAGGTGGGGGCCAGGCCCTCACCGGCCAGCAGGACTCCGGACTTGGCCATCTCCTCGTTGTAGGCGGCCATCGCCTCGTAGATCTCGGGCTCGGGCTCCTGGGTGCCGGCCTCGGACTCGGGGTCGCTCATGATCGACATCAGGTAACGCATGGTGTTCGCCCTCTTTCGGGTGTCGGGCGGGGTCCCTCCCCCGCTCTCTCACCTGTTCGTCGAACGGGTCGACGCCGGATCGACACCGTCCATCGAAGATTCTCCTGTTTCTTCTTCCTCCCCAGCGCGGTCCGTTCAGCCTGCGCTCACGGAGCGGGGTGCCGGCCACAATCGGTCAACGGGGACCCCGTGGAACGTGCTGAGCAGGGGTGTTCGATAGGGTTTCGGCACGGTTCCGGCGGATACGAACCCTGGTCGCCCTCCCCCGGCACCGGTCGCGGAACCACGAGAACACGGAGGAGTGCGCGGGATGGGTCTGTTCCTGAGTACCGCCTTCGGATTCCCCACCGTCCTGTTCACGCCGATGCTCATCGTCGTCCTCGGCTACTGGATCTTCGTGGTCGTCGGCGCCGCCGACACCGAGACGCTCGACAGCGTGGACGCCGACGGTGACGTCGCCGGGCTCAGCGCGGTCCTGAGCAAGGCGGGCCTGGGAAGGGTTCCGGTGACCGTGGCCCTGACCATGCTGATCTGCGTGGCCTGGTTCGTCAGCATGATGGGAAGCATCGTGACCAGTCTCATCGAGACCACCTCCGCGCCGATGCTGTGGGCCCTGGGGGCGGTCGTCCTGCTCATCGCCCTGATCGCCGCCTGGGCGGTCACCAGTGGTGTGGTGATGGGACTCCAGCGGTTCCTGCCCAAACGCAAGGGCGACTCCAAGCACGAACTGGTCGGCCGCACCTGCCTCATCCGCATCGGTGAGGCCAGTGAGGACTTCGGCCAGGCCGAGATCACCACCGCCGGCGGAGCCGCCATCTCCATCCCGGTGCGCACGACCGGCGGCGAGGTCCTGTCCGTCGGAAGCACCGCCCTCATCTTCGACCACGACGCGGCCGACGACCACTTCCTCGTCACCGCCTTCGACCCCGCTCTGGACCCCGGTCGGCATTGACCTTTTCTCGCCACCCGCGATGAGCAGGGATGATCTTGCACATTTCGGAACCGTTCGCCACGCGGACGCGTCATAACCCCTGACAAGCGACCTCCTCGGGCACGGCCGTCCCGCTCCCGTCCCTTCGCCCGATGCCGCGTGTCCCCCGATCCACGCCGCTCGCAGAAAGAGACCCCTACGTGTTGCTGAGTGCTCCGGCCACCGGACAGGAAGCGGCCGACGCCACCTTCCTGACCATCGGTGTGGCCATCGCCGTCGGAATCGTCGTCCTCCTGGCCCTGCTGCTGATGGTGACCAGGCTGTTCCGCAAGGTGGAACAGGGCAAGGCCCTGATCATCTCCAAGGTGCGGGACGTCCACGTCACCTTCACCGGATCGATCGTCCTCCCGGTCCTGCACAAGGCCGAGGTCATGGACATCTCCCTCAAGAGCCTGGCCCTGGAACGCGGCGGCCGCGAAGGCCTGACCTGCAAGGACAACATCCGCGCCGACATCACGGTGTTCTTCTACGTCCGGGTCAACGAGACCGCCGAGGACGTCAAGAAGGTCGCCAAGGCGATCGGCACCGAACGCGCCAGCGACCAGGACACCCTCCAGGAGCTCTTCAACTCCAAGTTCTCCGAGGCGCTCAAGACCGTCGGCAAGCAGTTCGACTTCGAGGAGCTGTTCACCCACCGCGAGCAGTTCCGCCACGCGATCGTCTCCCTGATCGGCACCGACCTCAACGGCTACATCCTGGAGGACGTGGCCATCGACGAGCTGGAGCAGACCCCGCTGCACCAGCACGACGCCAACAACATCCTGGACGCGCAGGGCATCTCGAAGATCACCGAGCGCACCGCCCGGGAGCACAAGCGCACCAACGAGTTCGAGAACGACCGCAAGAAGGAGATCGACCGCCAGGACACGGAGACCGCCGAGACCCTCGCCGAGCTGGAGAAGCGTCGCGAGGAGGCGGCCGCCAAGGCCAAGCGCGAGATCGAGATCATCCGCGCCAAGGAGGAGTCCGAGACCGCCCGGGTCCAGGCCGAGGAGCGTCTCAAGTCCGAGACCGCCAACATCCGCACCTCCGAGCAGCTCGGCGTCCAGCACCAGAACCAGCAGCGTGAGATCGCGGTCGCCGAGAAGAACCGCGAGCGGGTCATCGCCATCGAGACCGAGCGCATCGAGAAGGACCGCATGCTGGAGGTCATCGGTCGCGAGCGTGAGACCGAGCTGAGCAGCATCGCCAAGGACAAGGAGGTCGAGGCCGAGAAGCGCGAGGTCGCCGACGTCATCCGCGAGCGCGTGGCCGTCGACCGCACCGTCGCCGAGCAGGAAGAGGCGATCAAGAAGCTGCGCGCGGTCGAGGAGGCCGAGCGCGAGCGTCAGGCCATCATCATCCACGCCGAGGCCGAGGCCCAGGAGAACCTGGTCAAGGACATCAAGTCCGCCGAGGCCGCCGAAGCCGCGGCCAAGCACAAGGCGCAGGAGGAACTCACCCTCGCCGAGGCCCGTCAGCAGGCCGCCGAGCTGGACACCCGCGCCAAGATCCGCCTGGCCGAGGGCCTTCAGGCCGAAGCCGCCGCCGCGGGTCTGGCCGAGGTGCAGGTCCGGGAGCAGGACGCCGAGGCCATCGAGAAGCTGGGCCGCGCCGAGGCCGTCGTGGCACGCGAGAAGGCCGACGTCGAAGCCGACGCCGTGGAGAAGAAGCTGCGTGCCGAGGCCGCGGGTCTGACCGACAAGGCCGCGGCGATGGCCGCCCTGGACGAGGTCAGCCGCGAGCACGAGGAGTACCGCCTGCGTCTGGAGGCGGAGAAGGAGGTCCGCCTCGCCGGCATCGACGTCAACCGTCAGATCGCCGAGGCCCAGGCCACGGCCATGGCCGCCGGGCTGGAGAGCGCCGACATCAACATCGTCGGTGGCGACGGCGCCTTCTTCGACCGGATGGTCAACTCGATCGGCATGGGCAAGGCCGTGGACGGGTTCGTCAACGGCTCCGAGACCGTGCAGGCGCTGGGCAACGGCTGGCTGAACGGCGAGGGCAACTTCGCCCAGGACATCAAGAAGGTCCTGGCCGAGGTGGACACCGAGGACGTCAAGAACCTCACGGTCTCCGCGCTGCTGCTCAAGCTGATCGGCGCGGGCGGCCCGGACACCGGCAAGCTGGACCGGCTGCTCGGCACCGCCCGTTCCATGGGGCTGGACCAGCTGCCCGTCAACGCACTCGCCCCCGTGAAGCAGTGAGGTAGTCCTCCGTGACCGAGGCCCAGCCCCGGGGAACACAGCCCCAGGAAGCACGGCTCCAGGAGACCGAAGGCCCCGGGCCCGAAGCCGAGGACGCGCGGTCGCTGGACGCGGGCACCTACGAGGTGCTCCGCGCCCGGCTCCGCGAACAGACCGGCGAACTGGCCCGACGGACCGAGGAGCTCAACAACCGTCGACTGGAGGTGTTCGGCGGCACCGAGCTGGCCCTGCTCGGCACCGAACGCATCCGCACCGAACACAACTGCGTGCCGCGCGACATCATCAGCGTGGGGCGTTCCGTCGGAGACGACGCCGGCGGGAACATGATCCTGTTCGGCTACAACGTCTACATCGGGATGCAGAGCACCACACACGTCTCCGACGTGTTCTCCCTGCACCGGTACGAGCACGGTGACGACTCCTTCGAGTTCACCGACGCGCCCGAGGACGCCATCCCCGGGTTGCTCGCCGACGAGCGTTTCCGGCAGGACTTCGAGCAGCTGTACCGCTACTACCGCGACGCCCGCCTGCTCCGGCTGCGCAGGGTCGAGGATCGGCTGCTGGCCGTCTTCCAGACCGGGCCGAGAACCGAGGACGTCCGCGTCCTGAGGTGGTCGGTCTCACCCGCCGGTGAGATCGCCTACCTCGACGACCGGGGCGAACGCGACCACGTGTTCCCGCCCGCGCACGACTTCGAGTGGGTGGAGGCCACCCGCGAGAACCACGTGCTGGGGCGGCACCCGCACATCTCGATCCGCGACGAGCTGTTCGTGGAGACGGTCGGCGGCGACCTGACCATCAAGATCGAGAACAACACCGAGGTCGGCGAGGGGATCTACAGCGAGCCCGTCGACGAGCCGCTACAGAGCCTGGCCGACGCCTCGGTGTTCCACGCCGAGGCCGGCGCGCTGATCCTGCTGAAGGTCCTGCCCTACAACGAGACCACGTGGCGGTACCTGGTCTTCAACAAGCGGACCAAGGAGGTCGAGCGCCTCGACGGCATCGGCCGTTCCTGCCAGCGGCTGCCCGACGACCAGGGGCTCATCTTCCCGGGTGGTCACTACCTGGCCACCGGGGTGGCGCGGACCTTCGACACCGACGTCACCGACCTGGAGTTCGACCGGATGGTGCGTTCTCCCAACGGTGAGGACGTGCTGTACGTCTTCCACTCCCCAACGGATGGACGCAGCCTGCTGCTGCCCTACAACACCATCCGCAAGGAGGTCGCCAACCCGATCGTCTGTCACGGTCACTCGCTGTTCGACGACGGGACCATGACGGTGTTCCGCGACGGCTCGGGCGAACCCACCCGGGTGCACCCGATGCAGGTGTGGCGGACCCCGTTCGTGTCCGACGTGTACGCCGCGGCCCAGCCGGTGGGCACCGGGCCCCTGGAGCGGATCGGCAACGCCGAACTGGTGCAGGGCATCTCCGAGAGTCTGTCGGTGTCACGGATCGCCGAGGACATGCGGCCCTCCACCGAGGTGTTCGAGGCGATCATCGCCTCCTGCCGCAGGGTGCTGGACCGGTTCCACTGGCTCGGTGACGAGGAACTGGGCGACCTCGCCGCTCCGCTGACCGAGGTACGCGGCACCGCCGAGCGGGTGCTGGACGAGTTCGAGACCGTCCAGTCCCTGACCCGGCAGGCCGCCGAGACCCTCGCGGAGACCGAAGCGAAGGTCACCGCGCTCATCCGTCGATCCAGGGGCGAGACCCCGAGGTCGGCGGAGGGCTGGGTGACCCGTCTGACCGAACTGCGCCGCGCCCAGGGTCAGGCCGCCACGCTGCGCGAGATGCGTTACGTGGACGGCGAGCGGATCGACGTGATCGAGCAGGGCCTCGACGAGGAGATCGCCTCCACCGGCCGGCGCACGGTGTCCTTCCTGGAGCAGGAGGACGCCTTCGACGGCTACCACTCCGAGGTGGAGCGGCTGGTCGAGGACGCCGAGGCGCTGGAGGCGGTCAGCGCCGCCACCGCCGTCGGCGAACGCATCGCCGAGCAGACCGAGGGCCTCCAGGTGGTCACCGAGGTCATCGGTTCGCTCGACATCGGTGACGCCCAGGTGCGCACCCGCATCCTGGAGCGGATCAGCGAGGTCATGGGCGGGGTCAACCGCGCCCGGGCCACACTGGAGTCCCGGCGCAAGGAACTCCTCGCCCTGGAGGGCCGGGCCGAGTTCGCCGCCGAGTTCGCGCTGCTGGGCCAGGCCATCACCGGGGCGATCGCCGCCGCGGACACCCCGGAGCGCTGCGACGAACAGCTCGGCCGGATCATGCTCCAGCTGGAGAACCTGGAGTCGCGCTTCGCGGAGTTCGACGACTTCCTCCAAGAGCTGGCCGACAAACGCGAGGACGTCTACGAGGCGTTCTCCACCCGCAAGCAGTCGCTGGTGGACGCCAGGGCCAGGCGGGCCGACCGCCTGGCGTCCTCGGCCGCCCGCGTCCTGGAGGGGGTGCACCGGCGGGTCTCCGCCCTGACCACGCTGGAGGACGTCAACACCTACTTCGCGTCCGACGCGATGGTGACGCGACTGCGCCGCACCGTCGCGGAGATGCGCGAACTCGGTGACACCGTCCGCGCCGAGGAGCTGGAGGGCCAGATCCTGGCCGCCCGGCAGGAGGCCGGGCGCGCCCTACAGGACCGCAGCGACCTGTTCGAGGGCGGGCCCGGGGGCGAGACGATCCGGTTGGGCAGGCACCGTTTCGCGGTGAACACCCAGCCCATCGATCTCACCCTCACACCGCACGACGGGCACATGTCGGTGGCCATCACCGGCACCGACTTCCGCTCGCCCGTCACCGACGAGGCGTTCCAGGAGACCAGGCACCTGTGGGACCGGCTCTTGGTCTCCGAGAGCCCCGAGGTGTACCGGGCCGAGTACCTGGCCACGTCGATCCTGGCCGCGGCCGAGGAAGGCGCCGAAGGACTGTCCCTGGACGCCCTGCACGACGCGGAACTGCACGCCGAGAACGGCGGCTCGCTGCTGTCGCTGGTGCGCGGGGTCGCGGAGTCGCGTTACGACGAGGGATACGAGCGGGGCGTGCACGACCACGACGCCGCGAAGATCCTGTCGGTGCTGTTGCGGCTGCGCGCCGGGGCCGAGCTGCTGCGCTACCCGGGGCAGGTGCGCGCGGTCGCCCAGCTGTTCTGGGCCAACGGGGCGGACGAGGGACTGCGGCGTTCCTGGCGTACTCGCGCGGTCTCCCTGGCCCGTGCCCGGAGCGTGTTCGGGGCGCGGCGGTCGACGGCGATCGACGCCCTGCGCACCGAACTCGCCGAGGCCGTGGACACCTTCCTCACTGAGACCGGGCTGTACCCCGGCACCGACCTCGAAACGGTGGGCGACTACCTGTTCGAAGAAATGGCCTTGGACGGCCCCAACCGGCGCGGATTCGTCTCCGGTGCGGGTGCGCGCACCCTGTTGGACCGCTTCCACCGGGCTCTGGGCAGTACCCGCGAGACCACCCGTAAGTCCTTCGAGGAGGACCTGCGAGGGCTCGGCGACGACGTGGCCGCACGACACCAGCTCGTCACGGCCTGGTTGGAGGCCTACGCGACCACCCTGGAGGAGCCGGTCGCCCCGGGTGACCTGCCCGAGGCCGTGGCGCTGCAACTCACCACCGTGAACCGGTACGAATCCTCCGCCGCGGTCGAGGAGAAGGTGCCGGGGCTGTTGGGCTCCCACCCGAGGATCGAGGGGCGTTCACTCTCCGTGCGGTTGGACGAGATCCTGCCGCGCACCCGCCGGTTCCGGGCCGTGGACGTGCCCGCCTACCGGGACTTCCAACGGCGCCGCAACGACCTGGTGGGCACCGAACGCGAGCGTTTGCGGCTGGAGGAGTACAAGCCGAAGGTGATGAGCGGGTTCGTGCGCAACCGTCTGTTGGACGAGTCGTACCTGCCGCTGATCGGGGACAACCTCGCCAAACAGTTGGGGGCGGCCGGTGACGACAAGCGCACCGACCAGAGCGGCCTGTTGCTGCTCATCTCCCCGCCCGGATACGGCAAGACCACGCTCATGGAGTACGTGGCCAGCCGGTTGGGGCTGGTGTTCGTCAAGGTGAACGGGCCTTCGCTGGGGCACTCCGTCACCTCGTTGGACCCGGCCGAGGCCCCGGACGCCACCTCCCGCCAGGAGATCGAGAAGATCTCCTTCGCGCTGGAGATGGGCGCCAACACCATGCTCTACCTGGACGACATCCAGCACACCAACCCCGAACTGCTCCAGAAGTTCATCTCGCTGTGCGACGGGCAGCGCCGGATGGAGGGCGTGTGGGAGGGCCGCACCCGTACCTACGACCTGCGTGGGAAACGGTTCGCGGTCTGCATGGCCGGTAACCCCTACACCGAGCAGGGCAAGCGGTTCCGGATCCCGGACATGTTGGCCAACCGTGCCGACGTGTACAACCTGGGCGACGTACTGTCCGGGAAGGAGGAGCTGTTCGCGCTCAGCTACATCGAGAACGCGATCACCTCCAACCCGACCCTGGCGCCGCTGTCCACCCGGGACAGGGAGGACGTGTACACGTTCGTGCGCATGGCTCAGGGGGACGAATCGGTCGGCACCGACCACCTGAAGCACCCGTACTCGGCGGCCGAGGTGGATCGGATCGTGTCGGTGCTCCAGAAGCTGCTGCGGGTGCAGGAAGTGGTGCTGGCCAACAACCAGGCCTACATCGCCTCGGCCGCGCAGTCCGAGGACTCCCGCACCGAACCGCCCTTCCAGCTCCAGGGTTCGTACCGCAACATGAACCGGCTCTCCGAAAAAATCGTGCCGGTCATGAACGACGCCGAGGTGGAGGCCGTCATCGACGACCACTACCTGGGCGAGGCACAGACCCTGACGTCGGGCGCCGAGGCCAACCTGCTGAAGCTCGCCGAGCTGCGCGGCGTGATGACTCAGGAGCAGGAACGACGCTGGGCCGAGGTCAAGGACGGCTTCCGTCGGGGTCGGGCCCTGGGCGGAGCCGACGACGACCCGATGACCAGGGCCATCGGTGCGATGGGCCTGCTCGCCGATCGGGTCGGAGAGATCGGCGCGGCGCTCGACAACAACGACCGCTGACCCCACGGAGGGCCGGCGTCGGGACGGGTCCCGGCGCCGGCCCTCCGGCATCCCTGGAAGGCGCCCCAGCGGTTCGTCTGCCGGCTGTTGGGTTATCCACAGGCAGGGGAGTTCGGGATGGTGGTGGGATT
>NZ_BCSH01000012.1 GCF_001570765.1 Nocardiopsis listeri NBRC 13360 | reverse complement strand
GCCCCACGAACCCACCCCCACCCCGCCAGGCCACCGGCGGATTCTCGACCTCAGGCGCCCCACCAACCCACCCCCACCCCCACCCCACCCACCAACCCCAAGACTCACGACCTTAGAGAGCCACGGACGAGACCGTAGTCGGCGTAGTGGTCGGCCGAGAACCCAAAGGGGATCTACGTCGTCAAGGTGATGCATGGCCGATGTAATTGATTCACGAACGCTCTGATCTCCAGAATCCCAGAAGAGTCGGCCCGAACAGTCCCGGACGCGCGTGTCCACGTCCCACGTCGAGGCCGCGAACCACCGGCCCCGACGTGGACACGGGGTGAGAGCTCGAACTCAGGCGGAGGTGTCCAGGGTCAGCTTGCCGATGGTGGCCCGTGAGCGAAGGTCCTCATGGGCACGACGGGCCTCCGACAGCGGATAGCTCTGGCCCTGGATCGGACGTAGTTTCCCCTCGATGACCAGGGCGAACAGCTCTCGCATGGCGGTGCCGACCACGTCGCCGGGAAGCATCCAGGCGTGCGGCAGCCACATGCCGGCGACCGTGGTGGAGAAGCGCATGAGGTTGGAGGGCTGGATCGGCTTGGGCGCCTCCCGGGAGGCCATGCCGTAGAACGCCAGGCGCCCGAACGGTGCCAGGGCGCGCACGCTCTCGTCGGTGACGCGCCCGCCCACCATGTCGAGTACGACGTCCACGCGGCGGCCCTCGTTGGCCTCGATCAGTGCGGCGGTCATGTCGGAGGCGGCGGAGTCCACCACGGCGTCGGCGCCCAGTTCCAGGGCCAGTGCGCGCTTGTCCTCGCTGCCGGCCACCGCGATCACCCGGCCTGCGCCCAAGTGCGCGGCCAGCTGCACCGCGAGAGTGCCCACGCCTCCTCCGGCGGCGTGTACCACCACCGATTCTCCGGGTTCCATGCGCACGCTCTTGCGCAGCAGGACCCAGGCGGTGGCGCCTTGGACGATGAGCGCGAGCGCGGCTTCGTCGGAGACGTCCTCGGGGATCTCGTAGGTCGTGTTCGGATCGGCCACGGCCTTCTCGGCGTAGCCGCCGCCCCCGTTGAGCAGGCCCACGACGCGGCGGCCGTCGGCGGTGCGTCCGGCGATCTCGGCGCCGGGGACCATCGGCAGGGTGGAAGGCGCCAGATAGCTGTTCTCGGCCTGATGTGTGTCGGCGAAGTTCACGCCGCTGCGGGTGACGTTCACGAGGAGTCGTCCCGGGCCGGGCTCGGGGTCGGGCAGCTCGGTGGGGATGAGGACCTCGGGTCCGCCGAACTCGGTGATCTGGATGGCGCGCATGGGCGGGTCCTTCCGTCGGAGAGGCATACCGACCAGATGGTATGACGACCAGATGGTATGACATGGAGAGGGTGATGGGGGTGGGTGCCCCGCCGGGCCCCTCCCGGTCCGCCGTGGGTGTCGGTGGCGCGGAACCGGGGGCCGGATCGATCTTCTGTGGGGGTGGCCGGTCGCGTCGGCCCGGGAGTCGTCCGAGGCGGATCCGGCCCTTGCGTCCCGCCTGGTGAAGTGGGTCGGGATGGTTCGGGGCTTGCGCGGATAAACCTAACGTTGTTAGGTGGGGTGGACGCCGTGAACCCCGAGGAGGCCCCACGTGGACGCCGAACAGATCGTGACGACCGTGAACGGCCCCGTTCGCGGTACACCCTCGACCCGGGCCGAAGGGGTCACGGTCTACCGCGGCATCCCCTACGCCGCCGCGCCCTTCGGGGAGCACCGCTTCGCCGCCCCCGCACCGGCTCCCCCCTGGGACGGGGTGCGTGACGGTTCGGGGTTCGGTCCGCCCCCGCCCCAGGGCAGGCAGCTCATCGGCGCCGCGCATTGGAACCCCGACACCTCGCTGGACTGCCTGGTCCTGAACGTGTGGACCGTGGCCTCGTCCGATTCCCCGGCCCCGGTCCTGGTGTGGATCCACGGCGGCGCCTACATCGTCGGATCCGGAGCCGAGGGCACCTACGAGGGCTCCCATCTGGCCGCCGAGGGAACGGTGGTGGTGAGCGTCAACTACCGGTTGGGCTTCGAGGGCTTCGGGCACGTGCCCGGGCGTCCCGACAACCGGGGACTGCTCGACCAGGCCGCGGCCCTGCGCTGGGTGCGCGACAACATCGCGGCGTTCGGCGGTGACCCCGACAACGTCACCATCGCGGGCGAGTCCGCCGGCGCTGGTTCCGTCGTCGGCCTCATGGCCATGCCCGACGCCCACGGTCTGTTCCGGCGCGCCATCGCCCACAGCGTCCCCGGTGACACGATCACCGTCGACACCGCCCGGCGGGTGTCGGAATCGGTGGCCAAGGCCGCCGGGGTGCCGTTGGAGGCCGAGGCGTTGGCCGCGCTGGCCCCGGAGGAGATCCTGGCGGCCACCGACGTGGTCCTGTCCGGCAGCGGCACGTCGAGCGGGGGAGTGCGCACCAAGGCGTTCACCTGCTACGCGCCGGTGGTGGGTGGCCCTGAACTCCCCGAGGAGCCACTGGTGGCCATCGCCCGCGGCGACGCAACCGACGTCGACCTGCTCGTCGGCCACAACACCGAGGAGTACCGTCTGTTCACCGAGCTCGGCCAGTCGGTGGAGATCGACGGTGAGGAGGCCTTGGCGGCCACCGCCGCCCGCCTGGGGTTGGGCGAGGACGCAGTGGGCGTCTACCGCTCGGTGTACCCTGATGCCTCGCTGCGGGGACTGTTCAACGAGATTCGTGGCGACGCGATGTTCTGTGAGTACTCGGTGCGTGTGGCCGAGGCGCAGGCCCAGGCCGGGGGCCGTGCCCACTTCTTCCGTTTCGCCGCCCAGAGCCGCACGATGGAGGGCAGGCTGGGAGCCTGCCACGCTTTCGACCTGCCCTTCGCCTTCGGTAACCTTGACAGTGACCTGGCGGTCTTCCTGTGCGACGGAGAGCCCGACGAGGGGCTGCGGGCGTTGTCGGCGCGGATGGTCGCGGCCTGGCGTGACTTCGCCGCCACCGGTGATCCGGGATGGTCCGCGGTGCGACCGGAGAGCACCGTGGTGCGGGTGTGGAACGTGACCGACTCCGTGCGGGAGGGCGACGACTCCCCGCTCCGAGGGCTGTGGTCGAAGGTGGACTTCGCGCCGCGCTAGGTGTCCGTCGACACCGGCCCCGGTGGCTGCGGCGCTGTCCATGGCACCGATGTACGACATGCGATCAGGGGATCCATGGTGTCCGAGGGGACTGTTGTCGTGGAAGAGGTATCGGACGCGTTGTCGGAGGCGCGTGAGGACGTCACGCGCTTCCTGCTGTCCTACAAGTTCGCCATCGACACCCTGATGGCGAAGGTGAACATCCTCAACGAGGAGTTCCGTTACACCAACGACCACAATCCGATCGAACACGTGGACTCCCGGCTCAAATCACCGGCCAGCATCCTGGAGAAGGCGCGTCGGCGTGGCGTACCGCTGGATCTGGAGAGCATCGCCAAGGAGGTCCTGGACATCGCCGGGATCCGGGTGACGTGCAGTTTCGTCTCCGACACCTACGCGATCCGGGACATGCTGTCCGGGCACGAGGACATCCAGGTCATGGAGGAACGGGACTACGTCTGCTCCCCCAAGGTCAACGGCTACCGGAGTCTGCACCTGTTGGTGCGTACCCCGGTCCGGATGTCGGACCGGACCATCGAGGTCCCGGTGGAGATCCAGATCCGTACCATCGCGATGGACTTCTGGGCGAGCCTGGAGCACAAGATCTACTACAAGTACGCCAAGTCGGTGCCCCAGGAGCTGTTGGACGAGTTGCGGACGGCGGCCGAGACCGCGAATCGGTTGGACGAGACGATGGAGCGGTTGCACAGCGAGGTGCGTGAACTGGGTGACCGCGCCCAGGTACCGCTGCCGGGGCCGGAGGAGCTGCGCAGGATCCCGATCGCCGACGAGTTGCTGGACGCCCTGGCCGAGAGGGTCAACGCGCGCCGTACCGACTGACCCCCGACCCGCCCGGCAAGAGCCGGTAAAACCTGAAGACTCGACGCGTTCCGACCGTTTGGCCGGTGCTCCGCCCGGTAACCCGTGGAGGACGGGACCCGTCCGCTCTCGGGAGGAACCGGCCTTGGACACCACGATCACTCTGAAGGTGGACGGTGAGCGCCACGAGCTCACCGTCGACACCCGGACCACACTGCTGGACGCGCTGCGTGACGGTCTGGGGGTGTACTCGCCGAAGAAGGGCTGCGACCACGGCCAATGCGGGGCCTGTACCGTCCTCCTGGCGGGGCGGCGGGTCCTGGCCTGCCTGGCCCTGGCCGTCGCCCACGACGGCGCGGAGGTGACCACGGCCGCGGGGCTCGGGCGGGGAGACGAGCTCCATCCGGTCGCTCGTGCGTTCCTGGACCACGACGGTTTCCAGTGCGGCTACTGCACACCGGGGCAGATCTGTTCGGCGGTGGGCATGCTGGCCGAGGCCGAGCGGGAGTGGCCCAGCCACGTCACCGAGGACCTGGAAGCTCCCGTGGAGATGGACGAAGCCGAGATCCGGGAGCGCATGAGCGGCAACATCTGCCGTTGCGGTGCCTATCCGGGCATCGTCGGCGCGATCGGGGAGGTCCTTCGATGATCCCGTTCGTCTACTCCCGCCCCGGCGACGCGGCCGAGGCGGTCGAGGCCGTCGCGGGCGACCCCGGCGCGACCTTCCTGGCCGGGGGCACCAACCTGGTCGACCACATGAAGCTGGGGATCGCCTCGCCCACCGCACTGGTGGACGTGCGCGAGGTGGTCGATGACGCCGTCGAGGAGCTGCCCGGGGGCGGGGTCCGGATCGGTGCCGGGACGACCAATAGCGAGCTGGCCGCCCATCCGTTGGTCCGCCGTCGATACCCGTTGCTCTCCTCGGCCCTGTTGGCCGGGGCCTCGGGGCAACTGCGCAACATGGCCACGACCGGCGGGAACCTGCTCCAGCGCACCCGCTGCGTCTACTTCCAGGACGTCACGACCCCCTGCAACAAACGTGAACCGGGCAGTGGATGCTCGGCCTTGGAGGGGCATGGGCGCGACAACGCCGTCCTGGGTGCCTCGGAACGGTGTGTGGCCACCCACCCCTCCGACATGGCGGTGGCGATGCTGGCCCTGGACGCGGAGGTGCGCGTGCTGGGCCCGTCGGGCGAACGCCGGGTGCCGCTGGCCGACTTCCACCGTCTACCGGGGGCCGAACCCGAGCGCGACACAGTTCTCGAACACGGCGAACTCATCACCGCGGTGGACCTGCCCGCGCCACAGGAAGGGGCCAGGTCGACCTACCGCAAGGTACGTGAACGGGCCTCCTACGCGTTCGCGCTGGTCTCGGTGGCCGCGCTCGTGAGCGTGCGGGGCGGACAGATCGCGGACACGCGGATCGCCTTCGGTGGCGTGGCCCACGCCCCATGGCGGGCCCGGCGGGCCGAGGAGGTGCTGCGGGGCCGACCGGTGACCGAGACGGCCTTCCGGGTGGCGGCCGAGGCCGAGTTCGCCGAGGCTCGTACCGGCCGGGACAACGCCTTCAAGGTGCCGTTGGCGATCAACACGTGCGCGGCGGTGCTGCGTTCTTTGACGGAGGTGAACGGGTGAGCGGCGAGACGACGGGAATCGGGAACGACGGTCCGCAGACGGTGGGCACGAGGGCCGGGGCCATCGGTGCCCCGATGGAACGGTTGGAGGGACGGGCCAAGGTGACCGGCACCGCCCCCTACGCCTATGAGCATTCCTTCGATGGCGCCCTGTACCTGCACCCGGTGCTCTCGACCGTGGCCCGGGGCCGAGTACGTTCGATGGACACTGCGCGGGCCGAGGCGGTCGAGGGGGTGCGGGCGGTCCTGACCCCGTGGAACGCTCCGCGCCTGGCCCGGACCGACGACCGCGAGTTCACCGTTCTGCAGGACGGTGAGGTGTACTTCCGCGGCCAGTTCGTCGCCGCCGTGGTCGCCGACGGTCCCGAGACCGCGCGTCGGGCGGCCGATCTGTTGGTCGTGGACTACGAGGTCCACGACCACCAGGTGGATCCGTCCGCGCCCGGCCGGGAGACCTACCGACCGAGCGCGGAAGACACAGGGGTGGAGGCCGACACCGAACAGGGCGACGTGGAGGGCGCCCTGACCGAGGCCATGGTGCGGATCGATCGGAGCTACCGGACACCGCGCGAGTACAACAACCCGATGGAACCGCACACCACGATCGCGCTGTGGGAGGAGGGCCCCGATCGGCTCACGTTGTACGACTCCACACAGGGCGTGCACGTGGTTCGCGGGACCGTGGCGGAGGTCTTCGGGCTCGCACCCGAGCGTGTGCGGGTGATCTCCCCGCACGTGGGCGGCGGGTTCGGTTCCAAGGGGTCGGCCCACGCGCACAACGTCGTGGCGGCGTTGGCCGCGCGTGCCCTGCCCGGGCGACCGGTGAAGTTCGCGCTGACACGACGGCACATGTTCTCGTTGGTGGGGTACCGACCGGACACGCGGCACCGGATCCGGTTGGGTGCCTCGGCGGAGGGCCGGCTCGGTGTGCTCGTCCACGACGTGGTGGAGACGACCTCCCGGGCCAAGGAGTACGCGGAGATGAGCGGTTCTTGCTCGCGGATGATGTACGCGTCACCCGCTCGTCGAACGTCGCATCGGTTGATTCCCCTGGACGCGCCCATCCCGTTCTGGATGCGTGCGCCCGGGGAGGCACCGGGGATGTTCGCGTTGGAGACGGCGATGGACGAGCTCTCCTACGCCTGTGGTCTGGACCCCATCGAGTTGCGGGTGCGCAACGAACCGGAGCGGGATCCCGAGACCGGACTGCCCTGGTCGGGACGGAACCTGCTGGAGTGCCTGCGTCGAGGCGCGGAGCGGTTCGGCTGGGGGGATCGGGACCCCGAACCCCGGGCGCACCGGGACGGCGACCGATGGGTGGGCACCGGGATGGCCGTCGCCACCTATCCGAGACTGATCATGCCGGGATCGGAGGCCGAGATCGTCCACGAATCGGACGGGCACTACACCGTCTCCATCGGGGCCGCCGACCTGGGAACCGGAACCTGGACGGCCCTCACCCAGATCGCCGCCGACGCCCTGGGGTGCGACACCGGGCGTGTGCGGTTGCGGATCGGGGACACGGACCTGCCCTCGGCCAGTGTGGCGGGTGGTTCGTCGGGGATCTCCTCGTGGGGTTCGGCCCTGGTGGCGGCGGCTCGTGCCTTTCGCGAGGAGCACGGGAACGATCCGTCCGTCGGGGCGCGGTCGCGGGCCGGCACGCCGCAGAATCCGGATCGGGAGAGGTACGCGTTGCATTCGTTCGGCGCCCACTTCGCCGAGGTTCGGGTCGACGCGGACACCGGTGAGGTGCGCGTGCCACGGATGTTGGGGGTCTTCTCCGTGGGGCGGATCATCAACCCGAGGACCGCGCGGTCGCAGTTCGTGGGCGGCATGGTGATGGGGATGTCGATGGCCCTGCACGAGCATGGTGTGGTGGATCCTCGGTTCGGCCATGTGGTCAATGGCGACCTGGCCGAGTACCACGTGCCCGTGAACGCGGACGTGGGCCGGGTGGAGGCGGAGTGGCTGGAGGAATCGGATCCGCACGTGAACGCCCTGGGCGCCGCGGGGGTCGGCGAGATCGGGATCGTCGGTAGTGCGGCGGCGGTGGCCAACGCCGCCTTCCACGCGACGGGCACCCGGGTGCGTGAGCTGCCGTTGACCCCGGACCGGTTCCTGGTGTGAGCGTCGCGGCCGTGGCCACTCCGGAAGCCGAGGTTTGGGGTCGGTGGCGTAGGGCAATACTGCGCTTGGGAGCGCTCTCGGCCGGAAAGCCGAAGGACGCGAGTAAAGATGAACACCGACCCCGCGACCCCCACTACCACCCCCGATCTGCGCCGTACCCTGACCAGGACCGCGGTCCTGGGCGCGGTGACCCTGCTCGGTGTCGGCCTCGGTGCCGTCCCGGCCTCGGCGCACGGCTCCATCGTCGACCCCGCCGCCCGGGCCTACGGTTGCTTCGAGCGTTGGGGCGACGACCACCTGAACCCGGACATGGAGCAGGAAGACCCCATGTGCCGGCAAGCGTGGCAGGCCGACCCCGACGCCATGTGGAACTGGAACGGTCTGTACCGCGAAGGTGTGGCCGGCGACCACCGGGGCGCCATCCCCGACGGCACGTTGTGCAGCGGTGGACAGACCTGGAGCGGCAGGTACGACGCCATGGACACCGTGGGGGAGTGGCGGACCACTCCGGTGGGTGAGGACTTCTCCCTCCACCTGCACGACGGCGCCCAGCACGGTGCCGACTACTTCCAGGTCTACGTCACCGAGGAGGGCTTCGATCCGACCACGCAGGAACTGGGCTGGGACGACCTGGAACTGGTCGAGGAGACCGGGTCCTATCCACCCGTGATGGACATCGAGATCGACGTGAGCGTGGCGGGTCGCACCGGCGAGCACATCGTCTACACGATTTGGCAGGCCTCGCACATGGACCAGAGTTACTACTTCTGTAGCGACGTGGACTTCGGCTGATCGGCCGGAGCCGATTCGGGCGACGGGGTCGGAGAGGACGCACCTCCCGGCTCCGTCGCCCGACACGTGGTGTTGCTCGCTATTGGCTACTTGCCCAGGCCGGCACGGCGCAGGGCGTCGGCCATGGCGCCCGAGGGGGCCGGAGCGCTGTCGCGTCCGCCTCGCCGGTCGCCGCCGTTGCCGCCCCGCTTGTCGCCACGTCCCTTGCCACCGCCGTTGCCGTTGCCGCGACGACGCTCGCCGCCGCGTCCGTCGCGCTCACCATGGTCGCCGCGGCCACCTCCCTGCGGCGCCTCGTCGTCCAGGCGCATGGTCAGCGAGATGCGTTTGCGCGGGATGTCCACGTCCTGCACCTTGACCTTGACGATGTCACCGGGCTTGACGATGTCGCGCGGGTCCTGCACGAACTTGTCGGACAGCGCCGACACGTGCACCAGTCCGTCCTGGTGCACGCCCACGTCCACGAACGCGCCGAAGGCGGCCACGTTGGTGACCACGCCCTCCAGGATCATGCCCTGTTCGAGGTCGCCCAGCTTCTCCACACCCTCCTTGAAGGTGGCGGTGGCGAAGGCCGGACGAGGGTCGCGGCCCGGCTTGTCCAGCTCGCTGAGGATGTCGGTGACGGTCGGCAGGCCGAACTTGTCATCGACGAAGTCCTCGGGGCGGATGCTTGCGAGCGCCTTCTTGTTCCCGATCAGCGTGGACAGGTCGCCGCCGGTCGAGTCCAGCATGCGCCGCACCACCGGGTAGGCCTCGGGATGGACCGCGGAGGCGTCCAGCGGGTCGTCGCCGCCCCGAACCCGGAGGAAGCCCGCGCACTGCTCGAAGGCCTTGGGGCCCAGGCGCGACACCGAACGCAGCGCCTCTCGGCTGCGGAAGGGGCCGTTGGCGTCACGGTGGGCGACGATGTTGCGGGCCAGGGTGGAGGTCACCCCGGACACCCGGGTCAGCAGCGGCACCGAGGCGGTGTTGACGTCCACGCCCACACCGTTCACGCAGTCCTCGACCACCGCGTCCAGCGAACGCGACAGCTTGGCCTCGGCCAGGTCGTGCTGGTACTGGCCCACGCCGATGGACTTGGGGTCGATCTTGACCAGCTCGGCCAAGGGGTCCTGTAGTCGGCGGGCGATGGAGGCGGCGCCGCGCAGCGACACGTCCAGGTCGGGCAGTTCCTCGGAGGCGTAGGCCGAGGCCGAGTAGACCGACGCGCCTGCCTCGGAGACCATCACCTTGGTGAGCTTCAGGTCGGGGTGGAGCTTGATGAGGTCGGCGGCGAGCTTGTCGGTCTCCCGGGAGGCGGTGCCGTTGCCGATCGCCACCAGTTCCACCTCGAACGCGGCGCACAGTTTGGCCAGGCGGTCGATGGAGCCGTCCCAGTCACGGCGCGGGGCGTGCGGGAAGATCGTGTCGGTGGCCACGACCTTGCCGGTGGAGTCGGTGACGGCGACCTTCACGCCGGTGCGCAGGCCCGGGTCCAGGCCCAGCGTGGAACGGGTTCCGGCCGGGGCAGCCAGTAGTAGGTCCCGCAGGTTGGCGGCGAAGACGTTCACGCCGTCGTCCTCGGCCTGCTGCCACAGGCGCATGCGCACGTCGATGTCCAGCCGGACCAGGATGCGGGTGCGCCAGGCCCAGCGCACGGTGTCCTGTAGCCACCGGTCGGCCGGGCGACCTCGGTCGACGATGTCGAAGTGGGAGGCGATGGCGTTCTCGTAGCCGCTGCGCGGCACGGTGCCGTCGGGGCCCGCGTCGGGGGTCTCCTCCGGGTCCAGATCGAGGGTGAGGATCTCCTCCTTCTCCCCCCGGTACATGGCCAGCACACGGTGGGAGGGCAGCGCGGTGAGGGGTGCGGAGAAGTCGAAGTAGTCGGCGAACTTGGCGCCGGCCTCTTCCTTGCCCTCACGGACGGTCGAGCCCAACCGGCCCTTCTCCCAGAGGCGTTCGCGCAGGTGACCGGTGAGGTCGGCGTCCTCGGCGAAGCGCTCCACAAGGATGGAGCGGGCGCCGTCCAAAGCGGCCTTGGTGTCGGCCACGCCCTTGTCGGCGTCCACGTAGGAGGCCGCGACCTCCTGCGGATCCTGGGCGGGGTCGTCGAACAGCCCGTCGGCCAGGGGTTCGAGACCGGCCTCGCGGGCGATCTGTGCCTTGGTGCGGCGCTTGGGCTTGTAGGGGAGGTAGATGTCCTCCAGACGGGCCTTGGAGTCCGCCGCTTGGATACGGGCCTCCAGCTCGTCGTCCAACTTGCCCTGGGAGCGGATCGACTCCAGGATCGCGGTTCGACGTTCACCCAGTTCACGTAGGTAACGCAGACGTTCCTCGAGTTCGCGCAGTTGGGCGTCGTCCAGCGCGCCGGTCACCTCCTTGCGGTACCGGGCGATGAAGGGCACGGTCGATCCGCCGTCGAGGAGCTCGACGGTGGCGCGGACCTGGTGCGTGCCAACGCCGAGTTCCTCGGCGATGCGCTGGTCGATCGTGGGTGTCACAGGGGTCGTCACGTTGGTCAACGTCCACTCTTCGGCTGTTCGGTGCGCGGACATTCTCGCGGCGCGCGCGGGTGTTGTCATCCCGGCACGTCGTCGGTCCGTCACTCCCAGGTTCCCGCATCCGTGGAGGTGGTCGGTCCCGGCCCGGGTCAGGAACCGTTGCCTTCGAGGAAGTCGGGGGCGTAGTACTCGTCGACGGGTGTGGGTCCGCGGTAGCCCTGGCACATGCACTGGCGGTAGGTGGAGTCGGCCTGTCCCGTCCAGCGACCGGGGATGACGACCTGGGTCAGGCAGCGCTTGGTCTCCTGGTCGTGGAAGACGAGGTTGTGGCCGCAGCCGCAGATGGGCTGGGGGTTCGCGGGTCGACCCTGGCCTCCTTGGAGTGCGCGGGGGTCCGGGTGGTGGGGGTGGAGCTGTCGAGTGATCTGCCGCTTGGTGGTGAACCGGCCCGCGAGGTATCCACCGACCGCGATGGCCACTCCGATGACCATGGAAACCGGATCCATGCGGTGACACGCTCCTTCGTCTTGAAACCCTTGCGCCTCGGCTCGCGCTCGACGTGCGCTCGCTCCCATTGTCACCCATACGACGGTGGCTGACGAGGAAGTGGTTCCCACTTCGGGGGAGCGGTTTCCCGAAGTTCCCAAAGAAAATTCTGCAAAGGTATTTTTGCAAAGATCCCTTTGGGTTACGGTTCCGGTATGAGCGAGGAACCAGAATCCACCGAGTCCCGCCCCTTGGACGTGGGAGCCGAGGCCCTGCGCGGTCTGGCCCACCCGCTGCGCGCCCGCATCCTGGACCAGTTGCAGCTCCATGGCCCGGCCACCGCCACCATCCTGGGCGAGCGCCTGGGGGAGAGCAGTGGCTCCACCAGCTACCACCTGCGCCAACTGGCCCGGTTCGGGTTCGTGGAGGCCGACCCCGGCCACACGGGCAAACGGGACCGATGGTGGCGGGTCCGCTCGGGTGGCTGGCGTCTCAGCGGAACCGAGCTCCGGCGCGACCCGGCAACCCGCGAGGCCGCCGAGATCGTCCTGGACCGCTACTACGGCGGACGCGGGGAACGGCTCGACCGCTGGCGGGCCCTGGTCGAGGAACGACCCGACGACCCGAAGGTCCGCCGCTGGCGGCGGGCCGCACAAGACTCGGTGTCCCACGCGCGGATGACCCCTGAGGAGGCCGAGGAGTTCGCCGATGAGCTCCAGGACTTCATCCGCGCCCGGACCGGCCGTTTCCGGGGGCGTACCGCCCAGAGCCACCCCGACACCGAAGCGGTGGAGTTGCAGACAGACCTGTTCCCCGACCTCGTCGAGAAGGACACCGAACCCGACGAGCGGTAGTGCCACCTGAGAACCCCATCCCCCATCAGGAGTCGCACCATGACCGCAGCACCCACCACAGAGAACACCCGCCCCGAACGACTGGGCGCCGACTTCCACCGCTTCTGGGGCGCCGGCGTGTTCACCAACCTGGCCGACGGCATGCTCGTCGTGGCGCTGCCGTTGATCGCCGTCTCCCTCACCCGTGACCCGCTGCTCATCTCCGGGCTGACCGCCGCGCGGTTCCTGCCCTGGCTGCTGCTGGCCCCGCTGTCGGGGGCGCTCATCGACCGAGTGCACCGCATGCGCGCCATGGTCGTGTCCAACACGCTCGCCACCCTGGTCATGGTCGCCCTGCTGCTGGCCCTGGCGACCGGGAACCTGACGATCCAGGTGCTGTACGCGGCGATCTTCGCGGTCATCGCCTGCGAGACCGTCACCGACCCGGCGAGCCGCATCGCGGTGGTCCCACTGGTGCCGAAACGTCTGCTGGACCGTGCCAACAGCCGGGTGGAGGGGGGCCGGTTGGTCGCCCAGGACTGCCTGGGGCGGTCGGTGGCCGGGTTCCTGTTCGCCGCCGGAGCGGCGGCGCCCCTGCTGGGCATCGCCGGTTCCTACGCCCTGTGCGTGGTGCTGCTGTGCGCCGTTCCGATGGTGTGGCGCCGCTCCGCTCCGGCGGATGAAGCGGACGCACACGCCGGGCCCAAGGGATTTTGGCGCTCGACCGGGGAAGGGTTCCGGCAGGTCTTCGGTGACAGGATCCTGCGCGGCAACATGTTCTGCAACGCGGGGATGATGATCGGCGTGAACATGGGCGGCGCCGTGCTGGTGCTCTACGCGCAGCAGGGGCTCGGCGTCCCCGCCGTGCTCTTCGGGGTCTTCACCTTGTCGTCCGCGATCGGCGGTGTCCTCGCCACCCTGGTGACCGACCGGCTGATCCTTCGCCGGGGGCGACGCACGGTCGTTTTCGGCGGCTACCTGGCGGTGGCGGCCTGTTCGGTCGGTGTGGCCCTGGTCCCTGGCCCCTACACGGCATTCGCCTTCCTCGTGGGGCTCGGCTTTTGCGTCGTGGCCTCCAACATCGCGGCCAGTCCCTACCACCAGACCGTGGTCCCCGATCATGTGCGCGGGCGGGTCGCCGGGGTGAGCAGGATGATCGGTTGGGGCGTCACCCCGATCGGCGCGCTGCTGGGCGGGACGCTCGGACGCGTCGACCTCGCGCTGCCGTTCCTGGTCGGTGGGGTGATCATGGCCCTCACCGTGTTCCTCGCCGGGAAGGTCATCGCGGAGACGGCCCGCCGGGTCGACCTGGCACTGTCCGAAGGGGGCCAGGAGGGGTGAAGGAGGCGGGCCCGGCCCGCCGGCTCGGGGACGACCCGACGGGCCCTGGGAAGCGCGTGGCCTCAGGCCTGCTCGCGCAGTTTCTTGAGGGTGGTCACGTCCTCGGCGTGCGGCCCCTCCGGGCCGGGGGTCTCCAGGGTGATGGGAACCCCGGCGGTCACCGGGTGGCGGAACAGCTCGGCGAACGGCTCGGCGCCGATGTGGCCCTTGCCGATGTTCTCGTGCCGGTCCTTGTTGCTTGCGCACGGCGCCTTGGAGTCGTTGCAGTGGATGAGCTTGAGCCGGTCGGCGCCCACCACCTCGCCGAAGCGGTCCAGCGCCTCGCGCATGCCCTCCACCGTGGAGATGTCGTGACCGGCGGCGAACAGGTGCGCGGTGTCCAGGCACACACCCACGTTGGGGTGCCACTCCAGGGCCTCGAAGTAGGGGACCAGGTCGTCGACGGTTGCGCACAGCACCTGGCCCTGACCGGCCATGGGCTCCAACAGCAGCGGGGGAACGTCCTCGCCCAGTCGCTCCAGCATCGGCAGCAGGCGCTCGCGGGCACGGGTCAGTCCGTCCTCACGGGTGCCCGAGACGGCCGAACCGGTGTGCATGACCGCACCCAACGCGCCGATCCGCGCGCTTCGCCGCAGCGCGTGTTCCATCGAGACGATGGACTTGGCGGCGGTCTCCTCACTGGGGGTGCCGGGGTTGATCAGGTAGGGGGCGTGCACGAACACGGGCAGGTCGGCGCGCTCGCGCATCATCGCGTCCTGCGTCGGGTCGCCGTCGTTGGTGGCCCACCCGCGGGGGTTGGACACGAACACCTGGACGGTCTCGGCGCCGATCTTCTCCGCGTAGGCCAGGCCCTTGGTGGCCATGCCGCCCGCGACCGGAACGTGCGCGCCGATCGGGGACTGAGGTCTTTGTTCGGTGTTGTTCATCGTCGAACCACCTTAGGTCGGGCGGTGGGCCGATGGGCCGTGCGGCCGCTCACACCGGAGACGGTCCTCAGCGGCGTTCGCGCAGTTCGGTGAGCATCCCGGGGAGTTCCCACAGCACGGTGACGTGGCCGTGGTCGGGCAGCATGCGCAGTTCGGTCCCGGGTACGAGCATGGCGGTGTGCGTGGCGTGTGCCAGGGGCACCACGGTGTCCTGGTCTCCGTGGGCCACCAGGAACGAAGAGGCGACGGCCGAGGGATCGAAGGTCCAGGGGCGGCCCTGGACCCAGGCGTCCTGGGTGTAGCCGCCGACCCCTTGGGCGAAGGCCTCCTTGGCCGAGGCGGCCAGGTGCGGGAGGTGTCGGGTGGCGAACAGCTTCCGGTCCGGTTCGGGCCACTCGGAGGGGCTATCGCCGAGGTTGCGCTCGCCCCATTCCAGGGCGGCCTCCTCGTCGGGCAGCCGCATCATGGCGCACTCGTCCGGTGAGTAGCCCTCCCAGGCCGGCGCCCAGGCGAAGTCGGTGACCCCGCCCAGGACGACCGTGCCGTGCACCCGGTCGGGCAGCAGGGCGGCGGTGACCACGCCGTAGGGGCCGCCGGAGGAGTGCGCGGCCACCAGGAACCGGTCCAGGCCGAGGGCGTCGGCGAAGGCGGCCATGTCGTCGGCCCAGTCGGTGAGGGTGCGCCCCGGTGCGGGGGCCGAACCGCCGTAGCCGGGTCGGTCCGGTGTGAGCACCCGCAGACCGGCCGATGCGAACTCGGTGTGCTGGTCGCCCAGGTTCCGGCGACTCATCGGGGCACCGTGGAAGAACAGGGCGGGGGTGCCGTCGGGGTCGCCGATGTCGGTGTAGGCGACCTGACGTCCGTGGAGTTCGACCGTGCCGTCCCGCATGTGGTTCCCGCCTCCCGCTCGCCGATGCCCGCACTCTAGGCGGCGCCCTCTTCGGCGGCAAACAGGGAGCACGCCCTGTGGCCTCTCGCCGTCGCGTGTACGGGTCCCTGCCCGGTTCCCTCACCCCGCCGGACGACGGGCGTTGTCGGGCACCGCTCAGCGCCGACACCGTAGTCACCGACCGACTGCGGGCTCTGGGTGCCCGGCTCGGCCGATGAGGCGTTCGAGTACGTGCGCGGTGCCACGGAGCGTTAGTCTCGTGCCCGTGAGCACCTCTACCACGCATCCGGCCACCCTTTTCGACGTCGTCACCGCCTTCGAGGAGGTCTACCCGCCATCGTGGGCCGCCTCCTGGGACGCGGTCGGTCTGGTCTGCGGAGACCCGGAACAACCGGTGGAGAAGATCCTGTTCGCGGTCGACCCGGTGGACGCCGTCGTCGACGAGGCCCTCACCCGGGGCGCCGACCTGATCATCACGCACCACCCGCTGATGCTGCGCGGGGTCACCAGCGTGGCCGCGAACACCCCCAAGGGTCGGATCGTGCACAGGCTCATCCGTTCGGGCGTGGCCCTGTACACCGCCCACACCAACGCCGACACCGCATCACCGGGGGTCTCCGACGCCCTGGCACGTGCCGTCGGGCTCACCGGACAGTTGCGTCCGCTGGATCCCGACACCACCGACCCCGAGGGGCGGCGCGGTATCGGGCGCGTCGGTGAACTGCCCGCCCCGCTCCTGCTGCGCGACTTCGCCGACCAGGTCGCCCAAGGGTTGCCGGCCACCGCCGCCGGCATCCGGGTCGCCGGGGACCCGGACCGCCAGATCAGGACCGTGGCCGTCTCCGGCGGTGCCGGGGATTCCCTGCTGGACGCGGCCCGCGCCGCCGAGGTGGACGTCTACGTCACCTCCGACCTGCGCCACCACCCGGCCTCGGAGTTCGTCGAACGGCCCGGTGCCCCCGCCCTGATCGACACCGCGCACTTCGCCAGTGAATGGCCGTGGTTGGCCGACGGTGCGAGCCACCTGGGCGACGTGCTCGGGCGTTCGGTCGGCCCGAATGGGGCTAACGTGGAGATCCACGTGTCGACCACCGTGACGGACGCCTGGTCACAGACCTTCCAACACGTGTAGAACCCGCAGTACCGACGACCACAACTGCACAGAGCGCGGGCGGCCCTTGTAGGCCTCCCCACCGCGATCCTCAGGAGACCCCAAGTGAAAGCCGAACCCGCCGCGCAGGCCAGACTCCTCGACCTTCAGGCCCTGGACTCCGAGCTCCGGCGTCTGGAGCACCGCCTCCACAACCTGCCCGAGATCGTCGAGGCGGCCGAGCTCAAGCAGCGGGCCGACGCCCTGGAAGCCGATCTGATGACGGCCCAGACCAAGGCCTCCGACATCCAACGCCATCAGCGCAAGGCCGAGAGCGACGTCGAGCAGGTGCGCGCCCGCGCCGATCGTAACGCCGAGCGTTTGGAGTCGGGTGCGATCACCAACGCCAAGGACCTGCAGAACCTGCAATCGGAGATCGAATCGTTGGGGCGTCGCCAGTCCGAACTGGAGGAGATCGTCCTGGGGGTCATGGAGGAGGCCGAGACGATCAGCGCCGACGTCGCTCGCCTGGGCGAGGAGCGTGAGGCCGCGGTGGCCGAGGTCACCGAGGTCACCGCCCGCCGCGACACCGCCGCCGCGGAGATCCAGTGGGATCGCACCCGTATCACCCAGGACCGTGAACGGGTGGCGGGCGAGATCCCCGATGACCTGCTGAAGTTCTACGACAAGCTGCGTGGCCAGTACGACGGTGTGGCCGTCGCTCCGCTGCGCTATGGCCGTTGTAACGGTTGCAAGCTGGCGCTGAGCACCATGGAACTCAACGAGATCCGGGCCGCGGCGGCCGACGAGGTCGTTCGCTGTGAGGAGTGCAGGCGCATCCTGGTGCGCACCGAGGAATCGGGACTGAACGCGCCCGCCGCCGAATGAGCCGTGTTCGAGGCGCGCCCGACGCCGAGCCGACCCGGCTGCTCCTGCTCCGGCACGGGCGGACACCGCTGTCCGTCGAACGGCGCTTCGCCGGACGCGGCGACGTCCCCCTCACGGAGGCGGGCCATGCCCAGGCCGAGGCGGCCGCGCGCCGTGTGGCCGAGATCGGTGTCGACGTGATCGTCGCCTCGCCGCTGGCGCGTACCCGGCTGACCGCCGGGTACGCGGCCGACCTGCTGGGACTCCCGGTGGAGTTGGACGAGGGGTTCGTGGAGACCGACTTCGGGGTCTGGGAGGGCCTGACCTTCGCCGAGGCGCGCGAACGCGACGCCGAGCACGTCGACCGTTGGCTGTCCGACCCCGAGACGGGGCCGCCCGGGGGAGAGAGCTTCGCCCAGGTGGCCGATCGCGTCGTGAGGGCCCGCGATGCCCTGCTGGAACGCCACCGGGGTCGTCGGGTGCTGTTGGTCAGTCACGTCACCCCGATCAAGATCACCGTCCAGCAGGCGATGCTCGCCCCCATCGAGGCGCTGTACCGCATGCACTTGGACACGGCGTGCCTGACGGAGGTGGATTGTTACGCGGACGGTCCCCAGGTGGTGCGCTCCCTCAACGACATCGCCCACTTGAAGGGGCTAGACTGACCCTCGGAGGGGAGTCGGCCAGACGGTCGCGGATCCGCGTTCGACGCGGGTTCGAGGAAAGTCCGGACTCCACAGGGCAGGGTGGTCGGTAACACCGACCCGGGGTGACCCGCGGGACAGTGCCACAGAAAGCAGACCGCCACCGCTCGCGGTGGTAAGGGTGAAACGGTGGTGTAAGAGACCACCAGCGGCCGGAGTGATCCGGACGGCTAGGTAAACCCCACCCGGAGCAAGGTCAAAAAGAGAACCCTCGGGTTCTCGCGCGGATGTTCGAGGGCGGCCCGCCCGAGTCCGCGGGTAGACCGCACCGAGGTCGTCGGTAACGGCGACCCCAGATGGATGACCGTCCGGTCCGTCAGGACCCGACAGAATCCGGCTTACCGGCCGACTCCCTCCTCTCTTAGCGTCTGACCTGCGAATACTCCGAATTTCGCTTGGGTGTGAGGGCTCTTCGGTGCGAGGGCGTGGGCTCGGTCGTCCCGCCGGACGGGCCCTCCCATGACCACCCCGGTGGACCGCGACTCCGTCGATACGGCGTCGGTGTCCGCGACCTGGTACTTCGTTTCCATCTCCCGCATCGGTGATCTTTGGTGACCCTTTCGCGGAGCGTATCGGCGTGGGGCCGGATATACCGGGGATACGGGGATACCGCTTCGTGGTGATGGTCCGAACCCCTATGTCACCGGTAGATTGACCCATGCGCTCCGGTCCCCGGGGCACGAACGCCCGCGGGCCCGATGGGGTCGGGCCGACGGGCATCCGCGTTCATGGGAATGGGTGACTCTCGTTGGACTCCACCGCCGTCTGGGTGGTCCTCTTCGGCCTACCGATCCTGGCGATCGTGGCGATCATCCTGCTCGCCATGTACCAGGCATCAGGCGTTCAGCAGGACGGGCGTGACGACGCTCCGGACGACGATTCCGCCGGCTGAGGCGGCGGAACCGGCCCGGACCCGCCCCGGACGCTCTGGACCGGGGCGAAGTCGCCGGTCACGGGGTCCAACAGGTGCACCCTCGCCGACTCCAGGTCGTAGTACATGCCCGAAAGGGTCAGTTCACCCGTCTCCAGTTTCTCGCGGACCGTCGGGTGCTTCTCGAGGTTGGCGAGCTGCTCGACCACGTTGGCCCGGGCCAGGCGACGTAGTGCCTCGGCGGTGGGCAGCGCGGTGAGCTCGGTGTGTTCGGCGTGGGCCCGGTGCAGGCTCGCGTCGCCCCTGGCCAACCAGCGGCGGATGTACGTGGTCTCCGCTTCCTCGGGCTTCCGGTGGGTCCGGTCCAGGAGTGCCTGCATGGCCCCGCAGCGAGAGTGACCGCACACCACGATGGAGGGCACCCGCAACACGTTGACGGCGTACTCGATCGCGGCGCCCACGGAACCGTCGGGGTCGTCGGGGGCGGGTACCAGGTTGCCCACGTTGCGCACCGTGTACAGGTCGCCGGGGCCGCTGGCGGTGATCAGGTTGGGCACCACTCGGGCGTCGGCGCAGGTGATGAACAGCGCGGTGGGAC
The DNA here is from genome assembly GCF_001570765.1 of Nocardiopsis listeri NBRC 13360. Taxonomy (GTDB): domain Bacteria; phylum Actinomycetota; class Actinomycetes; order Streptosporangiales; family Streptosporangiaceae; genus Nocardiopsis; species Nocardiopsis listeri. The sequence continues at coordinate 2,752 of NZ_BCSH01000012.1, read as the reverse complement.
GGTGGCCGTGTTCCAGTCGGCTCATCACCGAACGCATACGGTCGGCGGTGCTCGCGTGGTACTCCCGGGCTCCGGCGGTGAGCAGACCGAGCGGGTGGGCCTCCTCCTCGGTCCGGTGGGCACGGTCGCGCATGTCCCAGGGCGCCCACCAGCGGCCCTTGGGCACGGTCTTGGCGGCCGGAGCGGAACGGTCGGAGCTGCGCGCGTACCACTGCTCGTGCACCTCGTCGATGTCCACGCTCCCACCGGTGCGTTCGTGGTCCACCCGCCAGGCGTGGATGGCCTCGAAGGCGGCGTGGTCCATGAAGTCCACGTGCAGGTCCAGGTCCACGCGGGTTCCCGCCGGGATGGTGCGCAGCACGTGTGTGAGACGGGGCACCCCCAGGAACGTGAGTGAGCCGTCCACCGTGACGTGCGCGCGGCCGTCGTGTTCCTCGGTGGTCACGGTGAGCCTGGTCAGTCGTCGCAGGGACATGATCATGGCGAGCGCGAACCCGATGCACACCCCTTCCAACAGCCCCAGGAACACCACGGTGGACAGGGTGACCAGGTAGACGGCGGCCTCGTGGTGACGGCGTAGGTCGCGCAGGTGCGCCAGGGACACCATCTGTGTGCCGATGAACACCAACAGCGCGGCCAGCGCCGCCATCGGGATCAGTTCGACCACGTGCGCGAAGAACGCCACGAACAGCAGGATCCACACCCCGTGCAGGATCGTGGAGAGCGGGCTTCGGGCCCCGGCGCGCACGTTGGCGGTGCTGCGCACGATCACCCCCGCGACGGGCAGCCCACCGAGGACGCCGCTGACGGTGTTGGCGGCGCCCTGGCCGCACAGTTCGCGGTTGAGTCGGACACGGCGGCCACTGTGCAGGCGGTCCACGGCGATGGCGGCCAGGAGTGATTCGACACTGGCGACCATGGCCACGGCCGCCACCGCCAGGGCGATTCCGTGCCACTGGCCGGGCTCGGGCAGGGCGGGTCCGTTCCACGCCTCGGCCAGGGAGGCGGGCAATGTGACGGTCTCGACCTCCCAACGTCCCAGGGTCGCGATGACGGTGGCGGTGCCTACGGCGACCAGAGCGGCCGGGATCACGCCCGGCCGGACCCCGGCGATGGCGGGCAGCCGGTTCCAACCGAACATGATGGCGATGGTGACGACCCCGACCAGGACCGCCGCGGTGTGGTTCTGCGCGACCTGTCGCGGTAGGTCGGCGATGTTGGCCAGGGCGGAGCTTTGGGGTGCGCCGCCGAGGACCACGTGGAGTTGGGCCAGGGCGATGGTCACGCCCACCCCGGCGAGCATGCCGTGGACGACGGCGGGGGAGACGGCCAGGGCGGCGCGCGCGATGCGGAACGCGCCCAGGGCCAGCTGGACCAGGCCCGCCAACAGCGTGATCAGGCAGGTGACCCGCCAGCCGTAGGTCAGGATCAGGTCGGCGACGATGATGGTGAGTCCGGCGGCGGGGCCGCTGACCTGGACCACCGAACCGCCGACCAGGCCGGCGACGACGCCGCCCACGACGGCGGCGATGATGCCCGCGATGAGGGGCGCGCCGGAGGCGACGGCGATCCCCAGGGACAAGGGGACGGCGACCAGGAAGACCACGAGGGAGGCGCCGACGTCTGCGGCGAGGCCCTTGCGGTCCGGATGGGTTTGTGGCGGCGGGGAGGTGACTCCTCGCCGCCCGGGTAGTGCTCCCTGGGCGTCGTTGCGCATGGTTGCTCCGTTCGGGTCGAACCGGGCGGGTGCGCGCGGGGGCGCACGTGGACGGGGGTGTCCGTCGACGGGGCCGTGCGGTGGTGCGCCTGACAACGGGGGCACCCCGATGAGTGCATGTTCAATCACTTATTGTAGTCAATATTCATGACACCGAGTGACGAATCAGTGCGGTTCTGGTAACCGTTCTCTTCGCTCGGAGTGTCAGGGGAAACGAACGGGACATAAGAAAACCGAGGTGGCGGGGTTTCCGCCACCTCGGTGGGATGAAGCGATGAATCCGACGTCGTTCCCGCGGGGCCGGGTCGATGTCACGCTCGGTCGCGCGACACCGGACCCGGCTGTACGGTCACCGGAAACGCCCGTCCTCGTAACCGCCCTCGTAGTAGTCCTGGCCGTAACCGGAGCGGGGCTCCTCGTCGTAGATCCCCTGTCCCGGACGCGGGGCGGGACCCCCGTATTGCGGGCCCGCGCCGGGTCCGCCCTCAGGGTGCCGGTCGTCCGCCTGCGGGTAGCCGTAGTCCGAGGGCGGGAAGCCCCCGCCCAGCATGTCCGAGTAACCGCCCTGACCGCCGGGAACGCCGGGCCCACCCGGTCCGCCCTGGCCGCCGAGACCCGGTGGGGACCCACCCTGGCCCAACGGCCGTCCGAACCGATCGGTCTGTTGCGGCTGCTGCTCGCTGTAGGGCAGGCCGCTGAACTGGCCGCTCTGGTAGGTGCCGTACCCGGGGTCGGTGGGGTATCCGCCGGTCGGATACGGGTCGGATCGACCCGGCCAGCCCTGCTCACCGGGCCCACCCGGCATCTGCGTGGGCCGACCGGGCCCCCCGTAGCCGGACCCCTCCGGGGAGTCCCACAGGGGGGCGTTGCCTGAGTAGCCCGTGCCCAGGGCCCCGGGCATGGAGGGCCCGCCCGGTGCCATCGGCCCACCTGGAACCCCTGGTCCACCGGGTACGCCCAGGGCTCCCGACGCGCCGGGAGTGTCGAATCGGCCGGGATCACCCTGGCTGGTCGGTCCGCCTTGGTGGCCCGATC
>NZ_BCSH01000011.1 GCF_001570765.1 Nocardiopsis listeri NBRC 13360 | reverse complement strand
CCGGCCGGCCGAAGGAGTCGGTGTCGGCGAGGCCGGGATCGTAGGACCCGCCCTGGAACGCCCCGGACGGGTAACCGCCGGTCAGTGGTCCCGAATTCGGCCCGGGGGCCGGGTGGCCGGGCACGCTCGGGCCGCCCATGGGCTGACCGGGCGCGGGCATGGCGCCCGAGGGGCCACCGAGACCGGTACCACCCGGCGCACCGGGCGTGCCGTAGCCGTTCAGGTCAGAGCGCTGGTGGGCACCGGTGTCCAAGCTGGACCAGATCGGCGACCTGAAGTCTTCGCCGGGGTTCGGCCGGAAACCCGGGTCGAGCGGGTCGGAGGAAACCGACCCGGTCTCCAGGGGGGTGCGGTCCGAACCGTAGGAGTCGGGAGCGTCGTTCCCCTCGTTCAACCCGAGCCGTTCGTACGGGGTGAGGGGTTCACGTCCCTCGAAGGGGTCACCAGTCGAAGGCGGTGGTGGGGTCCAACCCGTGCCCAGCGGGTCGTCGGCGCGAACCCCGGAATCGATGGGTGTGGGCGGCTGCGACGGGGGCAACCCCTGCGTGGGCGGAAGCGCAGACGGAGTGGGCCCCGAATCCAGGGCGGCGGGACGGTGCCGCGGCTCCGGGCGTGGTGGTTCGGGGTGCTGGGGCGGCGGGGCACCCGGGGGTTCACTGTGTCCGAGGCCGGCCAGCATGGCCAGGTCCGAGGCGCTTCCACGTGGGGCCCGGTCCTCGACCGGAGCGTCGACCATCGTGGGCGGACCCTGGTCCAGGTGGCCACCGCGCACGGGTGCCTCGTCGTAGTCCTCGTAACCGTCGTCGTCCCGCGCGTCGTAGGCGTCGTCCCGGTCCCGGGCACTCGTCTGCGCGGGCCCCTCGTCGTTCAGACTCGACCAGAAGTCGTTGTCGGAGAGTCCGTCGGACTCGTCCTCCCAGTCGACCTCGCGCTGTCGCCGTCCCTTGGACCGTCGCTCCGGCCTGTTCGACCGGCGGCCACGGTCCCCCTCGTCATCGCCGTCGAGGTCGGCCCGCCCTCGCCCCCGGCCTCGGGCGGGCCGGTCGTCGTGATCGTCTTGGACGTCGTCGTCATAGTCGTCGTTCGAACCGAGGCTGAGCGCCCGCATCCCCAGTAGGAGGAGCACCAGCACGGCGAGCACGACGATGACGGCGATGATGATGATGGTGACGGTCATGGTGTACGCACTACCTTGGGGAGGTCTGCCGCGCCCGAGGCGCACCGGGTGTCGGTCGGATGAGGACCGGCCGGGGGAGGGTGGCGCACTGGTCCCGGCCGACCGCGGGGTCGCGGCCCCACTCCGTCTTCGCGAAGTGGGCGCCGAAGCCCCGCTGCGGTCTCGAACCGGGATACCGCGCGGCGGGTGGGCGGAAATCGGTCATCTGAAAAGGGGCGAGGGACACAGTCCTACTGTATGTGCTGTCGTGCGCTGTGTGCAGAGGGCAACGGGAGCTTCCTCGGTTCGTTCCCGGACCCCTGGTGGGAAGGCGGAACCGAGTGTGAAACAGCCGTTATGAGCTATTTCACCCGCTGTTGGTGATGAGAGAGCCCCTGGCCACGGCCTGCGCGGCGATGTTCTCGAGTGTCAGGTCCAGTGCCGCGCCCTCGGGCAGATCGAGGGGTTCGTTGAGCGCGTACACCGTGAACCGGTAGGAATGCGTGTCGTCCTCCTCGGGACAGGGCGCCCCGTAGGCGGCCTCTCCCGAGCTGTTCTGACCGATCTTGGCGTCGGCCGGAACGGTGTTCTGCCGAAGCTCCACCAGTTGCGGGTCCAGGTCGGTGACGACCCAGAACACGAAGGCCGCCTCCGGGTCGTCGACCACCAGCGCGATCGAACCCACGTCGTCGGGCAGACCCGACCAGCTCAACGGTGGGGAGACCGACTCACCATCGGCTTCGCAGGTGTAACTGGTCGGCAGAGGCTGCCCCTCCTGCATCATCGGACTGATCACGTTGATGTCGGTGGGCATCTCGCCGCTCAGTTCCGTGTTGAGCACACCACAACCGGTCGACGCGAGCAGGGCGGCCCCCGCTACGACGGCACCCGCACGGGCATCGGGACGGGTGCGGGGAACGCCGCGTTCGGCGACGGTCCGGGTGAAAGGCAAGACCGGGAACAAAATGGGGCTCCTGCTGGACTTTCGGGCCATAAGGCGAGACTCGCTGTGCACCGGACCCGGCACACGGGAGGTAGGCCCCGGTACCCGTCGCGGTGGAACCGTGCGCGCGAGGGCCGTCTCCGGCGCCGTCACACGGTCCTGAGCGAACCCTACTGTGGTCCGGCGGGCCCCGGTGACTCCCGGGAGCGGGCGCAGGGTCGGTCGGTGGGACCACGGCCGGGAGCCCCATGGCCGGTGGGCCTGTGGACAACCGAAGGCGTGGGGTCGGGGGGATCGGCCATCATGAAGTCGTGTGGTTCTCCATTCTCGGTCCCCTTCAGGTGCTCGACCCCTCGGGCGAATCCGTCGCCGTGGGCGGCGCCCGCCTGCGTACCCTGCTGGTGCTGCTCCTGCTCCGGCCAGGGCGCTCATCGGCCGTGGAGGAACTCACCGACGACATTTGGGGCGAGGCCGTCCCCAACGCGGCGGCCAACGCCCTGCAGGCCCTGGCCTCACGTCTGCGCCGTGCTCTGGGCGAGGGGATCGGCCTGCTCGGTGACGGCGGCGGATACCGGTTGGACGTCACCCCCGAACAGGTGGACCTGCACGTCTTCGAGGATCTGGCCGGGCGAGGCCGGGCCGACCTGAGGGCCGGTCGATTCGAACAGGCCGAACTCTCCTTGGCCGGGGCCCTGGAGCTGTGGCGCGGACCCGCCCTGCCCGACCTCACCTCTCATGGTCTGGCGCAAGAGGTCGCCCTGCGCCTCGGGGAGTCCCACCGCACGGCGGTCGAGGACCTTCTGGAGGTCCGGGTCGCCCTCGGCCGGGCGACGGAGGCCCTGCCCCGGGCCGAGGCGTTGGCGTCGGGGGACCCGCACCGTGAACGCCCCGTCGAACTGCTCATGCGCGCCCTGGCCGGGAGCGGACGCACCGCCGACGCCCTCGCCTGCTACGAGACCTTTCGGACGCGGTTGGCAGACGAACTGGGGTTGGACCCCTCGTCCCGTCTGCGGCAGGTGCACCTCGACCTGCTGCGCGGAGAAGCGACCCCGCCTCGTCCCGAAGGGGCCCTTCCTCACGGTGCCCTCGGATCCTCGATCACGGGATCGGGCGAGAGAACGCGGTCGGGCGAATTCGAGCCCGCAGGTGACGAACCGGGAACCGGGCCGCCGCCACCGCTCCGGCTGCCCCACCACCTGACCGAGTTCGTCGCGCGCGAGACCGAGGTCGAGGCGGCCGTCGACCGGCTCACCACCACCCGCGTGGTCACCCTCACCGGTCCCGGAGGCGCGGGCAAGACCCGCCTGGCCACCGAGGCCGCCGCGACCCTGGTCGAACGGTCACCCTCTCTGGTGGGCGAAGGCGTGTGGTGGGTCGAACTCGCACCGGTACGACAGGGGCGGGAACTGCCCGAGGCCGTCGCCGCCGCCCTCGAACTGCGCGAACTCAACGTGATCACGGCGCGCACCGGGTCCTCGCAGGTGACGCAGACGGACCGGATCGCCGCACGCCTGGGCGAACGTCGCTGCCTGGTGGTGCTGGACAACTGTGAGCACCTGATCGAGGAAGCCGCACGGTTCGTCCGGACCCTCCTGGCCCGATGCCCGGGTCTGCGAGTGCTGGCCACCTCTCGGGAGCCGCTCGGCCTGCCGGGTGAGGCCCTCCTTCCGGTCCCCTCGCTCGATCTGCCACCGGAGGGGGCCGACGTCGACGGTGCCCTGAACTGCTCGGCGGTGGAGCTGTTCGTCGCCCGCGCGCGGGCGGCACACCCGGGGTTCGGTCTCACTTCCGCCAACGTCGACCACGTCGTACGCATCACCCGTGAACTGGACGGTATGCCGCTGGCCCTGGAACTGGCCGCCGCCCGCCTTCGGGTGATGGGCCCCGGGCAGCTCGCCGAACGCCTCACCGACCGGTTCCGTTTGCTCACCAACGGCAGTAGGGCCGCGCTGCCCCGTCACCGCACCCTGCGGGCGGTGGTCGACTGGAGCTGGGAGCTGCTGGACGAGGCCGAACGTCGACTGCTGCGCAGGCTCGCCGTCTTCCCCGGCGGCGCCACCCTGGAAGCGGTCGAACGGGTGGTGGCCGACCCCGACGGGGAACCGGGCCGGCTCGCCGGACAGGACGTGTGGACGGTTCTGTTCGCGCTGGTGGACAAGTCCCTCGTGATCGCGGAGAGGCGCGCCGACGACGACGCGCCGCCCGCCTACCGGCAGCTGGAAACGGTCCGGGCCTACGGGTGGGAGCGCCTGGTCGAGTCAGGGGAGGAGACGCGGGTCCGCGACGCCCACGCCCTGCACGTGTTGGAACTGTGGCGGCGGGCCGACCCCGGCTTGCGCGGACCCGAACAGACCGTCTGGTTGGAGCGGCTCCGGAGCGAGGTGGACGACTGCACCACCGCCTTCCACTGGGCGTTGGAGAGCGGTGACGCCGAACTGGCCCTGGACCTGGTGGAGCTCACCCAGTGGTACTGGACACTGGACGGGGCCTGGCGGCAGGTCCACCGCTGGTCCGAACAGGTACTGGAGCTGGTGGGGGAGAAGGTGCCGCCGGGGCGGGAAGTCGCCTACGCCGGTTGTCTGTTCCACAAGGCGGGAGAGATGACCTCGGGGCGCGCGGTCCTGCTGGAACGCCTGGCCCGGGTGGAGGAGGTGTGCGAGGCCGGTGGGACGAGGGTCGAGCGGCATCCGGTGCTCATCTCCTGCCTGGTCTACCGGGCGATGACCGAGGGTGACCCCGACGGCCCCGCTCGTGCGCGGGCGGAGATGGCTCTCCAAGGGCAGGAGGACCCCTGGACCCGGGCGATGGTGTACCTGTCGCTGTCGATGCTCGACGCGATCTTCGGTGACGCCGCCCTCTCTCGTGCGCGGGCGGAGATCGCCCTGTCGACGATGCGCGAGTGCGGGGACGTGTGGGGACAGTGCAACGCCCTGGCCCAGCTCGTGGACGCGACGATGGCCACCGACCTGCGACGCTCCCGTGCATTGCTCCAGGAGGGCATCGACCTGGCCGAGGGTTCCGGGCTGGACGGGCTCGGTGGTCTCTTTCGCACCCTCATGGCCCAGGTCCTGGTCGAACTCGGCGACACGGACGGCGCCGCCCTCGAACTCGAAAGGATCCAAGCCGAAACGGCGCAGGACGAGCACCGGGTCACCCATCACATGATCAGGATCCACTGGATGCAGGCCACCGGGGACCTGGTGGGGGCCCGACGGTTGCTGGAACGTACAGAACCCCTGGTCCGTGGTCTGGGCGGGTTCGCGCCGGTCTACATCGAACCCACCTGGCGCACCCTGTCCGCCGAACTCGCCTGGGCCGAGGGGAACGTCGAACGGGCCTGGGCCGAGGCGGGGCGGGCGTGGTGGCTCTCCCGCAACGGGTCCGACATTTCCGGGTTGGGCACGTTGGAGCTCCTCTCCCGACTGACCGAGGACACCGATCCCCGATGGGCCGCGGAGCTGTTGGGGTACAGCGCGGGATTGCGCGGGGTCCTCAACACCGCCTCCGCCAGGATCGGGGACCTGCGTTCGCGCCTGGCCCGCACGTTGGGAGAGGCCGAGGTGGAGCGGCTGATCACCCGAGGGCGCGAGACGCCCAGAGCGCGGATCCTGGAGAACACGGCGCGGTGGCTGGAGCAGATCGTGCCCGACGATGTCGATGCCGGAGACCGGCGCCGCTGAGCCCGAGCCCCGAGCCCCGAGCGCCCCGGCGGGCCGGCGCCGCCTGGGACGTTCGGGTGGACACCGTGGGCCCTCAGGTGCGGCGTCGGTAGGCCCACACCGCCAGAGGGAAGAAGATCGCCGTGATGATGACCGACCACACCAGGGTCCAGGTCACCGGTCCGGCGACGTCACCACCGATCATCAGTGCGCGCATGGCGTCCACCACGTGGGTGACCGGGTTGTTCGCGGCGATGGGTGCGAGCCAGCCCGGCATGTCGTCGGGTGCGACGAACGCCGAACTACCGAAGGTGAGCGGGAACAACAGGATCATCGCGAAGGACTGCACGGCCATGGGGGTGCGGGCGAGCATCCCCACGAAGGCCGACATCCAGCACAGCGCGAAGGCGAACAGCAGGATCAGGGCCGCGGCGACCAGCACACCGACCACCCCGCCCTCTGGGCGGAACCCGATGGCCAGTCCGACCAACAGCACCATGACGACCGTGATGGCGTAACGGACCAGGTCGCCCAGGATCGCGCCGATCAGCGGCGCCGAACGGGCGATGGGCAGCGAGCGGAAGCGGTCGAAGATGCCCTTCTCCACGTCCTGGCTCAGGCTGAAACCGGTACCCATGGTCGCGAAGATGACCGACTGCGCGATGATTCCGGGCATCAGGAAGTCCCGGTAGGTCTGCCAGTCGCCCATCATCGCCTGACCGAAGACGAAGACGAACAAGGTCACGAACATGACCGGCTGCAGCATCAGCCCGAAGACCTCTTCGGGGTTGGCCTTGATCTTCAGCACGCTGCGCCAGGTGAGTTGGAGCCCGTTCTGTACGGTCACCAGCGGGCTGATCCGCTGTGGGATGTGCGGTACGGATCCGGAGGAGGCGCGGGTGGTCACGGTGCTCACGGGCGGGCTCCCTCGGGGTCGTTGTCGGCGTCCGTGGCCTCGGCGGCGTGCCCGGTCAAGGCCAGGAACACCTCGTCCAGGCTGGGTTTGCGCAGGGACAGCTCACCCACGGCCACCCCCTGTTCGTCCAGGCGACGGACCACCTCGGGCAGGACGGAGGCGTCGTTGACCGGCACACCCGCCACCAGTCCGTCGCTGTGGACGGGGGCGCTCGTGACCGCTTCGATGATCTTGGTGGCCAGGGGCAGCTGAGCGCTGTCCACCGTGCGCAGCTCCAGGACCTGGTCGCCGGCCTGGCTCTTGAGCTCCTCGGGGGTGCCCTGGCTGATCACCTTGCCGTGGTCCAGCACCATGATGTCGTCGGCCAGTTGGTCGGCCTCTTCCAGGTACTGGGTGGTGAGCAGTACGGTCACCCCGTCACCCACCAGGTCACGTACCACGGCCCACAGGCCGTTGCGGCTGTGCGGGTCCAGACCGGTGGTCGGTTCGTCCAGGTACAGCAGCGCCGGGCGGCCGACCAGGCTCGCGGCCAGATCCAGTCGGCGGCGCATGCCTCCCGAGTAGGTCTTGGCCGCGCGTCCACCGGCGTCGGCGAGCCCGAAGCGCTCCAGTAGTTCGGCGGACCGAGCCCGGGCCTGGGCCCGATCGAAGCCCAGCAGGCGGGCGATGAGCACCAGGTTCTGGGTCCCGGTCAGCTCGGCGTCCACGGCGGCGTACTGGCCGGTCAGGCCGATCTGTCGGCGCACCTCGTGGGGTTGGCGCACCACGTCGAACCCGCTGACGGTGGCGTACCCGCCGTCGGGGCGCAGCAACGTCGACAGGATGCGTACGGTCGTGGTCTTCCCGGATCCATTGGGTCCCAGGACGCCCAGCACGGCCCCCGTCCTGGCGGTCAGGTCTACTCCGTCCAGGGCGCGTGTGCCCTTGAACTCCTTGACCAGACCTTCCGCGCGGATGGCGTCGGTCATCAAGTTCCTCCGTTTCAGCGTCTGTCCTCAGTGTGCCGACCGGTGCTGACAGAACGCTGATATGTGCATTCGCCTCTCACGCCCTGAAATGTCAGCTCCGGCTGTCAGGGGTGCAGGTGTCCCGCTGTGGAAGGAACACCGGACCGGAACGAGCCCTTCCCCACGTCTCCGGCTTTCTCCGAAGACCTGGTGAGGGCGCCGGACGGTGAAAGAGGGCGTATGCCGGGGCCGGGGCCCAGCGGAGGGCGTGAGGATACGGCCTAGACTCGGGCGGGTGACGAACTTCCCGCCCCACGACGCCGTCCCCCGGCCGGGGGAGAAACCCGACCCAGCGGATTCGGGGACGGGCGTGGCCCGACTACGTCCGCCGCTACGGAGGGTGAGCAGCCGCTCGATCGGGGTGTGGACGCTGCGCATGGCCTTCGGCGCGCTGTTCAACCTGGCCCTGCTCAGCGCCGCGGCCTGGGCCCTGGGCGACTTCGCCTGGGGCTGGGTGCCGACGTGGGTGCACGAGAACGCCTGGGTCCTCCCCTCCGTCTACGTCGCGTACGCCCTGCTCAAGATCGCCATCGTGCCCTCGTGGCGTTACCGGGTGCATCGGTGGGAGGTCGACGAGGACGTCATCTACACCCGCTCCGGCTGGATCAGCCGGGCCTGGCAGTTGGTGCCGGTCAACCGGTTGCAGACGGTCGACCACACCCAGGGCTGGTTGGAGCGGATCTTCGACGTGGCCACGCTCCAGGTGCGGACCGCCTCCTACGCCGGGTCTTCGACCATCGAGGGTCTGGACGCCGAGGAGGCGCGCCGGCTCAGTGAGGAACTCGCCGTGCGCGCCGGGACGCTCCGGGACGACGCCACCTGATGGATCCACGACACGACCCCCACGAGAGTCCCGAGACCCGACGGCCCGAAACCCATCGGGGCCCCGAGCCCCTCCGACACCCCGATACCGATCGGCCCGAGTCCCCCGAGACCGGGTCCGGTGGCTGGGTCGCGCCCGGCAGTACCTCCGGCACCCTCGACTCCTCCGGGCCCGGCACCCCTTCCTCGGGCTCGTACGCACCCTTCGAGGGGGAGAGCCACCGGTGGCCCACGACCCCCGCGCCCCCCGGAGCCCCCACCTTCGCCGAACCCGCCGGACTCGCAGCGCCCACCGAACCCGGGGAGGAGACGCCCCGTTCCTGGTGGGGCGAGGACCCCACCGGTCAAGGATCGCCCTTCGGGACGGAGACCGCCCACCGGCTCAGCCCGCGCACCCTGGTCGTCGGACCCATCATCCAGATCCGGGGGCTGCTGTTGCCGATCGCCGCCGGTCTGGTGGTCGGCGGGTTCAACCCCTGGATCCTCACCGCCACCCTGCTCGCGGTCCTGGGACTGCTCGTCCGCGGGTTCGTCACCTGGAAGACCTTCCGCTACGAGATCGGCGAGGAACGCCTGGAGATCCGCAGCGGCCTGATCAGACGCTCCCGGCGCACCATCCCCTTGGAACGGGTGCGCGGGGTCGACGTCACCAGCAGCCTGCTGCACCGCCTATTGGGTGTGGCCGTGGTGCGCATCGAGGCCGCGTCGGGGGCGGGCGAGACCGAGGACGGCAAGCTCGACGCGGTGGACGCCGCCGAGGCCGAGCGTCTGCGCACGGTCCTGCTGCACCGCAAGGCCGTGCTCAGTGGACGGAGGGAGGAGGCGACCACGGTGGGGGAGGACGGCGTCGCCTCCCTCACCACCGCATCCGCCGGAACGGACGCCTCCGGGGCCGTGACCGCGTCGGACGAGGCAGCGGTCACCTACTTCCGGATGCCCCGGAGCTGGTACCTGTTCGGGGCGCTCAGCGTGGGTCACCTGGTGACCCCGTTCGTGCTCCTGGCCACCCTGTTCGGCATGGTCCAACAGTCCGCCGGGCAGGTGGCCACCGACTTCCTCGTGGACTGGGTGACCAGCACCGACCGAGGCTTCCTGGTGGTGTTCGCCGCGGTGTCCACGGGTGTGCTGGTGTTGTTGATGCCGGTCTTCGCGGTGGTCTCCTACGCCCTCACCCACTGGGGATTCACGCTCCGGGGTCGGGACGGTTCCCTGGTGGCCGAACGCGGTCTGTTCACCCGCCGCAGCGTCACCCTGGAACGGCGCCGCATCCGCGGGTACGAGCTACGGGACAACCCCCTCGAACGTACCCGTCGCGCGGTGCGGCTGCGCGCCATCGTCACCGGGCTGGGGGACACCGCCAACCGTGCGGTCCTGCTGCCCCTCGGGCCCCGCCCCAAGGTGGAGGCGGTGGTCGACCGTGCCCTGGACCTGTTCAGAGGCCGGCTCACCCGCCACCCACGGGCGGCCCTGTACCGGCGTTTCACCCGCGCCGTGCTGCCGTTCGTCGTGGTGGCGGCGGTGGCCCTCTACCTGGACCTGATCTGGTTGACGGTCGCGTCGGGGGCGCTCGCGCTGCTCGGGGTGCCCTTGGCGGTGGACCGGTACCGCTCCCTGGGCCACGGCTACGACGGGGAACGGGTGAGCGTGCGCTCGGGTTCGTTGCAGCGCGGACAGGCCACGGTGGAACGGTCGGCGGTGATCGGATGGACCTGGACCCAGACGCTGTTCCAACGTCGCTCGGGGCTGGCCGACCTCCAGGTGACCGTGGGTGCCGGAGCGGGAGGTTACACGGCTCAGGACGCCTCTTTGGAGGAGTCGGTCGATTTCGCCGGGCGGATCACCCCGGAGATGGTGCGGCCCTTCCTGTCGGAGGACCAGGATCCACACCAGGACACCACCTGAGGCACGGTCTCCACGAGCCGGAAGGACACCGGACGAGAGCGAGGGGGCGATCACCGACCGGTGATCGCCCCCTCGCTCTCGGTGGGTGCGCCTACTCGTTCTTCTTCGACCCGAACATGATCTCGTCCCAGGTGGGGACCGAGGCGCGGCGTCCTCGCCCCTTGCGCTTGGGAGCGGCACCGTTCCCGGCGGTGGCCCCGTTGGTGCCACCGGCGGCGGCCGGGATCGGGGGCTGCTCGTCCACGGCCCGTCGTGGGGTGCCCTTGTCGTTGAGGTCGATGGTGGCGCGACGTCGTCGTGGTCGCTCCGGTTCGGTCACAGGCGGGGCCGGCTCGGGGTCGGGCGCCGGTGCAGGACGCGCGTCCAGCCGGTCCGGGGCTCCCGGAGAATCGGGACGGCCACGTGTCTCGGACAGGTATCGGGGTTCGGGCTCCGGTTCGTCGAACACGGCCGCGGGACGCACCGGTTCGGGCTCGTCATGGCGTTCGGACCGCTCCATGGGGCGCTCTACCCGACGCCCCACCGGACGTTCGGCGGGACGCTCCCCGAACCGCTCGGCCGGGCGCTCGGGCCGCATGGGCGGCTCCGCCATGGGGTGGCGCCGCGGTGGCTCGCTCCGCGAGAAACCGGGCATCGGTGCGGCGGGCGGTGCCTCCTGAGGTGTGTGCTCCGGCCCGCGTTCGGGGGCTCGCTCCGGAGGGCGTTCGGCCACCCGCTCGGGCCGCCGGCGCGTCGGACGCCCGGGCTCCTCACGGATCGGCACCCCGAACTGGTCCGTATGCGGGGCCGGGCGCAGGGGCTCGTCCAACGGCGTGTCCTGCGCGGACGACAGGCGACGCGGAGCGATGTCACCAGGGCGGCGCTCGGCGGCGGACTGTGCGTCCAGGCGGGGCAGGTCGGTGGTGGCCTCGTTGCGGCGAGGGGCGAACGGGGTGACGTTGGCCGCGGCCTCGGGCGAGGCCGACAAGGGCTCCTCGAAGGAGAACCTGGCGGCCTCCTCGTCGGCCGGAGCGACGGAGTTGTGTCTGGGCTCGTACAGCCAGTGGGCGACACGCTCGTCGCCCCCCTGTAGGAAGACGAGCTTGAGTTGCCAGGTGCGGTCCTCGCGCTTCCAGGAGTCCCACACGGCGTCGCCGGTCTCCAACTGGTGGGCGCCGATCCGCTTGGTGACGATCTCCTCCAGGGAGGGACCGGGTACGGCGTCGCCCTGGGCGCGCACGGTGGCGCGCTGGGCCTGTTGCGCGATGTACTCGCGCTCCTGGAGTACGGGTCCTTCGAACCAACGCACCCGTTCGATGGGTATCCCGGAGATCTCGGAGATGGCCTCCGCGGTCTCGCCGGACCGGATGCGGGCCTGGATTTCCTTGGGGCGCAACGGATTCTCCACTTCGATCTCGTACTGGCCGAGCCGGGAGAACTGGCCGCGTACGGCGGCTCGCAGGCGGTCGTCGACGGGCAGCATGAATCGGGTTCCACGACCGGTGCTGGCCAGCACCAGATAGGTGCCGTCCTCACTCACGGCCACGAGGCGAAGCTCGTGCATCGCTCTCCCCTTCACGTCCCGTCGAGGGTCGGTATAGACCGTCCCTCGCGTTCTCCAAGTCTGGTCGGCCGACAACTGTTCGGCCAGTACCGCGCCCGGCATGTCCGAACTGTGCCCGCCTCCCGGCCCGTGGTGGTCACCACGGTGGGAGTCGACCCCGGGTGCCCGGGGCCCTCACGGTCGCTTCCGTTGCCAATCTTGACACGGTGAGCCTCGCGCGACCGGGAGCGATCGTCGGTGAATGTCGCCGATCCCGTACGAAGGCTCCGCGGTGATGGTATCCCGCGTACCTCGAATCACCCCAGGTCTGGGAAAAACTCCGTTCTCGGGCGAAGTAGAGACATCATGCACCTTGTGGTTCGCAACTCGACACGCCGAGGGGCGCCAGATGGTGATGGTTCTTATTTGATGGCGTTATCAGAGGCTTGTCCCCCTTAAAGTGAGGTATCCACCTATGGGCGTTATGTGAATGTTGGGGCCTACGGGGATGTCTGCCCCACCACACGCCCATCCCATGACATGACGAGTGTCCCGCCGCGCCCACGCGCGGCCGACGGAGGGGGCCGCACACCATGCCCAGACCGGAGTACGGGGGTGGGCCGAACGAGCGGGGTCGATCGACCGGCCGAGCCCATCACGCAGACCATGACATGGAGGGAGCCCGGGGCGATCGACGCGGCAAGGACGACAAGGACGACAAGGACGGCAAGGATGACAAGGGCGCACGCATCGACCTGAGCGTGGCCCAGGTCGTGGGGGCCGGCATGGCCACCCTGACCGCGGCGACCGCCGCCTCCTACCTGAACGTCTACGGAACCGTCATCGGCACCGCCGTCATGGCCGTGCTCAGCACCAGTGCCACCCCGGTGATCCAGCACTGGATCACCCGCAGCGGAGAACGGGCCAAGGGACTGGCGGAGAAGGCCAAGCAGCCCCAGGCCGCCCCTTTCGCGGAACGGCCGGAACCGGCCATCGAGAGGGACGACCTCGGAGCCACGGCCGCCTTCCAGGAGTCCGAAGACGCCACCCGGACCATGGCCATGCCCTCCCTGGGACACGATCTGCCCGGTCGGACCCTGGCGCCCGGATTCGGAAATCCCGCCGACCCGGACCGGCCCCACGACCCGGTCCCGGGCGAGCCGACCGAACTCCTGCCCTCGGTGGGGCCCCGTGACCGCTCGGAGGCCGTGGCCTCGGACACGACCGGGGAAGAGGGAGCACGCCCCAAGCGTGGCCGACGCGCGGTCCTCATCCCCGCCGGAGTGGTGTTCGTCCTGGTCATGATGGTCATCCTGGTCTTCGAGTTGCTCACCGGGCGTTCCCTGACCGCCTGGACCCAGGGCCAGGACGAGCCGACCTCGCCCTCCCTGTTGGGCGGTCAGTCCGCCCCGGCCCACACCGACGAGGACGAGGACGACGAGGACACCGATACCTCCGTAAGGGACCAGGAGCCACAGGAGGAGGGGACGGACACCGCTCCGGGGACGGGGACCGGTGACCCGGACGAACCCGGGACGACCCCGGGCGACCAGGGCACCGACACCCCCACCGAGCCGGCCGAACCGCCGGTGGATGAACCCGAACCGGAACTGCCGGGGGAACCGGCCGAACCCGAACCGGGCGATGACGAGCAGGGAGGGGACGCCCCGCAGGACGGTGCTCCCCGGAGCGGCACCCAGGGTGAACCCGCGCCCACCGGCTGATCGGTCCTAGCGGAGCAGACCCCTGCTTCAGCCGCGGAGAGGAAGTCAATGCGGGGTCAGTCGAACACCCGGTCCAGGTAGGCGTTGCCGAAGTGGCGGTGCGGGTCCACCCGATCCCGCACCGCCAGGGCGTCGGCCAACCGCGGGTAGACCCCTTCCAGGTAGGCACGGTCACGGGTGTGCAACTTGCCCCAGTGCGGGCGTCCGCCCACCGACGTGAACAGCGCCTCCAGGTCCGCGAAGTACTCCCGATAGGGCGTCCCCTGGTACATGTGCACGGCAACGTAGGCGCTCTCGCGCTGGTGGGCGGTCGACAACCACACGTCGTCGGCGGGGGCGAAGCGCACCTCCACGGGGAAGCTCACCCGGTGGTCGCCGCGGTCCACGATCGAACGCGCCTCGCGCAGGACGTCCGCCACGTGTTCGGAGGGGATCGCGTACTCCATCTCCACGAAGCGCACGTTGCGCACCGAGGCGAAAACCTTGTGCGAGACGTCGGTGTAGGAGCGCGCCGACAGCGCCCGGGAGCTGATCTGGTTGACGGCGGGAACCGTCACCGGGAAGCGACGGCACATCCGGTTGACCCGCTCGAAGACCCGGTTGGACAGGAAATCGTCGTCCAGCCACGCCTTGAAAGGCGGCAGGGGGCGGGACGGGCCCTCGCTGATGTTGTTGCGCTTGGTGTTGGTGTTGCCCGTGTGGGGGAACCAGAAGAACTCGAAGTGGTCGTTGTCGGCGCGCAGCTCCGGTAACCGCTCCAACACCTCGTCCAAGGGCATGGGCATTTCCTCGGCCCGCAACAGGAAGGCCGGGCGTACCGCGAAGGTCAACGCCGTGACGACGCCGAACGCGCCCAACCCCACCCGGGCCGCGTGGAACAGTTCCGGTTCGTTCTCGGCCGAGCACTCCACCACCGAACCGTCGGCCAGGACCATTTCCATGCCGACCACCTGGCTCGCCAGGCCGCCCGCGTCCCGCCCGGTGCCGTGCGTCCCCGTCTGGACCGCGCCCGAGGTGGTCTGCACGGCGATGTCGCCCATGTTGGCCAGCGCCAGGCCACGCTCGGCCAGGGCGTCGTTGAAGTCGCACAGGGGCGTGCCCGCGGCGACGGTGGCGGTACCGGATATGGGGTCGACCGAACGTAATCCGGTCAGGGAGGCGGGGGAGAGCAGCAGTCCATCGGTGATGGCCACGTCCGTGAAGGAATGTCCCGTACCGACCATACGGACCCGCAGGTCCTCGGCCGCCGCGGCGATCACCGCCGCCGCGACCTCCTCGGTGTCGCGGGGGGTCATCGTCCGACGGGGGCGGGCCTGGTAGGTGTCGGCCCAGGTGTGCCACAACACATCAGTCATGCGGCGACATTACCGATCGGTCACTTATGTGACCAGAGTCCTTAGTGGAGCTGGTCACTTCCGTGCCGGAAGCCCCACGACATGGGTGGGGGCGGATCCGGGCGGGCCTCGGAAACTGGTTACATGAACAGCATGAGGCCTTACGACGCGTTTTTGCTGATCTCCTTCGGTGGACCGGAGGGCGAGGACGAGGTCATCCCGTTCCTGGAGAACGTCACCCGCGGGCGCAACATCCCCCGCGAAAGGTTGGCGGAGGTCGGTGAGCACTACTTCCTGTTCAAGGGAGTGAGCCCGATCAACCAGCAGTGCCGGGACCTGCTCGCCGCCATCACCACCGACTTCACCGAACAGGGCATCGACCTGCCCATCTACTGGGGCAACCGGTTCTGGGCGCCGATGCTCACCGACACCCTGGCGCAGATGAAGAAGGACGGCGTTCGCCGCATCCTGGCGTTGCCGACCTCCGCGTACTGCAACTGGTCCAGCCGGACCGCCTACCACGAGGACATCGAGCGGGCCCTGGCCGACCTCGGCCCGGACGCCCCCGAGGTCG
The DNA here is from genome assembly GCF_001570765.1 of Nocardiopsis listeri NBRC 13360. Taxonomy (GTDB): domain Bacteria; phylum Actinomycetota; class Actinomycetes; order Streptosporangiales; family Streptosporangiaceae; genus Nocardiopsis; species Nocardiopsis listeri. The sequence continues at coordinate 76,435 of NZ_BCSH01000011.1, read as the reverse complement.
ATCTGATCCGTCCCTTCTACGATCATCCCGGGTTCATCGAACCTCTGGTCGATCACACTCGCGCCGCTCTGGAGGGGCTGCCCGCCGACAAGCGTGCGGGCGCGCACCTGTTGTTCTCGGCGCACTCCATCCCCATGACCATGGCCGAGGCCAGCGGCGGTCCGGGGCAGACCTTCGGGCCGGAGGGCGCTTACAGCGCCCAGTTGGCCGCGGTGGCCCGCCTGGTCGCCGAGCGGATCGGTGGGGACCACCCCTACGAGGTCGTCTACCAGTCCCGTAGCGGTCCGCCCGGCCAGCCCTGGCTGGAGCCGGACATCAACGATCGGCTGCGGGAACTGGCCGACGAGGGCGTGAGCGCGGTGGCGGTCGTTCCGCACGGGTTCGTCTCCGACCACATGGAGGTCAAGTTCGACCTCGACATCGAGGCGCGTGAGACCGCTGAGGAACTCGGTATGGACTACGCGCGCGCACTCAGCCCGGGTACGCACCCGGCGTTCGTGTCGATGGTCTCCGGCCTGGTGCGCGAGTACGCCGAGCAGGGTGAGGAACAACGGCTCACCTCCCTGCCGCGCTGCAACGAGGGCGGCGGTCAGTGCTGTGAGCAGCACTGACCCTCACGGCTTTGGCCGGTGTCAGGTCCCGAGCGCGAGGTAGTCCTCGGTCCGAACGATCTCCTCGCGCTCGGTGAACGACGTCAGTTCGTCCGCGACGGCCGAGCTGTCGCCGTCCCGGACGATGGCCTCCAGGGTGCGCTGGGCGGCCCTGATCACCGCCCGCTGGAGGTCGGAGGGGATGATGACGAGGCGGTACCCCAGCTCGGCCAGGCGTTGCCTGGACACGAGCGGGGTCCTGCCCCCGTGGAACATGTTGATCAGCTTGGGCTCGGGGATCTCCCCGGCGATCAGCTCGATCTGCTCCACGCTCTGCGGAGCCTCCACGAAGATGACGTCGGCCCCGGCCTCCAGGTAGGCGCGCGAACGTTCCAGCGCGGCCTCCACCCCCTCCGAGGCGATCGCGTCGGTACGGGCGATCACGACCAGGTCGGGGTCGGTCCGCGTGTCCAGCACCGCGCGTAGTTTGCCGACCATCTCGGTGGTGGGGACCAGTGACTTGTCGTCGAGGTGCCCGCAGCGCTTGGGGAAGGTCTGGTCCTCCAGATGGAGTCCGGCCACCCCCGCGCGCTCGAACAGTCCCACCGTGCGGACCGCGTTGACGGCGTTGCCGAATCCGGTGTCGGCGTCGGCGATGACCGGCAGCGAGGTCACCGCCGTGATCTGGGCCAGCCGGTCCGCGACCTCCGTGACCCCCAGAAGCCCGATGTCGGGTACCCCGTGGCCGCGTGCGATGGCGCCGCCACTGGCGTAGAGGAGCTCGGCCCCGCTCTGTTCGGCCAGCCGGGCGGTGAGCCCGTCGAAAACCCCCGGCGCGACGTGCGTGCCGTCCCCGTCGATCAGTGCTCGCAGCCGTGTGGTCGCTCTCATCCTCGGGCCTTTCTCAGCGATTCGGTACCGGCATGGCGGATCCGGTGATCGCCTCGACCACCAGCTGGATACCGTTTGTATACAATCCGGGAAGAGCTTGGCGGCCCACGTGGAACGATGTCAAGCGGCACGGCGACGGCGGATCTCGGGAACGGGGAGCACAGGGTGGGGCAGGGCGATCTGGTGTACGAGCGGCTGCGCGAGGAGATCGTGGAGTGGGAGCTGGCCCCGGGCGCGCACCTGAACGAGACCCGGCTGGCCGAACGTCTGGGCGTGTCCAGAACGCCCCTGCGCGAGGCCCTGCGTCGCCTCACCAGGGACGACCTGGTGCGGATCAGTCCGGGCCGTGGCGCCTTCGTCACCGAGATCGCGCTCCAGGACATCGTGCACCAGTTCCAGATGCGCGAGGCGCTGGAGACCTACGCCGTTCGGCTGTGCGCCCGTGCTCCGGAGCGCTCGGTGTTCGCGGAACTGGAGGAGGCCTTCCGCGAGTGGGAGATTCGCTTCGAACAGGCCGGAGAGGGCGTCGACGACACCGACTACTACGCGCTCACCGACCGTCTGGACACCGCGGTCTCCGAGAACGCCGCCAACCCATACCTGGCGGACTCCCTCACCTCCGTTCGTCGGCATTTGCGGCGGCTGCGCCGACTCGCGCGTCGCACGCCCGAACGGATGGTGCTCAGCACCCGTGAGCACGCCCGGATCTGCCGCGCCGTCCACGAGGGGGCCGAGGACACCGCGGCCCGAGCCGCCGCGGAGCACGTCGACAACAGTCTGCGTCACGTCCTCGGGGTCGTGGGCGGCGTCGCGTCCGGCGGTGCGCCCGTACCGTCCTGAGGATGGGGGTCAACGATGTTGACCACCTCTGAAGTGGGAAGACGGCAAACCCGGTGGTGATGCGGGTCACCGCGGACGATAGGGTCGTCCCCGACCACAAGTCGACGGTTTCAGGAGTATCTGTCTTGGTTCGTTCCTGGTATGAACTGCCGGAGTACGTCCGTCTGCGCCGCGTGAACGGGCTGCGCCTGTCCCCGGACGGCACCCGCCTCGTCGCGCCCGTGAGCGACATCGCCCCCGACGCCAAGTCCTTCCGCAGCGCCCTGTGGGAGATCGACGTCGCTCCGGAGGCCGAGGGCGGAGGCGCGCCCAGACGACTGACCCGTTCCACCAAGGGCGAGTCGGGTGCGGAGTTCCTCCCCGACGGTTCAGTGCTCTTCGGTACCGGACGTCCCGACCCCGAGTCCGCATCCCAGGACAAGCCCAAGGCGGCGCTGTGGCTGCTGCCCGCCGACGGTGGCGAGGCCCGGCAGGTCGCCTCGACCCATGGTGGCGTCGGTGCCTTCGGGGTCGCCCGGGACAGCGGCCTGGTCGCCTTCACCGGCCGGGTGCTGCCTCGCTCGCAGGACCAGGAGGCCGACTCCGAGGCCCGCAAGGCACGAGAGGAGGCCGGTGTCACCGCGATCCTGCACGAGGCCCTTCCGGTGCGTTCCTGGGACAGTGACGTCGGCCCCGACCATCCCCGCCTGTTCACCGCCACCCCGCCCGAGGACGAGGACTCCCGCCTGGGCGAGCCCCGGGACCTCACCCCCGACGCCGGCATGGCCCTGCTGGGATCGGCCCCGGAGGTGTCGCCCGACGGCTCCACCGTGTACGTGACCTGGTCGGTGCCCACCTCCAAGGGCGCCACCCGCGGCGAGGTCGTGGCCATCGACACCGCCACCGGACGACGCCGCACCGTCGTCGGTGGCCCCGACGAGGCACTGGAGTTCGGCTCCCCGTCCATCTCCCCGGACGGTACCCGCCTGTTGGTGTACGCCGACTCCGAGGGCGAGTACCACGGAGAGCCCCGTGACGCCACGCTCTGGATCGTCGACCCGGCCACCGGCGAAGGTCGTGACCTGCTCGAAGGCCACGAACTCTGGCCGCGGGACTACGCCTGGTCAGCCGACTCGAACACGGTCTTCCTCGTCGCCGACCAGAACGGCCGCCGCCCCGTCTTCCGCGTGGACGTGGCCTCGGGCGAGCTCACTCGTCTGACCGGTGACCACGGCGCCTACAGCGAACTGAACCCCTCCCCGGACGGCCGTCACGTCTTCGCGATGCGTGACGCCTGGGACTCCCCGCCCGCGCCGGTACGCCTGGACGCCGACGTCACCGACGGCGAACCCACCTACCTGCGCACCCCGGGCTCGGAGCTGTCCATGCCGGGCACGCTCACCGAGATCGAGACCACCGCCGACGACGGCACCCGGATCCGCTCCTGGCTGGTGCTGCCCGAGGATGCCTCCGCAGACACGCCCGCCCCGCTCATGCTCTGGGTCCACGGCGGCCCGTACATGAGCTTCAACGGGTGGAGCTGGCGCTGGAACCCGTGGCTGCTCGCCGCCCGGGGCTACGCCGTGCTGCTTCCGGACCCCGCCCTGTCCACCGGTTACGGCCAGGACATGCTGCGCCGCGCCTGGGGCAAGTGGGGGCCCCGCACCCACGCCGACGTCATGGCCATCACCGACGCCGCCGAGGCGCGTGAGGACATCGACGCCGAGCGCACCGCCATGATGGGTGGTTCCTTCGGCGGCTACATGGCCAACTGGATCGCCGGGCACACCGACCGGTTCAAGGCCATCGTCTCCCACGCGTCCCTGTGGCAACTGGACGGTTTCAGCGGCACCACGGACTACCCGCCGGTCTGGGAGAGCGAGTTCGGTACGCCGCTGGATCGACCGGAGCGTTACGAGCTCAACTCCCCGCACCTGCACGCGGACAAGATCCGTACGCCCATGCTCGTCATCCACGGTGACAAGGACTACCGGGTGCCCATCGGTGAGGGCCTGAAGCTGTGGCGCGACCTCCTCCTGCACGAGGTCGAGGCCAAATTCCTGTACTTCCCCGACGAGAATCACTGGATCCTCAGCCCGGGTAACGCACAGGTCTGGTACGAGACGATCTTCGCCTTCCTGGACCACCACGTCCACGGCAAGGAGTGGGTCAAGCCCGACCTGCTCTGACCCTGCTCGCCGGGGCCGGGTGAACGACCGGCGGGGCCCGGTGGACGGAGAGTCCACCGGGCCCCGCTTCGATGTTCCGACGGTGTTCCAACGGTGCCCGGGACCGGACGACCCTCGCCGCGTAGGGTGCCAGGAGAGTGCCCGGACAGCCGCGTTCGGGGCCCAGAACGGAAGAGGGCAGCAGTGAGCACCAGCCAGTCCCCACACGACCGAGGGAAGCTGCGGGACCTGGCCGTGGCCGTGGCCGCGGAGGCCGGGGAACTCGCGGCCAAGGGGCAGGAGGGCATCACCGTCCTGGACACCAAGTCCAGCCCGACCGACGTCGTCACCGAGATGGACCGGGCCACCGAGGAACTCATCCGCGACCGCTTGCTCGCGGTCAGGCCGAACGACGCGGTCCTGGGTGAGGAGGGCGGTGGTGTCGAGGGCACCAGCGGGGTGCGCTGGGTGGTGGACCCCATCGACGGCACCGTCAACTACCTGTACGGCTCTCCGGACTGGGGCGTGGCGATCGCCGCCGAGGTCGACGGAGTGGTCGTGGCCGCGGCGGTCGGCGTTCCCTCTCGTGGGCAGATGTTCGAGGCGGTCCTGGACGGAGGGGCGCGGCTGGACGGTCGTGCGTTGCGCGCCCCGGACGCGGTGCCGCTGGACCGGGCCCTGGTGGCCACCGGGTTCGGATACTCGGCGGGTCGACGGGTCCACCAGGCGCGGGTGCTGACCGAGGTGGTCGGGCACGTGCGCGACATCCGACGGATCGGTGCGGCCTCGATCGACCTCACCGGCCTGGCGGTGGGGCGCAGCAACGCCTATTACGAGCGGGGCCTGAACCTGTGGGACTGGGCCGCGCCCGGCCTGGTCGCCACCGAGGCGGGCGTGCGCCTGGGAGGGCCAGGGGGTGGGCCGCCCTCCGAAGACCTGGTGATCGCCGCCCGGCCCGGCCTGTACGAGCGGCTCGACGCGCTCCTGGCGCCGTTGGGCGCCGACACCGACGGCTGACGGCCCCTCCGGACACAAGGGACCCCGGGCGGGTCACGCCCGGGGTCGAACATTCGTGGGCGGGCGCGGCCGACTCGGGTCCGCCGCCCCGCCTTGCCCCGACCAGGTTCTGTTTTGGGAACCACGGGGGGTCACCTGTTCGGGCGCCGTCAGGCCCTGTCTTCTGTAAACCCGGGGAGGTGTCGGAGGTGGGATCCGAGGAACGAGGATCACACCGTAGGCACCGAAGGTTCCTGACTTTTTGGGGCGCCCGAACACGCCGAAGCGCCGGCGGAGGCTCTAAAAAACACTGCCTAGTGCAGCGTGTCGACGCCGTTTCGGGCGGCGATGCGGTACAGGTCCTCGAGTTCCGACGCATGTGTGTCGGCAAGGAAGTCGTCCCCGGCGGCCTGCGCCGACTGGAGCGACCGGTAGGTCTCGTTGATACGGACCTTGATCTCCGCCATGAACTCGCCCATTGCACCTCTTCCAGGGGTAGGCACCGGAGCATGGTGGCGCACCGGTGCACATGCGTGTGCGCACGCTGTTCACGTGGCACGAACCGAAGTCGTCACGACCCTGTGACATGAACGCCCGTCGCGGTCCGGGCAGGGCCCGGTGTCCACGCGTGCGTTTTCTACGTCTACCTCACTGTGAGCCAGGTCAAACCTCCGCCCCCCGCACGGTGACGTTTCCGTGATTCAGACTCCGATTCCGCAAAGTGAAAATCTGCCCGTCAGTGGCGGTCGTGGTCCGCCGGGTGGCCCCGTGGGGAAGAGGGTTCGTGGCGCCGAGTGAAGTCATGGAAAAAAGTGTCCCAAGACACATTTTTCGGCAGTGGCCAGTGCTTACTCGTTTCTTATTGTTGATGTGTCAGATTTGAGATGTGCGGGGTTGAGTCGTCGCCGGCGGTTGGGGGATTCGCCGGCGGCGACCACTCCGCGCACAGGGGTCGTACAGACTCCCGGCCCAGCGCCCGTGACACACGGGGGTGAGGACGAGCGGAACACTTCACAGTGTTCCCCGAACGGGTTTACCGTGTCCTTACCCCGACCGTGGGAGAACGGTTGACGCGGTCGGGACCGAGAACGCCGCTGCCGGTGTGTTGGGGGATGCGCCGGCAGCGGCCCCCTTTTTTGTTTCCCGACCCCCCTGAAGGACAACGTTGCGAGTACTCGTGGTCGAAGACGAACGGGTCCTGGCCGACGCCGTGGCCGTCGGACTACGGCGTGAGTCCATGGCGGTGGACGTGGTCTACGACGGCGACACCGCCCTGGAACACACCGCGGTCAACGAGTACGACGTCGTCGTCCTCGACCGCGACCTCCCCGGGATCCATGGCGACGAGGTCGCCCGCACCCTGGTCGCGGAGGCCTACAACGGCCGCATCCTGATGCTCACCGCCTCCGACGGGGTCCAGGACAGGGTCGACGGGCTCACCCTGGGCGCCGACGACTACCTCCCCAAACCCTTCGCCTTCCCCGAACTCATCGCCCGGGTGCACGCCCTGGGCCGCCGTTCGGCGCCGCCGCTGCCACCGGTGCTGGAGCGCCACGGCATCACCCTGGACCCGGCCAACCACCGGGTGTATCGTGAGGGCCGTGAGGTCGGCCTCACACCCAAGGAGTTCGCGGTCCTACAGGTGCTCATGCGCGCGCAGGGCACCGTGGTCAGCGCCGAGGGCCTGTTGGAGAAGGCCTGGGACGAGAACGCCGACCCCTTCACCAACGTCGTCCGGGTCACCGTCATGACCCTGCGCAAGAAGCTCGGCAGCCCACAGGTCATCCAGACGGTCCCCGGCGCCGGGTACCGACTGTGAGACCGGGCGAGCGTCCCGAACCCGGACAGGTGGAGGCCACTCGCCCCGGGGACACCGGTACGTGGCGCAGCCTGAACTCGGTGGCGCCCGGAGGGGAGAGCACCGAACGCTCCGCCGCCCACTCCACGGTTCATCGCTTCACCGACAACCTCAGCCTGCGGGCCCGCCTCACCCTCATCTACGGGATGCTCTTCTTCGCGGCGGGCTCCCTCCTGGTCTTGGTCAACTACCTGGTCGTCGCGGTCCTGCTCAACGCCCTCCTGGCCGAGGACAGCCTGGCCGAGCTCATCGAGCACAGCCACCACATCGAACAGGTCCTCACCCACGTCACCCGTTTCTCGTTGCTGGCGCTGTTCCTGGTCGGGTTGCTCGCGGTGGCACTGGGGTACGCGGTGGCCGGGCGGGCGCTCTCGCCGTTGCAGAAGATCACCCGCATAGCCCGACGGCTGTCCGAGCGCTCCCTGCACGAACGCATCGCGCTGTCCGGGCCCGATGACGAGATCCGTGAGCTCGCCGACACCTTCGACGGCATGCTGGAGCGTCTGGACCGTGCCTTCGACGGGCAACGGCGCTTCGTCGCCAACGCCTCGCACGAACTGCGCACACCGCTGGCCATCAACCGCACCCTGCTCGAAGTGGCGTTGAGCGCCCCGGACGTGTCCGCAGACCTCAAGAGCGTCGGGCACACCCTGTTGGAGACCAACGCCCGCCACGAACGCCTCATCGACGGGTTGCTGTTCCTGGCCAAGACCGACCGTGAGTTGGAGGTCAAGGCCAAGGTCGACCTGGGCGAGGTCGCCGGCACGGTGCTCAGTCAACTGTCCGGGGACATCGACTCCTCCGGGCTCTCCCCGCGCCAGGACCTGCGTTCCGCCCTGGTGGTGGGCGACCCGGTCCTGCTGGAACGACTGGTCGCCAACCTGGTGGAGAACGCCCTCAAGTACAACGTCGAGGACGGTGAGATCACCGTGCGCAGCGGCATGTACGAGGGCATGCCCGCGGTTCAGGTGGAGAACTCCGGCAAGGTCATCCCCGCCTACGAGATCGAGGGTCTCTTCGAACCGTTCCGGCGAGGCTCCGGCGACCGTGTGGGTTCGGGTCGCAGCGCCGGTCTGGGACTGTCCATCGTGCGCTCGGTGGTGCGCGCCCACAAGGGCGTGGTCACCGCCTGGCCCCGCGCCGGCGGCGGTCTGGTCGTCACCGTGTGCCTGCCGAATCCACCCGGACAGGGCGGCGAGAGCGTCGACCGCCGTTGAGGAAACGGCGGGTTCGACCTTCCGAAGCACCCATCGGAAAAAGTGGGGCGCACCGTCTCCACGCTTCCAAAGCTGCGTCCGTCCACGCTTCGTGGTATTTATACGTGTCCGAAGACACGCCCACCCCTGTCACGAGCCACGAGTCGGGGTGGGTATGCTTCCCCGGGCGTGGACACGGAGGGAATCCCTCCTGACATGGGCATGTCTTGGTTTTCGCCCCGATCCGGGGGAGTGTTCCATACTTGCCCTTCATGTGGGCGCGTACGTGTTTTCCGGTCTACGAGACGCTCGACGTTGGGTAGTACACGAGAACGACCAGTGCAGGGGCCATCGATTATTGGCCGCCTCCGGTCACGATTTCGTGAAAATGCTACTGACCTGTGGAAGGTGACCCGGGAGGGGGCACCGAACACGGACTTCGGGAAAATTCATTGGCCGATTCGGGCACAACCAAGGTCTCTCAAGCGTTACACCCGCGCGATGAGGCACTAAACGAGGGGGATGGAGTTAGCAGAGATGGCCACCGACTACGACAGCCCGCGCAAGACTGACGAGGACATCAACGAGGACAGCCTCCAGGAGCTGCAGGCGCGGCGCGTGGACAAGGGCACCGGCACCATCGACGTCGACCCCGACGAGGTGGCCGAGGGCATGGAACTGCCCGGTGCGGACCTGTCGGGCGAAGAACTCGCGGTCCGGGTACTGCCCCGCCAAGCCGATGAGTTCACCTGCTCGCGCTGTTTCCTGGTGCACCACCGCAGTCAGCTCGCCGAGCAGCGCGCCGGCCAGCTGGTCTGCAAGGAATGCGCCTGATTGATCGGCGGGTCTCCCGAGCCCCCGATGGTCCCGAGAACCCGACGGGACCGGGGAACGGACCCGCGACGGTCACCCCTGGGTGACCGGGCCGCCGCCTCCGCGTGAACGGGGGTCCCGCACGGCGGCGGGCGCGACGACGGCGGGCGGTGGACGGCCGACTCCAGACGGGGAGGACCCCCGATGGGGTGAGCCGTCCACCGCCACCCGTTCGTCGAGGCGGGGGTGGACCCCGCACACGTCGCGGTCGGACCCCTGGTCAGACTTCCAGATCGCGTTCGCCGGAACCGACCAGCCGCTTTCGGGTGGCGCGTACGGCCAGGACCCGGGCCACCTCCACGCCCACACCCGCGATCACGGCCCAGCTCAGGGCGCGTCCCAGGCTCACGTCGGGGGACTCCAGGTCCGTCGGAGGTTCTTCGCCCGTCGCGCGCGTCCAGGCGAAGGTCAGCGCCTTGCGAGTGACGAACTCGGCCGCGAAACCGGCGACCATCCCGAGGACGACCGGTGCGACCTCACCGTCCTTCTTAGCCATGTGAATCGTTCACCGTTTCCTTGTGCGTACGATGGTGCGCGCGAAGGCGCACCGTCTACGATGAAAGTCTTTCACGCCAAGGCCGTCCCGCGCAGCGCGGCGTGCTCCCGACACGTCCCCGCGCGTTCGAGGCACGGATCACGTTCCCTGGGCGCTCAGGGGCCTGCAAACCCGGAGCGAAGTGGCTCTCGGGAGCATTACCATTGCCCCCATGACCAACCGCTCTCATTCCTTCCGCATGCCCGACAAGCCTTCGCTGGACGGTATCGAGGCGAAGTGGGTGGACGTATGGGATGAGTCCGGCGTCTACCATTTCGACCGTAGCCGCAGCCGCGAAGACGTCTACTCGATCGACACCCCACCACCCACGGTCTCGGGTTCGCTGCACATCGGCCACGTCTTCTCCTACACGCACACCGACACCGTCGCGCGTTTCCAGCGGATGAACGGCAAGGCCGTCTTCTACCCGATGGGATGGGACGACAATGGCCTGCCCACCGAGCGTCGTGTCCAGAACTACTACGGTGTGCGCTGCGACCCGTCGGTCCCCTACGAGCCGGACTTCGAGCCGCCGGCCAAGCCCGACCCCAAGCGGCAGGTCCCCGTCTCCCGGGGCAACTTCATCGAGCTGTGCGACAAGCTCACCATCGAGGACGAGAAGGTCTTCGAGTCGATCTGGCGTCGTCTGGGGCTGAGCGTCGACTGGCGCCACACCTACGCCACCATCGACGACAACTCCCGCACAGCGGCCCAGCGGGCCTTCCTGCGCAATCTGTCCCGTGGCGAGGCCTACATGGCCGAGGCGCCCACCCTGTGGGACGTCACCTTCCGCACCGCGGTGGCCCAGGCCGAGCTGGAGGATCGCGAACGTCCCAGCGCTTACCACAAGGTGGCCTTCCACAAGCCCGACGGCGCTCCGGTCCACATCGAGACCACCCGCCCCGAGCTGCTGGCCGCCTGCGTCGCCCTGGTCGCCCACCCCGACGACGAGCGTTACCAGGACCTGTTCGGCACCACCGTGACCAGCCCGGTCTTCGGTGTCGAGGTCCCGGTCAAGGCCCATCGCCTGGCCGACCCCGAGAAGGGGTCCGGCATCGCCATGATCTGCACCTTCGGTGACACCACCGACGTCACCTGGTGGCGCGAGCTGCAACTGGAGACCCGCCCCATCATCGGCTGGGACGGCCGCATCATCGCCGACCCCCCCAGGGGTCTCGATTCCGAGGCCGGACGCGAGGCCTACGCGCGCCTGGTCGGTGCCACCGTCCACACCGCGCGCGAGCGCACGGTGGAGCTGCTGCGCGAGAGCGGCGCCCTGGTCGGTGAACCCACACCCATCACCCACCCGGTGAAGTTCTTCGAGAAGGGCGACAAGCCCCTGGAGATCGTCACCACCCGCCAGTGGTACATCCGCAACGGCGGTCGGGACGAGGACATCCGCGCCCGGCTCATCGAGCGCGGCCGTGAGCTCACCTGGCACCCGGCGCACATGCGCCAGCGCTACGAGAACTGGGTCCAGGGCCTCAACGGCGACTGGCTGATCAGCCGCCAGCGCTTCTTCGGCGTGCCCTTCCCGGTCTGGTATCCGCTGGACGCCGACGGCAACCCGAACTACGACGAGCCGCTGCTGCCGACCGAGGGCCAGCTGCCTATCGACCCCAGCTCCCAGGTGCCCGCCGGGTACACCGAGGAACAGCGCGGGCGGGCCGGCGGGTTCATGGGAGACCCCGACGTCATGGATACCTGGGCGACCTCCTCGCTGTCGCCGCAGATCGCCTCCGGCTGGGAACGCGACCAGGACCTGTTCGAGCGGGTCTTCCCGATGGACTACCGACCCCAGGGGCAGGACATCATCCGCACCTGGTTGTTCTCCACGGTCGTCCGCGCCGACTTCGAGAACGGCACCCTGCCCTGGAACACCACCGGGATCTCCGGCTGGATCCTGGACCCGGACCGCAAGAAGATGTCCAAGTCCAAGGGCAACGTCGTCACCCCGGTCGCGCTGTTGGAGAAGTACAGCTCCGACGCGGTCCGGTACTGGGCGGCCAGCGGGCGTCTGGGCACAGACACCGCCATGGACGAGGGCCAGATGAAGATCGGCCGCCGGCTGTCCATCAAGGTCCTCAACGCCAGCAAGTTCGTCATGTCGGTCGCGGGCGAGGACGCCTCCAGCGATCCGACCAAGGTCACCGAGCCCCTGGACCGGGCGATGCTGGCGGCTTTGGCCGAGGTGGTCGAGGAGGCCACCACCGCGTTCGTCGAGTACGACCACACCCGGGCCCTGGAGCGCACCGAGCGCTTCTTCTGGGACTTCTGTGACGACTACCTGGAACTGGTCAAGACCCGGGCCTACGACACCGAGTCCGCCGGAGGCGCCTCGGCCCGTGCCGCGCTGCTCATCGCCCTGGGCGCCTTGCACAAGCTGTTCGCGCCCTTCGTCCCCTTCGTCACCGAAGAGGTCTGGAGTTGGTGGCAGGAGGGTTCGGTGCACGCCCAGGCCTGGCCCGACGCCGCCGAGTACCGTTCCGCCGCCGAGGGTGGTGACCCGGCCGTCCTGGCCGCCACCGCCGAGGTGCTGCGCGAGGTCCGCAAGGCCAAGTCCGAGGCGAAGCTGTCCATGCGCGCCGAGGTCGAGCGCGTGAAGGTCTCCGGTAAGCAGGTCGAGGCTGCCCGCGCCGCCAAGGCCGACATCGCGGCCGCCGGTCGCGCCGCCGCGATCGACTTCCAGGCCACCGACGACGCCGAGCTCACCGTCGAGGTCACCATGCCCCCGGCCGAGGAGGCGGACGCCGAGTAACGATTCGGCGAGAACACGGGAGGACGGGGCGGCACCGGGAACACATCCGGGGTCGCCCCGCCCTCGTTCGTCCTCGGGTCACCTCGTGGAGCGCTTCGCCACGACCCGGCGCATCACCCGCTCGGGCCACCCGGGCAACGTCCGGGGAACGATAGGCTCGGCAGATGTGAGTACCTCATCCCTGGAAGGCACCCGGGTGCCCGTCACGGTCCGTCGTCTGGACCCCGGGCTGCCCTTGCCCGTCTACGCCCACCCCGGTGACGCGGGCGCGGATCTGTACACCGCCACCGACGTGGTCCTGGCCCCGGGGGAGCGCGCCACGGTGCCCACCGGCCTGGCGATCGCCCTGCCCGACGGCTACGCGGCCTTCGTGCATCCTCGTTCGGGGTTGGCCGCCCGCTGCGGGCTGACGGTCGTCAACGCCCCGGGGACCGTGGACGCCGGCTACCGGGGCGAGATCAGGGTGACCCTGCTCAACACCGACCCCCACACCCCGGTGGAGCTCGCGCGCGGTGATCGGATCGCCCAGCTGGTGATCCAACGCGTGGAGCGCGCGGCGTTCGTCGAGGCGGACACGTTGCCGGACTCGGTGCGCGGATCGGGTGGTTTCGGTTCGACCGGGGGCCACGCCGCACGGTGATGACGTCCCCGAATCCCCGGTGTGACTCCGGGACCCACGAAGAAGCGAAGAGGTGAAGGCGTGTTCGGACGCCGCCGTAAGAAGCGGGACCAGGAGACCGAGAGAGCAGCGGAGGAGACCCGTCCCAAGGAGCGACGTGGAGCCGCCGGGGCCGTCTCGTTCGACAACGAGGTGGAACCGGAGCGTCCCTCGGCGCAGCCCGACAAGGACGAGGACCGTTACCGGGTCGGCGGCCCTTGGGACTCCACCGAGGATGCTCCCGAGACCAAGCGGATGGACCTGGGCAGCATGCTCCTGCCCACGGAGCAGGGTGCCGAGATCCAGGTGAACGTCGCCCAGGACGGCAAGGGCAAGCAGAAGATCATCGGGGTGACCCTGGTGCGCGGCAAGACCGCCCTGCAGGTGCAGCCCTTCGCCGCGCCCAAGTCCTCCGGGTTGTGGGACGAGATGCGCGAGGAGCTGCGCGAACAGGTCACGCAGCAGGGCGGCAAGGTCGAGGACCACGAGGGCACCTTCGGTCCGGAGCTGCGGGCCGTCATTCCGATCAAGGGCAAGACGACCGAGGACGGTCGTCAACTGGGCCAGCGGGTGCGGTTCATCGGCGTGGACGGGCCGCGTTGGGTGCTGCGCGGTGTCATCCGCGGCGAAGGCGCCTCCAAACCCGAGGTGATGTCGGAGATCGAGCAGGTGTTCTCCGACATCGTGGTGGTGCGCGGGGACCAGCCGGCGCCGCCCAGCGAACTGCTGCCGATCACCGTGCCCAAGGAGATCCAGGAGAAGATGGCCGCCGCGGCCAAGCAGCGCGCCGCCCAGCAGGCGGCCCAGAACGGCAACGCCGGCCGCTCGCCCAACGGTTCGGCCGAGGGTCCCGGCACCGGTGGTCCGGTGCAGGCCTGAGGCAGGGCATGGCCCCGAGGATCCGGGGAAAGTTCCGGTTCCGAGGAAACGAGCCTGTGGACAACGGTTCCGGGGGCGTTTGTTTTCGTAGTGTGTCCCCATGGACGAGACAACGCGAAACAGCGCCCCCCGGCCGTTCCCGGAGGACTGGCAGCGTGCCCTGGCGGTGGTGGCCCACCCCGACGACCTGGAGTTCGGCGTCTCCTCGGCGATCCACCGGTGGACCTCGCAGGGCAAGGACGTCGTCGAACTGTTGGTGACCAAGGGCGAGGCGGGGATCGACTCGCTGGACCCGGGCGCCTGCGCCCCGGTGCGCATGGCCGAACAGCACGCCTCGGCGGAGGCGGTCGGCGCGGGCACCGTGGAGTTCCTGGCCTTTCCCGACGGCATGCTGGAGTACGGGCTACCACTGCGGCGTGCCCTGGCCGAGGCGATCCGCCGGCATCGGCCCGACGTGATCGTGTCCATCAACTTCCGGGAGCACTTCGCCGGTGGCGGCGGGTTCAACCACGCCGACCACCGTGTGCTGGGACCGGCGCTGCTGGACGCGGTCCGCGACGCCGCGAACCGGTGGGTCTTCCCCGAACAGCCGGCGGAAGGGAACCGACCATGGTCCGAGGTGCGGATGGTGGCCTTCGGGGCGGCGCCGGAGTCGACGCACTACGTGGAGCTGAGCGAGGAGAACCTGGCCGCGGGCATCGCTTCCCTGGACGCGCACGAGGTGTACCTGGCCGATCTGGACGGATTCGATCAGAAGACCTTCCTGCGCGAGGGAGCCGTCCGGGCGGGAGAGCGGGCGGGGGTGGCGCTGGCCACCTCCTTCGAGGTGTTCGAGGTCTGAGGACCGATGGGAGAGGGCGATGGGGAAGGCCGTGGTGAACGGGTCCGGCACGAAAAGGGTCCTGTTGTGGATCCTGGCCACGGTGGTGGCGCTGTCGCTCGTGGCGACCGCGGTCTTCTTCGGCTGGGCGCTCACCCCGCATCGGGCAGAGACCGAACCGCTGCGACGAGCGCAGGAGAACCCGGACGTGGAAGTGGTCCGGGGCGAGGACCGGATCCTGCTGGCCCCGACCGGGGAGCCATCGGGTACCGGGGTCGTGTTCTACCCGGGCGCCCGGGTAGAACACGACGCCTACGTGGCGACCTGGGCACCGATCGTGGCCGCCACCGGGGTCACCGTGGTCGTGCCGGACATGCGCCTCAACCTGGCCCTGTTCGACCAGGACCGCGCCGAGGACGTGGTGACCGAACTGCCGGAGGTGGACACCTGGTATCTGGGCGGACATTCCATGGGCGGTGCCTTCGCCGCCCAACACGTGGGCACCGGTGACACCGACGTCGACTGGGCCGGATTGGTGCTGTGGGCCTCCTACGCGGTGGAGGCCGCTGACCTGGCCGACCGTGACGATCTACGGGTGCTCTCGGTCGCCGGTGACCGGGACGGCGTCCTGCCCCTGACCGAGATCGCGGAACGAAGGTCGTCCCTGCCGGCCGACACCGTCACCGTGACCGTGGAGGGCATGAACCACGCCCAGTTCGGTGCCTACGGAGCCCAGGCCGGTGACGAGGAACCGGGGGTGGGAGAGGAGGAGGCCCACGAGAGGCTGGCCGAGGCCACCTCGCCGTTCCTGACCCCCTGAACGCGCACGGTCGGTCAGGGAGACGAGGAGAGGACCCGGGACAGGGCTTCCAGGGCCGGTCCCTTCCAAGTGGGTTTACCACCGGGAAGACCGGCCTCACCGGCACGACCGATCTCGATGAGCCCTTGACAGCGCAGCAGCGCCCACCCGCGTGCCCGTAGGACGGCGGCCTCGTCGGCGCGGGCGTATTCGGAGAAGAAGTGGTCGACCGAACCCGAGGGCGCCAGGAGCCAGGCCGCGGACAGATCGGTCGCCGGGTCACCGGAGCACATGTCGCCGAAGTCGATCACGCCGGTCAGGACACCGTCGGCACCCACGACGTTGGCGGGATGCAGGTCGCCGTGCAACCACACCGGTGGCCCGTCCCACGCGGGAGCCGCTCGTGCCCGTTCCCACACCGCTCCGACCCGGTCGAGGTCGCCATGGACGGCCCCGCGTCGGAGGAGTTCCTCGAACCCGTCGGCGACCTCCGACAACGGGACGCCGCGTTGGGTGTCGGTGGGCGCGTCGTCAGGCGCGGGGTGGTGCAGGGCGGACAGGAACCGCGCCAGGATCCGGGCGGAACGCGGGTCCCGGAGCGCGGCCCGATCGGCCGGTTCACCGGGGACCCACGTCGTGATCGTCCAGGTGTGCGGGAAACCGGGGGAGGGCGCACCGGAATGGACGGGAACGGGTACCGGAAGGGGCAGTTCCGGAGCCAACGACGGCAACCAGCGGAGTTCCTTACGAAGTAGTTCGGGGGCGCGGGGGGTGCGCGGAACGCGTACCGCCAGGTCCGAGCCCAGACGCCACATCCGGTTGTCCCAGCCACCGTCGACGACGCGCAGTTCCGCCCCGGCCAGATCCGGGCGCTGGTCCGCCAACAACGACCGCACCAGTGCTTCGTCGGCGGACGGATCCTCGGTGGGCACGGCCTTCGCGCTCACGAGCCCGACCGGGCGGGGCCGGGGTCGACGGGGTCGGTGACGTGCCCGGTGAACAGCAGGGCGGGGCCGCGACGCAGGGCGACGTGGAAGGGACGGTCCACGGTGAACCTCTTCGGCTTGGGCGGGAAGCCGGCCGCCATCGTCATCACCGCGGCGGTGGCTGCCGCGCCCTCGGCGCCGCGCTCGTCCACGCGCAGTACCGACTGGTGCACGATCGCGTCGACCTTGAGCGGTTCCTCGCTGATCCCCGAGAAGTCGGCGTCGTCGGTGGCCAGAGCACGCACCGGGGCGGTGGTGGCGGCCAGGGGGTCGAGCAGGGCGATGTCGCTGTCGACGGCGAACCGGGGCAGCGCCAATTCGACCTGTTCCCCTCGACGGTTCCGGTACAGGGCGCCCAAGGTCCGGTCATCCGGGGGGCCGTC
This sequence comes from Nocardiopsis listeri NBRC 13360, assembly GCF_001570765.1. Lineage (GTDB taxonomy): Bacteria > Actinomycetota > Actinomycetes > Streptosporangiales > Streptosporangiaceae > Nocardiopsis > Nocardiopsis listeri. The sequence continues at coordinate 59,226 of NZ_BCSH01000011.1, read as the reverse complement.
CTCACCCAGGAACACGTCCAAGGTGAGTCCGTGTTCTCCCGGCAGACTCACCATCCGCCAACCGTCGTGCTCGGCGTGGGCCATGCGGCCGGTGCGACGCATGGTGGGCACCTTTCGCTCGCCCCCGGGCGCGTGGAAGACACGGTCCCGGGTCCGGCCCACCTCGAAGGGGTCGAGCCAGACCATCTTCACCCACAGGGCGTTGACCAGCAGCATCCGCACGTCGGGGTCGATGGTGCCGGGGGAGAGGAGTTCGTCGATCAGCCCCTGGGTGACCTCGCCGACGCGTGCGTTGACCTTCCGGCGCACCCCCTCGGCGTCGCCTCGGAAGTCGACCAGGTCCACCTCCGCGCCGGCCCGAGCCCGGACCCGTTCCTCGAAGTCGGCGCGCACCGGAAGGTCGGCGGGCACGTACAGCCCGTTCAGCACCGCCAGGTCCAGCCCCTCGGCGGCCGCCACCGCCTCGTCCAGTGCCTTCACGTGTTCCGCCAGGTCCCCGCCGGGGGCCAGCAGATCGGTGAGTTCGCTTCGGGTCCGTCCGGCTGCGCCCTCGGCCAGCAGGGTGAGCACCGCGCCGACCGAGTACGGCGACCAGATGTGGGAGGTGTCGGCGTCCCACAGTTCCCGTTCCAGGACGGCGGCGAAGCGTGCGTGGTCCTCCTGGGGTGGACGGTCCTGTCCGATGGTGCTCAAGCGGGCCTCCTCGGCGCGTGAGGGTGGGCCGCCAGGTTACGGAACGACGGCGACGTGACGCCAGGACTCGCCGCGTTCCGTCGGCGTATAAAGAGCCGGTGACAAGTCGCACGAGACAAGCCGTGACGAAGGTGGGCAAGGTCGGTCGATCCACCCCTGCGGTCGCCGAGAACACCGAACCCGTCCGGTGTCTACTCGCGTAGGGTGGTGCATCATGGCCGGCGGCCCTAGGGGTCCAGATGCGGGAGCGGGATGACTGAGCAGCAACGGGCCTCCGAAGAGGCGGCCCAGGACGCGGACCGGGCGGCGGCCGCCACCATCACCGAGGGCACGGTGGAGGCCCTGGTCCGCAGCAAACTCGCCGAGGCCCTCGGCGGCAAGCGCGGCATGGTCGAGGCGGCCATCCCCACACTGACCTTCACCATCTCCTACATCGTCGGTTCCGAGCTGCGACTGTCGATCATCCTGGGTGTGGTCGCCGCGTTGCTGCTGGGCGTGGTCCGCCTGGTGCAGCGATCCTCGGTGCAGTACGTCGTCACCAGCCTGTTCGGCATCGGTATCGCCGCGCTGTTCGCCATGCGCAGCGGCAACGCCGCCGACGCGTTCCTGCCCGGTGTCATCTACAACGCCGTGTACGCGCTGGTGCTGAGTCTCTCGGTCCTGGTGCGCTGGCCGGCCATCGGGCTGATGATCGGCCCGTTCATCGGGCACAAGGAGGACTTCACCTCCTGGCGGAGCAACCCGGCCGTGGTCAAGCTGGCCTCTCGGTTGACCTGGCTGCTGGTGCTGCCGTGCGTCATCCGCGTCCTGGTCCAGTATCCGCTGTGGTTCGCCGACAACCAGGGCTGGGCCGACACCTTCGCGATCCTCGGTTTCTCCAAGGTCGCCATGGGCTGGCCCCTGCAGGTCGCCGCCTTCGCCGGCATGGTGTGGGTACTGGCTCGAGGCCGTACCCCACTGGAGCAGGAACGAGAGCACTCCGAACAGGACCCGGCCTCGGCACCCGACCGCGACTAGCGCTGTGGCCGGAAACGTTCGCCCGGGTCGGCTCATGAGTTCTCATCTCCTGTGATCTTGCTACCAGAAGCAAGGAAAGCTCTTTCCTTGCTTCTGGTAGCAAGATCACAGGGACAGGTCGAGCCGGTGAACCTTCTCGGTCACCGCACTAGTCGATGGCGGCCGGGTCGGCTTCGTCGACCGGTCCCAGAACCTCTTCCAAGGGCCCGAGGGAGTCCGGTTCGGCGAGGAACACCACGGTGTTGCCCACCGCGAGGGTGCGCGCGGGGTCCGGTGGGCGCACCCCGCCCGGTCCCAGGACCGCCACCAGCGCCACGCCCTCGGGCAGCGCCTGGGTGAGCTCGGATTCGGTGCGGTCCACGAACGGACTGCCCGCGTGCAGCACCGACTCGGCGACCTCCGCGCCCGGCAAGGGCGGCAGGGTGCCTTCCTCCTCCGGGTAGTCCTCCTCGCCGGGCATGTCCTCGACCAGGTCGGCGATCAACCGAGGAGGAGAGACCGCCAGGTCCACGCCCCAGGAGTCGTTGAACAGCCACTCGTTGTCGGGGTGATTGATGCGGGCGATCACCCGCCCCACCTCGAACTCGGTCTTGGCCAGCAGGGACACCACCAGGTTGACCTTGTCGTCGCTGCTGGCGGCGATGACCACGTCGAAGTCGCCCAGCCGGGCGTCCTCCAGGGTGGCCAGCTCGCAGGCGTCGGCGAGCAACCACTCCACCTGGGGCAGGTCGTCCACACCGATCGCCCGGGTGTCCCGGTCGATCAACAGCACGTCGTGACCGCTGCCCGCCAGTTCCGTGGCGATGGAACGGCCCACGCTTCCGGCTCCCGCGATGGCGATCCGCATCTCACCCACGCCCCGTCTCGTCCTCGCGCGGCTCGTCCAACCGCTCGGTCAGCTCGCCCATGTCGCGGCCGTGCGCCACCACGTGCAGCACGTCCCCCTCGACCAACGTCTCGCCTGAGGCGGCGAGAGTGATCCGGCCCCGGCGCACCAGGTACACCAGGCGAAGGGGGACTGACTCCTCCAGTTCGGCGACGGTCGACCCCGCCCACCCCGAGGGCAGCGGCATCTCTCGCATCGCCAGGGTGCCCGAGGCGTCCTGCCACTCGGGGGCCGTGTCGAGTCCGCCGTCACCGGGCAGCACCCGACGCAGGATCGAGTCCGCGGTCCAACTGACCGTCGCCACCGTGGGGATCCCGAGGCGCTGGTACACCTCCGCCCGGCGCGGGTCGTAGATGCGCGCCACCACGTTCTCCACCCCGAAAGCCTCTCGGGCCACCCGCGCCGCGATGATGTTGGAGTTGTCACCGTTGCTGACCGCGGCGAACGCGGACGCGCGGTCCACACCGGCCGACAACAGCACCTCACGGTCGTGGCCCACGCCGCGCACCGCGTGTTTGGCCACCGAGCCGCGCAACCGTCGGAACGAGTCCGGGTCCTGGTCGATCACCGCCACCGTGTGGCCCAGATCCACCAGCGTGTGCGCCAGGGTGGAACCCACCCGTCCGCACCCCATGATCACGATGTGCACCTCGTCAGCACTCCCCGTCCACCTCGGGAGGCACGGCTCCGGTCCCGTGGCCCGATGCTTCCACCTTGGCACACATCCGTGTGACGCGTGCGACCACCCCGGCGGGCGATGCCGGATCCAGTCCGCGGACCGGAAAAGGCCCGGTAGATTGGGGCGGATGGGTGGCTGTGCGCGCAGGGTCACCGTAGGACCCGAACACCGAAGGACACCACCATGACCCTTGTAGGTACCGAGATCGAACTGGACGTCGACGACGTCGCCCATGGCGGCTGGTGCGTGGGACGCCACGGCGAACAGGTCGTCTTCGTCCGCCACGCCCTGCCCGGCGAGCGCGTCCGGGTCAAGGTCACCGAACAGACCACCCGTTTCCTGAGGGGCGAGGCCGTACAGGTCCTGACCACTTCGCCCGACCGCGTCGAGGCGCCCTGTGAGTTCGCCGGGCCCGGCATGTGCGGCGGTTGCGACTGGCAGCACGCCTCCCTGGACGCCCAGCGCCGACTCAAGGGCAAGGTCGTCGCCGACCAGCTCAGCCGGATCGCCGGTATCGACATGGTGGTCGACGTGGAGGAGCTGCCCGGCACCCCCGATGGTCTGGGCTGGCGCACCCGCGTGCGCTTCTCCGTCGACGAGGACGGCCGGGCCGGTCTGCGCCGTCACCGTTCCCACGACATCGAACCCGTCGACCGCTGCCTGATCGCCCACCCCGGCGTCGGTGAACTCGGCGTCACCGACGTGACCTGGAAGGACGTGAGGGAGGTGGAGGCGGTCGCCTCGGCGACCCGCGCCGACCGCGCCATCGTCGTCACCCCCACCACCGCCAAGCTCGGCGACCTGCCCGAGCTCAAGGCCTCCAGCGCGGTACTGCGTCGCTTCAAGGGCGGCCGGGTGCAGTCGGTGCGCGGCCGTAAGGGCGTGCGCGAGGACGTCGCGGGCCGCGAGTATCGGGTCGGCGCCGGCGGGTTCTGGCAGGTCCACCCGGCCGCGGGCGAGACGCTCTCCGCCGCGATCCTGGAGGCGCTGGAGCCCAAGCCGGGCGAGACGGCACTGGACCTGTACTGCGGAGCCGGCCTGTTCACCGGTGCGCTCGCCGAGGCGGTGGGCCCCGAGGGCCGGGTGATGGGCGTGGAGAACGGGGAGAACGCCGTTCGCGACGCCCAGTACAACCTCAAGGACCAGCCGCAGGTGCGCGTCGAACGCGCCGACGTGGCCAAGCAGATGCGCGAGTGGGCCGACGTGCGCGCCGACGTGGTCACCCTGGACCCGCCGCGCGGCGGCCTGGGCAAGGAGGTCGTGCGCAAGGTGGCGGGCATGAAGCCGCGCCGTGTCGCCTACGTCTCCTGTGACCCGGCCACGCTCGCCCGTGACCTGGCCGACTTCGAACGTTCCGGCTACCAGCTGGTGGGATTGCGCGCCTTCGACGCCTTCCCCATGACCCACCACGTGGAGTGCGTCGCGGTGCTGGAGCCGGTCAGGCTCGCCCGTCGTCACCGTGAGGACCAGGACTGACGAACCGCCGCGGGGGCCGGTCCGGACACGTTCCGGGCCGGCCCCCGCCGCCGTCACAGACCGGAGCAGTCGCCGGAGACCGCCCCCGTGACGTCGTTGGCCGCGCCGAAGTCGGTCACGGCCAGGCCGTTGCCGGAGCAGTCCAGCGACCCGCGCACGCTGGAGCCCGCCACGACGGGGCCGTACCCGTCCTCACCGGTCCAGGTGTCGGTCGGCACCTGGGTGTTGTCGTGCAGGGCCACCGAACCGGTCAGCGCAGTGCCCAGGATGGTCACCTCGGACGTGGTGCCGGTGATGGAGACCGCGCCGCGCACGTCGGCGTCGGTCAGTCGCACGGTGTCGGCGCCCGTGGCGGACAGGCCACCGCGCAGGGCGCCGCCCTCGATCACCAGGGACGCGCCCTCGGCGACGGTGACCGGGCCGCGCACGTTCACGTCGTGGAGGCAGACCACGCCCTCGTCGACGGTCAACCCGCCGAAGACGTCGTCGGTAACGGTCTCGGTGCACTCCAGGTCGGCCCCGGGCACGACCGTGGCGCGGAAGTCGTCGGGCGTGCCGATGTTGCCGGCGGAGTCGATCGCGCGGTGCTCCACGGTGTGGGTGCCCCAGCCGCTCTCGTGGCCGTCCACCTCGAAGACCGCCATGGACAGGCCACCGCTGCCCAGGCTGCCGTAGACGAGGTCGTCGACGTTGATTCCGTCGGGGGTGAACCGGAACGGGGCCTGGGAGTCCTCGGGCCAGCCGTAGTAGTGGTGCCAGCCGTCGCCGTCGACCCGGAACTCGCCGACCACGTGCCCGTTGCGGTCGTCCTCGGGGGTCAGTTTCATCGAGAACTCGTTGAGGAACAGGTGGTGTTCCTCGCCGGTCACCGTGGCGGCCGGCGTCGACAGCTCGCGCGGAGCCTCGGGGGCGGTCGCGTCCACGGTCCAGGTGAGCGTCTGTGAGCCGGACCCCTCGGGGTCGGTGACCGTGGCGGTCAGCGTGTGGTCGCCCGCCTCGTGTTCGAAGGCGCCCAGGTCCAGGGTGCGTCCGTCGGTCGCGGTGGACACGGGTTCTCCGTCCAGCTCCCAGGCCACGTCGAGCACCCGGTCGGTGGGACGGGTGGTCTCGACATAGACGACCTCGTCGGCGGCCACGGCCCGTTCGGTGTCGCGGTGCTTGTCGAAGGCGACCTCCGTCTCGACCGGCTCCAGGGGCTCACCGACCGTCCAGGTGAGGGTGCGGGTCATCGCCTCGGATTCGCGGATGGCCGGGTCACGGACGAACTCGGTGGGGTCCTGCACGGTCACCGACACCTCGGCGCCCTCGGTCGGGTCGAGTTCGTCCAGCGCCAGGTTGCGTGCCCCGGCGGCCTCGGCCACCTCCTCGCCGTCGACCGACCAGGTGTACTCCAGCTCGTGGAAGACCGGGTGGGGACCCTCGACCCACAGCACGTCCTCGGCGCCGACCTCGCCTTCGGGGGTGGCGGAGAGAGGCAGGGACGCCTGGTCGCGCAGGCCGGAGATCCGGTGCGTCATGACCTCCCGGCCCACCTGGTCGAAGTAATAGCCCAGGGTCTTGAGCATGGAGTGGGCACTGGGCCGCCACACGCCCTCGGAGTGGTACAGGCCGCCTTCGTGCCCGTCGGGATCGGCCGCCCGGATGGTGCCGCCGGCCTCGCTCTCCTCACCCAGCCAGCGCCACCACCGGGCCTCCTCCTCGATCATCTCCTCGGAGGTCATCAGCGTGTGGTGGGCCGAGTCGGGCTCCTCCCCCTCGTAGCGGCCCAGACTGGTGTCGCGGAAGTAGTAGGGGTACTCGTCCTGGAGTTCGCCCAGGGAATGCCCGAGTTCGTGCGGGCTGATCAGCGCCGAGAGCGCGTTGCCCGAGGACGCCGTCGCCAGGCGTCCGCCGGCCCCGCCGTAGGTCTCGCTGTTGGCCAGGGCCAGGACCTGCCGGTTGTCTTCGGTCACACCGGGGACCATGTCCGCGGCGGCGTCGGCCGCCTCGGAGTCCACGGTCAACAGGCGCTCCAGCGCGTCTTCGTCGCAACCGTTGAAGAAGCCCATGCCCAGGGCGGTGTCGCGCTGCTCCCAACCGTCGGCGGGGTCGCAGTCCACACCTGACTCGGCTGAGGGGGTCTGCACCACGTACACGTTGAAGTAGTGCCGGTAGGAGCGGAACGGCTCGATGCTCCACTGCACGTTGAGGTGCTGTTCGACCTGCTCGTGGTACAGGTCCATCTCGTCCTCGGTGTAGCCGTCGCCCAACAGGACGAGGTTGAACCGTTCGGAGGGGTCACCGGTGACCTGGATCGGCACCACCGTGGCCTCGTCCAGGGGCGCGGCCTCGGCGGGACGGTCGGGAACCGAGAGCACGGCGGTCGTGGTCAGCAGGGACAGGGCGGCCAGGGCCGCCGCGGGTCTGCGCACAGGGGGATCCTTCTGATCGGGGAGACGTGTCGCGCAGCGTACTGACGTTCGCATGGCGGCCACCAGGGGAAGGGCTATAGGGAATTCGATAACCCGTCCGAGGGCGGGGGCCGTTACCCGCGAGAGGGGACACGCCCATGGCGCAGCGCAACCCGGGGGAGGACCACCCCATCACCGTCGAACCCACCGGAGCACCGGTGACGGTGCGGGTGGACGGCAAGGTGATCGCCCGGACCACGTCCGCGCTCACCCTGAGCGAGGCGAAGTACCGGCCGGTCCAGTACGTCCCGATCTCCGACGTGGACCCCACGGTCCTGCGTCGCGCCCAGGCCACCACCTATTGCCCGTACAAGGGCACCGCCGCCTACTACGGCCTGGACCTGGGCGGGGAGGAACTCGCCGACGCGGTGTGGACCTACGAGCGGCCCTACGAGGGGGTCGCCGCCATCGCCGACCACGTCGCCTTCTACCCGGGACGGGTGGAGATCGAGGTGGAGGGGCGAGACGAGGACTGAGGCGGGAGCCCCGCACCCGTGCGGGCACGGGGCGCCCGGCGCTATCGGCGTGCTCGGGGCTTGCGGGGAGAGGGGGCCTTCAGCACGGCCAGACCCAGCGCGAGGACGACCAGCCCCGACCAGGACACCCACGGTAGACGTTCACCCACCAGCGCCACGCCCAGCACCGCGGCGACGGCCGGTTCGGCGAGGCTGAGCGTGGTGGCGGTGGCGGCCGAGGTGTGCCGCAGCCCGTGCCCGAACAGCCGGTAGGCGAGGAACACGGTGAACAGCGCCAGGTGCAGGGCCACCAGCGCGCCCTCCACCGTGGCCAGCCACGCCGTCCCGGTGGCCACCACCACCGGCAGCACCAGGACGCCGCCGCCCGCGAACATCGTGCCCATCACCGCGCCGGAGGTGTGCCCCCGGCGGATCAGCCGTTCGGCGATGATCGTGTAAAGCGCGTAGGAGAACCCGGCCGCCAAGGCCAGGAGTACCCCCGAAGCACGCACCGAGGTGGGGCTGCCGACCAGGTCGGGACCCAGAACGAGCACGGCGCAGCCGATCACGGCCGCGACGGTGGCCACCGTCCAGCGCCGGTCGGGACGCGCCCGCTCCAGCCGCCAGGCCAGCAGCCCGGCGAACACCGGGGCGCTGCCCAGGGTGATCACGGTTCCCACCGCCACACCGGCGTGGGCGACCGCCGGGTAGAAGGAGAGTGGATATCCGGCGACCGCGATCGCGCCCAGCAGCAGGATCGCCCGGGTACGCCCATCGGAGCGGGTGAGCAGGGCGAATGATCCCCTACCGGTGAGGAAGAGCAGTATTCCGCCCAGGACCAGCCCGGCCGAGCCGATGGCTGCGGGGTGGGCACCGTCGGGGGCGAAGGAGCTCGCGGTGCCGGTGGTACCCCACAGCACCGCGGCGCCCAGGATCGGCAGTGGGCCGCCGGTGAGTCGGGACAGGGTGGGGTTCTTTCGGTTCACCGATGTGGGGGTGGTGTGTTCTGGCACGTTCGTACTTTCCGTCTCGACGCCTGAAGGGCAACCGCGGGGCGCACGACGGACCGGCCGCTCACCGTGCGGGTGGGGCCTTCGCGTGGAGGAGTGGTCGGCCGGTGCGCCCGGTCAGGCGCTCAGCGGCGGCAGGACCTTATGCCAGTGGTAGTTCACCCTCCTCACGGTAGCGCCCGGGGTGTGAGCGGGATGGTCCGGGGCGGGGTGAACGTCAGGTGCCGTCCGGTGGTGTGCTCTGGTCGTCGATGAACCCCGGATCGAGGGTGGAGCGTTCCCAGTCGGGTTCGGGGATCGCTTCGGGCCCGGTCAGCGACAACCCGAGCAGTTCGGCGAGGGTGGCCAGGTCCGTGGTCGAAGACATAAGGACGTCCCAGTGCTCGTGCACCACCGCGGCCACCTGTTCCTCCGGCAGGGCGAGCAACGCGTGGGTCAGCCGCAGGTCGTCCCGGCCCGGGGCGAAGTCCAACAGGAACCACTCGGCGGCCTCGGTCCCCTCGCCCTCGACCGCCACCAACCAGGCACCGATCACGGTTCGGGCCTGTCCGGTACCCACGTATCCCCTGTCGTCGGTTCGGCCCATTCCCAGCACGTGTGCGACCAGCTCGGAGCGCAGTCGGGCACGGTGCGTCTCTTCGTCGGGCCGCCAGTACTCGGTCAGCACGATGCCGTCGTCGGGCGGGTGGAACAGGATGTCCGGGCGCAGGGTGTGGTTGGCCTGCCACACCGTAGGTCGGTGAACGTCCTCGGGAAGGTTGCGCAGCACCGGTTCCAGGTCCGCGTGCCAGAACACCACCCACGACTCGTAACCGGGCAGCGGGCAGTAGGTCATGTCGTCCAACCCGTGGCAGGAGCCGGTCGAGGGGGTCCGGGGTCGGGCGTTGGCGCTCAGGGCGTCATAGGAGTACTCGCGCTGGGCGTGGACGTGCAGTGCGGCCATCCCGACCAAGACCACGGTGGTGACGGCCAGGCCGACCGGCCGCAGGAACCGGGTGTCGTGGCGGGCGGCCAGGGTGAGCAGACCGGCGCAGAGCACCATCGACACGGCGTGCGCCAGGTATAACAGCGCGGTCGTGGCGGTGTCGGGGTAGGAGATCGGCAACGGTTGCAACGCCATGCTGAGGAGGCTGCCCATGCGGGAGACGATCACGTCCGTGCGGGTGCCCAGGGCCAGCAGCGAGGACGACAGGTACAGGGGCAACAGCAGGGTGAGCGCGATCAGTGGGGCGTAGGAACGGGTCCAGGCGACCGAGGCCACCGCGCCCATCGGCCCGGCCCAGCCGAGGACGACGACGCCCACGAATGCCGCCGGTTGTGGTGTCCCGGCGATGGGGGCCGGCGCGGTCACCACGAACACCGTCAGGACGGCGCACATCAGCGCGGTGGTGAGGGTGATCGAGGCCAGGGCCAACGACGCCAGCCGGGCCCCCGGGGACAGTGGCAGGGCCATCGACCGGGAGTACCGTACTTCGCGCAGGGCGGGGAAGGTCGTGACCGCGAACATGGCGGCACCCACCCCGGCGGCGCACAGCACGGCCTCGTTGAAGAGCTCGCCCATGGTCGGCAGTCCGGAGGCGTGGGAGGTCAGCCACACCACGGCCGTCGCGGCCGGGACCAGGATCAGGAAGAGCGGGCTCCTTGCCAGGTGGCGCAGGTTGAACCCGGTCAGGCGTCCGAAGGTGACGGCGTTCGACCACCCTACGGTCCGCACGGGGCCGCTCAACGGGGGACCGATCCGGTCAGGAGCAGGTAGGCGTCCTCCAACGACGGTTCCACCGGGACCCGGTCCACGGCGTCGGGTACGTCGGACTCCGCCGGCCCCAGGACCCGGTAGCGGCCGTCGGCCAGTCGCCACGACGTCACCCCGGCGGGTGGACGCGCTCCCTGTTCCCACACCCGGCCCCGGGCGCGGGCGACCAGCTCGGCGGGGGCTCCGTCGAAGATCATCCGTCCCTGGTCCAGTACCAGTACCCGACGGCATAGCGCCGCCACGTCCTCGATCTGGTGGGTGGACAGCAGCACCGTGCTGTGCACCGCGAGCTCGGAGACCAGGTCGCGGAAACGGATGCGCTGTTCGGGGTCGAGCCCGATGGTGGGTTCGTCGAGCAGGAGCAGTCGGGGGTCGCCGAGCAGGGCGGCGGCCAGCCCCAACCGCTGCCGCATCCCGCCGGACAGTCGCCGGATCCGGGTGTGCCTGCGGTCGTACAGGTCCACTCCGCGCAGCGCGCGCCGGACCTCCTCGTGGCGCTCCCGACGCCCGCCCCTTTCCTTCAGGACCGCCATGTAGTCGAGCAACCCGAACGCGGTGAAGTGCGGGTAGAACGACGGGTTCTGCGGTAGGTAGCCGAGCCGGCGGCGGATCGCGGTGCGTTCGCCCGAACGTTCCGGGTCCAGCCCCAGGACGCTCAGTTCTCCGAGGGTGGCCTCCAGGTCGGTGGCCAGACAGCGCAGGAGGGTGGTCTTGCCCGCGCCGTTGCGACCGAGCAGCCCGGTCACCCCGGGGCCCAGGTCGAGGTCGATCCCGGACAGGGCCCTGCGGGTGCCGTAGGTGCGGACCAGGCCGCGGGCGCGGACCCCGCCCGTGAGCCCGGTCGGATCGGCCGTCGTGGTCATGCCGTCCTCATCCTCAGCGCGACGATGGCGGCCAACAGGGCCAGGGCGGTGGCCCAACCGGCCTGTGCCAGGGGCGAGAACAGTTGGAACGGGTCGGCGCCCTCCATGAGCGCGAACATGGCCATGAGCAGCAGCCAGCCCCCGCCGATGACTCCGCCGGCCACGCTCAGGTGCAGCCAGCGGCCCAGGATCAGGCAGCCGGCGACCATGGCCAGGGCGGGCAGCAGCCAGAATACGGCCTCGTACGCGGTTGCGACGGAGGGCATCAGCGCGGACGCCACCGTGCACAGGGTCAACGCCGGCGCCAGCACCGCGCAGGTGCGCAGGAGCAGTAGTCGGGGTCCGGCCCAGGGGGTGACCGAGGCCAGGCTGTGCGCGGGGTCCACCCCGCGTCCGTAGGCGAGGGCGACCCCGGCCAGCGGGATCACCGGGACGGTGAAGGAGAACAGCAGGGTGCCGCGCGGGATCTCGTGGGCCAGGATCAGGGTGGTGGCCAGCACGATCACCATGGCCACCAACCAGGCCCGGTACAGGGCCGGTGTGGCCGCCAGCAGCTTGGCGGTGCCCTCGCGCAGTCCCAGCGTGCCCAACAGGCGTTCGAGTGGGGAGGGGCGGGGGCGGTCCACGACGTCGAGCAGGTTCGCCCAGCTGTGTTCCAGCCAGGCCTCGTCGGTGGGCAGTCGGTCGCGGCAGTGGGTGCAGTGGGTCAGGTGGGCCTCCGCGGACATGGCGGTGACGTCGTCGGCGGTGTGGGTCGCGTAGCGGTGGAGTTGGTCGTGGGTCAAGTGCCAGCTCATGTGGTCAGTGCCTCCCGTAGCCGCGCCTTGGCGCGCATGACCCGTGTCTTGACGGTTCCCTCGGGTATGCGGAGGATCTCCGCGGCCTCGCGGACGGTGAGGCCGTCGAGCACGGTCGCCTGGATGGCCGAACGCAGCTCGGGGGAGAGTTCGTGCAGGGCGGCGCCCAGAGGGCCGTGCTCGATGTTGAGGAGCACGGTGTCCTCGGCGGAGGCGTCGCCGATGGTCTCGTACGGTTCGGGTTCGGTCTCGGCGATCCAGCGGTTGGCGCGTTTGCGCAGCTGTGAGATGAGCTGCCGGATCGCGATGGTCCACAGCCACGCTCCGGCGTCGGTGTCACCGGGGCGTGGGCGGAAGGAACCGGCGTTGCGCCACACGGCCAGGAACGTCTCCTGGAGCGCGGCGTCGAGTTGGTCGGTGTCCGAACAGCGATAACGCAGACGAAGACGCAACCACGGGGCGTGTCTTCGGTGCAGGATCTCCAGGGCGTCGGTTTCCCCTGCGGCCACGGCGGACAACAGCACCGGGTCGGGGCTGTCGGGTCCGTATTCGGGGGCGCGCTGTCGGGCACGGCGGAGGAACTTCACGTCAAGGGCTATCGCGATGGGGAGGGGGAACGGTTCTGGTGGATCCGGTTCTGGTGGATCCCGGTGGCCTGACCACGCCTTTTCGAAGGTACCCGCGCGGCGGGTTCGGTATCGGCGTCGGGGGTGGGAGAAACTGGGGCGTATGCGTCTGAGGATCTTCCTTGAGCCCCAACAGGGGGCCACTTACGAGGACCAGCTCGCCGTCGCCAGGGCCGCCGAGGACCTGGGGTTCGACGCCCTGTTCCGTTCCGATCACTACCTCCACATGGGCGACCACCCGAACGGGCTCCCCGGCCCGACGGACGCCTGGATCACACTGGCCGGACTGGCCCGCGACACCTCCCGTATCCGCCTGGGCACCCTCATGACGGCGGCGACCTTCCGCCACCCTGGCCCCCTCGCCATCTCCGTCGCCCAGGTCGACCGCATGAGCGGTGGTCGGGTCGAGTTCGGCTTCGGCGCGGGGTGGTTCGAGCAGGAGCACGCCGCCTACGGCATCCCCTTCCCCGCGGCGGCACGTGAGCGCTTCGACCGCTACGAGGAACAGTTGGACATCATCACGGGGTTGTGGACGACCTCGGTGGGGGAGACCTTCCGATACGAGGGCAGGCACTACCGTCTGGCGGAGGGGCCGGCACTGCCCAAACCGCAGCAGGATCCGCGTCCGCCGGTGATCATCGGCGGCACCGGGCTCAAGCGGACCCCGCGTCTGGCGGCCAAGTTCGCCGACGAGTACAACGTTCCGTTCGCCTCGTTGGAGGAGACCGAGGCGGCCTTCGACCGCACGACCGAGGCGGTCCGGGTCTCCGGACGCGGTACGCCCATGGTCTACTCGGCGGCCCAGGTGTTGTGCGTGGGGCGTGACGACGCGGAGGTGGCCGAGCGGGCCGCCGCCATCGGGCGCGAGCCCGACGAACTGCGTCGTAACGGTCTGGCCGGCAGCCCGGAGGAGGTGGTGGACAAGATCGGTCGGTTCGGTGCCGTGGGTTCGGAGAGGATCTACCTGCAGGTCTTGGACATGACCGACCTGGACCACCTGGAGTTGGTGGCCTCGGCGGTGGCGCCGCGGCTGGACTAGCGATCCGTTCGTCGGGGGTGCCCGTGAGGGCCGGGGGAGCACCCGATAACTTGATATCGAGATACAAGTTAGATACCTTGACGTCAAGATATAGCGGGGCTCCCCCCGACCCGCTCCCGGTTCGGGCGTGTGAGGTCGACCGCTTTTCGACGTCGCGCTCCGAACGAGGGGGCGTCCGCGGCCGATGGGTCGCACTACCTGTGGCGATGTGGCGTCGTCACAGGTCAAAGCGGCTCTGAAGGATTCCAGGGGTGGCAGGGCACCGGACCGTGTCCACCGCCCTCGGGGAATTCGGTCAGGGCGGCCTCAGTAGGTCCCGCGTCCTTCCCATGCGGCAGGATGCTGGGGACAAAGTGGCGAGATCAGGAGGCATACACCGTGTCCGCGAACAGCTTCGGTGCCCGTGACACGTTGCGCGTCGGCGACGAGTCGTACGAGATCTTCCGGCTGGACACCGTCGAAGGTGCCGGCCGACTTCCCTACAGCCTGAAGGTGTTGCTGGAGAACCTCCTGCGCACCGAGGACGGCAAGAACGTCACCGCCGAGCACATCAGGGCCCTGGGTAACTGGGACTCCAAGGCGCAGCCCGACCAGGAGATCCAGTTCACCCCCGCGCGGGTGATCATGCAGGACTTCACCGGCGTCCCCTGTGTCGTCGACCTCGCCACCATGCGCGAGGCCGTCCGCGACCTTGGTGGCGACCCGGACAAGATCAACCCGCTCGCCCCCGCCGAACTGGTGATCGACCACTCCGTCGTGGTCGACCTCTTCGGTCGTCCCGACGCCTTCGAGCGCAACGTCGAGATCGAGTACGAGCGCAACTACGAGCGTTACAAGTTCCTGCGCTGGGGCCAGACCGCCTTCGACGAGTTCAAGGTCGTCCCGCCCGGCACCGGCATCGTGCACCAGGCCAACATCGAGCACCTGGCGCGCGTGACCATGTCCCGTGGGGGGCAGGCCTACCCCGACACCTGCGTCGGCACCGACTCGCACACCACCATGCAGAACGGTCTGGGCATCCTGGGCTGGGGCGTCGGTGGCATCGAGGCCGAGGCCGCCATGCTCGGCCAGCCGATCTCCATGCTCATCCCGCGTGTGGTCGGCTTCAAGCTGAACGGCGAGCTCCAGCCCGGCACCACCGCGACCGACCTGGTGCTCACCATCACCGAGAAGCTCCGTGAGCACGGTGTGGTCGGCAAGTTCGTCGAGTTCTACGGCGAGGGCGTCGCGGCCGTGCCGCTGGCCAACCGCGCCACCATCGGCAACATGAGCCCGGAGTTCGGTTCCACCGCCGCGATCTTCCCGATCGACGACGAGACCATCCGTTACATGCGCCTGACCGGCCGCTCCGAGGACCAGGTCGCCCTGACCGAGGCCTACGCCAAGGCCAACGGCTTCTGGCACGACCCGTCCCAGGAGCCGGAGTTCTCCGAGTACCTGGAGCTCGACCTCGCCGAGGTCGTCCCCTCCATCGCCGGCCCCAAGCGCCCGCAGGACCGCATCGCGCTGTCCGCCGCCAAGCGCACCTGGCGCCACGACGTCAGCGACTACGTCTCCGACGGGGCCGACCAGGCGGGCGAGGAGTCCTTCCCGGCCTCCGACGCCCCGGCCCAGGTCGCCAACGGAGACCGTCCGCACCGCCCGATCCCGGTCACCATGGCCGACGGGACCGAGACCGAGGTCGACCACGGCGCCGTCGTGATCGCCGCGATCACCTCCTGCACCAACACCTCCAACCCCTCGGTCATGCTCGGCGCCGCCCTGCTGGCCAAGAAGGCGGTGGAGAAGGGCCTGTCCCGCAAGCCGTGGGTCAAGACCTCCATGGCTCCGGGCTCCAAGGTCGTCACCGACTACTACGAGCGCTCCGGCCTGACCCCGTACCTGGACAAGCTGGGCTTCAACCTGGTCGGCTACGGCTGCACCACCTGCATCGGCAACTCGGGCCCGCTGCCCGATGAGATCTCCAAGGCGGTCCAGGACAACGACCTCGCGGTCTCCGCGGTCCTGTCCGGCAACCGTAACTTCGAGGGCCGGATCAACCCGGACGTGAAGATGAACTACCTGGCCTCGCCGCCGCTGGTGGTCGCCTACGCGCTTGCCGGGTCGATGGACATCGACATCACCACCGAGCCCCTGGGCACGGACAAGGACGGCGAGCCGGTCTACCTGGCCGACATCTGGCCGACCGCCGAGGAGATCCAGGACGTCATGGACTCCGCGATCGCCTCCGACATGTACGAGTCGGCGTACTCGGACGTGTTCGCCGGTGACGACCGCTGGCGCGAGCTGCCCACCCCGACCGGCAACATCTTCGAGTGGGAGGGCGAGTCGACCTACGTTCGCAAGCCCCCGTACTTCGACGGGATGGGCCAGAATCCCGAGCCGGTCACCGACATCTCCGGTGCGCGCGTCCTGGCCAAGCTGGGCGACTCGGTCACCACCGACCACATCTCCCCGGCCGGCGCCATCAAGCCGGGCACCCCGGCGGCCGAGTACCTCAAGGCCAATGGTGTGGAGCGTCGCGACTTCAACTCCTACGGTTCGCGTCGCGGCAACCACGAGGTGATGATCCGCGGTACGTTCGCCAACATCCGCCTGCGCAACCAGATCGCGCCGGGCACCGAGGGCGGCTACACCCGCGACTTCACCCAGCCCGACGGCCCGGTCTCGTTCATCTACGACGCCGCGCAGAACTACGCGAAGCAGGACGTCCCGCTGGTCGTCCTGGGTGGCAAGGAGTACGGCTCCGGTTCCTCGCGTGACTGGGCGGCCAAGGGCACCAGCCTGCTGGGCGTGCGCGCGGTCATCACCGAGTCCTACGAGCGCATCCACCGTTCCAACCTGATCGGTATGGGCGTCCTGCCGTTGCAGTTCCCGGAAGGGCAGTCCGCCACCTCCCTCGGTCTGACCGGTGAGGAGACCTTCTCCATCACCGGCGTGACCGAGCTCAACGAGGGCCGTGTCCCCGCCACGGTGAAGGTCACCACCGAAACCGGCGTCGAGTTCGACGCCGTGGTGCGGATCGACACCCCGGGTGAGGCCGACTACTACCGCAACGGCGGCATCCTGCAGTTCGTGCTGCGCCAGCTGATCGCGAAGTAGTCCCACCGAGCTCCGCTCCGTGCCCACAGGCACGACGCGCGGTTCACCGGGCCGCCACCGTCCACACGACGGTGGCGGCCCTTCTTCGTGTCCGAGCCTCGAACCCGATCGTGACCGCAGGCGAAGAGGAGCCCGCGTTTCGGCAGGTCCGCGAGGTCCGGATATGCTCACTTCGTGTCGGTTCCACTCGCGGAGCGGCCCCGACCGCCCCTTGTCCCCGGCGCCCCGCGTTCCCCGAGTCCCGAATATCCCCGGCGGCGAGCCGAGACAGGAAGACCGGATGCATCCCCACCACCTCAGCGCGTCCCGGCGCGCTTCGTGGTTCCTCTCGGCGCCCTTGCTGGCGATCCTCGTGCTGTCGGGGGCCTCATCGGCCCAAGCCGATTCCGAGCGGCCCCTCGAGGACCGGGTAGGGCCCGCCGAGTACTACGCGGGCCTGCTGAGCGAGGAACCCGAGGGCGAGGCCGTCATCGTCGACGACTCGATCGCCGGTCTCTACGACCTGGACGAGTTGGAGACGGACCTGCACGAGGCGCTCGCCCCGCTGGACGTTCCGTACTACGTCGTGGCCGGCGCCCTGCCCGGGCACTCCACCATGCCCATGGACTTCCTGGCCGCGGTACAGGACCGGGTCGGTCGACCCGGCCTGTACGTCTACCTGCGACCCGGGTCGGCCGAGGTGACCGCGGTGTCCAGGGAGGTGGGCCTGCCCGTGGAGAGGGCCAACAGGGTGCTCCTGAACGAGGAGGACCTCGTCACCTACCTGCCCATCGACACCAGTGCCGAACTCTTCGCGCGGACCCTGGTCGCTCCCGACCTCGATGAGAGGTTCGAGGAGAGGTGGGGTTCGCCCTGGCAGCGACTCGGGCCGCTCTATTGGTGGGCGGAGTCGTACCTGCGCCCGCTGCGCATGGAGACCTACGACGCGCCGGAACGACTCGGTGAGGCCACCGCCCTCACGGTGGGGGCGACCGTCACCCTGGCGCTGGCGTTCGGGGCGACGCGTTCGGGTCGCCGTCGACGGGCCGCCGAGGCCGGTCACACCGGTCGGCTCCGAGGCGACCGGGCCCTGATGGTGGGCATGGTCGTGGCCACCGCCACCGGCGTCGTGGTCGTGGCCGCGTCCCTGGTCCACCTCGACCGGGGGACCCTGCCCGAGGACGTCGAGAAGGCGGCCCCCGTGCCGCCGGAGACGGCACCCTACGTGGTGGATACCGTTCGTCTGGAACGTGTCGCCGAGGCGCTGCGCGAGGACCCCTTCTATGTGGATCCGCAGGCACAGGTGGACACCGAGGGACTGGATCGGATCGTCGAGCGTGGACTGCCCGAGAACGTCCCCGTCCACGTCGCGGTGGTGCCGATGAACCCGCACGACGAGTCGGGCGGCGACGGGGAGATCTTCGTCCACGCCCTGCACAACGTCATGGACGAGGACGGGTTCTACGTCGTCGTGTTCGGTGAGGCCGGGGTCTCGACCCGGGTGGAAACGGCCCGCTTCGGCGTGGACTACGCGGACGGCGAACGCGACTGGACACACCTGGAGGGGGTCACCGGTTACCTGGACGACTCCACCCCGGCCCAGGCCTTGGACGGCCTGTTGGACGTGGTGGAGGAGGAGGTGGAGCGCGCCCCGGGCCAGGCCTCGGAGGTGCCCTACACGGTGGAGTCCCGGGCCGACCCCAGACCGGAACCCTCACGGATCTCCCGGTTCTTCTCCGGTGATTTCCTCACGTCGTTGTTCCTGATCGGACCGGTCATCGCCGGGGTGCTCCTCGCCGTGGTGTGGGGCGGGAACGGCCTCGCGAGCCGGATGCGCGCCGTGCCCGGCCGCGCCCTGCGTCCGCGTGCCGACCGCGCGGTACGCCGGATGGCCAAGGCGCTTCAGACGGCCCCGGTCGATCACCCCGGACGGAACAGGGCACTGGGTGAGTCCGACACGGCCCTGACCGTCCTGGGCGCGCACCCGGACGAACTCGACCTCGTAGGGGTCACGGTGCTGGCCGATCGGGCCGTCCTTCGTCTCGATCCGGATCCGGAGATCGCGGCTCGGGCCGACGAACCCGTGTGCGCGGTCAATCCCTTGCACGGGCCCTCCGTCCGCCAAGGGGCCGTGCGAGGGAAGGGTGGAAAGCGGAACGTGGTGCTGCCACAGCCCCTCTGTCTGTCCTGTTCGACTCTGACGGAGACCCGGCGGCGCGCCCGCACCCTCATGGTCGCCGGACCGGGCGGCGGCCGCGTCCCCTACCTGGAACTGGACCGGGAGTGGAACCGCGGTGGATACGGGACCGAGTACCGGCTCAACGTGGAAGACCTGTTGAAGGAGTCCGATGTCCACTGACCACCGAAAGGTGAGGACCCGTCCGGTCGCGGTCGCCGCCGCGCTCTCGACCGTGTTCTTCGCGACCGCCTTCCCCGGGACCGCCACCGCCGACACCGAGACGGAGACGGTGAGCCCGACCGAACGGATCGTGGCCGAACTGGAGGAGTCCCCGGTCCACGTCGATCCCTCCTTCTCCTCCGCCCTGCCCGAGGAACGGGCGGACGCGCTGGAGGAGCGGATCGAGGGTTCGGACGTGCCGCTCCGGGTGCTGGCCGTGCCGCTGATCGAGGGCGGAGACTGGTCCGGTCAGGCCGACCAGATGGTCGCGGCGGTGCACGACCGGATCGGCGGTGAGGCGCACTACCTGGTGTTGGACGGCAGGAGCGTCTCGGGCCACGACTTCGGCACGGGAAACGACGAGTCCGGTTCGCGGGCCTTCTACTCCGCTCTCACCGTCTCCTACGAGTTCGAGTACGACTCCCCGGCCGTGGACAAGTTGGAACGGTCGGTGGAGATCGCCTTGTCCAAGGACCCGAAGGCGCTCTACGACGAGGCGGTGGAGTCCCAGGAGAAGGGACCGATCGACTGGGTCCACTCCCTCGGTCCGTGGGGGTACACGTTGGTCACGATCCTGCCCTGGCTCGTGGCCGTGCTCGCCCTGGTCGGTCTAGGGTTCGGGGTGTACCGGTGGCGCAGGCCCCGCGCCGTGCCCACCGTGCCCCAGCACGCCGCCTTCGACAACGCCGACCTGGCCCGTCGGGGCGAGTTGGTGCGCAAGGCCGAACGTGAACTCGTGGAGCTCGGCGAACGCGTGGGTTCGGCCCGGACAGCGCCCGACGACTCCGGGGCGACCGAGGCGCTGGGCCGGGCCCTGGACGCGCACGCGGCCGCCCGGAACGTCTTCGACGGGCTTCCCGAGGAAGGGGCGACGGAGGACATCGCCGGAGTGCTCGTGCTGTTGGACATGGCGGAGGACCACATGGCCCGCGCCCTGCTCCCCGCCCAGAGACGGGGCTCGGCACGTACGCGTTCGCACTGTTACGCGAACCCGCTGCACGGGACCGACGTCAAGGTGACGCGTTGGCGAGAGTTCGGTGGGTCCGCTGACATCCGGGTGCCCCTGTGCGCCGTGTGCGCCAAGGCGGTCCGGGACCGGATCCGACCCACGGTGTTGGCCGCCCGGTACCGGGGGCGGAAGGTGCCCTACTACGAGGTGCCCGCTGAGGAGAGTGTGTGGGCGGCCACAGGTTATGGGGCGTTGCGCGACGACCTGGTGGAACGGGTCCTGCGTGGTGACCACGCCGGGCGAAGATAACGTCCCGACATCGATTCGGACCCCGGGGGGAACCCGGATGGGGCCTGGGCGGTCCCATCCCTGTGACACCCTGTCGGGGGGAGGCCCCACGGGGCCCGTGGGAGACATGACGAGCAAGAGACGGGGCAGGCTGTGGACGACCCCCGGAGCCAGGACACGCACCAAAGCGTGATCGGTGGTTACCGGCTGCTGAGGTCACTGGGACGCGGTGGATTCGGTGAGGTGTTCCTCGGCGAGGCCGAGGACGGCTCTCGTGCGGCGGTCAAGCTGTTGCACGTCGGTTGGGCCGAGGACCAGGACATGCGGCGGCGCTTCGCCGCGGAGGTGGAGCAGGCACGCCGGGTGAGCGAGTTCTGCGTGGCGCGGATCCTCGACGCCGACCTGGAGACCGAACGGCCCTGGATCGCCTCCGAGTTCATCGACGGGCCGACGCTGCAGGACTCGGTGCAGGACGAGGGTCCGCGCTCGGGCAGCGAACTGCACCGCCTGGCGGTGTCCACGGCGACGGCGCTCGCGGCGATCCATTCCGCCGGTGTGGTGCACCGCGACCTCAAGCCCGACAACATCATGCTCGCGGCGGACGGGCCGCGGGTGATCGACTTCGGTATCGCCCGGGCGGTGGAGGCCACCTCGGTGACCGCCAGCGGAGTGGTCGGCACCATCGGCTACATGGCGCCAGAACAGTTGGAGGGCGCCCGCCTGACCGCCGCCGTCGACGTGTTCTCCTGGGCCGCGGTGATGGTGTTCGCCGCCACCGGCCGGGAGGCGTTCCCGGCACCCACCCAGGCCTCCCGCATCGCGCGCATCCTCGGCGGGGCACCGGATCTGGACGGGGTGACGCGTCCCCTCGTGGACGTCCTCGCCGAATGTCTGAACAAGGACGCCGACGCCCGCCCGGACGCCCCCGCGTTGTTGCAGCGACTGATCGCCGGCCCATCGGGCGCGACCTCGCCCACCGGTGTCCGATCGGTACCCTCGGCCGTGGCCGAGGGCTCGGACGCCACCACGGTCACGCCCACGCCGGAGGCGATGACCCGCGTCGGTGTGGACCGGACCCGTGTGGCCGAGCATCCGCCCACGGATATCGCGCCGGTCGATCCCACCAGGGTGGCGCGAGTGGACCCCACGCGGGTCGCGGGTACGGGCTCCGCCGGCACGGTCGGCGCCCGTCCCGCGGGTTCGGCCGTCTCCGCCGCGCACCCCCAGGGAGCGATCGCCCCCTCCCGTAGCTCGGGCGCCCCCTTCCGGGCCCCGGCCACACCGACGCCCCCGGGCCTGGCCCCGCCGTACCACTTCGCCGGCTCCCGCTTCCAGGACGCGGGCACCCTGGCCGAGGCCATGCAGCGTGACTGGGCCGCCGCGGTCCGGGTCTTCAACGACCCCGCCGAACGCTCCGTCCTGGGCGCCTGGATCATGGACGACCTGGGCGACACCACGATCGACCGATCCCTGTTCCGTCGTCAGGTGGACGACGCCAACCTGGCCGTGGCCTCCTTCGTCTCCCAGCTGCGTCCCGACCTGCCCCCGGTCTTCCGTGGGCGCGCCGCCGCCCTGAGCGACCTGCGGTTTCTGTTCGCCGACCCGCGTCCCCTGCTCACCGGTGCCCCACAGGCCAACGAGATGGTCCTGCTGGCCCGCCCCGAACTGCTGCGGATCCTCGACGCGCACCGCGGCCCCGAGCCCGGGGCCCACCGCGCTCTGGCCGAGAACCTGGACCGGGCCGAACGCGTCGGCAACGCACTGTGCGCCCGCCTGGCCCAGGAACTCGATGGCTGGCGCTCGACCAGGGTGACCGTCAACCCGGCGCTGGTCATGGCCTTCATGCTCAACCCCGACCGGATGACCCCGCCCGGTGACGGCCGTGACAGCGCGGTGGCGGACTGGGTGGACATCCTGTGGCGGTCCGTGATCGGAGCCGAGCTTCCCGACTCCGCCGGATACGCCGCCGCCGTCCACGCCGCCATGCCCACCGTTCATGCGCTGGCACGTCAGCGCCGTTACTGGGAGGGCCGCTACTCGGAGGTCTCCGCGACGCACGAGGCCCTGGAGGACAAGGTGACGTTCCAGCGGCGGATGCACGGGGCGCTCCAGGCCTGCAAGTACGGGATCGTGGCCCTGCCGGTCGGTTTCGTGCTCGGGTTGGCCGACGGGGGAGGGTTCGCCGAGTTCCTGTTCGGGCTCGGTGTGCTCGCCCTTGTGGGCGCCCTCGGGGTGAGCCTCACCAACCGGGTGATGTGCGGTGGCGCCGCCCGCCGGGCCCAACGGGTCATGGAACTCCAGCACTCACGTCAGCAACTGCCCCAGTTGACGACCGGGGTGGGGCGGATCCGCTCCGACCTGGAACGGGCCCGGCAGATCACCTCGGGCTGACCCATCGTGTCGGCCACCCGTACCGTAACGAACGACCCAAGAGAGGCTGCTTCGTGAGCGAGGCCACGGAGAAGGTCGACCCCGGACATACGGTCGGCCGATACCGGCTGGTCAAACGGCTGGGCAGAGGAGGATTCGGCGAGGTCTTCCTCGGCGAGGCGGAGGACGGGACCCGTGCGGCGGTCAAACTGTTGCACGCGACCTGGTCCGGCGACCAGGAGATGCGGCGGCGCTTCGCGGCGGAGGTGGAGCAGGCGCGCAGCGTCGGTGGCTCCTACGTCGCCGAGATCCTCGACGCCGCCCCCGACGCGGACCGACCCTGGATCGCCACCGAGTACATCGACGGCCCCACCCTGCAATGGGCGGTCTCCGAGGACGGTCCCCGAACCGGTATCGACATGCACCGGTTGGCGGTGTCCACGGCGACGGCGCTCGCGGCGATCCACTCCGCGGGTGTGGTGCACCGGGACCTGAAACCGGACAACATCATGCTGGGGTCGGACGGCCCCCGGGTGATCGACTTCGGTATCGCGCGGGCCATCGAGGCCACGTCGGTGACCGCCAGCGGCATCGTCGGGACGGTCGGGTACATGGCCCCCGAACAGCTGGAGGGCATGCGCATCGGTACCTCGGTGGACGTGTTCTCCTGGGCCGCGGTGATGGTGTTCGCCGGCACCGGAAAGGACGCGTTCCCCGGGCCCAGCCAGGCCGCCCGCATCGCCCGGGTCCTGGGCGGGGAGCCCGACACCGGTGACCTGTCCGGGCCGCTGCGGGAGACCATCCTGGCCTGTCTGGCCAAGAGACCCGGAGACCGTCCCGACGCGCGGACCCTGCTGCGACACCTGG
Organism: Nocardiopsis listeri NBRC 13360; assembly: GCF_001570765.1. GTDB lineage: Bacteria > Actinomycetota > Actinomycetes > Streptosporangiales > Streptosporangiaceae > Nocardiopsis > Nocardiopsis listeri. The sequence continues at coordinate 35,529 of NZ_BCSH01000011.1, read as the reverse complement.
TGGAGGGCACCTCCCCCGGCCGGGCCACTCCGGCGGAGGGGTGGCCCAAGGACGCCCCAGGCCCGCCCCTCGCCCACGCGACCGGTACGCAGGTGACCCCCTACCACTTCGCCGGCGCCCGCTTCACGAACGTGGAGGACCTGGCCGCCGCCTTCCAACGACGGTGGCCGGACGCGCTGCGGATCTTCGCCGACCCCGGGGAGTTCGAGGCCCTGGGCTCCTGGCTGATGCGGGACCTGGGCGACACCAAGGTCGACCGTGCCCTGTTCCGCCGCGAGATGCTCGACGTCAACCTCGCGCTGGCCACCTTCATCGCGGAGGCGAACCCGGCGCTTCCGCCCCGCTTCCGCGACCACGACGCGTCCATCGTCGGACTATCCGGGCTCTTCCACGACCCTCGACCCCTGGCCACCGGCGACCCGGTCGACAACGAACTCCTCCTGCTCGCCCGCCCCGAGACGCTGCGGATCATGGCACGGCACGAGGGAGAGGAATCCGCCCGGCTGGGTTCGCTGGCCGAGGAGCTGGCCCGGGCCGAACGGGCGGGTACGGGCGTCCTTCGTGAACTCACCGAGAACCTCATCGGCTGGGGGAGTCTTCGCTCCCAGGTCGATCCCGCGCTGGTCCTGGTCTTCCTGTTGCACCCCACGGCGCTGAGCGCCCCGGATCCCGGGACGAGCCCCTGGGCCCGTGAGTGGTTCGGAATCCTCTGGAACCGGGTGATGGCGAGCACGGGCGCGGAGCGTGCCGGGGTGGGCGCCGCCGTCCACGGCTCCTCCAACACCGTGGCGGCCCTGGCCGCCGAACGGCACCGCTGGGAGAGCGAACTCGCCGCGCACCGGGCCACCTCCCCGGGGAAGGAGGAGCGCAAGGCGGCCCGTTGGGGCATGCTGTGGATCGTGTCGTTGGCGCTGACGTTCTCCCTGGTCTCCTGCGTGTCGGGGGCCGCCACGAATGTGGGATCCGCCATCGCCCTCGGGACCCTGGCGTTCGGAGCGTTCGTGCTGATGCTGGTGGGTTGGGCGATCATGGAGTTCCGTTTCCACTCACAAGGTCAGGACCTGCGAAAGCGGAACTCCTCCGCGCGACAGCACTACGACCGGGGCCTGCGGATGATGGACCAGGACCTGGCACGGGCGCGACGGATCTGTTCGGGACCTCCAGCGCGGCGCTGACCCGGACCCGACGGTCGATCCGGTCGCACGCGGGTCAGGAGTTGTCGACCACCAGGTCCGCGCGTTCGCGCGGGTGGTCGCGGGAGTACAGCGACTCCTCCTGACGGGCCCACAGAGCACGGAAGGGTGCGTACAGGTCGGCGTCCTCGCGCGCGTCCAGCCGCGCTCGACGCAGACGGTCGGGGGCCGCCACCCACACCAGGACGTCGATCGAGTCGCGCACGATGCCCGCTCCGGACCCGCACCCCTCCACCAGCAAGGTCCCGCCCTCGGCGAGCTCCTCGGGCAGGGACCGCCACCGCTCCTCGAAGACGCCGCGTTCCCAGTCGTAGCGCCGCCACGCGGCCGACCGCCCCTCGGCGAGGGGCTCCAACACCCAGGCGCGCAGCAGTTCGGGGGCCTGTTCGAGCCCCTCCCAACCCGGGTAGAGGTCCTCCATCGTCAGTGTCGCCACCGGTTCGTCGATCGCGGCCAGCTCGCGCCGCACCCGCTCGGCCACGGTGCTCTTCCCCGAGCCCGAGCGCCCCTCCACCGAAACGACGCGCACCCGCCGCCCCCGTCGTGGCGCGGCGGAGACGCTCCGCGCCACCCGAGCCGCCCAGTTCGCCTCGCTCGTTCCCACCCGAACCATCATCGCGATCCCGAACCCCCACTCCTACGGGTGACCAGGCGTCTCCGCCCGCATTCAAGGCTTGTAACATTCCATCGAGCGTCAGTACCGAGCACAGTCGATCACAAAAGGGGTACGCGGTGACCGAGGCCGACACGACCCCCGGGTCGCAGTCAGCACTGCGTCAGGCCAACGAGCGCCGCGTGGTCGAGGTACTGCGACGTGAGGGAACCCGGACCCAGGCCGAACTGGCACGTGCCACCGGGTTGTCCGCGGCGAGTGTCTCCAACATCGTGCGCGGACTACGCTCGGCGGGTGCGGTCTCGGTACGCAACACCTCCTCGAACGGGCGCCGCGCGCGTGCGGTCACGCTGCTGCGCCCGCCGGGAACGGTGGTCGCCCTCGCCTTCACGGTCGGCCGGATCTCCGTCGCGGTGGGGGACAGCGACGGCAACCCCCTGGCCGGCGAACAGATCGAGTACGACGTGCCGGCCGATCCCGAGCGCGCGGTGCGCCGCGCCGCCTGGCTGGCCGAGACCACCCTGCTCCGCGCCCGGATCGATCCGGGCCGGGTCGGGGCGGTCGTGGTCTCGGTGCCCGCACCCATCGATCCGCGCACCGGGGTGGTCGGGGACATCTCCTGCGTGCCCCGTTGGGCCGGGTTCCGGCCCGGTCCGGCCCTGTCGGAACGGTTGGGTTCGCCCGTGCTGGTGGAGAACGACGCCAACCTCGCGGTGACGGCCGAGCGCGCCTCGGGGGTGGCCCAGGGTGTCGACCACGTGGTCCAACTGTCCCTCGACGTGGGGGTCGGCGCGGGCATCGTCATGTCGGGGCGACTCTTCCGGGGGGCCGGCGGAACCGCGGGTGAGGTCGGCCACATCGGTCTGGACCAGCGGGGGCCGGTGTGCCGTTGCGGCAACCGCGGTTGTCTGGAGACCTTCGTCGGGACCGACTACCTGATGGACATGCTGCCGCGTGACTCCTTCCGAGGAGCGGGCCTCGGAGCGGTCGTTCTGACGGATGTGGTCGGTGCCGCGTTGGAGGGCGACCCGGGCAGCCGTCGGGTGATCGCCGAGGCCGGAACGGCTCTGGGGCAGGGAACGGCGATCATCGCGAACCTGTTCAACCCGGAGATGATCGTGGTCGGCGGGGAGCTGGCCGAGGCCGGCGACCTCCTGCTCGATCCGATGCGCAGGGCGATGGAGCTGGGCACGTTGGGCAGCGCGCTGTCCGATCTTCGGGTGGTGGCCAGTACCCAAGGCGCCGACGCGGCGCTTCGTGGCGCCCTGATCACGGCCTCTCACTCCCTGTCTTGAACCCAAGAGTGCCCGTCGTCGTGAACTGAACGGTTCGGTCGGGTTCCCGACCGGTGTTAACAGATCATCACATACGCTTAAAGCGGCACTGACCTGCCCATACGTTGCCTTCATGTGGTGAACTTAATAGCCGTGATGTATCGGTTATGTGTTCACTAGTTGACGTCAAGGCTTGCGCGGGGTTCTACTTCACAACAGCACTCGCGAGTTCCCACCCCGTACAGGCATCCTTGAGAGGTAACGCGTCGTGAACACACAACGCCTCCACCCCCGACGCGCGGTCGCCCTAGGGCTGACCGCGGCCGGCGCAACCCTGGCCCTGCTCACCTCGGCCTGCGGTTCGCTCACCACCGACGGTTCCGAGACCGAGGTGGAGGAGCAGACCCTGGAGGAGGGCTTCCACGTCGGACTCCTCCTGCCCGAGCTGCAGACCGCCCGATACGAGGCCTTCGACCGTCCCTTCTTCGAGGAAGCGCTCGGAGAGCTCTGCCCCAACTGCGAGTTCTCCTACGCCAACGCCGACCAGGACGTCGACGAACAGCAGACGCAGGCCCAAGCGATGCTGACCGACGGTGTCGACGTGCTCGTCCTCGGCGCCGTCGACTCCGAGGCCGCCGCGGGCACCGTCACCGAGGCCCAGTCCCAGGGCGTTCCGGTCGTGGCCTACGACCGACTGGCCCAGGGCGGCGCCGACATGTACGTCTCCTTCGACAACGTCCGGGTCGGACAGGTCCAGGCCGAGACGCTGCTCGGCGCCCTGGACCAAGAGGGCACGGCCGGCGACGGCTCCATCGTCATGATCAACGGCTCGCCCAGCGACCCCAACGCGGGCGACTTCAAGGCCGGTGCCCACGAGATCTTCGAGGGCCAGGTGGAGATCGGTCAGGAGTTCGACACCCCCGATTGGTCGCCGGACGAGGCCAACAGCCAGATGGAGGGTGCCATCACCTCCCTGGGACTGGACGAGATCGTGGGCGTGTACTCCGCCAACGACGGAATGGCCGCGGGCATCATTTCCGCGCTGCGCAGCGCCGGTGTCTCCGTGGCGGACCTGCCCCCGGTCACCGGCCAGGACGCCGAACTGCACGGCATCCAGCGCATCATCTCCGGTGAGCAGTACATGACCGTCTACAAGGCCATCCGGCCCGAGGCCGAGCTCGCCGCCACCATGGCCGTCTCCCTGGCCACCGGCGAGGAGCTGGAATCAGGCGAATACGCGCTCACCGAGGTCGAGGACGCCGACGGCGAGAAGGTTCCGTCGGTCCTGCTAGAGCCCGTCGCGGTCACCGAGGAGAACATCGGCGACACGGTCGTCTCCGACGGCGTCTACAGCATCGAGGAGATCTGTACCTCCGACTACGAGGACACCGATTTCTGCCAGGAAGCCCTCTAAGGACCGGGTAACCCGGGCCGGCCCCGGCCCGTGCCGTCGGGGTCGGCCCCTCGGGGGACGCCCCGGCGGAGAGGCACGACCTCCCCGCCGGGACGAGAGAAGAGACGAAAAAGCATGAGCACACCCATCCTGGAAATGTCCGGGATCTCCAAGACCTTCGGGGCCGTACGCGCCCTCAGCGAGGTCGACTTCCAAGTCGACGCCGGAGAGGTCGTCGCCCTGCTCGGCGACAACGGCGCGGGCAAGTCCACACTGGTCAAGGTCATCGCGGGCGCGCATCCCGCGGACAACGGCGGCGTCATCTCCTGGGACGGTACGCCGGTCAACATCGGAACCCCGGCCGACGCCCAGCGCCTGGGCATCGCCACCATCTACCAGGACCTCGCCCTGTGCGACAACCTCGACATCGTCGGGAACCTGTTCCTGGGCAACGAGCGACTGCACTTCCCCGGCACCCTCGACGAGGTCGAGATGGAGCGCCGCGCGGTGGAGCTCCTCGACTCCCTGTCGGTGAGCATCCCGAGCCTGCGGGTTCCCGTCGCGGCCCTGTCCGGGGGCCAGCGCCAGATCATCGCCATCGCCCGCTCCCTGCTGGGGCAGCCCCGCGTGGTCATGTTGGACGAACCGACCGCCGCCCTGGGCGTGGCCCAGACCGCGCAGGTGCTCGACCTCATCGAACGGTTGCGCGACCAAGGCCTGGGCGTGGTCCTGATCAGCCACAACATGGCCGACGTCCGCGCGGTCGCCGACCGCGCCATGGTCCTGCGCCTGGGGCGCAACGCCGGAGACTTTCCCATCGCGGACACCTCCTACGAGGAGATCGTGGCCGCCATCACGGGCGCCTCGGACAACCCGGTGTCCCGCCGTTCCACCCGAACCGGCTCATCGGCCACGGCCACGAAGGACAAGGAATGAGCCAGCAGACCCACGAAACGGAAGGCGTCGAGGTGAGCGAGGAGAACACCGCGGCCCGACGCGACCCTCGCCTGCTGTCCACGGTGGCCTCACCCCGAGGGTGGTGGGACGCGGTCAGACGCAACCTCAAAGGAGGCGAGCTCGGGCCCGTCCCCGTCATCGTCGGCCTCATCCTGATCGGCCTCGTCTTCCAGTCGATGAACGACCGGTTCCTGTCGCCGCAGAACCTGTCGAACCTGACCGTCCAGATCGCCGCGGTGGGTCTCATGACCACCGGTGTGATCATGGTGCTGTTGCTGGGCGAGATCGACCTGTCGATCGGTTCGGTCGCGGGTCTGTCCGCCGGTGTCCTGGCGGTCCTGGCGGTCCGACACGGGATCTCGGAGTGGGTCGCGATCGGGGCGGCCGTGGGCATCGGCCTGCTGGTCGGTCTGCTCCACGGTTTCATCTTCGCGAAGATGGGCGTCCCCGCCTTCGTCGTCACCCTCGCCGGCCTGTTGGGCTGGCAGGGGCTGCACCTGAACCTCATGGGCAGTGACGGCAGCATCAACACCAGCGCCACCGGTCCCATCGCGATGCTGACCCAGACCTACTTCGTTCCGGTCGTGGGCTGGTTCCTGGTCCTGGTGGCCCTGCTCGCTTACCTGGTGTCCGTTCTGGCGGCCGAGCGTCGTCGTCGGCAGGCGGGCCTTCCCTGCAAGCCGCTCGTCGAGGTGCTCTTCCGAGCCCTCCTGCTGGCCGTGCCGCTCGTGGGCGGCGTGTGGATCCTCAACCAGTACAAGGGTGTGCCGCTGGCCTTCCTGATCTTCGTTGGCTTCGTGGTCGTCCTCGACCTGGTCCTGCGCAAGACCCGCTACGGGCGCATGGTCTACGCGGTGGGCGGTAACTCCGAGGCGGCCCGGCGAGCCGGCATCAGGGTCGACTTCATCCGGATCACGGTGTTCGGCATCGCCTCGACGCTCGCGGCCATCGGAGGCATCATGCTCGTCTCCCGTAACTTCGCGGCGAGCGTCTCCACCGGTGGTGGCGCGGAGCTGATGATGGCCATCGCCGCGGCCGTCATCGGTGGCACCAGCCTCTTCGGCGGACGTGGCAACGCCTATTCGGCGCTGCTGGGCGGCCTGGTCCTCGGCGCGATCACCTCGGGCCTGCTCTTGTTGCAGATGGACACCTCCGTCCGATTCATGATCACCGCCGCGGTGTTGCTGATCGCGGTCATCCTCGACGCCGTCTCCCGCCGTGGGCGCAAGACCCACGCCCGGGGCGGCGGCTGAGGGACCACCTCGGGGCGACGCTCGCGCGTCGCCCGCAAGACCTCTCCCGGAGGATGAGAAGGACCGGTTCACCCCGGACCGTCCTTCCAGGCCCGGGCCGGCCACACTCCCACCGGCCCGGGCTTCGTCGTGTCCGCTGGTGGCAGGGGTGGTCGGGAAGGGGACGGTGTGAACTGCGTCCCTTTCCCGGGCGAGGGGGATCGGGGCGTTCAACGCGCGCGGCGGCCGTCGTGCCCGACGCCGAGTTCGGGGCGCCCAACTTCGTGGTCAACACCGGATGATCTCCTGGTGGTCGCCCTGACCTGTGGCGATGCGGAGACGCGTGCCGGATGTGCGGTTCCGCGGCCACGTGCCCGCCATGGCCCGGAAGGGGGATCCATTGGTCCCACCGCGACAGAGGAGAAGGTCCCATGCTCTGGGGCGCCGTGGCGGCCGACGCGAGCGCTGCTAGCTTCCATCGGTGAAGCCACCTGCCGTGACGGGGACGTCGCCCACCATGACGATGCGCCCCCGCCCGGTCATGCCCGAGATCCGGGCTTGGAGACCACCCTGCCCCGTGACCTCCCCGGCGCGCGGGTGTGAAGGAGAAAGATGCGCAAGATCCTCGTCGTCGGTGCCGGACAGTCCGGGCTCCAGTTGGCCATCGGCCTGCTCTCGGAGGACTACGACGTGACCCTGGTGGACCCCAGGAACCCCGACCAGATCAGGACGGGTCGTGTGATGTCCACGCAGTGCCTCTTCGGGCCGGCGCTGCGCCGTGAACGCCGCCACGGACTCGCCTTCTGGGACGATGAGGCGCCCGAGGTGACCGGTGTCGGCGTGCGGGTGGCGGAGCGGCGGGGCGGCCCCGTCCCGGAGGTGGACTGGGTCGGACGCTTGGACGAACCCGCCCGATCGGTCGATCAGCGGATCAAACTCGCATCCTGGCTGGAACTGTTCGTCCAGGGCGGCGGCCGGTTCCTGCGCCACCGCGTGGGCCGGGAGGAGCTGGAGGTGCTCGGCGCCGAGTACGACCTCGTGGTGGTCGCCGCCGGCCGGGGCGAGCTCGCCGGGATCTTTCCCCGCGACACACGACGCTCCCACTTCAAGGGACCCCAGCGGCGGCTGGCGCTGGCCTACGTGAGCGGGGGCGAGGAACACCCGGACGGGGGAGTCCTCTCGCGCACCGTGGTCCCCGGCGCGGGTGAGGCCTTCACCCTGCCCACCCTGTCCTTGAACGGCCCCTGTCACGCGGTGATGGTGGAGGCGGTGCCCGGTGGACCACTCGATCGCCCCCTGGCCGAGGGCGCCACCGGAGACGACGTGCTCGCCGGACTGCTGGACGTGCTGCGCCGTTACGCGCCCTGGGAGTACGAACGCTTCTCCCGTGCTCACCTGGCCGACCCCATGGCCGCCCTGTACGGCGGCTACGCCCCGGTGGTCCGCGACCCCGTCGCCCGAATGCCGGGCGGGGCGCTCGTGTGGGGAATGGCCGACTCCGTGGTCGCCAACGATCCCATCACCGCCCAGGGAGCCAACATGGCGTCGCTGTGCGCCGACGTGTACCGGCGCGCCATCGTCGACCACGGAGGCCGCCCCTTCGACGAGGCGTTCATGCGCGGGGCCTTCGGCACCTACTGGCACAGCGCCCGTCAGGTCACCGCCTGGAGTCGGGTGATGCTGTCCGGGCCGCCCCACGTATGGGAGCTGTACCGGTTGGCCGAGCGGCACCGACCCACGGCCGACCGGTTCGCCAACTCCTTCAGTGACCCCACCGGGCTCATCGACTGGTTCCTGCACCCCGAACGGGCGCTGGAGTACGTGGACGGGGTCCGGCGCGGCACCGACCTTTCGTCCCATCTTCCTACCACGTGATCCCGATCGGGTGAGGGGAGATATAGCTTCGCCTCCTGATGCTCGATGAACTCCTCACACCCACCACCCACGCACTGTTCGGCCAGGTCGACGCGTGGGTCTTCCTCCTCCTGGCGGCGGCCGCGGTCATGGTCGGGGCCGCCGTCCAGAGCATGGTCGGACTCGGTCTCGGCCTGGTCGCCGCCCCCGTCATCTCCTTCCTTGACCCCACGCTCATGCCGGGGGCCCTCCTGATCAGCGCGAGCGTCCTTCCGGTGCTCACCCTCCTCCAGGAGTGGCGTCAGGTGGACTGGTGCGGCATGGCGTGGGGGCTTCCGGCCCGTGTTCCGGGCACCCTGGTGGCCGTATGGGTCGTGGCCCTGCTCGAACCCCGGGCACTGGCCGCGTTCGTGGGGGTGATGGTCCTGGTGGCCGTCGCGCTGACCGTGCGTTCCTTCAGGGTCCGCGTCACCCCGCTCTCGCTGGTCGTCGCGGGAACGCTCTCGGGCTTCTCCAGCACCACCACCTCCGTTGGCGGCCCACCGATGGCGTTGGTCTACCAGAACGAACCGCCGGAGAGGGTCCGCGCCACCCTGGCCGTGTTCTTCCTGTTCGGCGGATTGTTCTCCCTGGGAGCCCTGGCGGTGGGCGGGCAGATCGACGCTCGGACCACGGTCGTCGGCTTGTCCGTGATCCCCTTCATCGCACTCGGATTCCTCATCGGGAACCGGCTGCGCCGCCGGGTGAACCCGACCCGGGCGCGCGCCGTCCTACTCATCGTGGTGTCCGCCTCCGCCGTGGGCCTTCTCGTGCAGGCCGCGCTCGGATAGCCTCGGCACGCGTGGCCCCGATCTCGGCGCCCCCGCTCCGGCGCCCCTGGGGGAAGGTGCCGGCGAAACCGAGTAATCTACGCCGGAACCGGTGGGGCCCATCGTGATACGTCACGAAAGGACGCCGTCGTGCTTTCCACGGGTGGCGTAGGACCCTCGACTTCGGGGTTCCGGGCGGAACCCATGGACGATGGCCCATAAACTCGGGTATGTATACCTGCCGGTAGCCAAGGCCGTCCCAAGTCAGGGGACGCTTCTGGTAAACGTAAGCGGACACGCGGGACGAGGGGACTGACGAGACAGTGACACTGTTCGAGTCGATACAGAATCCGGAAGCGCTCAAGAGGCTTTCGGCCGATCAGCTCCCTGTGCTGGCCCGGGAGATCCGGGAGTTCCTGATCCGGTCGTGCGCCGAGACCGGCGGACATCTGGGCCCCAGCCTGGGCGTCGTCGAGTTGAGCATCGCACTGCACAGGGTCTTCGATTCACCCGATGACCCGATCCTCTTCGACACCGGCCACCAGGCCTACGCGCACAAGGTCCTCACCGGCCGGCACGACTTCAGTGACCTCAAGTCCGAGGGCGGACTGTCGGGCTACCCGTCCCGCGCCGAGTCCGAGCACGACTTCATCGAGAACTCCCACGCCTCCACCGCCCTGTCCTACGCCGATGGCATGGCCAAGGCCAACGAGGTCCAGGGCCGCACCGACCGGACCGTCGTCGCCGTGATCGGTGACGGCGCGCTCACCGGAGGGATGTCCTGGGAGGCGCTCAACAACATCGCGGAGAAGAAGAACCGCCGCCTGGTCGTCGTCGTCAACGACAACGGCCGTTCCTACTCGCCCACCACGGGCGGCCTCGCCGACCACCTGGCCTCGCTGCGCATGGCCCCCGGATACGAGCAGGCCCTGGACCTCGCCAAGAGCACCCTCAACCGCACCCCGGTGGTCGGCCAACCCATCTACGAGGCCCTCCACGGCCTCAAGAAGGGCCTCAAGGACACCATCCAGCCGCAGATGATGTTCGAGGACCTGGGTCTGAAGTACCTCGGCCCCATCGACGGCCACGACGAACAGGCCCTGGAGAAGGCGCTGCGCCGCGCCCGCGACTTCGGCGGACCGGTGATCGTCCACGTCCTCACCCAGAAGGGCAAGGGCTACGCCCCGGCCGAGAACCACGTCGAGGACCAGTTCCACGCCCCAGGACCCTTCGACATCGACACCGGCAAGTCCAAACCCGGGCCCAAGGTGGAGAAATGGACCGGCGTCTTCGCCGAGACCATGGTCGAACTGGGCGCCGAGCGTGAGGACATCGTCGGCATCACCGCCGCGATGCTCCACCCCACCGGCCTCAACAAGTTCGCCGACGCCTACCCCGACCGGGTCTTCGACGTCGGCATCGCCGAACAGCACGCCGCCACCGCCGCCACCGGCATGGCGATGAACGGGCTGCACCCGGTGGTCGCCGTCTACGCGACCTTCCTCAACCGCTGCTTCGACCAGGTGCTCATGGACGCCGCCCTGCACCGCCAGGGCGTCACCTTCTGCCTGGACCGCGCCGGCGTCACCGGAAACGACGGCGCCAGCCACAACGGCATGTGGGACATGTCGATCCTGCAGGTCGTGCCCGGACTGCGTCTGGCCGCCCCGCGCGACGCCACCCGCCTGCGCACCCTGCTGCGCGAGGCCGTGGCCGTGGAGGACGCGCCCACCGTCGTGCGCTACCCCAAGGGCGCCGTCGCCGAGGAACTGCCCGAGATCGGCAAGGTCGGTTCCATGGATCTGCTGCGCCGCGCCACCGACGGCGGTCACTCCAAGGACCTGCTCATCGTGGGCGTGGGCACCATGGCCCAGGTCGCCTGTGAGGTCGCCGACCGTATGGCCGACCAGGGCATCGGCGTCACCGTCATCGACCCGCTCTGGGTCAAGCCCCTGGACGAGGCCTTGGTGGCCGAGGCCGCCGCGCACTCCGTCGTCGCCGTCGTGGAGGACAACGGCCGCACCGGCGCGGTCGGTGACGCCGTGGCCCGCCTGCTGCGCGACCACGAGGTGGACGTGCCCGTGCGCACCTTCGGTATCGAGCAGGAGTTCCTGGACCACGCCAAGCGCGACCAGATCCTCCAGCAGCAGGGCTTGACCCCGCAGGAGCTGTCCCGAAAGCTCACCGAGACGGTCTCGCGTCGCGGTGAGGGGGCCGGGGCCACCCGCGAACTGGCCGACGAAACCGCCTGACCTCGGGCTCTGGCAGCACCGGACGGAAGCTTCGGTGCTGCCAGAATGGGGCCATGACCTCTTCCGAACCCGAGCAGAACCTCGAATCGCCCGAACCGGAGGAGGCCGCCCCGCTCAGGGTGGCCGTGATCGGCTCCGGCCCCGCGGGCATCTACACCGCCGACGCGCTCACCCGCCAGCGTCGGGTACCCGTCCGCGTGGACGTCCTCGACCGGCTGTACACCCCCTACGGACTGGTCCGTCATGGTGTGGCCCCCGATCACACCAAGATCAAGGGCGTGGCCAGGACGCTGCGGCGGGTCCTGGAGCACCCGGACGTGACCTTCGTCGGTGGGGTCGAGTTCGGTTCCGACCTGACCCGCGCGGACCTGTCCCGCACCCACCACGCCGTCGTGTACGCCACTGGAGCCGCCGTCGACCGGCGCATGGGGATCCCCGGCGAGGACCTGCCCGGTAGCGTGGCCGCCACCGACTTCGTCAACTGGTACTGCGGCCATCCCGACAGCGAGCTCGAACGGTTCGTCCTGGACGCCGAGGAGGTCGCCGTGGTCGGGGCCGGCAACGTCGCCTTGGACGTGGCCCGCATCCTGGCCAAGACCGCCGAAGAGCTACGCCACACCGACATCCCCCAACCCGCTCTGGACCTGCTCTCTCGAAGCCGCGTCCGCACAGTGCACGTGCTCGCCCGGCGCGGCCCCCTCCAGGCCAGGTTCACCGCGCCCGAGCTGCGCGACCTGATGGGGCTGCCCGGTGTGGACGTGGTCGTGCGCCCCGAACAGGTCGACATCGACCTCGCCGACGTGGGCACCGACCGGCCCGGGTTCCGTGAGGTCGCCAAGGCCTCTCGTGCCAACCTCAAGCTGTTGCGTGAACAGGCGGAGCGTGCGCCGCGGGGACGCCCGCGGCGCATCGAGTTCCACTTCTGGACCCGTCCCGAGCGGATCGTGGGCGCGGAGGCGGTGGAGGGGCTGCGCGTGGAACACACCCGTTTGGACGAACGGGAACGGTTGGTGGGCACCGGGGAGACTTCGACGCTGGAGGTGGGAATGGTGCTGCGTTCGGTCGGCTACGCGGGGGTGCCCCTGGCCGGAGTGCCCTTCGACGAGCGCGGACGCACCGTGCCGCAGCAGGAGGGGCGGGTGCTGGACGGCGGTGGCGGCGTCGTGCGGGGTGACTACGTCGCCGGGTGGATCAAGCGCGGTGCCACCGGAGTGATCGGCACCAACAAGTCCGATGCCGCCGCGACCGCGCGCTCCCTGCTGGCCGACGCCGACGTTCTGCGCGCCGGGGCGCCCGAGCCGGTGGGGCTGGTCGACGTCCTGTCCGAACGGGGACCGACCGTCGGCGACTACGAGGGTTGGCTGCGCATCGACGAGGCCGAGGAGGCACTCGCCGCCGAGCTCGACCGGGGCGCACGGGTCAAACTCGGCGGATGGGAGGCCTACCGCAAGGCGCTGGGTCGCGGGTGACCCTCAGCCGACCTGGTCCGCATCGGCGCCGTAGGTGTTGCAGCCGGCCACGGTGCCGCCGTCCCAACCCGACTCCAACCACTGGGAGCGGCTGGTGGCGCTGCCATGGGTGTCCAGGTCGCCGCCGTCGTTGAAGTGCCGGTTGACCACGTCGAGGGTGTCGCTCTCGGGGCCGACGATCCCGCGCAGCGCGATCCCGGCCATGCACTCGGCCTGGAGTTCGGTACGGCGCAGCGTGTCGAGTTCGTCGTCCTCGCTGCCCGCGTTCCGGCGCAGGTCATGGGAGACGCGCAGGATACCGGTGGAGTTCTGGACGTGGTGGGCGTACTCGTGGCCCATCAGGGCCAGCCACACGACCTCGTGTTCGTTCGCGGGGACGACCTGCGACACCTCGCGCACGTTGGGCAGGACCACGGTGATGGTGGCTACGTCGCTCTCGTAGTAGGCCAGGGTGAAGGCCTCATCGGTGTCACTGTCCAGGCCCTGGTCGGTGACGGTGACGTCGGGCAGCTCGGGGGCGAGTCGAAGGTCCTCCATCACCGGTGCCCACAGCTCGTCGAGGCAGTCCCCGGCCTGTCGGGAGAAGCCCTCCCAGGACTCGTCGGAGTCCACGTCCAGGTCGGGCAGGTCGCAGTCGATGGGCGGTGGCACGGTCATGTCGTACAGCGGGTGGTCGACCAGGTCGATCTCCGCGGGCGCCGGCCGGGCGAGCAGTTCCTGGTCCCGGAAGGCGGAGAGGTCGGTGCCACCGGGGGAGGACCGCTGCTGCGGTGTGTTGGCCACGACCACCACGCCGGCGACGAGGGCGACCAGGGCCATCGACGCGGCGGCGAAGGCCGCGATGAGCATGCCCTTGCCCCGGTCCGCGCGCCGAGGCGGTGGATACCACGTCTGTGGCGGCCCCCAATGGGGATGCCACGGTGGCCCCTGTGGGGGTGCCCAGCCCGTTCGAGGGTGCGCCTCGGGGAACGTCTGCGGCTGCGGCGGCCAGGGGGCTCGGGGGCCCTGCGGGACCGGAACGTGGGGCCCCCGGGCCGCCCACGGCCCCTGAGGGGAACCGCCGGGTACCCCTTGCGGCCGCGCGCCGACCGGAACGTTCGTCACGGGGCTTTCCCCGGGAGTCCCTGGTACCTCTGTGGCATGGCCGGCCACGGATACCCGAGGTGCACCCGCAGTGTGCTGAGTACGCGTCACCTCGGGTCCTTGCGGGGCCTGCGGGGCCTCCGGTCGCGGGGCGGGGCCGGGGACCTGCGAGGTCCCCGGGGCGTGCGTGCCGTCGGGCCACTGTGGGGCCGGGGCGGCCCCTCGGGGCGTGTGGGACGGTGGCTCCGCTCCCGGGGCGTCTTCGGGGTGGGTGCCGTGCCGGTCGGTCCGGGAGTGGTCCCCGGCAGCCTCGTCTCCGGTTCGGTTGTCCACGGGGCCATCCTCGTCATCGCGCCGACAGGGAAAGGGCATGTCCGGTTTGTACCCATGAAACGGACAACTGCCCCATGCCCCCAGTATGGGTCAACCAGGGGCGTCCGTGACGGGCCTCCCCATGTGCTCTATGGGGATATACCGGACGCCGAGGCCGGTCATCAGGTCCTGAAGCTCGGACTCGAAGAAAGGTTCCATGTCGGTGACGACGAAGCCCAGGTGCTGGAACACCTCCATGCACACCACCCCGTAGATGCGTATCCAGCACCGGGTGAGCACCAGGGCCGCTCCCGTGGGCATGGCGTGCGCGGACAGGCCCACGGTGTCGGCGAAGGAACGCAGCTCGGCGGTGAGTTCGGGTCCGATCTCCTCGTCCGCGGGCAGTGGGATGTCCTTCTCCCTGATCAGGCGATCGCACAGGGAGAAGAAGGTGGAGGCGAAGCGCCTGCCGGCCTCCAGGGCAGGGGTGATGTCGGCCTCCAAGTCGAGTCGGCTGCTCGGCCCGAACATCACGGAGAACTCGGCGGGATGGGTGATGGCCCAGGCGCGCAGCGCCCGTAGTGCGATGTGCAGGCGCAGTTCGGTGTCCTCGGCCGGGGCCGAGGCGTCGGCGGCGGCGACGGTGTCGGCCAACTCGTCGAACATGTCGGCGGTGATCGCCACCAGCAGCGCGTCGATGCCCGGCACGTAGCGGTACAGCCCCGGCGCGGTCATGCCCATCTCGCGGGCGATCGCACGCAGGGAGACCCCGGCGACACCGTGCTCCACGAGATGTCTGCGCGCGATCGACTTGATCTCCGTGAGTGTGGCTTCGCGCACACGATCTCGGCGACTCGGAGCGGCCTCGGATCGCGGCTGGCTCGTGACCGGCGGTTTCGTCATGTTCAGTGGTTCACCCCGTCTCGGTGCCGGTTCCACGGCACCGCTCTGTTCGGTCGACGATATTGACATCGTAACGGGTGCACGCTTAAGTGAACACCGTTAGCAAACAGCGTTAACGGACATGACGCGTGTTCGCACGAAGGAGCGGGAATGTCGACGAAAACGGGATTCTTCGGCCGACTGGGGCTCGGAGCCCACCGCGGGAGATGGTGGGTCATCGCCGTGACCGGCCTGTTCGCGGTGCTCTCCGTGTTCTGGGGACTCGGGGTCTTCCAGGACGTCAGCGACAGCGGTTTCGAGGATCCCGGAGCGGAGTCCTCCCGGGCCATGGACCTCATCGAGGACGAACTGGGTCACGCCGACGTCGACATCATCGCGGTGTTCCGCAGTGACGAGATCAAGGTCGACAACCCCACCTTCGCCCAGGCGGTACAGCGTATCTCCGACGATCTGCCCGAGGACGTCGTCGCCGACCACGACGTCTACCTCGACGAGGAACTCACCGACATCGAACGCGGCATGCTCGTGTCCGAGGACATGCACGCCACGTACATACCGATCACCCTCACCGGCCAGAGCCACCAGGAACGACTCGGCCAGTACGGGGAGGTGGCCGCCGCACTGGAGGCGGGTCCCCTCGAAACCCACCTCGGTGGCCCCATCGCGGTCGAACACGAGCTCTCCGAGACGGCCGAGAGCGACATCGTCCGGGCCGAGATGTTCACCCTGCCCGTGCTGTTGCTCCTGCTGGTCCTGATCTTCGGTGGCCTCGTCGCGGGCCTGATGCCCCTCGCGGTCGGAGGTCTGGCCATCCTCGGTTCCCTCACCGTGCTGCGGGCCCTCACGCACGTCACCGAGGTCTCCGTCTTCGCCATCAACGTGGCCACCCTCCTCGGGCTGGGGTTGGCGATCGACTACGGCCTGTTCATGGTCAGCCGCTTCCGCGAAGAACTGAACAAGGGCCGCGCCGTACGTGAGGCGGTCGGCCGGACCGTGGACACCGCCGGACGCACCGTCGCCTTCTCCGGCGTCACCGTCGGCATCGCCTTCGCCGGGCTGCTCTTCTTCCCCCAACCCATCCTGCAGTCCATCGGTTGGGGCGGGATCGCCGTGGTCGCCTTCGACCTCGTCGCCGCGCTCGTCTTCCTGCCCGCCCTGCTGTCCGTGGTGGGCCACCGGATCGACCGGATGAAGCTGCCACTGCCGCGCCGCACCATCACCGGGACCCTCGACGAGAACGCCGGAACCTGGGCCCGCCTGGCCCGTACCGTCATGCGAGGCCCCGCCGTCTCACTGGTCGCGGTGGCCTGCGTCCTGGTGGCCTTCGGCTCCGGGCTGGCCTCGACCGACCTGGGCACCACCGACCAGCGCTACCTGCCCGCCGACGCCCACTCCCGGATCGCGACCGAGACCATGGGGAAGGACTTCCCCGCCGGTCAGGTCGGTCGACTGCACGTGGCCGTGACGGGAGGCTCCACCGAGAAGGATCTCGATGAGTACGTCGAACGTCTGGAGGCCCTGCCCGGCGCCGCTCTGGTCACCGTGGAACGTACCGGTGACGGCATCGCCCACATCGAGGTGGGTTACCAAGGGGCCACCGACTCGCCCGAGGTCCAGGCGCTCGTGGAGGACGTGCGCGCCGAATCGCCCCCTGAAGGTGCCGAGGAGGCACTCGTGGGAGGTGTGGCCGCCATGCAATTGGACAACCTCGACGCCATCGTCGACAACGCGCCCACCACCATCGCCTTCATCATCGTGTCCACGCTGATCCTGCTCTTCTTGGCCTTCGGGTCGCTCGTGCTGCCGATCAAGGCGGTGCTCATGGGCGCGCTGTCCCTGAGCGCGTCACTCGGCGTGGTGATCTGGGGCTTCCAAGAGGGGCACTTCTCGGCCCTGCTGGGCTTCGACGCGGTCGGCACCATCGACCCCACCTACCTGGTGCTGGTCACCATCGTGGCCTTCGGTCTGGCGATGGACTACGAGCTGTTCCTGCTCAGCCGGGTCCGGGAGGAGTACCTGCGCAGTGGCGACAACACCGCCTCGGTGGCGCTGGGCCTGCAACGCACCGGACGCATCATCACCAGCGCCGCCCTGCTGCTGGGCGTGGTGCTGCTGGCGATGGGCACCTCCGGCCTGCTCTTCCTGAAGATCATCGGGGTGGGCCTGGCGATCGCGGTCCTGGTGGACGCCACCCTGGTGCGGGCGATCATGGTGCCCGCCACCATGCGTCTGCTCGGCGCCTGGAACTGGTGGCTGCCCCGGCCGCTGCGATGGTTGCACGACCGCGTCGGCATCTCCGAGGGCGGCGACGACGAGCCGACCCGGTCCGATGCCGAACACACGAGCCAGAAGGTGCCCGCCGGCGTGTGATCGTCGGAGAGGGGCGGGCCGATGGCCACCGGAGCATCGGCCCGCCCCGGACTCACTCGTCGAGGAGCTCGTCGACGTGGGTGATGGTGGAGTTGAAGACCTTGTCGGCCCAGGCTTCGATCCGCTTCGGGTCGGTGCAGCCGAGGATGCGTTGGCGTGCTTGCTCCGTGACCTCGACCCCGTCACGTTCCAGCACACGGAGGAGTGTCCTTGCCGCGCCCTTCGCCTCACCCTCGGCCTTGAGACTTTCGGTCCAGGCGCTCGTGTATTCGTACGTATCCGTCATCATCGTTGTGTTGGGCGTGGAAACCCGGTCCTTCAGGGGCGGGAGGAAACGCCCTCTCCTTTCCAGGTGTAGCCGTAGCCGTCCGCTCGTTGGAGCAGGCGCATGTTCTTGTAGCCGATTCCTTGGACGGTGCCGTGGGCGGTGGTGATGTTGAAGCTGCCCGAGGCGCGGACCGCGACCCGGCCGGTATGGACCCCGGCCTTTTTGCCCTGGGGTACCACGGCCCGCACCAGGTCACCGGTGGCGAACCCGAAAAACCCCTTGGTGCGAGGCAGGCGCAGGCGCGGGAACCCGTGCTTGTCGGGCCGGGTACGGGAGTAGGAGCCCCGCCCCGCGCATGCGGCGACCAGTACCCGGTCGGTGGTCTGGGTGATGGTCTCGGCCTCGCCCACGGCCAAGGCGTCCAGGGTGTGGGACTTGGGCAACCGGTTACGGGTCCGGTTCCACTTGGTGCGACCCCCCGAACCCACCCGGGTGGGCAACCGTTCGTTCAGGGAGCGCCAGAGCGCCCAGCGGGTGGACTGCACCGCCGCCGCGTCCCGCAACGGGGCCTTGGCACGGGCCAGGACCCGCGCCAGGGTTTTCGGATCGGTGACGAACTCTTCGACGGGCCGATCGTTCTTGGCCTGGTTGCAGGCCACGCACGCCAACACCAGGTTCGATACCCGATCGGACCCACCCCGGGAGCGCGGGTGGACGTGGTCCAGGTTGAGCGGTGTGTCTGTCGCCCCGCAGTAGGCACAGGTGCGGTCGAACTTGGCCAGCAGGTACTCGCGAACCTCGTACCCGGCCAGGGTGCCCTGTTGGTACTCCACCCCTTCCAATGGCCGTCCTGCGGACAGGGAGTGGGTGTCGAAGGCCACCCGCTCCACGTGCACCGCCGTGACCGGTGCCCACCGGGTGAGCCGGTCCACCCAGGCGGTGGTGGTCTCCACCCGATGCCTCAAGGACGGGGACAACCACCCTGGGGGGCGGGTGCGGTTGGAAAACCGGGGAGCACGGTGACGCAGGTTCGCCGCCCGGCGACGCCGCCGGTAAGCGGAGCGTTGGCCCATCTTCTTCCGGATCCGCCCGCCACGATGGTCCAGTTGAATCGCGTATCGGCCACGACGCTCTCCGGCCTGGTGGGTGAAGACCGCGAAGCCGGTGTGCTTGCTGCCCGGGTCGATACCGACCTGAACACCATCGACCTCGGACTCGGCGATGCTGCGGTCCTTGAGGCGGATGGTGAAGGGGGTGTGCCGGGCCACCACGGCCCGTCCTTTGGCCAAGAGCTGGCGGGCTCGGGCGGGGTGACAAGGTTGCAGTGGTGTGTGGTGCTGGTCGAGGACGAACACTGATGGGTGCCGCTCACGCGGCTTCTCCCCAGCCAGGGGCTGGGTGGTGACGCCGGAACCATCAGGTGATGCGGTACCGGTCTCCCCTCGCACATGGTCCGTACCGGGTACCACCGTGGGGTGGTGCCGAAGCCTCGTTTCGTGCCCGATCCGGGGCGTGTCTACCGACTCCGATTCCAGAGCCACCTGCTGAGGAAGCACAGGTGGGTGGGTCTGCTGTCCTGTACGGAACGTAGCCATCAAGGTCACCTCCTCGTGGGTGATGGCTGGTGCTGGTAAAGGCGGCCCTCAGCCACCAGGGCTGAAAGCCCGGTCCTTCAGGACCGGGATCCCTTTACCAGCTCCTCCAGAGCCCTCTGGCAGCTGCTGTCGGTGAGCAGGTGCAGAGCCCGGATCACGTCAGGGTCGGCCGGCCCATGTGCCGCAGCGGACAGAACACCCAGAGTCGGGAAGCGTCCGACCTTTGCCGGGTCGGTGATCGCCGGAATGCGATCGGGTCCTAAGACAACGGGTTTGAGGGCGAAACCCGGATGTCCCAGTGGAATGGGCTCGTCGTACCAGTCGGCCACGTGTTGCCGCGGACAGATGACCAACAAGGTCACCGGGCACTCGTTCTTGGAACGCAATGCGCAGAGGTATTCGGGCCAAGTGAAGCGTTTGCGCTCGCTGGTGTCGCGCTGGACCTCCACTACGACGCCCATCAGCCTTGCCAGCGGGTCTTCGCCGACCTTGTCGCGCAGCATGATGGCCACGTCGGAGCGTCGTTCGACCGGATCGACGTGCCCGAGGTCGCAGGAGGTCAGTTCGCTGCGGTCGTACTTCGGTACCTCCACTCCAAGGTCTCGTAGGAACGCCACCGCCATATCCGGGGCGTCGGAGAACAACTCCGCGTATATCTGGTGTTCGGGGGAAACTGCCACGGGAGACACATTACCGAGGGTTACTTATGGGTATGTGCGAGTAATGGTAATGTGGCTATAAGTCGTTTTGAGAATGGTTCAAGAGTAATGCCATGAAAGACATGGAACGGGCCCGATCTCCGTGTGGAGACCGGGCCCGTTCGGACACTGCGAGTGAGACCCTAGACGGCCTTCGGGGCGCCCTCGTGGAACGGCTTGCCGTTCACCGCGGTGGACACGCCGACCTTGTCCAGGTACGGGGTGATGCCACCGGTGTGGAAGGGCCAACCGGCGCCCGTGATCAGGCACAGGTCGATGTCGGCGGCCTCGGCCACCACGCCCTCGTCCAGCATGATCCGGATCTCCTCGGCCAAGGCGCGCAGGGCCCGGTCCAGGATGTCCTGCTCCTCGGACGGGTTGTCGCCGCCCTTGAGGAGCTCCTTCACCTCGGGGTCGATGGTGAAGTCCGGGGCGAAGATCTCCGACTTGCCGGCCTCGACCACGGCCTCCAGCTGCGGGGAGACCGCGAAGCGCTCGGGGAACGCCTCGTTCAGGGTCTGGGCGACGTGCAGACCGACGGCCGGGCCGACCAGCTGCAGCAGCATCAGCGGCGACATCGGCAGACCCAGCGGCGCGACCGCGCGGTCGGCGACCTCGGGCTCGGTTCCCTCGCCCACGGCGGCCAGGACCTCGCCCATGAACAGGGTGAGCAGACGGTTGACGACGAACGCCGGGGCGTCCTTGCACAGTACCGAGGTCTTCTTCAGCTTCTTGGAGACGGCGAAGGCCGTGGCCAGGGAAGCGTCGTCGGTCTTCTCGCCGCGGACGATCTCCAGCAGCGGGAGGACGGCGACCGGGTTGAAGAAGTGGAAGCCCACGACCCGCTCGGGGTGCTTCAGCTCCGACGCCATCTCGGTGATCGAGAGGGAGGAGGTGTTGGTGGCCAGGATCGCCTCGGGGGAGACCACGGCCTCCACTTCGGCGAAAACCTGCTTCTTGATCTCCATCTTCTCGAAGACGGCCTCGATGACGAAGTCGGCGTCGGAGAAGGCGTCCTTGGTCAGCGAACCGGTGACCAAGGCCTTGAGGTGGTTGGCCTTGTCCTGGTTGACGCGCCCCTTCTTCAGGAGCTTGTCGACCTCGCCGTGGACGTAGGCCACGCCCTTGTCGAGGCGACCCTGATCCAGGTCGGTCATGACGACCGGAACGTCCAGACGGCGCGCGAACAGCAGGGCCAGCTGCCCGGCCATCAGACCGGCGCCGACGACACCGACCTTGGTGACCTTGCGGGCCAGCGACTTGTCCGGGGCGCCCGCGGGACGCTTGGCGCGCTTTTGGACCAGGTCGAAGGCGTACAGGCCGGCCTTGAGCTCGGGGCTCATGATGAGCTCGGCGAGCGCCTCGTCCTCGGCGGCGAAGCCCTCGTCACGGGTGGCGGTCTTGGCGGCGGCGACCAGCTCGACGGCGCGGGCCGGGGCCGGGGCGGCGCCGTGCAGCTTGCCCTCGACCACGAAGCGGCTCATGTTGACCGCGTTGTCCCAGGCCTCGCCCTTGTCGACCTCGGGGCGCTCCACCTCGATGTCACCCTTGAGGACCTGGGCGGCCCAGCGCAGGGACTCCTCGACGAAGTCGGCCGGCTCGAAGATGGCGTCGGCGATTCCCATCTCGAAGACCTGCTCGCCCTTGATGACCTTGTTCTGGGCGAGCGGGTTGTCGATGATGATCTTGAGGGCCTTCTCGGCGCCGATCAGGTTGGGCAGCAGGTAGGTGCCGCCCCAACCCGGGACGAGGCCGAGGAAGGTCTCGGGCAGGGAGAAGGCCGGCACGCCGGAGGAGACGGTGCGGTAGGTGCAGTGCAGACCCACCTCGACGCCGCCGCCCATGGCCGCGCCGTTGATCAGCGCGAAGGTCGGTACGTCCAGCTCACCGAGCTTGCGGAACACGTCGTGCCCGAGCTTGCCGATGGCCTTGGCCTGATCGAGGGTCTGGATCGCGGGAACGCCGGTGAGGTCGGCGCCGACCGCGAAGATGAACGGTTTGCCGGTGACGATGACCGCGACGATGTCGGTGCGCGCCTTGGCGGCCTCGATCGCGGCGTCCAGGCTGAGCAGACCACCGGGGCCGAAGGTGTTCGGCTTGGTGTGGTCGTGTCCGTTGTCCAGGGTGATCAGGACGGCCTTGCCGGCCCCGTAGGGGAGTTCGATGTCACGGGCGAGCGCCTTGGTGACGACCTCGTCCTTGAACAGCTCCCGGGCTTGCTCGATCGCGGTGCTCACTTGCCCCCCTCGTAGTTGGTGTTCTCCCAAAGGATGGTCCCGCCCATGCCCAGGCCCACGCACATGGTGGTGATGCCGTAGCGGACGTCGGGGCGCTCGGCGAACTGGCGCGCGAGCTGCATCATCAGACGGCCGCCGGAAGAGGCCAGCGGGTGACCGACGGCGATCGCGCCGCCCCACGGGTTGACGCGGGCGTCGTCGTCGGCGATGCCGAAGTGTTCGAGGAAGGCCAGCACCTGGACGGCGAAGGCCTCGTTGATCTCGATCAGACCGATGTCGTCGATCGAGATGCCCTGGCGGGCGAAGAGCTTCTCTGTGGCCGGGACGGGGCCCACGCCCATGACCTCGGGCTCGACACCGGTGAAGGAGAAGTCGACCAGACGCATCTTGGCGTCCAGCCCCAGCTCCTCGGCGACCTCCTCGGCCATCAGCAGGGTGCCGGTGGCACCGTCGTTGAGGCCGGCGGCGTTACCGGGCGTCACGTTGCCGTGCGCGCGGAACGGGGTCTTCAGGCCGGCCAGCGACTCCATGGTGGTACCGGGGCGCGGCGGCTCGTCCTGGGTGGCCAGGCCGAAGCCCTTCTCCGCGGAACGGACCAGGGTCTCGACCAGGTCGGGCTGGATCTTGCCGTCGGCGTAGGCCTTGGCGACCTTCTCCTGGCTGCGCACCGCGTAGGAGTCGGCGCGCTCCTTGGTGATGGTCGGGTACCGGTCGTGCAGGTTCTCGGCGGTGTTGCCCATGACCAACGCGGACGGGTCGACCAGTTTCTCGGAGATGATCCGGGGGTTGGGGTCGACGCCCTCACCCATGGGGTGCCGGCCCATGTGCTCGACGCCACCGGCGATCACGACGTCGTAGGCACCGAAGGAGATGCCCGCGCCGGCGGTGGTCGCGGCGGTGAGCGCGCCGGCGCACATGCGGTCGATGGAGTAACCGGGGACGCTCTTGGGCAACCCGGCCAGGATCGCGGCGGTGCGCCCGAGGGTCAGGCCCTGGTCGCCGATCTGGGTGGTGGCGGCGATGGCGACCTCGTCGACGCGCTCCGGGGGAAGGCCCGGGTTGCGGCGCATCAGTTCGCGGATCACGCGGACGATGAGGTCGTCGGCGCGCGTCTCGGCGTAGAGGCCCTTGCCTGACTTGCCGAACGGGGTGCGGACCCCGTCGACGAACACGACTTCGCGGGCGGTTCGCGGCACGATGGCCCCTCCTTCTTCAAGCGATGGGTGGACTGTTGAGGTCATGCTACTCGCCAGTAACAAATAGTGCGAGCAGCGGGGCCGGGCATATCGGAAGTAAGGAAGGAACCCGGCTTTCGGTGATGGTGGCCGATTCGGTCCTCGCGGTGGGCCGCGCCGAGCTTCCTTCCCCTGGGCACCAAGCCTGGAGTGCGCGTGGTCGATCCGGACCTCGAACACGCCGCCCTGCTCAGACGATCACCGAAGAGCCCTTCCACACCCATGGAGGGGCGGCGTGGACCCGCGCAGCGCGGGCCATCCCGCCTGAACTCAGCCCCGGCCGTCGAGGAATCGGGTCACGAAGCGATCGACGTTGAGGCGCAGGCGCTGGATCCGCTCCTCCCGGCCGATCGTCTCCGCCGGCTGGATCAGCGAGGACTCCCGCTTGCCCCGCGCATACAGCGGGCAGGCCAGGTCGGCGCACACGTACAACCCCACGGTGTCGCCTTGCCGGCCGGCCTTGCCGGGTTTGGGGGCGCTGAACAGGCGCACACCGCCGGCGGGGTGCACGGTCACACAGAACGAGCACGTCATCGACTTGAAGAAGTCGGCCTTGGGGCCGCCGTTGGGCAGGCGCAGGGCGACCCCGATCGGTTGCTCACCCGAGTCGATCACCAGGTAGGCGCGGCCCGGCGCCTTGGGGTCGACCCACCCCAGGAAATCCATGTCCTCCCAGTCCAGGAGGGGCATGGTCGGGGGATAGGTCATCCGCTTGGTCTCGCCCTTGGGGCAGTTGACGAACGAGGAGCGGATCTCCTCGTCGGTGAGCTCGAGCATGGCACTCTCCGGTCGTTCGGTGTGGTCGATGGGGTCCGACGTGGTCGGCGGCCCGACGTGGCGCCGACGAGGAGCC
The DNA here is from genome assembly GCF_001570765.1 of Nocardiopsis listeri NBRC 13360. Classification (GTDB taxonomy): domain Bacteria; phylum Actinomycetota; class Actinomycetes; order Streptosporangiales; family Streptosporangiaceae; genus Nocardiopsis; species Nocardiopsis listeri. Next base: position 10,929 of record NZ_BCSH01000011.1, on the reverse strand, counting down.
GACCAACGGATACTGCCGGCCGGGTCCCGGGCGCGCGAGTGGTTTTCGCACGTGGCGCCCCATGCCCGACGCGTCGCACCGAGAACGACGAGGGCCGGGGACCACGAAGGATCCCCGGCCCGGTGTCGTTCTCGGTGTTCAGAGCAGAGCGTCGGCCTCGCGGTGGCGCCCCGCCGCGTTGTAGGCGCCCGCCAGGTCGCGGCGTAGACGTACCGTCAACCGGCGCACCTCCGGGTCGCCGGAGGAGTTGAGCGCCACCCGGTAGGCCTCGCGCAGCACCTCGACGGCCTCGTCGGGGCGGCCCGCCTGGGTGTGGGATCGGCCCAGTCGGTGGTGCACGGCCAAGGTGTCCAGGTGGCCCTTGCCGAGTCGGCGCCTACGGGCGGCCAGCACCATGCGCAGCTGGGAGATGGCCGCCTCGTAGCGGCCGGCCATGCTCTGCGCGGCGCTCAGGCCCAAACGCAGCTCCTCGCGGCGCTTGGTGGAGGCGACGTCCTCGATGGCCCGCTCGTAGTGGACCACCGCGGCGTCCAACCGACCACTGCGTCGGTAGCACACGGCCAGGCGCATGCGCGCCTCCACCGTGTCCTCGTCGGCCGGACCGAACTGCCCCTCACGCTGGCCGAGCAGGGTCTCCCACTGACCGGCGGCGTCGGCCGGACGCCCCGCGTCCTCGTACGCCCAGGCCAGGTTCTCCCGGATGATCTCGGTGCGCGGGTGCTCCTCGTCGTAGACCGAGACGGCCTCGGCCAACGCCAGTTCGAATTGCTGCACGGCGGCCTGGCGCCGCCCCATCTGCGCGTACTTGGTCGCGAGGTTGTTGCGGGCGGTGATGGTGTCGGGGTGCTCGGTGCCGAGTCGTTCCACCAGGGACTGAAGGGTGCGCTCCAGGACGGCGGAGCGCTTCCCGGCGGTGGGCACGATCGAACCGGAGCCCGAACCCTTCACCGAGGTCGCCCTCGTGGAAGTGCCGGTCCGCTCCGTGGAGGTCGTCTTCACGGAGGTCGTTCCCGCCTCGGATTCGGTCGACCGTTCGGCCCGCTCGGGCACCGCGGCGGCCAGGGCCTTGGCGGGCTCCGCGGCGGACAGGGCCCTGGTGGGCTCCTCGTCGGCCGACACCGAAACCTGTTCCGGCACCGTGGTCGCACGAACATCGGAGTCCGTCGCACGTTCCTCGGGATGCTCCGTGCGGTCTGTGGAGGTGGGCTGGACGGCCTGGGTCGATTCGACCTCGGCAGAACGCATCAAGCCGGCCCTGCGCAGCAACACACGCCAGAACGACAAGCGGACTCACCACATTTCCCTGATCACGAACCGGGTCCTTGTGGGTCCACGGTCCGATACACACCCAACGAACAGATCACGATCCCCTGACGATCAGGGGCACGCTTCTATAACTTAATCGGACACCGGGCTACGGAACAGGTATGAACCGCCCTTGAGGGGTGGTGACTTCCATCACGTTAGGGTTCGATGCGGCATGATGGGGTAATTGTTACGCCTTTTCCGCTTCGTGCAGGGCGTCGGCCAAGGCCTCCGAGGTCAGTCCGACCTGCCAGTCGCGGGCCCCGCGCGAGCGTAGGAACTCACCCACCGAACCCGGGTCCACGGCCTCGGGAGGCGCCCACGCCAACCTTCTGACGCTGTCCGGCAACAGAAGGTTCTCCGTGGGCATCACGATCTCCTCGGCGATCCTCGTCACCGTGGAGCGGGCCGCGTCGAGCCGCCGGGCGGCCTCGGGCGCCCGGTCGGCCCACCGGTTCACCGGGGGCGGTCCATCACCGGGGGCGTTGGGTCGGGGAAGATCGCTCTGGGCCATGCCCCGGGTCCGGTTGATCGCCTTGATCCAGGTGTTCAGGTAGCGCTTGGCCAACTTGATGCCGAACTGGCGGATCCTGGTCAGTTCGGGGACGGTGCGCGGCATGGCCGTGGCCGCCTCCACGATCGCCGCGTCGGGCAGCACCCGACCGGGGGAGGTGTCGCGCTCCTGGGCGATGCGGTCGCGCTCATACCAGAGCTCGCGCACCGCGGCCAGGGAACGCTGGTTGCGGACCTTGTGGATACCGGAGGTGCGCCGCCAGGGGTCGGTGCGCGGCTCCTTGGGAGGTGCGGTCAGGACCGAGGCGAACTCCTCCTGAGCCCACCCCAGCTTCCCGCTCTCCTCCAACTCTCGCTCCAGGTTGTCGCGAAGCTCGATGAGGATCTCCACGTCCAGCGCCGCGTAGCGCAGCCAGTCCTCGGGCAGTGGCCGTTGCGACCAGTCCACCGCCGAGTGCTCCTTGGCCAGACGCAGGTTCAACAGCCGTTCCACCATGAAGCCCAGGCCGACCCGCTGGTACCCGAGCAATCGCCCGGCCAGTTCGGTGTCGAACAACCGGGAGGGGCGCAGGTTCACCTCGGCCAGGCAGGGCAGGTCCTGGTGCGCCGCGTGCAGCACCACTTCGGCCCCGCCCATCGCGTCGTCGACCTCGCTCAGGTCGGGACAGGCGATCGGATCGATCAGGGCCGAACCGGAACCCTCACGGCGCAATTGGACCAGATAGGCGCGCTGACCGTACCGGTAGCCGGAGGCGCGCTCGGCGTCCACCGCGACGGGGCCGGAGCCGGCGCCGAGCGCCGCGGCCACACCCGCGAGGGTGTCGGGATCCGCCGTAACCTCGGGAAGGCCCTCGCGTGGTTCCCGCAGCAGAGGCGCCCTCTCCGATTCGTCGTTGTCGGTTTCGCGGGATTCTGTCTTGGAGTTCAACGCGTTCGCCACACCACTACGGTATGCGCTGTGGCCACCGAACGCGGATATGGACCGCCCCGTGGCGACCGTGGAACGGTGCCCGGGGCGTCTTCCGAAGGGCTCGTCAGGGGCGTGAACGTTGGCGGGCGATGTCGGTGACGTCCAGGGGCGGTAGGCCGGAGGCCGAGGCCAGCAGGGCCAACCACGCGTTCACGTGGGGCGCCAGATCGTCCGACTCCGGTGTCCATGAGGCACGCATCTCGACCTCGGTGTTCGCGCCCTCGTGCGCCTTGGTGCCGAAGCCCTCCGTGGTGGCCCGGGTGACCGTCCCGCTCAACGTGTGATGGGTGGCCTCGTTGACCTCCAAGGCGTCGGTGAGCCAACTCCAGGCCACCGGACCGAGCAGGGGGTCGGTGGCGATCTCCGACTCCAGTTCCGAGTTGGCCTGGCACACGACCCGGAAGGGACCGGGCCAGTCACGGGTGTTCTCGGGGTCGTACAGGACGATCAGTCGCCCCCAGGCGATCTCCTCGTCCTGGACGGTGACCTCGGCCGAGACGGCGGCGGAGTGTGGGGCCAACCGTTGGGGCGGGGGGATCTCCCGGACAGCGATCTCGGGGCGCAGCAGAGGGGAGCGCAGGGCCTCGACCGCTCGCCGGAACGTGTCTTGTGCGTTCTCGGCGTTACCGACATCGGGCATGGTGGAAACGTCAGCCTTCATATTGTGGTGATCACGTCCTGGCGGGGGTCGTCGGGACGTGCCCCGCCGATGGTGTGATGGTGGGCACTGGTCGACGGTGGCACGAGTCACCGATGGGGGGTCGCAGATCCCCCGGCGTGTCGGGGTTTTGTGATGATCTTGGGACCGCGAAACCGTCAACCGTGCAGGTTCGCGACCGAATCTCCCTCGGGTTCGACCCGGTTCCCGGTCACGCCCCCGCGGGAGGGGGCCGACCCGTGTCCGGTCCCACCCGGTGATCCGAGTGGGACCTTCGCGAAGGTCATGGCACGATCAGGGTGTGACGCTTCAAGACTCTCCATTCATCCGTGCCTGCCGGCGCCTTCCCGTGAGCCACACCCCGGTGTGGTACATGCGCCAGGCCGGGCGTTCCCTGCCCGAGTACCTCCAGGTTCGCGCCGACGTGCCGATGCTGGAGTCGTGTACGCGCCCTGACATGGTCACCGAGATCACCATGCAGCCCGTACGCCGCTACGACGTCGACGCCGCGATCTTCTTCAGCGACATCGTCGTACCGCTCAAGGCCATCGGCATCGACCTCGACATCAAGCCCGGGGTCGGCCCCGTGGTCCAAGACCCGATCCGCGACGCCGGCGACATCAAGCGGCTGCGCGACATCGAGCCCGACGACGTCCACTTCATCACCGAAGCGGTCGGCCAGATCGTCGGCGAGCTCGGCGACAAACCGCTCATCGGGTTCGCGGGCGCGCCGTTCACGCTCGCCTCCTACCTGATCGAGGGCGGGCCCTCCAAGAACCACGAGCACACCAAGGCGCTCATGTACGGCGAGCCGGAGCTGTGGGACGAGCTCATGCGCCGTCTGGCCGCCATCTCGCTCGGCTTCCTGCGCACCCAGATCGAGGCCGGGGCCAGCGCGGTCCAGCTGTTCGACTCCTGGGTCGGCGCGCTGAGCGCCGAGGACTACCGGGCCTCGGTACTGCCCTACACCTCCTGGATCTTCGGTCAGCTCAGCGAGTACGAGGTGCCGCGCATCCACTTCGGTGTGGGCACCGGCGAACTCCTCGGCCTGCTCGGTGAGGCCGGTGCCGACGTGGTGGGCGTGGATTGGCGGGTGCCGTTGGACAAGGCGGCCCAGCGGGTCCAGCCGGGTATCGCCCTGCAGGGCAACCTGGACCCGGCGACCCTGTTCGCCCCCTGGGAGGTCGTCGCCGACCGTACGCGCGACATCCTCTCCCGTGGGCGCGCCGCCGAGGGCCACATCTTCAACCTGGGTCACGGCGTGCTGCCGACCACCGACCCGGCCATGCTGGAGCGCCTCACCGCGTTCGTGCACGAAGAGACCGCGGTCCAGTAGGCCAGTCCGACCGCCCGGCCTTGTGGGCCGGCCGTTCCCACGCCGACGCCCGGCCCCGTGACGGGAGCCGGGCGTCGGCGTGTCCGAGGCGGGTCGGGATCAGGAATCCGACCCGCCGTCGGAGCCCTCGTCACCGGATCCCGAGACGTCGTCGGACCGCTCCCCGCCCTCGGGGCCGGCCTCACCCTGGGGCTCGACCGTGGAGGTCGTTCCGGTGGGCGTGGTCGCCATCGCCGGGTGTCGGCGAGGACGAACCCGCCCGAACCGGCTCGCGGTCCGGCCCCGCGGCTTCTGGACCTCCTGCCGACGGCGTCGCAGACGCCACAGCGGCCAGGCCCCGATCACCACGGCGACCAGGATGAACGGCAGCGACCAACCCACCATCACGGCCAGACCCTGGCCCAGGGAGAGCAGCGCTCGCCAACCGCGCTCCAACCCGCCCAGGAAGCCGATCGACTCGTCGCCGGAGCGCTCCTCCAGGTAGGTGGAAGGCGGCCGCAGCGTCAGGTGCACCGTCGAGTACGAGGTCTGGTTCTGCAACGTCTCCAACCGGGCCTGGAAGGACTCCAGGTCCGCCTGCCGGTCCTGGATCTCCCGCTCCACCCGGAGCAGGTCGTCGACGTTCTCGGCCTCCTCCAGGTAGCCGCGCAGCGACTCCAGCGCGGTCTCGGAGGAATCGATGCGGCTCTCGACGTCGGCGATCTCCTCGGTGACGTCCTCCACCGATCGTTCGATGTCGGAGCGGTCACCGAGTTCGGCCAGGTCGGTCAACGCCCCCTCGTACTCCCCGGTGGGGATGCGCAAGGTCAGTGATCCCTCGGGGGCGCCGTCGGCGGGCGTGGACAGCTCTTCGGAGGCGACGTAGCCGTCCGACCCCCGGGTCAGCTCCTTGGCGTCCTCGGAGGCCTCGGCCACGTCCTGTACCCGCACGGTCATGTGCGCGGTGTGGATGAGTCGTCGGTCGTCGATCTCCACGTCGGAGCCGACCGTGTCGGCCGGTTCGGCCTCCTCGCCACCTTGCTCGACCCCCTCGGGGGCCTCGGCGTCGGCGTTCTCGGGTTCGGTGAGGCCCCGGGACGCGGGGGCCGAATCCCCGGTGGACTCGAAGTCCGCCTGTTCCGAGGTGGCGCCGCAGGAGGTCAGTAACAGTGCACCCAGAACGGCGGAGGCCATCACCGTGACGACGCGCCCCGGACGCGCGGGCGTTGAAGTGTCCATGCCCGTTCGACGGGGCGGGACCCGGACTCGTTCTGTCCTTCCGGTAACGGCAGGACAACGGGTTGGACGCCCCCCGGTCACAGGTCGTCGGGGCACGTCCGGAGGTCCGAGGTCCCGTAGGGGCGAGGCGAGGCGCTGTGACACACGGCATCTGGAAGGCTGGAGGCATGGCTGAAGCACCACATGTCGTCGTGGTCGGGGGCGGGGTCTCCGGACTGACCGCCGCGTACCGTCTCAACGCACGGGGGATCACCACCACCGTGCTCGAGGCCGCGGACGTGCCGGGAGGAAAACTGCGCGCCTCACCGGTGGCCGGGGTGTCCATCGACGCCGGGGCCGAGGCGGTGCTCGCCCGCAGACCCGAGGCGGTGGAGCTGTTCTCCGAGCTCGGACTGGACGATCGGATCGTCCACCCGGGACCCGGGTCGGCCGCCGTCTACAGCCGTGGGCGCATCCGCTCCCTGCCCAAGGGGCAGCTCATGGGCGTGCCGGGCGACCTTCGTGCCCTGGCCCGCAGCGGAGTGCTGTCTCCGGCCGGGACCGCCAGGGCCGCACTGGATCTGGTCCGGCCGAGCACCCCGGTGCGTTCGGACGTGCCGGTGGCGACCTACGTGGGCACCCGCATGGGGCGTCAGGTGGTGGAAAGACTTGTCGAACCCCTGCTCGGCGGTGTGTACGCGGGACGGGCCGAGGAGCTCTCCCTCGATTCCACCCTGCCGCAGATCGCCCCGATGGCCCGATCGGACCGTTCGCTGATGCGCGCGGTGCACCGCAGCCTCAAGGGGCGGGGCACGGCGCCCACCAAGGCCGGTCCGGTCTTCGCCTCCCTACGGGGCGGGGTCGCCTCGGTCGTGGACGCCCTGGCCGCTCGACAGAAGGACCTGCGCACCGGCGCCCGGGCCCAAGGCCTCACCCGCACCCCGCAGGGCTGGAGCGTGCGACTGGAAGGCGCCCAGGGGGTCGAGGAGCTCGCCTGCGACGCGGTGTTGTTGGCCTGTCCGGCCGCCGAGGCCTCCCGACTCCTCGCCGACACCGCGCCCACCGCCGCTCGCGAGCTGCGCGACGTCGACTACGCGAGCATGGCCCTGGTGACCTTCGCCCTGCCCGCCTCCGCCTTCCCCGAGCCCCTGACCGGCACCGGCTTCCTGGTTCCCGCAGGGGAGGGGACGACCATCAAGGCCGCGACCTTCTCCAGCAACAAGTGGCCCTGGATCGCCCAGGAGCTGGATAGGGTCGATCCGGGCGCGGACCTGGTCGTTCTGCGATGCTCCATCGGACGTTTCCGCGAGGCGAACGTCCTGGACCGCCCCGACGAGGAACTGGCCGCCGCCGCCCTCGCCGACCTGACGAAGGTGAGCGGGCGGACCGGCGCGCCCGTCGAGACCCGGGTGACCCGCTGGACCGACGGGCTGCCGCAGTACGGGGTCGGTCACGCCGGCCGCGTGGAGCGGATCCGCGCGGACGTGCGGACCCACGAGGGGCTCGGCGTGTGCGGAGCCGCCTACGAGGGAGTGGGCGTCCCCGCTTGTGTCGCCGACGCCGGTCGCGAGGCCGCGCGTCTGGCCGACACCCTCATCGACCACAGCCACACCAGCCGCGGCGCGGGAAGCGCCGAGGAAACGAACGATCAAGGAGTCAACCCGTGACAGGCCGGCAGAACGAGTCGATCACGCAGGACGGGACCGACCTCAACAAGATCATCCGCTACACCATGTGGTCGGTCTTCAAGGTCGACGGCCTGGAGGGCGTGGACCGCACCGCCGCCGCGGAGGAGCTCCAGGCGCTCCTCGACAAGGCGGCCGAACAGGGCGTCACCACGCGTGGCAGCTATGACGTGCAGGGCTACCGAGCCGACGCCGACATCATGTTCTGGTGGATCGCCGACAGCTCCGACCAGGCGCAGGACATCTACTCCGACTTCCGACGCACCCGGATCGGTCGCGCCTGCACCCCGGTGTGGTCGGTCATGGGCCTGCACCGCCCCGCCGAGTTCAACCGCGGTCACGTGCCGGCCTTCATGGCCGGCGAGGAGCCGCGCGACAACATCTGCGTCTACCCGTTCGTGCGCTCCTATGAGTGGTACCTGCTGCCCGACGAAGAGCGGCGCGCCATGCTCGCCGAGCACGGCAGGATGGCCGCCCCCTACCCGGACGTGCGGGCCAACACGGTCTCCTCGTTCGGTCTCAACGACTACGAGTGGCTGCTCGCCTTCGAGGCCGACGAGATGCACCGCATCGTGGACCTGATGCGTACCCTGCGCGGCGCCAAGGCCCGCCTGCACACCCGTGAGGAGATCCCCTTCTACAGCGGCCGTCGCAAGAGCGCGGCCGAACTGGTCGCCTCCCTGCCGTAATCGGACCAGGGCCCGCACATGGAGAGGGGACCCCGCGCTGTCAGAGCGCGGGGTCCCCCTCTCCATGTGCGGGCCGGGCGAGGGGACCTACTCGATGGGGACGGTCTCTCGCCGGGGCGCGGTGGCGCCCCGCCGCGTGGCGATCACGTAGAACGGGACGGTGACGATGAAGACCAGCACCATGGCGCTCGCCAGGTAGATGAGCACGTCACCGGAGGGCAGGCCGAGTCCCCAGGCGATGATGAGGAGCACGCCACCGGCGAGCATCCCCAGCACCACGTAGGCCTTGCGGCCCTTGGGCTTGGGGTATTCCATGCGGCTCACCATCAGCCAGGCCACCAGCAGCGCCGCGGCCATGCCGACGACGACCGGCGGGTCCAGCAGGACGATCGTCACCACGGCCATGGCCCCGAACGGGCACGGCAGACCGGTGAAGTAGTCGGCCCCCGGGGACTGGCAGGAGAAACGGGCCAGCCGCACGATCACCGCGAGCAGCACGGCACTCGCACCGACCACGGGCCACAGGGTCCCCTCGGTGGCGGTGGTGCTCCACACCAGGAAGAAGAACGCCGGCGCGACACCGAAGCTGATCACGTCCGCGAGGTTGTCCAACTCGGCGCCCATGCCACTACCACCCCACTTACGGGCGACGCGACCGTCGAGCACGTCCAGGGAGGCCGCCACCATCATCAGGCCCACCGCGGTGGCCAACGCCGCCTTGGGCAGCGGGCCGACCGTCCCGGCGACCATGTGGGCGCTCTGAGCGCCGGCCAGAGCCCACACCGCCAGGAAACCGCACAGGGCGTTGCCCAGGGTCAGGTAGTCGGCGACGCACAGACGGAGCCTGGGAGCTTCCTCGGTGATCTCACCGCTATTGGAGGCACCGGTGGTGTCAGTCGGCGTCAAGACGGGTTTCCCCGGCGCGGACCTTCTGGCCGATCTCCACCGCCGGGGCGACCCCGCGCGGAAGGTAGACGTCGACGCGTGACCCGAACCGGATGAGACCGATCCTCTCGCCTTGTTCGACCTTCTGCCCCGCAGCGAGATACGGGATGATACGCCTGACCATCGCGCCGGCGATTTGAACGACCGTGATCTCACCGATCTCGGTTTCAAGGGTCCAGATGACGCGTTCATTACGCTCGCTGTCCTTGTCGAAGGCGGGACGGAATCCCCCGGGGCGGTGCTCGACACCGGTCACGACACCGGCGAGGGGGGCACGGTTGACGTGCACGTTGAGGGGGTTCATGAAGACGGCGACCCGGGTACGCCCGTCGGGTCGTGGATCGATGCTCTGGACGACCCCGTCGGCCGCGGACAGCACGCGCCCGGTGGCCGGGCCGCGCTCCGGGTCACGGAAGAACCAGGTCATCCCCGCCGCGAGCGCGATCACGGGTACGGCGGCCAGGGTGCGTGCCCTGGAACCTCGCGCGGCCAGGGCCGCGGCGCCGGCGGCGCCCAACGCCGGTACCAGCCAGGGGGCCGATCCCTGGGCCATGCCCATACGAGGTCGGGCCGGTGGCCGTGGGGAGACGGAGGAGGAAGGTGAGTCGTCGGTCATGGGGCGCTTTCGTCACGGGTCGGTCTGTTCGCCCGCACATCGGTCACCGCTTTGAGGGGCGGGCCCCGTACGGGTGGCGGGGCGGTGCACGGTCACCGGGTGGGGTGCCCCCTCGCGCGGCTTCCGTTCGACCAAGGGCCGAGCGTCGGTGCGTTGGTGAGATTATCCCCGATCCCGTGGGGGTGGGAATCGACGCGGGTACGGGGACCCGCCGTGGCAGTGGCCACGGGATACCCGGCGAACCGGAAGGTAAGCCTACTCCGTGGGTTCGAGGGACAACGCGACGGAGTTGATGCAATACCTGGCGTCGGTGGGAGTGTCGTAGCCCTCGCCACGGAAGACGTGCCCCAGATGGGAGCGGCAGGTGGCGCACCGCACCTCGGTACGGACCATGCCGAGGGAGACGTCGTCGTGCAGGGTCACGGCTTCGGAGTCGGCCGGGTCGAAGAAGCTCGGCCACCCGCAATGGGAGTCGAACTTCTCGTCCGAGCGGAACAGTTCGGTCCCGCATCCCCGGCAACGGTAGACGCCCGTGGTCTTGGTGTCGACGTAGGCGCCGGTCCAAGGGCGCTCGGTGCCGGCCTCACGGAGTACCGCGTACTCCATGGGATCCAGGCGCTCGCGCCATTCCTGTTCGGTCGTGGGCAGGTCCTGTGCGGCTCCGTCGTTGGAACGAGGTGCCTGGTCCGATGCGTCAGCCATGGTGATGACGCTACCCGGAATCGGGCCACGATGTGGACCGGAGGTCGAATAGGGCGGAATCGGACGATCGCCACGTAGATAGGTAAATCATCCTTAGGGGCTACATGCACCTATCTTCACCCCTCGGCGACGTTCGGTGGTGATCTCGGCGGGTACGGGCTCAGGCAGGGGTCAGTGGTCGAGGTGTACTGAGGCAGGTGGCATGGCTGTTACAGCTCAACAGGCACTCGGAGTCAGTCGGCGACCACTGCGCGTTGGAAGGGTTCGATACGGCCTGTGGTGGCTGGACCAGGCGATGGCGGGGGCCCGCACG
>NZ_BCSH01000010.1 GCF_001570765.1 Nocardiopsis listeri NBRC 13360 | reverse complement strand
GATGGCGGGGGCCCGCACGCGGGCCCGGGTCGTCACCGACGGTACGGCCACCGTGGGACGGGAACTGCGCTGGGCCGCCGAGCTCAGTGTCCGCGCCACGCTGGCGGGGATCGACCACGCGCGCCCCGAACCCTGGAGCGACCGAGGGCTGACCTGGCTCTTCGGCGCGATCGCCGTCGCCGCGGTGGCGGTGGCGGTCCTCTTGGGAGCGGGAATGGCGCAGTGGGCGATGACCTCGTCCGACGCCATGCTGTTCGCTGCGGCGGGGGCCTTGGCGGTGGGACTGGTGTTCCTACCGCTGGCTTACCTGGTCTTCGCCTCCAGACGACAGCGTCGCCGACGCTAGAGGCACGAGGAAGACGGAAAACCAACGGGTGAAGACGATGCTGGAGGGGCCTCGCGATGAGGTCCCTCCAGCACGTTCGGGGGCGGCGCCGGGGGTCGGGGCGTCGCGGGGGTGCGCGGGGTCAGGCGTCGAAGTCGTACTGGAGCACGTACGCGGAACCGTCCATGGTGATCTCGTTGAACTCCACCGGACGGTGGTCGGCGGTCAGCGCGGTGCGCGCGACCTCCATCACGGGGGTGCCGGGGAACAGTTCCAGTTCGACGGTCTCCTCGGGGGTGGGCATGCGAACCCGGATCTCTTCGGTGAAGTGGGCCGGTCCGCTCCCGAGGTCGGTCAATCGGGCGTAGATGCCGCCGGGCCCGCTGTCGTCGGCCTGTAGACGTCGCGCGGCGTCGGAGGTCTCCCGTCCCTCCCAAGAGCGCGGAGACAAGTGGGACACGGCGCTCTGCACCGGTCTACCCTCCACGAGGTAGCGTCGGGAACGACGTAACACCGTGGATCCCTCCGGTAGGTCGAGGGCGCGTAGGACGTGCCCTTGGGGTATCACCTCCTCGATCACGAGGCCCTCCACCTCGTAGCCGCGGGTTTCACCGTCGGTCTGCCAAATGGCCCGCCCGCTGCCCCACAGCTCCTTGGACAGACGCCGGGCGCCGTGTCTTCGCAGGGGACGGAACAGCCGGACGTAGATGCCCGAGCCGCGGACGGCCACGGCAAGGCCCTCGTTGATCAGTACGGAGAGCGCCTGACGCGCGGTCGCCCTGGCGACCCCGTGACGCTCCATCAGGGTGTTCTCCCCGGGAAGGCGGTCGCCGTCGGCGTACCGTCCGGAGCGGATCCGTGCTCGAAGTTCCTCGGCTATCTCCCGGTAGACCGGAGGTGATCCGTTTGCGGCCGTCGGCACTACGTTCATCCTCTCGCCCAGGGGACCACACCGGTGAGCCCCGTTGATGCGGTGTGTCCGGTCACAGCGTTTTCAGTGGATGGCACACCACGGGTATGTCCGGTTGCGGGATGGTTCATGCGTCATTGTGGGGTGACCGAAACACAGCGGTTATGGCGGCCTCTGCGGGGAACCCCTCAATCCCTCAGGTAACGGGTGAACAGGTTTCCCTGCGCTTCCCACAGGTGGGCCAGCCGCAGCGGAATGGTCTGTTTCGTGCCCACGCCCGGAACACCCGGGACCGGTGGCCCTCCCGCCACGATCCGGGGCGACCCCACGCCCAGGAGGTGCGGGCTCACCGTCAGGCAGAGTTCGTCGAGCAGGTCCGCCGCCACGAACTCCGCCAACAGGTGTGGACCTCCCTCCGTCAACACCCGGTACAGACCTCTCTCGGACAGGGCGTCGAGGATGTGCCATGGCCGCACGGAGTATTCGTCGACCACCACCAGGTCGGCGTGCTCGGCCACGAACGCTCGCCGGTCGGCGGGGCTGTTCTCGACGGTGAACACCAGGGTGCGGGCGTCGTCGGGGGCAGTGGTGAGCAGCGCGTCGTCGAACTCCAGGGTCCGTGAGACCACCGCGATCCGAGGCGTGTCGGGTCGGCCCTCGCGCAGCTCCGCCCAGACCTCGCGTGGACGCACCGGCCTGTACCCCTCGTGCCGGACGGTCGAGGCGCCCACCACGACGACGTCGCACAGTCCCCGCAGGACCGCCATCACCCTGCGGTCCGGCTCCGAGGACATGTCGCGACTGCGTCCCGACGGTCCTACGGCGCCACCGTCGGCGCTGGCGACCATGTTGGCGCGTACCCAGGGCCGGGTCAGGTCGGTGGGGTAGGCATAGGCCTCTTCCGGACGTACGTCCGTGCGCTCGGGGTCGGGCAGGAGTTCGCGGAGCCGTGCGGGCGCGGGGCTCCCCGCGGCGTGAGTGTTCGACATGACCACCAGGCTAGGTTCTGTTCCGTCGACCGTGGGGTTACCGTGCGGGCGCCGTCGGACGCCGTTCCTTGGAGACCCGGGAAGGCACCGGAGGCGGGATCGTGAGGAACGAGCCATCACACCGTGGGCGCCACCGCGTTTCCACGACCCGATCCCTGTCTCCCCGGTGCCCGAACACGCTGAAGGCCGGGCCCCTCCCGGCGCGCGTGCGGGCGGTACCGAGAGGGGCCGGCCGTACCTCAGCCGTGGTGGGGCGAGGCGCGCCGCAGGAGCATCAGGGCGCGGTCGATCACCCGCACCGGGCAGCCCGCGGTCACGAACGGACGCCCGCCCACGTCCGGTTCTGCGGTGTCCAGGACCGTTTCCCACGCCATGCCGTACTCGGTTCCGGGCAGTTTGAACTCCACCGCGTCCGGGCCGCTGTTGAGCAGCAGTACGAACGATCGGTCCCGGATCGTGCGTCCCCGCGCGTCGGGCTCGGTGATGGCGTCCCCGTTGAGGAACACGCCCAGAGCACGGTCGCCGCTGTTCCAGTCATCGCCCTCCATGGCCGACCCGTCCCGGCGCAACCACGAGATGTCGGGCAGTCCGTCCACACCGGACCCCTCATCGGGGAGACCACCCTCCACCGGGCTGCCGCGGAAGAACCGGCGGCGGCGGAACACCGGGTGCTCCCTGCGCAGCCGGGCCAGCTCGCGTACGTAGTCCAGCAGGTCGTTCTCCGGGTACTCCCCGGCCAGGCCGGCACCCTCCCAGTCGATCCAGGCGATCTCGTTGTCCTGGCAGTAGGCGTTGTTGTTGCCGCCCTGGGTGCGTCCCACCTCGTCGCCGTGCGAGAGCATCACCACGCCCTGGGACAGGTACAGGGTGGCGAGGTGGTTGCGGACCTGCCTGCGGCGCAGGGTGAGGATGGCCGGGTCCTCGGTGGGCCCCTCCACCCCGTGGTTCCAGGAACGGTTGTCGTTGGTACCGTCCCGGTTCCCCTCGCCGTTGGCCTCGTTGTGCTTGTGGTCGTAGGAGACCAGGTCGGCCATGGTGAAGCCGTCGTGGCAGGTGATGAAGTTGATCGAGGCCACGGGGCGGCGTCCGTCGTCCTGGTACAGGTCGCTGGACCCGGCCAGCCGAGAGGCCAGCTCGCCCTTGACCGGTTCACCCCGCCAGAAGTCGCGCACCGTGTCCCGGTACTTACCGTTCCACTCGGTCCACAGTGGTGGGAAGTTGCCCACCTGGTAGCCGCCCGGGCCCACGTCCCAGGGTTCGGCGATCAACTTGACCTGGGAGATCACCGGGTCCTGTTGGACGATGTCGAAGAACGTGCTCAGTCGATCGACGTCGTGGAACTCCCGGGCCAGTGCCGAGGCCAGGTCGAAGCGGAACCCGTCCACGTGCATCTCCAGGACCCAGTACCGCAGTGAATCCATGATGAGCTGGAGCGAGTGCGGGTACCGCACGTTGAGGCTGTTGCCACAGCCCGTGTAGTCGAGGTAGTAGCGCTGGTCCTCGTCGACCACCCGGTAGTAGCCCAGGTTGTCGATGCCCCGCCAGGAAAGGGTGGGGCCCATGTGGTCGCCCTCGGCGGTGTGGTTGTAGACCACGTCGAGCAGGACCTCGATGCCCGCCTCGTGCAGCGACTTCACCATCGCCTTGAACTCCTGGACCTGCTGTCCGCGGGATCCGCGGGCCGCGTACCCGCTGTGCGGGGCCAGGAAGGCCAGCGTGTTGTAGCCCCAGTAGTTGGTCAGGCCGCGCGCCACCATGGCGTGCTCGGGGACGAAGTGGTGCACCGGCATGAGTTCGACCGCGGTCACCCCCAGGGAGGTGAGGTAGTCGATCATCGCCGGGTGCGCCAGCCCCGAGTAGGTGCCTCTCTGATGTTCGGGGATGCCCGGGTGACGCATCGTCAGGCCGCGCACGTGGGCCTCGTAGATCACCGTCTGGTGGTACGGGGTGCGCGGCCGCGACTCGTTGCCCCAGTCGAAGAACGGGCTGACCACCACGCACTTGGGCACGTAGGGAGCGCTGTCGGCGGTGTTCTTGCGGTCGGGGTCGGCGAAGTGGTAGCTGAACAACGACTCGTGCCAGGTGAGCTCGCCGTTGAGCGCCTTGGCGTAGGGATCGGTGAGCAGTTTGTTCGGGTTGCAGCGCAGGCCGTGTTCGGGTGCGTAGGGTCCATGGACCCGATATCCGTACTGTTGGCCCGGGCCCACCCCGGGAAGGTACCCGTGCCAGACGAAGCCGTCGTATTCGGTCAGGGGTATGCGTGTTTCCACCCCCTCGTCATCGAACAGGCACAGTTCCACCTGTTCGGCCGCTTCTGAGAAGAGCGAGAAATTGGTGCCGGAACCATCGTAGGTCGCACCGAGCGGATAGGAACTACCTGGCCAGACTTCCACCATAGGCGTCGTCAGTCTCTTGTGGTCGGGGCCCGGAAGGGCACTTTGGCGTTGCGCCTTCTTCCTTCCGCCAAGGCGACAAAAGTATGCCGAAACAGACCGATGTTCCTGCACCGGCCTGTTCCGCGAGTCTTCTTATGGTGATTTGTGTCGGATTTGCGAGGTCGTTCGATAAAATACCGATGGTGGATATTTCACCGATGCGGGCGTGCCCTTTCCAGGATCAGGCCGGTGTCCACCCCGCGGGGCAGGGTTCCGAACACGTGCCCCCACTCGCCGCCGAGTCGGGAGGTGGTGAACGCCTCGGCCACCGGGGTCGGCGCGTGCCGTAGCAACACCGACGCCTGCAAGGTCAGGGCCATCAGCTCGACCAAGGAACGCGCCCGGTACCGCATCTCGTCCACGTCGCCCAGGGTCTGCTCCAAACGCTTGAGCGCGGTGTCGTAGTGGTCGTCGGCGCCCGCGGCGGCGCGCAGTTCGGTGAGGAAGGCCTCCACCGACTCCGGCGACCTGGCCATCGCGCGCAGCACGTCCAACGCCGCCACGTTGCCCGATCCCTCCCAGATGGAGTTGAGGGGCGAGTCCCGGAACAGCCGGGGCATTCCCGACTCCTCCACGTACCCGTTGCCGCCCAGGCACTCCAGCGCCTCGGCGGCGTGCGCGGGCTGGCGCTTGGTGATCCAGAACTTGCCCACGGCCACACCGAGTCGACGGAACGCCGTCTCGCCCTCGTCGCCGCGCACGGAGCGATCGGCGGCGCCCGCCAGGCGCATCATGAGGGCCGTGGCCGCCTCCGACTCCAACGCCAGGTCGGCGAGCACGTTGCGCATCAGCGGTTGGTCGACCAGCCGCTCACCGAACGCGCTGCGCGTCTCGGCGTGGTGCAGCGCCTGCACCAGTGCTGCGCGCATCCCCGACGCCGAACCGATCACGCAGTCCAGGCGGGTGCCGTTGACCATCTCGATGATGGTGCGCACGCCCCGACCCG
Organism: Nocardiopsis listeri NBRC 13360; assembly: GCF_001570765.1. Taxonomy (GTDB): domain Bacteria; phylum Actinomycetota; class Actinomycetes; order Streptosporangiales; family Streptosporangiaceae; genus Nocardiopsis; species Nocardiopsis listeri. Next base: position 30,489 of record NZ_BCSH01000010.1, on the reverse strand, counting down.
GCTCGCCCACCAGGTGCGCGACCGCGCCGTCGTACTCCAGCTCCGCGGAGGCGTTCGACCGGTTGCCCAGCTTGTCCTTCAACCGCTGCACGAACAACTTGTTACGGGTTCCGTCGGGCAACACCCGCGGTACCAGGAAGCAGGTCAGCCCCTCCGGCGCCTGCGCCAGGGTCAAGAACACGTCGCTCATCGGTGCGGAGGTGAACCACTTGTGCCCGGTGAGCAGGTAGTGGCCCTCGGAGGTGGGAACCGCGCGCGTGGTGTTGGCGCGCACGTCCGAACCGCCCTGCTTCTCGGTCATGGACATGCCCGCGATCAGGCCGCTCTTGCCCAACGGAGGGCGAAGCCCGAAATCGTAGGAACGGGCGGTGAGCAGCGGCTCGTACAGGGCGGTCAACTCGGGGGAGTGGCGTAGCGCCGGCACCGCCGCGTAGGTCATCGAGATGGGACACCCGTGCCCGCTCTCGGCCTGCGACCACAGGAAGAACTTGGCGGCGCGGGCCACGTGCGCGCCCGCGCGATCGTCCGCCCACGGCGCGGCGTGCATGCCGTGTTCCACCGCCTGGTCCATCAGGACGTGGTAGGCGGGCTGGTAGTCGATCTCGTCCACCCGGTGGCCGTAGCGGTCGTGGGTGCGCAGCACCGGGGTGTAGGTGTTGGCCGATTCGCCCCAGGCGCGGACGCGCTCCGAACCCGCGGCCGCGCCGACCTCGCGTACTTCGGCCTCGGCCCAGCCGGCGCCCTCACGGCGCAGACCGTCCAAGAGGGCGGGGTCCTCGGCGGCGTCGTGATCGCCGAGCGGTGTGGCCTGGTTGAACACCTCGTGTGTGGCGGACATACCGGATCCGTTCCTGGTTCGGGGGCGGGTGGCGGTTGGAGGGTGAGCCGCATCATATCCGCCCGCCGACCTCGAACAGAATCGCGTTCGGTCTCCTTCGGGTCAGGGCCACAACAGCCCGCGACGCCACCGCGAGCCCTCGCGTTCGTAACGCAGCCGGGTGTGCCTGCGGTCCGGGTCTCCCTGCCAGAACTCCACCTCCAGCGGGCGCACCAGGTACAAGCCCCAGTCGTCGGGCGCCAGGTCGGGGTCGGCCACCAACCGGGCGCGACTCCGCTCGGCCTCGCGGTGGATCTCCGCCGTCTCACCCAGGGGTTCGCTCTGGCGACCGTGCAGCCCGGCCACTCGCCCCTCCAACGGTCGCTCGCGGAAGTCGGCCGCGCGGGCCTCGGCGCCGGCGAGTTCGGCGCGGCCCCGGATCCGTACCTGGCGTCCCTGTGGGCCCCAGAAGAACAGCAGGGCCACGTTCGGGTTCTGGGCCAGGTCACGTCCCTTGGCGGAGGTCGTGGTCGTGGCGAACCACCATCCCCGATCGGTGAGGTCCTTCAGGATGAGGATCCGGGCGGAGGGTGCTCCGTCGGCGTCGACGGTGGCCACCGTCATCGCGTGCGGTTCGGCGACCCCGGCGGCGACCGCACCGGCGAACCAGTCCCGGAACAACTCCAACGGGTCCGTCGGCGCGGTCTGCGGGTCGAAGGACTCCAGGGGGCCGGCGAACACCGTCAACCCGCGCAACAGGTCTCGCATGCTCTCGGACATCTCGTGACTCCCCCGTCGGATCGGCGTCGATACGTCGAACCTACCGAGAAGACAAGGGGATGGTGGCCGGGGCCACTCGTGGGACACCGACCCGGTTACTGCGGCGACCCCGGGCTCTCGATACGATGCCGGACGCCGAACGGCGTCCAATGCGAGCAGTGATCCCCTGATGGGACGACTCCCGTACCGCCGCGATGGTCACGGAGCGAAAAGGGGAACATGACGAGCGAGGAAAACCGTGGAGGCGCGAGGTGGCTCTTGGGCCTCCTGGGCAGCGTCATGCTCACCCACACCGCGCTCAACCTCGCCCGACCGCTCATCTCCTATCGGACCATCGCAGTGGGCGGCGACGCCTTCGAGGTCGGGTTGGTCACCGCCGCCTACGCCCTGCTGCCACTGGTCATGGCGGTCTCCGTGGGCCGCTTCACCGACCGCGCGGGTCGCATCACCTGGCTCGCGGGGCTGGGAGCGCTCATCCTGTCCGTGGGCGGATTCTCCCTCGCCCTCTCCGGGGGCCTGTTCGGACTGGCCCTGGCGAGTACCGTCGTGGGCGTGGGCCACCTGCTGTGCATGGTCGCGGCCCAAGCGCTCATCGCCCGCTACTCGCGTCCCGAAAACCTGGATCGCGACTTCGGCCGGTTCACCGCCGCCGCGTCCCTGGGCCAGCTCGTGGGGCCGCTGATCTCCGGCGTCATCCTCGACGACGCCTCGGGACCCGCTCTGCTCTCGGCCACCTCCGTCGCCCTGGTGGTCGCCGGGGTCGTGGCGTCGCTGGGCGTGCTGCCACTGCTGGCGCCGGCGCGTCTGCGCCCGATCCGACGCACCACCGAGCAGAAGGCCGCGCCCCCGGTACCCACCCGGGACCTGCTGCGACGTCGCCGGATGCCCTCAGCGCTGCTCACCAGCCTGGCGTTGCTGACGGCGGTGGACCTTCTCACCGCCTACCTGCCGCTCATCGCCGAGACCCGCGGCATCTCCCCGATGCTCGTCGGCGTGCTACTGAGTCTGCGGGCGGGCTCCTCCCTGCTCTCCCGGCTGATCCTGCCGTGGATGCTGCGCCGTTGGTCCCGCAAGGCCCTCATCATCGCCAGCACGTCCGTGTCGGGTGTCGCACTGGCCCTGGTGGCGCTGCCCACGAGCGGTTTCGTCGTCTTGGCGGTGGTCCTGCTGGTGGGTGGCTTCCTCCTCGGTGTGGGCCAACCCCTCACCATGGCCGAGGTCACCACGTTGGCCCCCGAAGGGGCCCGTGGCGCGGCCCTGGCGCTGCGCATCTGGGGCAACCGGATGGGCCAGGTGGCCATACCGGCAGCGGCGGCCGGTGTCGCCGGTGTGGTGGGAGCCCCCGGCGCCCTGCTGTTCTCGGCGTTGGTCCTGGCCACCGCCGCGATCACCGCGAGGTGACCACGAACACCGAGTGGGCGGCCCCGAAGAGCCTCACCCGCTCGGTGTTCGGTTCGCCTCAGACCACCGCGTGACGGGCGGCCACCGTGGCGTCGTAGCGTTCCAGCACGATCCGGGCGAGCTCGGGGGAGTCGCCCAGAACGGGGGAGACCACGGTCGCCCCCGCCGCCACCGACCGATCATGGATCCGGTCGGCGAAGAACCCCGGCGCCAACAGATAGGTGGCCACCGCCACCCGCCCGGCCCCGCGTTCCCGCACCGCCGTGACCGCCTCATCGGGCGTGGGGGAGGCGGCCGACGCGTAGGCGGTCACCACCTCGCGCCATGGGCCGCGCTCGCCCAGTTCCTCGGCCAGCCGTGCCACCACGGCGTTGGCCTCCGCGTCGCTGGACCCGGCCGAGCAGAGCACCAGCGCGGTGTCGGGGTCGGCGTAGGCGCCCACCTCGCCCAAGCGCCGCTCCACCGCCGAGGACAGCGACGGGTGCGGCCCCAAGGTGTCGGCGTAGTGCACCCGCAACCAGGGACTGCGCTCGCGTGCCGTGGCCAGTACCTCGGGCAGGTCCACCTTGCTGTGGAAGGCCGCCGTCAGCAGGGTCGGCAGGACCACCACCTCACCGGCCCCGCCCGAGGCCAGTTCGTCCAACGCCTCCTCCGCGTCGGGCGCCACGTGGTCCAGATAGGACAGTCGAACGTCCAACTCCGGGCGCAGCGCGCGCACCCGGTCGAACAATGCCGACACCGCTTCGGCCGACCTCGGGTCCCGGCTCCCGTGGGCCACAGCGAGCAAGGGGATGGACGTGCCTCCTCGCTCGACCCGCTCGTCGCCGCTCATGTGTGGATTCCGCACTCGGTCTTGCCGGTCCCGGCCCAACGTCCGCTGCGGGGGTCCTCGCCCGGGGCGACCCGACGGGTGCACGGCTCGCAGCCGATCGAGGGGTAGTCGTCGTACTGGAGCGGATTCACCAGTACACCGTGTTCACTCATGTAGGCGTCCACCTCCTCCCGGGTCCACCGTGCGATCGGGTTGACCTTGGTCATCCTTCGACGTTTGTCCCACTGCACGACGGGGGTGTCGCGGCGGGTCACCGAGTCCTCCCGACGCAGGCCGGTCAACCACGCCGAGTAGGGCTCCAGCGCTAGCCGCAGGGGTTCCACCTTGCGCAGGTGGCAGCAGATGCCGGGGTCGCGGTTGTGCAGACGCGGACCCAGCACCAGGTCCTGCTCGGCGACGGTTCGCTTCGGTTCCACGGTGATGAGGTTGATGTCGTAGACGGACTCCACCGCGTCACGGGTGCCGATGGTCTCGGCGAAGTGGTAACCGGTGTCGAGGAAGATCACGTCGATCCCCGGCAACGTCTTGGCGGCGAGGTCGACCATGAGGGCGTCCGCCATCGAGGAGGTCATGCACAGACGGTTCCCGAAGACCTCACCGGCCCAGGAGATGATCTCCTGGGCGGTGGCCTCCTCCAGCTCACGCGCGGCGCGTTCGGCCAGTTCGGGACCCTCGGTCATGGTGGCGTTCATTCGTTCCCTTCCGTCGGTCTGGAGGGGGCGCCGCCCGCCGAGAACGACGCGGAGCGCAGACCCACGTACTTGACCCGGAACACCCGGGCGCAGGACAGGCAGGCCCAGGGATAGCCCTCGCCCTTGACGGCGGCACCCTCCTCGGGCACCAGGTCCTCGTCACCGCAGTAGGGGCAGTAGTAAGGTGCGGCCCTCTCGGACACGGCGCACCTCCTCCTTCGGATCGGGCCCGGCCCCTGGGGAATCGGGACCGGGCGGGGCTCGTGGAGCCCGTACGTTCGTTACCGGGACGACCTCACTTGAGGTCGGCGTCGTCGGCGCGGGCCGCCCACGCCGCGAAGTTCTCGCCGTCCTTCCGCTGCGCCTGGAAGCGTCGCAACACCCGCTCGACGTAGTCCGGCAGGTCGTCCGCGGTGCTCTTCAAACCGCGGATCTTCTTGCCGAAGGCCTGGGTGAGACCCATGCCGCCGCCCAGGTGGATCTGGTATCCCTCCACCTGCTCGCCGCGCTCGTTCAGCATCAGCTGGCCCTTGAGACCGATGTCGGCGACCTGGACGCGCGCGCACGAGTTCGGGCAGCCGTTGACGTTGATACTGATCGGGTCCTCGAAGTCCGGCAGGCGCTTTTCGAGTTCGTCGATCAGCGAGGAGGCACGGTCCTTGGTCTCCACGATCGCCAACTTGCAGAACTGGATGCCGGTGCAGGCCATCGTCTGGCGACGGAACACGCTCGGGCTGACCTCGTAGCCCTCGGACTCCAGGGAGGCGCTGATCGAGGCGGTCCGCTCCTCCTCGACGTCGAGGATGATCAGCTTCTGGTCGGGTGTGGTGCGCACGCGGTCCGAACCGTGCTCCTCGGCGATCTCGGCCACCCGCAGTAGCGAGGTGCCCGAGACCCGGCCCACCTTGGGCGCGAAGCCCACGTAGAATCGGCCGTCGCTTTGGCGGTGCACGCCCACGTGGTCACGACGCACGCCTGGGTCCAGGATCGGCTCGGGGCCGTCGGGGAGCTTGTGGCCGAGGTACTCGTTCTCCAGCACCTCGCGGAACCTCTCGGCGCCCCAGTCCTTGATCAGGAACTTGATCCGCGCGCGGGTGCGCAACCGGCGGTAACCGTAGTCGCGGAAGATCCCGGCCACACCCGCCCAGACATCGCTGACCTGGTCGGGACGCACGAACGCGCCCAGACGCTTGGCGAACATCGGGTTGGTGGCCAGGCCACCGCCGACGAAGAGGTCGTAGCCCGCCTCGCCCGCCTCGTTGCGCACACCCACGAACGCCACGTCGTTGATCTCGTGGTTGACGCAGTGCACGGTGCAACCCGAGAGGGAGGTCTTGAACTTGCGGGGCAGGTTCGAGAACTCCGGGCTGCCGATGTGCTCGTCGTGGATCCGCCGGATCTGCTCGCTGGGGTCCAGGACCTCTTCCTCGGCCACCCCGGACACCGGGCAGCCCATGATCACACGCGGGGTGTCGCCACAGGCCTCGGTGGTGGACAGCCCCACCGACTCCAGCTTCTCCCAGATCGCGGGCACGTCCTCGATCCGGATCCAGTGGTACTGGACGTTCTGCCGGTCGGTGATGTCGGCGGTGTCACGGCCATAGTCGCGGGAGATCTCCGCGATCGCGCGGAGTTGGGCCACACTCAGTTGCCCACCGTCGATGCGCACACGCAGCATGAAGTAGCGGTCGTCGAGCTCCTCGGGCTCCAACACGGCGGTCTTGCCACCGTCGATGCCAGGGGCCCGCTGGGTGTAGAGACCGAACCAGCGGAAGCGCCCTCGAAGGTCGGCGGGGTCGATCGAGTCGAACCCGCCCTTGGCGTAGACGTTGACGATCCGATCGCGGACGTTGAGCCCGTCGTCGTTCTTCTTGTTCTCCTCGTTCTTGTTCAGCGGTTCACGGTAGCCGAGGGCCCATTGGCCCTCGCCACGGCTGCGCCGAGGCTTGGCGGCCGTCGCGGCCTTTCCGGACTGCGCGGAAGAGGGAGGCATCGCGGGTGTCTCCGATGGGGTCACGGGGGTGACCACGGTCCCGGTGCCATCACCGCAGGGCCCGTCGGCACCGCACGTCCTCGTGACAGGTGCAACGGGTGAAGTCCGCGTGTGTGGGAGTTCAAGAAGAGGGTGGAGCGCCGGGGCCGCGGGCACCCACTGAGTTCACGGGGTGCTCAAGGCGGCGAGGGTTTATCCGACGCTGCGACAGATGGCGCTGCTGACCCGAAGGAAGTCCACGTGGCGGCGCACGCGGAGCATGGGGTCGATAACAGCGGTCATGCCTTGAGAATGGCACGCCCGTCGGGTCGTTGTCCAGGTGTGCGGGCGCCACGGGTGGGTGACCCATGTCATGTCGCGGCGTCCCCGTTCATGGCGCGAAACCGCCCGAGCTGCTCCATTACCGCTAACGTTCTCCTTGTGGTGGGTTTTTGGGAGAGCTTGTGGAGAGCGGCCGACGTGTGGCTCCGTCGGCACCCCATGGTCCACAACGGCACCCTGTTGGTCCTGCGCACCATCCGCGCCTTCGCTCGTGACCGAGTGGTCGGCCTGGCCGCAGAGTCGGCCTTCTTCGCGCTGATCTCCCTGCCGGCGCTCCTGTTGTGTCTGTTGGGCGCGCTCGGACCGTTGGCGATGGTCTTCGGCGAGGACCTCGTGGTGGAGATCCGCGAGTGGATGCTGGACCTGGCCGCGCGCATCCTCACCCCCGACACGGTCGCCTCCGTGGTGGAACCGCTGGTGGACGACTTCCTCGGAGGTGTCCAGGGCGGAGTGCTGTCGGTGACGTTCCTGGTGTCCCTGTGGTCGGGCTCGCGCGCGATGAACGTGTTCATCCGATCCATCACCATCTCCTACGGCCTGGACGAGCTCCGCGGTTGGTTGGGGCAGCGCCTGCTCGCCTTCTTCGCCTACCTCGGCGGCCTGTTCTTCGCCGTGCTGGTGCTGCCGATCCTGGTGGCCGGCCCGGACCTGGTCCACGAGTTGTTGCCGATCACCGTGGGCAGACTCAACCTCCTCTACTGGCCCCTCGTGGCCCTGATGGTCACCGCCGCGGTGACGCTGCTGTACGCGCTCAGCGTCCCGGTGCGCACCCCACTGTGGCGCCACCTGCCCGGGGCGGCGTTGGCGACCCTGGTCCTGCTGAGCGGTTCGGCGCTCCTGCGCGCCTATCTCGACGCCTCTTTCGGCCAGGTGAGCATCTACGGGTCGCTGGCCGCCCCGATCGCGATCCTGGCCTGGCTGTACGTCATGGCCATCGCGGTGCTCGTGGGGTCCTCCCTCAACTCCGAGATCGACGCCCTGTGGCCGACCGTGCGCACCGCCGCCGCCCGCGCCGACCTCGCCAACCGTCACTTCGAACGCGCCGACCGCATCGCCCAACGCCGGGAACAAGCGGTCATCGACACCATCAACGAACAGAACGGTCGCTGACCACAAACGGCCGAAAGCTCCCACGCCACGGTCGTTGTCGGTATTCTCGCGCCGTCCGGCGGGAGGCCGCGAGCCCGCCGCCCCGAGCCGGATCCCCACGAAAGGTCCCCGAGTGACCTCCCCCAAGGAAACCCGGCCAAGGAGCGCCGTCTCTTCGGACCGTGCGTCATGACGACCGGCCGATCCCCCAGGCTCCTACGCCCGTCGCCCACCGATCACCATCCGCTGCTCGACCCCGGGGGCGCCTCGATCCTCATGCCGGGTCGCTGGTGGCGCTCATGACCAACACGCCGTTCATCCTGACCGGACCGGCCTTCGCCCTTCCGCGCACCCGGTCCTACCGACGTGAACGCGCTCGGGTCCTCCAAGCGAAGGAGGGCGCCCGATGAGGCCCTGGCAGATCCTGACTTCGGTATCGCTCCTGGCGTTCGTCATCGTGTTCAGCACCGCCATGACAACGCACTTCACCCAAGGCCGAGTGCCGGTGGTGGCGGGATCGTGGATGGCCGTGCTCCTCTGTTCGCCCATCGGTGTGGCCTGCCTCGTCGGTTTCAGGGAGACGACTCCGGCGGAACGACGGCGGACCAAGGAGGCCGATCCCCTCGGCATCATGGCCGGGGCGAGCATGGGTATGTCGGCGGGCCTGTCGATCCCCGCGCTGGTCTGGATCCTGTGGGCCGGACAGTGGGTACTGCTCCCCACGCTGCTGGTCGGGTCGGTGGCGCTCGTCATCGCCTCCGTGACATGGAGGAAGGAGCGTGGCACCCTCCCCGAACCGCCGCCCGATCCCACCCGAAAACTGGCCGGGATGCCCGCCCACGCCCGACTTCCGTACGGCTGGATCCCCGTGTACGTGCACCGCCCGGGCGGCCGCTACCGGGACATGCTCGTCGACTACCGGGTGCACGTGGACGGCGCCCGTGTGGGAGAACTGGCGCCGGGACGGACCCTGCTGATCGGTCTGGGCGCCGGGGCGCACACGATCCAGGGCCGGATGACCGGGGGGTCCAGCCCGACCCTGAACCTGAGGCTGAGCGAGGGCCGCCCGGTCCATCTGGTGCTGGAACCGAACGGAAGCGACCTGGAGGCGGTGACGCTGATCTTCACTCCGGGCGCCTACCTCAGGATCTCGCATTGGGAGCGGCCTGGTGCCGGTCCCGCGACGGACGCGCAAGGGCCGTACCCGTGAGTTTCCGGGAACGCAGGGTGGCCGGATCCGGCCAGTTTCGGCGTCAACTTCGACACGTTTCTGCGTGTCCGAACCAGTGCTGATGGAACGAAGCGTGCCCGGCGTTCGGTGAATGATCCCGGATCAACGCAGGTCATTCGATGCGTCAAGCGAAAAGCATGGGAGTGAGCGTGAACCACGCCCGTTTTTCCGGCATCAGATACGGTCGATCGGCTCCTGTGGGGATCAGTATGATCACGTCCAGCAATGACTACGTCTGTGCCGTAACCCCCTCTTCGGTCACCCGGCCGAGCCGCCACCGCACGTCATCGTCGACCACGATCCTCTCTCTCCCGTACACGAACAGGTCCATGTTCCACACGCCTTCGGAGGCACCATGAGCCGGGCGTCCCGCCCGGGGCATCCCCGGCCCACCGCCGTCATCGTCATCGCGCCGGACGAACGCAACGCCGAAATCGTCATCGAGGGTCGGCGACAGGTAGTCCAGGGCCAGGCCCCCAAGGAGACCCGGCGCGCGGCGCTGGACGTCGCCACCGGCTACGCCGCGCACATCGGTCAGCCGGTGCTCGTGGAAGCACGTGACGCCAACGGTTACTGGCGCCTGCTGGCCACCCCCGACGGGGTCGTCCAAGCCGCGGACCAACCGGTGCAGGGACCTCCGCCGCAGGGAGCTCCGCAGCAGCCTCCGACCGGACCCGTGCCCGCCACGGATCCCGGCACCCAGAAGGACCGTGCCGCCGGGGCCAAGCGTCGACGCGTGCTCTTGGTCGTCGGCGCCGCCTGCCTGGCCCTACTGGTCCTGGTCGGGGGCGGCCTGGTCGCGGCGAGGTTCCTCTCCGGCTCCACCGAGGCCTCCGAAGAGGAAGGCGACGACACCACGGTGGAACTGGACCACCCCGCGCCGCCCGGTTACGGCACCACCGTCGACATCACCGAGGAACTCGCCCCGGACACCCAGCCGTCGGTCGATCGCGAGGGAGAGAGACTCGCCTACATCGACCCGTCCGAACGGCTCAACCTGCTCAACGCGGACGGGTCCCGTGAGTGGTCGGTCGACCTTCCCTTCGCGTCCGGTGAGGCGCTCGGCAGCCCCCGTTTCGTGGAGTTCGACGGCGGCCCCCACGTCGCGCTGGAGACCCCCGGAGCCCTGTGGCTCTGGCCGGAGTCGGGGGGAACCGCGGTCAACGTCGAGTTGAACGAGACCGCCTCCGCCCAGTTCGTCGGCGACGGTGTCCTGGTGCGCGACGACGACAGCGCCTACGTCCTGGTGGACGGAGAACTCGCCGAGGTCGACACCCCTGGCGGTTCCGCGGCGTTGCTGGCCGAGGACGGCCGCGCGCTCGCCGGTGTGCTCGAAGGTCCCTGGCACTGGGTCGCCCCCGACGAGGACCCGCGGCGAGTGGAGCCCGAACAGCCCGACGGCGCCGGCGACCTCGACGAGGTCATGACCTTCCTGCGCGGCTACGCCCTCGTCCGCTGGGAGACAGAGGAGGGCGACGGCCGCATCCTCGCCTTCCACGACAACACCGACGGTTCGGTACTCGGCACCGCCGAGGTCGAGGAGGAGGACCTGGCGGAGGTGCACCACCGCACCGGCCCCCTCGGTCCCGATCTGGCGGCCTACGGCCCGGTGCTGTTCGCCCCGGGCAGTGGTGAGACCAGCGTCGTCCCCGGCTTCGAACCCGAGGTCGCACTCGGCGATCAGGTCTTCGGTGAACTCGACGGGTCCACGGTGGCGATCGACGCCACTGGTGAGACCACCGAGGTTCCCGAAGGCACAGAGACTCCGCGCGGCCTGCTCGGCGACCGCGCGGTGGTGGTCCACGACGGCCACCTTTATGCCATTTCCCCTGAGTGATCACTGCACAAGAAAAAGAAAGGAGTCGGATGTCCCCCAAGAATCGGGTACTCACCGTTACCGCGGCGGGTCTCTTCATGGCCGGTTTCTCCGTCGGTCCGGCGTTCGCCGTGACCGCGGACGAGACCGCTCCTGACGTCACCTCCGAGGTGACCGAGGAGAGCGTCGAGTCCCAGCCGGTCGAGGTCGAGATCGACCTCGCCGAGGTCGTGGAGCGCCCCGTCGAGAACGTCTTCAACATCCTCCCCTTTGACGAAGAGGAGGGCGAGACGCCTCCCCCCGGCGGCGACGACGGCGACGACGACGGCGACGACCAGGTGCCCCCGCCTGGTGACGGCGACGACGGCGAGGACGGTGGCGAGACGCCTCCGCCCGGCGACGGTGATGACGGCGACGACGGCGAGGACGGTGGCGAGACGCCTCCGCCCGGCGACGGCGATGACGGCGACGATGGTGATGACGGCGACGACGGCGAGGACGGTGGCGAGACGCCTCCGCCCGGCGACGACGACGATGAGACCTCGCCGCCCGACGACGGTCAGACCCCTCCCCCCGGTGACGGTGGGGGCGGCGACGAGGGTGGCGACGGCGGCGAAGGCGACAAGGGCGACGACGGTGAGGGTGACCAGGGCCAGACCCCTGGTGCGACCACTCCCACCACGCCGGCCCCGGCGTCGAACGCCGGTGACCCGAACCTCGCCGCGACCGGCGTCGACCTGTCGGGCTTCGTGCTCGGTGGCGCCGTCGTGTCCGGTATCGGCGCTCTGGCCCTGTGGGCCGGCAGCCGCCGTCCGGGCCTGGTCGAGTAACACCGTGTCCGTGCCCACAGCACCGTGGGCTCTGATGTGAGGAGGGCCCCGACCATGGTCGGGGCCCTCCGTCATGCGGTCACGATCGTGGCCGTAGGGCCGGGGCAAGGAGGAAGGCGGCCGCGCCCCCGACGGCGATCACCCACAGGGCACCGCCCAGGGTCACCGAGTCGGCGAGGAACCCCACGGTCGGGGGGAAGGCCAGGAACCCCACGCGGCCCAGCCACCCCACCAGGGTGATCCCGTCGCCGGTGCGCACCCCCGGAACGTTTCCGGCGGCGGCCAGGGTCAGCGGGAACAGCGTGGACACGCCCAGTCCCATCACCCCGAAGCCGATGATCGTGGTGACCGGGTGCGGCAAGGCCAGGGCCAGGGCCATGCCACCGGCGGACAACAGTCCGCTCGCGTGCCCGACGACCACCGCCCCGAAACGGTCGGTGACCCGGTCGCCGAGGAGCCGACCGAGCGTCATCATCGCCTGGCAGGCCACGAACGGCATGGCGGCCAGGAACAGCGCCGCGTCCAGTTCCGAGGTCATGTACACCGCGCCCCAGGATGCGGCGGAGTCCTCGATGCCGCCCGCCATCATCAACAACACGCCCAGCGCCAGGAGCAGGACCACGGCACGACCGGACATACGGACGCGACCGCCGTCGTGGCCGTTGGTCCCGTCCTCGCGTTCGCTGTTCTCCGGGCCGGGCAGCAACATACGGGAGACCACCAGGTTGATCACCACGAGCACGGTGGTCACCCCGCCCAGGTGCCACAGGATGGGAACTCCTGTACCCGCCATGGCGGCGCCGAGCAGTCCGCCGGAGACCGCGGCCAGGCTCCACACCGCGTGAAAGGTGTTGATGATGCTGCGTCGATAGCGTCGCTGCACCCGTAGGCCGTGCGAGTTCTGAGCGGAGTCGGTCCAGGCGTCGGCGGAGCCCAGGACGAAGAGGGCACCGGCGAGCATCCACCAGTTCTGCGCGAGCGCGATGAATGGAAGCGCTCCCAAACTCATCAGGCTCGTACCCACCGCGGTCCGCCCACTGCCGAACCAGTGGATGAGCGGACCGGCGAGCATCCCGGTGAGGATCGCGCCGAACGGCATCGCCGCGATCGCCAATCCCAGTTCCGCGTTGCTCAGACCCAGCCCGTCCTTGATCACGGGGAGCCAGGGCACCACGTTGGTGTAGGTGAACCCGTTCACGAAGAACAGGGTCGACACCGCGACCCGGGCACGCCTGGCCTCGGGCGGTGGTGTGGTGGCCATGTCGGTCGGGGTGTTCACGGGCGGCTCCCAAAGCGCTTTCGATGCGGGCCGATGCTATCCAGTCCGGTCATCGGATGAACAGCTTTTTGGCGCGCTCGGTCCCGGCGGGCTTGCCTTTCGGAGCGGAGGTGTTTTACATAGGGAGCCCATGTCCTCACCGAGAGCCCGGAAAGGCCCCGCCCCACCTCGCCCCCGTCCCACCTCGTCCCCGCCCCGGCCCATGCACCCAGGCCCCGCCACCGCGACCCGTTCCCGCGTGCGGCACCCCTGACCACCGTCTCCCTCACCCGGGTAATGCCGTGCCCCACGGTCCCGGCCGGAACCGGAAGACCCGCATGATCAACACGAGCGCGCTGCGAGACAAGCCCACCCTCAACGGCGAGAACGTGTCCTTGGTCCCCCTCGGCCCGGAACACACCGACGCCTACTTCGCCGCGGGACTGGACGAGGAGGTCCGCAGGCTCACGGGGTCGCACGGGCACCTGACGTATGAACAGGCGCGCCTGTGGTGTCACGGCCGTGCAGAGGGGGACGACCGCCTGGACCTGGCGATCACCGAACCCAAGGGCGGCCGTTACCTCGGGGAGCTCTCCATCTACTCGGTGTCCTCGGAGAACGAGACCGCCGGCTACCGCATAGCGCTGTCGGCCATCGAGTTCACCGGTAAGGGGCTGGGCCGGGAGGCCACCCAACTGGTCATGCGCTACGCGTTCGAGGAGATCGGCCTGAACCGGCTCTGGCTCCAGGTGTACGCCTTCAACATGCGGGCCATCGCCGTCTACCGTTCCTGCGGTTTCTACGTCGAGGGTCGCCTGCGCGAAGCACTGCTGTGGGAGGGGCGCAGACACGACGCGCTGCTGATGGCGGTGCTGCGTGACGGCTTCCGGCCGGCCTGACACCGGGCGATCGGCGGTTTCTCACCTTCCGGTGAAGGGTGCGGGTTTTGCCCGGACTCGGGGTTGTAATCCGTGTACGGCGGGGTATGCCGGTAGCACTTTGCGAGCGGTGTGATCCACGGACAGCCGGAAGGAGGGGTGTCGGGTCCCATGGTCCCGGCACAGGCGACGACATGAACCCGGTACCCGTATCCCTGCCCTTCACCGACCGGATCGAGGCGGGCCGACGTCTCACCGATCGCGTGCGTCCCCATGCGGTCGACGACCCGATCGTGCTGGCCCTGCCGCGCGGTGGCGTGCCGGTGGGAGCCGAACTCGCGCGCGGTCTCGGCGCGGACTTCGATGTCCTCATGGTGCGTAAGATCGGCCTACCCGGTCGGCCCGAGACCGGGGTCGGCGCCATCACCGAGGACGGTCACGTCCTCTACGACGACCTCGCCCTGGCACGGATGCGCGTTCCTCGCCAGGCACTCTCCGACACCGTCATCTCCGAACGCGAGGAGCTCGACCGCCGGCGACGCATCTACCGGGGTGAGCGTTCCCTACCCCGGATCGCCGGCCGTGACTGCGTGGTGGTCGACGATGGAGTGGCCACCGGCGGCACCGCCCGTGCCGCGCTGAGGATGGTGCGCCAGGCGGGCCCCTCCAGCCTGGTCCTGGCGGTGCCGGTGGCCTCGCCCGAGGCGCTGGAGACCCTCAAGGGAGAGGCCGACGCGGTGGTGGTGATCGGCGCACCGGACAACTTCCGAGCGGTGGGGGAGTGGTACCGGGACTTCGACCAGCTCTCGGACGACCACGTCACCACGATCCTGACCGAACTGCAACGTTCGCGCCCTCGGCCCGAGGAGGCCCGCGCGGTGCGAATCAGGGCCGGGCAGGTCTACCTCGACGGTGACCTCACCATGCCCACGGCCCTACGCGGTGTGGTGGTGATGGCCTTCGGCCGTGGACGCGGGGACCCTGAAAGACGGGCGATCGCGGCCTCGTTGCAGCGGGCCGGATACGCCACCTTGCTGTTGGATCTGATGGCCGGTGACAACGGTGACGACGGTGACGACGAGGGGGACACCGAGGTCCTGGGCGAGAGGTTGGGCGCGGCGGTCACCTGGTTGCGCCGGGCCACCGACGCGGCCAGCGAACCCTTGGGCGTCATGGGTTGGGGATACGCGGCGCCCGCGGCACTGGTGGCCGCAGCGGAGCTGCCGCAGGACGTGGCGTCGGTCGTGGCGCACGGTGGCCTTGTGGACCTGGCCGAATCGGCGTTGGGAAGGGTGCGCGCGCCCACACTCTTGCTCTTGGAGAGCGAGGACTCGTTCGTGCGCGAGCTGGGGGAGTGGACGAGGGCCCACCTGGGAGGCCCCTCGGAGCTGGGCGTGGTCTCGGGGACCGATCGCCTTCTGGGCGGGACGCGGCAGTGGCGGGAGGTCGCGGTGCGCACCTTGGACTGGTTCGACCGGCACCTGTTCCGCCGCGCCGAGTAGGGCGGGGCCGGCCGGGCCGTGAAGGCCACGGCGGCTCGCTCGAAGATTCCTTCCGAGTAAGAGGTTCGAGTCCGTTCCGTGACCCGGACAGTGGAAAACCCGCGGCGCCCTCGACGTGAACGTCGGGGCGCCGCGGGTCATTGGGGCCGGGGCCTTCCGGAAAGAGTTCCGCGTGGGGAATGAAACGCGAACTTAGGCGGCGTTGGCGCGTCGCATGCGACGACGGCGCTCAGAGGCGCGCTCGTCCTCGTTCAGACCACCCCAGGTGCCGTACTTCTCCGGACGCGAGATCGCATAGTCCAGGCAGTCGGTCCGAACCGGGCAGGCCGCACAGATCTCCTTGGCCTTGCGCTCACGAATCTCCCGCTCCGGCTGGCGCTCGCCATCCGGGCCGAAGAAGAGCACAAGGTCCTCGCCCCGGCACGCGGCGGCATCCTGCCACCCCCAGCTCGGGCGGGGGCGCAGCGCGGCCTGCCGACGTACCTGAGACATGCTTGAACCACCTCTACTGAAATCACTAGTAAGCTGTCTTAAAAAGCTTTAGTCACCAACAAGTCGGTCACGCGGCGCGAGGCACCCCGCACGACGCAAACGTCGTGCGGTGCAGGTGTTGTTCCCCGGTGTGGCTGAAACCACGAGAAGCACCATCACAGCAGGCGATGTCTGTCGATGAAGGGGTGCTCTCACGCGAACGGCCGCGGAGGCGGTGACAGCCTCCGTCCGAGCCGGTACGTAATCATGCCATCCCCACTCCCGATCGTGCACGGGGGGTGGGGAAATTACTCGTTCAACTGTTACCGAAACCTGATGCCTGACACCAGTTCTATGGGCATTTGTCCGAGTTTGTCGCGGATCACATGTACGACCGTCTTGCGAAGGACAAGGGACATCGTATGGCGCTATGTCGCCCCTGCCTAGGGGGTCCCTCTGATACGCCCATCACATTCTGGTCGCTGTAGGTCTGCGAGATTGGGTGGGACCGTATGTCATCACCCTCCGCGAGGATCGGCCGGGTGCTCGCCGGCGCCCGACGAGGCCCGGTGTGCCGCTCGTGTCCCGCGGAGTCCCCTAAGGGTAGGTCCAGGGATCCAAGAGCGAACAGGGCATGGTGTCCGGGCGTCCCAGACGATAGAAAACAGGATGCGTTCGATCGAATACCCGACGAACGGCACCCGCGTCCAGGACAGACTCAAGGAGACGAATCACCGTGGCCCTCTTGCGGCTCATTCTCAACATCATCTGGATCTTCGTCGCCGGGTTCTGGCTGGCGCTCGGCTACGTGTTCGCCGGCGTCATCTGCTGTGTCCTCATCGTCACCATCCCGTTCGGAGTCGCGTCCTTCCGCATGGCCAAGTACGCCATTTGGCCGTTCGGCCGTGACCTCGTGCGCCGTCGAGGCGCCGGCGGGGGTTCCACCCTCCTGAACGTCATCTGGCTGATCGTCGCCGGATGGTGGCTGACCATCGGCCACATCGTCACCGCCGCCGGCCTGGCCGTGACCATCATCGGAATCCCCATGGCGTGGGCCTCCATCAAGATGATCCCCGTGGCCCTGGCCCCCTTCGGCAACGAGATCGTCGAGAGCGGGCACACCCGGGAACCCTGGCAGTTCTGACGGAGTTGTGTCCTTCACAGGGTCCGGTAGAACCCGGACCCTGTACCGTGCATCAACCCCACTGCGACACCCACGCACCATCCGCCTTCCATCCCCCGAACAAGACGAAACGGCACACGGGTGGTCGCCGTCGATGAGCGACCTCGGTGTGACCACCGGAGAATGGAGTCCATGTGCAAGCCCAGCGGCCGGGAGTTTGGGCGCTCCTGAACAAGTGGCTCGTGTCCCGCAGAGCCCGCGCCGAACGCCTCGCCCACCTGGAGGCGCAGGAAGAGGCCCGGGCCGAGTTCGAGGCCAAGGTGGAACAGGAGAAGCGGGCCGCGGCCGAGCAGGACGACGTCGGCGCCGGTGACCTGTTGCGAATAGTCAGTGACGTCGCCTGGCGGATCCTGCTCATCGGCGTCGTGGTCGGACTGTTCGTCTACGCGGTCATCCACCTGTCGGTGATCACCCTGCCGGTGGTGCTCGCCGTCTTCATCACCGCCCTGCTCATGCCGATGACCAACTGGCTGCGGAGCAAGGGACTGGGCCGGGGATCCTCCACCGCGCTGTCCGTCCTCTCGGCGCTGGTCGTGCTCAGCGGTGTGGTCACCATGATCGTCTCTCCCGCGATCCAGGGCTTCGACGGGCTGGTCGCCAGCGTCAGCAGCGCCTTCATCGAGATCCAGAAGGTGGAGATCCCCTTCGTCGACCAGGCGTTGTTCACCGAGATGCTGAACAACGCCTGGGCACAGGTCCAGGGGATGATCACCGACAACACCGATCAGTTGCTCAGTGGTGCCTGGACCGCCGGCACGGCCGTGGTCCAGATCCTGCTCGGCCTGGTCCTGATCATCGCCATGACCGTGTACTTCGTGCACTCCGGCGACAAGCTCATGGACTGGGTCGTCACCCTGCTGCCGCCCAAGTCCCGCCCCGGCCTGCGTCACGCCAGTGGTGTCGCCTACGGGGTGATGGGCCGTTACGTTCGGGGCGTGGCGATGGTCGGTGTCATCGACGCCGTCGGCATCGGCATCTTCCTGTTCATCTTCTTGGACGTGAACCTGGCCATCCCGCTGATCGTGCTGACGTTCATCGGCGCGTTCCTACCGGTCATCGGTGCCTTCCTCACCGGTCTACTGGCGGCCATGGTCGCCTTGGTCGCCGAAGGCCCGGTCATCGCGCTGATCATCGTGATCGCGGTCGTCGTGGTCCAACAGGCCGAGAGCAGCTTCTTCGCCCCCCGGATCTACGGACAGGCCCTGGAGCTGCCCTCGCCGGTCGTGCTGATCGCGATCACCGCGGGCGGCATCCTCGGCAACATCCCCGGCATGTTCCTGGCGACCCCGATCGCCGCCGTCCTGGCGGCGCTGCTGCGCAACCGTCCTCCGGTCAGCACCGAGAACGACGCTGGTGGGCAAGAGGAGTCCGGCCCGGTGGGGGCGGACAAGGACAAAGCGGTCGTGGTGGTGGCCCAGGGCCAGGAGACGGCCGAACCGGTCAAAGGGACCAAGGACAAGACCGTCAAGGACAGGTCGGACAAGGACAGGGAACAGGGATGACGACCTGATGTGAGACCGCTCCCGCGGCGCGGGGAATGGCCACGCCCCCGAACCCGTTGTGAGGGTCGGGGGCGCGCCCGTGCGCGCTCCGCCCCCGTGCTTGGGGTATCCCGGAAAAAATCCTTCGCCGACCCCCTCACCCGTGCCGTTAGGCTGGGTCGGTCCGCCGGGGCGCTCCAGCCCATCCGACCCCACCCGCCGGCCCCACGAACAAGGGCCCGGCCGCGCGCGGTCCAGGGCAGCCACCGACCGTCACACCACCTTGAGGAAGCTCCACCCATGTTGATCGCCACCGACCTCGAAATGCGCGTCGGAGCCCGCCTCCTTCTGGAGCCGACGACCTTCCAGGTCGCCGCGGGCGACCGGATCGGTCTGGTCGGCCGCAACGGTGCGGGCAAGACCACCATGACCAAGGTCCTGGCGGGTGAGGGGCTGCCCACCGGTGGGACGGTCACCTCGTCCGGCACCATCGGTTACCTGCCCCAGGACCCCCGTACCGGAGACCTGGACGTCATCGCCAAGGACCGTGTGCTGTCCGCCCGCGGAATCGACGAGGCGCTGCACGGGCTGCGCGAGGCCGAGAAGAAGATGGCCAGCGACCACGAGAAGACCCGTAACAAGGGCGTGCGCCAGTACGCGAGGTGGGAGGAGCGCCTCCACGTGCTGGGCGGGTACGCCGCGGACTCCGAGGCCTCGGCCATCGCCTCCAGTCTGGGTCTGCCGGACAAGGTCCTCGGTCAGCCGTTGCACACCCTCTCCGGTGGTCAGCGACGCCGCATCGAACTGGCTCGCATCCTGTTCAGCGGGGCCGACACGCTGCTGCTGGACGAGCCCACCAACCACCTGGACGCCGACTCCATCGTCTGGTTGCGCGACTTCCTCAAGTCCCACCGGGGCGGACTCATCGTGATCAGTCACGATGTCGAACTGGTCGAGCACGTGGTCAACAAGGTCTTCTACCTGGACGCCAACCGCAGCGTCATGGACATCTACAACATGGGCTGGAAGCAGTACCAGATCCAGCGCGAGGACGACGAGCGTCGACGCCGCAGCGAGCTGGCCAACGCGGAGAAGAAGGCCGACACCCTGCGCAAGCAGGCCGAGCGTTTCCGCTACAAGGCCACCAAGGCCCGTGCGGCCCAGCAGATGCTCAACCGCGCCGACAAGATCGTGGACGGGGTGCAGGGGGTCCGTAAGGCCGACAAGGTCGCCAAACTGCGTTTCCCGGACCCGGCCCCCTGCGGACGCACCCCGCTCATGGCCGAGGGACTGTCCAAGTCCTACGGTTCGCTGGAGATCTTCACCGGGGTGGACCTGGCCATCGACAAGGGCAGCCGGGTGGTCATCCTGGGGCTCAACGGAGCGGGCAAGACGACCCTGCTGCGTCTCTTGGGCGGAGTCGAGGAGGCCGACACCGGTCGAGTCGTTTCGGGCCACGGGCTCAAGCTCGGATACTACGCCCAGGAACACGAGACCCTGGACGTGGGCCGCAGCGTTCTGGAGAACATGATGAGCGCCGCCCCGGAGCTGCCCGAGGTGGAGGCGCGCAAGACCCTGGGTTCGTTCCTGTTCACCGGCGACGACGTCGAGAAGCCCGCCGGTGTGCTCTCCGGTGGTGAGAAGACCCGGTTGGCCCTGGCCACGCTGGTGGTCTCCAGCGCCAACGTGCTGCTGCTCGACGAGCCCACGAACAACCTGGACCCGGCCAGCCGTGAGGAGATCCTCTCGGCGCTGCGCAACTACAAGGGCGCGATCGTCCTGGTGACACACGACGAGGGCGCCGTCTCCGCCCTTCAGCCCGAGCGGGTCATCATGCTCCCGGACGGGGTCGAGGACATGTGGAGCGCCGACTTCGAGGACCTCATCGCCCTGGCCTGAGCCGGCCCGTGGGAACACGGTGGGGAAGGGGTGGACGCCCAGAAGGCTGGGAGGTTCACCCCTCCTCTTTTTCGGACCGGGTTTGTGTGTCTCCGAAACCCCGGTTACTCGGTGTGTCCGCCGTCGGTTGTGGCGGTCCGGGACGCCCATGCCTGATCATGGCTGTGGTTCCGGCCCCTACGGTGCCGGAGTGTCTTGAACGGGAGAGAACTGTGAGTGACGAGTTGAGGAAGGGCGCCCGGGTCTCGGGTGCAGGTCGCGCGGAGCTGGCCGCCGATCTCAAGCGCCGCTACGACGAGGGGGAGAGCATCCGTGGCCTGGCCGCGGCCACGGGCCGTTCCTACGGTTTCGTGCACCGTCTGTTGGGCGAGGCCGGTGTGGAGCTGCGCGGGCGTGGCGGGGCGACACGCAAGGCGTGACGGTCGGTGGCGGCGCCGGGGTTACCGGCGAGTAGGGTCGGGGGTGTCACACCGACCCGACGGAGGAACACATGTCCCAGGCCCAGCAGGAGACCGGCGCGCGACAGGCGCCCACCGAGGAGGAGCTGACCCGCGCGGGACTGCGGCTGTCGGTGGAGGGCGCGGTCGCCCGCATCACCATCGCCCGCCCCGAGCGTCGCAACGCGATGACCGGTCGCACCTGGACGACCATGGCCCACATCGGCCAGACGCTCCCCGGGGATGTCCGAATCGTCGTCATCTCCGGGGAGGGCGACATCTTCTCCGCGGGCATCGACCTCAACATGTTCACCCCCGAAGGGGTGGACGGGGAGCGTTCGATCATCGACGGGCTGGCCGAGGGGACCACGGACGACGCCGAGCTGGACGCCTACATCGCCGAACTCCAGGAGGGCTTCCGCTGGTTGCGCCGTCCCGACTTGGTCACCATCGCCGCCGTGCGAGGACACGCGATCGGCGCCGGGTTCCAGCTGGCCCTCTCGTGTGACCTGCGCATCCTCGCCGACGACGCCAGGTTCTGCATGAAGGAGCCCGCCCTGGGGTTGGTGCCGGACCTCACCGGAACCAAGCCCCTGGTGGACATCGTCGGAGTCCACCGCGCCGTCGAGATCTGCCTGACCGCCCGCAAGGTCGGTGCCGAGGAATCCCGCGAGATCGGTCTCGCGACCCTCGTCGTGGGCGTCGACGAACTCGACGGTGCCGTCGACGACGCCATCGCCGGGCTCCTCGCGGTCAACGCCGACGCCGCCGTCGCGACCAAGGCGCTCCTGCAGCAGGCCGCGGACAACACCCTGGAAGAGCAGTGCGCCGCCGAGCGCAAGGCTCAGGCCGGTCGCCTCACCGCCATGGTCAAGGCCATGACCGCCGGTTCCTGATCCCGGAGCACGACCGCTTGTGGTCGGGGCGGGCGGGGAGACCGGTATCACCGGGGAAATGCCCCCGTCCCGTCCCCGCTCGGAGATGATCTCTAGTACGCTGCTGCAAGCGGTCGTTCAATGCCGCGCGCACAAGCGCGCGCCGGGCCGCCAAGACGCGGAGAGCGTGTCGACCCGGTCGACGTCACTCTTGACCCGAAGAGCACACGAACCCCACACGAGAAGGGGTCGCTTCCGCGTGTGATCAGGCGCGTTTGTGTGATTTCTTCGCTGGGTCCGCTGTGACTGCGTGAAGCCTTCCTCGAAACGCCGCCAAACGATGAGGAAGGTACACGTCACTTGACGACGGACACTGCCGTAATGCCTGCTTTCGACAGCCTTGGGCTGCCCAAGGACATCGCCGAGGAGCTGGCCAAGAACGGTGTGACCACCCCGTTCCCGATCCAGGCCGCCACCATTCCCGATGCCATCGAGGGCCGCGACGTCCTCGGCTGTGGCCGCACCGGATCGGGCAAGACCCTGGCCTTCGGCCTGCCGGTCCTGATGCGCTGCTCCGAGCGCCGCGCCGCCGCCAACCGCCCCCGGGCCCTGATCCTGGTGCCCACCCGCGAACTCGCCCACCAGGTGCGCGATTCCCTGCGCGGCTACGCCCGCGTCGTGGGCGTGCGCGTGGGCGATGTGGTCGGTGGTAGTTCCTACACCCGCCAGATCAACGAACTGCGCCGTGGCGTCGACATCCTCGTCGCCACCCCAGGCCGTCTGACCGACCTCATCGAACAGGGCGCCTGCGACCTGGGCGACGTCGAGGTCTCGGTTCTGGACGAAGCCGACCAGATGTGCGACATGGGCTTCATGCCGCAGGTCACCGAGCTCCTGGACCAGGTGCGCCCCGACGGACAGACGCTGCTGTTCTCGGCCACGCTGGACGGTGACGTCGACAAGCTCGTGCGCAGGTACATGAACGAGCCGCGCACCCACTCGGTCGACCCGCCGGTCTCCCAGGTCACCACCATGGAGCACCACCTGCTCAAGGTGCTGCCCCGTGACAAGAACAAGATCGTCACCCAGATCGCCGCGCGCGATGGCCGCACTCTCCTGTTCGTGCGCAGCAAGTACCGGGCCGACACCATCAGCGAGCAGCTGGCCGAGGCCGGGGTCCCGAGCGCGTCCCTGCACGGTGGCAAGACCCAGAGCGTGCGCACGCGCACCCTGGCCAAGTTCCGTGAGGGCAAGATCCAGGCCCTGGTCGCCACCGACGTCGCCGCCCGCGGCATCCACGTCGACGGTATCGACATGGTCGTCAACGTCGACCTGCCCACGGGACACAAGGACTATCTGCACCGTGGTGGTCGCACCGCTCGCGCGGGTGCCTCCGGCCGGGTGGTCTCCCTGGTGGCGCCCAACCAGCGTCGTATGGCCCGCCGCCTGCTCGGCGACGCCGGTGTCGAGGCCAAGCAGCACCTGGTCAACCCCGGAGACGAGCTGCTCTCCGAGGTGACCGGCGCCAAGGAGCCTTCCTGGGAGCCGTGGATCGAGCCGCCGGAGCCCGTTCGCGAGCGTCGCGGCCGTGGCGGACCCCGTCGCGGTGGCGGCTACCGGGGTAACGGTGGTGGCTACCGAGGCGGTTACCGTGGTGACCGTTCCGAGGGTGGCGGTGGCTACCGGGGCGGTGGTCGTAACGACCGTGAAGGCGGTTACCGTGGTGACCGTCCCGAGGGTGGCGGTGGCTACCGGGGCGGTGGCCGTAACGACCGTGAAGGCGGTTACCGCGGCGAGCGTTCCGAGGGCGGCGGCTACCGTGGCGGCGGCGAGCGTCGGGGCGGTTACGGAGGTGACCGTCGCGGTGGCGGCGGCCCCCGTGGCGGGTTCCGTGGTGACCGTCGCGGTGGGGGTGGCCCCCGCCGCGGTGAGCGCTTCGATTCCGCTCCCCAGCGCTAGAGGCTGAACGAACGAGGGGCCCGGACCGGCACACGCCGGCTCGGGCCCCTTCGCCATGGGCCGGAACGTGGGTGTTTACGGTCCTTTACCACCTCTTCGCGTGTCCCGGAGAAGTCGCGAGCACCCGGAAGAGCACAGTGGGCGGGAAACCCCGAAGTCGCACTCGGGACCACCACGCCCACCTGAAGGGGAACGCGTGACCGTCCTCAACAACGCTCTCGTCGCCCTCAACGACGCCTTTTGGACCTTCTTCGTCATTCCGCTGTTGGTCATCCTGGCCGTCTACTTCACGGTGCGCTCGGGGTTCGTCCAGGTCCGGCTGCTACCCGAGATGTTCCGTGTCATGCGCAGCAGCCCCGGGACCGCTCCGGACGGCGGTAGGGAGATCTCCGCCTTCCAGGCCTTCGCGCTCTCCGCGGCCTCCCGCGTGGGCACCGGCAACATCGTCGGCGTCACCCTGGCGATCATGCTGGGCGGGCCCGGAGCCGTGTTCTGGATGTGGTTGATGGCCGGCGTCCTCGGGGCGGCCTCCTTCGTGGAGTCCACCCTCGCCCAGCTGTACAAAGTGCGTACCGCAACCGGATTCCGTGGGGGCCCCGCCTACTACATGCTCCACGGGTTGAACCGACGGTGGATGGGCGCGCTCTTCGCCGTCATCATCACCGTGACGTTCAGTCTCGTATTCAACTCCGTCCAGTCCAACAGCATCACCGGTGCGATCGGCACCTCGGTGGGCGCCCTCGGCGGGGACGGGGGGTGGATCCTCGACGTGGCCGTGGGCCTGGTCCTGGTCGCCATCACCGCCGCGGTCATCTTCGGTGGTGTGCGCCGGATCGCCACCGTCGCCCAGGCCCTCGTCCCGCTGATGGCGATCCTCTACATCCTGCTCGGCGTCGCCGTGGTGATCATCAACATCCAGGCCGTCCCGGACGTCTTCGGTGCCATCTTCGGCCACGCCTTCGGCCTGCGCGAGGTCGCGGCGGGTGGTGCGGGTACCGCCATCCTGTGGGGGATGCGGCGCGGAATGTTCTCCAACGAGGCGGGTCTGGGGTCGGCTCCCAACGCCGGTGCGGCGGCGTCGGTGTCCCATCCGGCCAAGCAGGGCCTGGTCCAGACCCTGGGCGTGTACTTCGACACCTGGTTGGTCTGTTCGGTGACCGCGTTCATCGTGCTGCTGTACGGGACCGAGTTCGACCCCGACGTCCCGCCCGTCGAGGTGGCCCAGACCGCTCTGGAGAGTTCGCTGGGTGGCTGGTCCGTCCACGCGCTCACCATCATCATGTTCCTGCTGGCGTGGACGTCGGTCCTGGGCAACTACTACTACGGCGAGTCCAACCTGCAGTTCCTGGACGCCGAATCCAACCACATGACCTACTTCCGTTCGGCGGTCCTGGTCGCGGTCTTCCTCGGTTCCGTCGCCCCGCTGACCGTCATCTGGACCCTCGCCGACATCTCCATGGGTGTCATGGCCACGGTCAACCTGTTGGCCATCGCCCCGTTGTCCACCGTCGTCTTCCGTCTGCTCGCCGACTACAGCCGACAACTGCGATACGGCCTGGACCCACAGTTCTCCCTGGCCAAGATGCCGGACCTGCAGAACGTCACCGCCTGGGGTCCGGTGTCGGGGGATTCGGCGGATGGGCGGGAGCCCGGCGAGGAGAGCGACGACCAGGAGACCGGAGATCGAGAAACCGGGGACGACGAGGGCCCCGGCCGTGAGGACGACCGGGGCCCGGAAACGAAGGACTGATCAGACGCCGGGGGCGAGACCACCGCCCTTGGGCACGGCGGCCAGGTCGGTGTCCTGGATCCCCTCGGACCACACGCCGCCCGGGGCCGGGCCACGAACCCGACGGCGTGGGCGCTGAAGGCCGGCATGGTCCCGACCAGAGGACGGCGTCGTTCTCGCCCATGTGGTCTTGGCCCGGGCACATCCATCCACAGGTTCGTCGTCGCCCGCGCGAACGAAAACGGTTTTCGGTTACCATGCGGGTAGTTCCCGACCGAACCTCACGGAGTACACCCGTGTCCGAACGGACCACACATGACTCCGCCCCGTCCTCCTCTCTCGGCGATTCCCTTGCCGACGGCTGGGACGACCGCGGAGACGAACTGCCCCCCGCCGACTGGGGAAGGCGGCCCGGAGCACGCAGGACCGGCACGGTCTGGCTCTTCGCCTTGATCATCACCGCGATGGCCTTCGGCCACGCGTGGCTCTCCGACGACCTGACCGGCCAGGCCTTCCTGGCCTGGGCCACCATCTTCACGGCCATCAGCTTCCAGGCCATGCCCTTCCTGGTCTTCGGGGTGGCCCTGTCCGCCGCCCTGGTCGCGTTCGTGCCGACCTCGGTCTACCGGCGGTTCATCCCGAGCAAGGCGAGCCACGCCGTCCCCGTGGCGGGTGCCTCCGGCGCCTTGCTACCAGGGTGTGAGTGTGCGTCCGTGCCCATCGCCGGCAGCCTCATCAAGCGGGGGGTGGCGCCTGCGGCGGCGTTGACCTTCCTGCTCGCGGCGCCCTCCATCAACCCGATCGTCATGATCGCCACCGCGGTGGCCTTCGCCGGACAGCCGGAGATGGTGCTCGCCCGCTTCACGGCCTCCCTGCTGGCTTCGGTGGTCATCGGTTGGGTCTGGGTGAGGTTCGGTCGCACCGACTGGCTGCGCCTGCCCTCGCAGTCCCACGACCCGGACGCCTCCAAGTGGCGGGTCTTTCGCGAGTCGATGCTGCACGACATCATGCACGCCGGCGGATACCTGGTGGTCGGTGCCCTCGCGGCGGCCACGCTCAACGTGATGGTGCCTCGCGAATGGCTGTTGACGGTGGCCGAGGCACCCATCGTCTCGGTGCTGGTGCTCGCCGTGCTGGCCATCCTGCTGTCCATCTGTTCGGAGGCCGACGCCTTCGTCGCGGTCAGTCTCACCGACTTCTCGCCCACCGCCAAGCTCGCGTTCATGGTCATCGGCCCCATCGTCGACCTGAAGCTCATCGCGATGCAGGCGGGCGTGTTCGGCTGGCGCTTCGTCGCCCGCTTCGCCCCTCTGTCTCTGGCGGTCGGTCTCATCAGCACGTTCCTGATCGGAGCCTTGATCCTGTGAACCGCATCGCGCAGGGATTCACCCTCGTACTGCTCGGCGTCGCCGCGCTGACCAGCACAGTGCCCACCGACCTGTACCTGAACTGGGTCAAGGCGGGTTTCGGGCCCTTCCTGATCGCCGCGGGGATCGTCATGGTCGGGCTCGGTGTCCTGGTCATCGTGGCCGAGGTCCGCGGGGGTGGGGATGTCTCGGACGAAGAGGAGACCACCCCCGTCACGGCCGAGGCGAGCACGTCGGAACAGGGAGACGGCCACGGCCACGACCACTCTCGCGCCCCCTGGGTGGCCTGGTTGCTTCTGCTCCCGGTGTCGGCGGTCTTCGTGGTCGCCCCGCCGGCCCTGGGTTCGTACACGGTGGAGAGTACGAGTGGTTCGACGGGTCCACCACCCCGGGACGAGGGCGGCAACTCCAAGTTCAACGATGCCCTCTCCGAAGCGGAACCGGGGGAGACGGTCCAACTCGACATCCAGGCGTTCGTGATGCGGGCCTGGATCGACGAGGAACGTGAGATGGCCGACCGTGAGATCGAGCTGACCGGGTTCGCCGTCCCCAACGAAGAGGGCGAGGGCTGGTACCTGGCCCGACTCCAAATGGCCTGCTGTGCGGCGGACGCCGTGGTCAACAAGGTCCTCATCACCGATCGGCCGGCGCCCGAGGCGGACAGTTGGTGGACGGTCCAGGGCACCTGGGTGGAGCCCGAGGGTGACCTGTACGACGTCTCCGAGCACGAGTTCGCCATCGAGGGGATGGAAGAGGTCACCGACCCACCGGACCCCTACGAGTAAGGGCCGGGACCTTCGGCCGGTCGGGGCCTCGGTCCCGCCACACCGTCGCCAGTTCTCGGTTTTGGGATGACACTGGGTGACAATGAGTGCGTGTCAGAACCCCAGGAACGGCAACGGAAAAGGTGGCGATGGCCGCGCCCCCGTTCCATCCGAGCCCGGGTGACGGTTTGGGCCACGACCATACTGACCCTGGTCGTACTGGCCATCTCGGTGGGTTCCTTCCTGTTCCTCCGGGAAGTGGTACAGAACCAGTTGAGCGACCGGGCGGCGGAGGCGGCGCGTGCCGTCGTCGAGCACATCATGACGGACCGTTACGACTCCTACATCCCCGACGCCGAACCGATCCTGCGGTTGCAGATCGTCGACCGGGAGAGCCACGAGGTCCTCGCCTCCAGCGCCGCGGTGAGGGACCTGCCTGCCCTGACCGACCGGGAACCGGCCGAGCACGACTTCCGCATGGATACGGTCGTTTGTGATGAGGCGGCGGGGACCGAACCCGACGACTGCTTCCAGGTGGTGGGCTACACCGTCACCGACTCCGCCTATGGTGACGTGATCGTGCTCGCCGCGACCCGTACCCCCCAGGTGCTCATGCAGCACACGCTCGAATCCGCCCTGACCGGGATGGCGGTCGTCCTGCTCGTGGGCACCGCCCTGATCCTCTGGTACGGGGTGGGACGGGCGCTACGTCCGGTCGAGATGATCAGCGCCGAGATGGACCGGATCTCGGTCAGCGATCTGCACCGCAGGCTCCCCGTTCCCCGCAGCGACGACGAGATCGCCCACCTGGCGCGCACCGCCAACTCCACCCTCGGACGGCTGGAGGATGCGATGGTCCGGCAGAGACGCTTCGTCTCCGACGCCTCCCACGAGCTGCGCAATCCCATAGCCGGTATGCGGACCAAACTGGAGGTCGAACTCTCCGACCCCGAACCCGACCAGCGCGCCCGCGAACGCTTGCTCAACGGTCTGCTCTCCGACACCGAACGGTTGGAGAACATCGTCACCGACCTGCTGGAACTGGCCCGGATGGACACCGACGTGGCCATGATCCGCGAACGCCTCGAACTGGGAGCCCTGGTGCGGGAGGAGTTCACCGACCCGCACCGGCACACACAGGTGCGCGTGCACGCATCCGAACCCGTCCACGTCGTGGTCAACAGGTTGCGCCTGGTGCGGGTGTTGACCAACCTCGTCGCCAACGCAGAGCGCCACGCCCACAGCCGTATCGACATCATCGTCGGGCACGGCAAAGGGGCCGCGGTTCTGGAGGTCCACGACGACGGAGCGGGGATCCCGGTCAAGGACCGCGAACGCGTCTTCGAACGCTTCTCCCGACTGCCCGACTCCAAGGAGCTCGACCCGGGCGGCAGTGGCCTCGGGCTGGCCATCTCCCGGGAGATCGTGCACGCCTACGGCGGCACACTCGTGGCGGGCCACAGCGACCTGCTCGGCGGTGCCCTGTTCACCCTGCGCCTCCCCGATGAACTGGACGACGAGGACGAGTCGGAGCAGAACACATGAGCGTCGACGCCCCGGCCACGGGCGCGACCGGAGCACCGGCAGGGGGACCACGGGAGGGCCCGAAGGCCGAACCTGAACCCGGGGCCACCGGTGGGGGGAACGGAACAGATCCCTCCGCCGGACCCTCCGGCGGAGGGGCACAACGTCCCAACTACTTCGTCGTCGGGTTCGTCGGGGCACTCGGAGTCCTCAGCGCCTGGTTGCTGGTAGAGGCCCTGACCGGGGCACGGGCGGTGTTCATCTACATCCTGGTGGCCCTCTTCCTCGCGGTCGGCCTGAACCCGGTCATCGAACTCCTTCGTCACAGGCTGCGGATGCCCCGTTGGGCGGCGATCGTCACCGTGTGCCTGGCCCTGCTGGCCTTCGTGGCGGTGTTCACATGGGCCATCGTGCCGCCGCTGACCGAGCAGGTGAGCGGTTTCGTCTCCGCTCTGCCCGGTGCCATCGACCACCTGCGGAACACGGCGTTCTTCCACGAGGTGGACCACCGCTACAACGTGTTGGAACGCCTGGAGGGAGTCGTCACCGGGGGCGATTTCGGGCAGCGGATCTTCGGTGGCCTGGTCGGAGTGGGCCAGGTGGTGTTCAACTGGTTGTTCGCCCTCTCCACGGTGTTCATCCTGACCTTGTTCTTCATGGCCTCGCTGCCCGGCATGATGGACGTCTCCTACCGGTTCGTACCGCGTTCGCGCCGTGGCGGGGTCCGTGAGATCGGTGACGAGATCGTTCGGCGCATCGGGGCGTTCATCGCCGGACAGTTGGTGGTGGCCGCCTTCGGCGGGGTCGTGGCGTTCTTCTTCCTGTGGGCGATCGGTTCGGCCTACGCCCTCACCCTGGCCCTGGTGGTCGCCGTCACCGCGTTGATCCCTTTGGTGGGCACCAGCATCGGTGCCCTCGCAGCCGCCCTTGCGGTGGGGGTGAGTGACCTCTGGCTGGGACTGATCACCCTGGTCTTCTTCCTCGTCTATCAGCAGATCGAAAGCTACGTGATCTCTCCCCGGGTGATGCGGCACGCCGTGGACGTGGCTCCGACGGCCAACATCACCGCCGCCTTGGTCGGTGGTGCGCTGCTCGGTCTGGTCGGGGCGCTGTTGGCCATCCCCACCGTGGCCGCGCTCACCCTGGTGCTGAAGAAGGTGGTCTTCCCCCGTCTGGAACGGCGCTGAGCTGGAGTGGAGGAGGGGTGTGGAGTTGGGAAGGAGGGCACGGTCCCGATGCGACCCGGGCCCTCCGCCGCCGTGTGCCTTCCGGGTGTGCCCGGAAAGGGCCCGCTAGATGAGTAATTCCAAGGGGCGGAGATGGCTGGTTGTTGGGCATCGCTTGGGTGTGTGGGTGGGGC
>NZ_BCSH01000009.1 GCF_001570765.1 Nocardiopsis listeri NBRC 13360 | reverse complement strand
CTGCGAGGAAGCCCTGGGCCGGCAACTGGCGCGGGAGCTCCTGGACCGGTTGCCATGACCGACCGGCACGCCACCACCACACCTCAGGAGCAGGCCGACTTCCTCTTCGACGAACTCTCCGCCGCGCTACGCCACATCCCTGACGACCCGGCCCAAGCACTCGACGCCCTGCGTGTCGCGGACCGGGCCTTCGACGCCCTCCACGCCTGGCTGCGCGCCGGTAAACCACTCCCCCAACCCTGGCGTGACAAAGCCAAGGCGCGACCTCCCGAAGAGGGACCGGGAGACACCGGCTGAGCACGGGCGCTCGGGTGAACACGGCGCCAACCTCCAGGTGGGACGGTGAAGCCCTCATGAACTGCAACTAAAATTGCCATCTCACACCTTGTCGCAAGAAAAATTGCTCGTAATGTGGGCGTCGTGAACCTACAGGAGCGAATGAACAGGTACCGCGACCGGCTGACCAAGTCGGATCGCGTCCTTCTCGACGAACTTCTCTCCAACCCGGCCGAGGCCCCGCTGTGGCGGGGCGGAGAGGTCGCCCAACGTGCGGGGGTCCACCCCGCCGCCGCCACCCGGCTGGCGCAACGGCTCGGGTACCAGGGCTACCTGGAACTACGCGAAGACCTGCGCGAAGCCCACGAAGCACACCTCAACGGTGCCGGCGACCGGTTCCGCGCGGAACTTCGAGAGCAGGGTCAGAGCAGTGTCCTGGACACACTCCTTGCCACCGAACTCGACTCCCTCGCCGCGGTCGCCCACCACGTGGACCAGGCACGGATCGACGAGGTCGCCGACCGCCTCGTCGGCGCGCGCGTGGTCTACCTCTTCGCCCGCGGCAACGCGGGGGTCCTGGCCGAGCTTCTCGATAGTCGGTTGCGACGGTTCGGGATGCACGCGGTCAACCTCCTCGGCCCCGGCCGGCAGGTCGCCGAGCGTGTCCTGGCGATGTCGGACTCCGACGTCGTGGTGTCGTTCGCGTTTCGTCGCGCTCCACGCAACCTCACGGATCTATACGCCCACGCCGCCGAGGTGGGGGCTCGTTCCGTGCTCGTCACGGACACCCTCCACACCCTCGACCCGGCTCCCACCACCGTGCTCTCGGCCCCGCGCGGGCATCAGGAGGGCTTCTCCTCCCTGAGCGTCCCGATGATGATCGCGAACGCCATCGTGCTCACCATCGCCCAGCGGCACCCGGAAACCATCCTGCCCGCCCTGGACCGACTGGACGACCTGCTCACAGCGTTCGACTGACACCTCGGTCCCCCCTTCCACACGACGGCCGGTTCGCACCGGTCTCGCTCCCCCATGCGCGAAAACCGACACAAAGGACTGTCATGCGCTCCTCGAAACTGCTCACCACCTCCATCGCCCTCCCACTCGTCGTGACGCTCGCCGCCTGCGGTGGCGGCACTCCCCAGACCCCCGACGCCGACGCGGCCGCCCAATCCCACGAACTCGACGACGCCACCCATGAGGAACTCGTCGAACTGGCCGAGGAGGAGGGAGAGGTCACCGTCTACTCCTTCACCTCACGCATCACCTCGGTCGAGGAGGCCTTCGAGGCGGAGTACCCCGGCATCGACTTCGTCGGCCACGACATCTCCTCCTCCGAGCAGATCACCCGGTTGCAGTCCGAGGCACAGGCCGGAACCCCATCGGCGGACGTCGCCTACATCTCCGACGCGCCGGTGGTCATCACCGAACTGCTCGCGAGCGGCATCCTGCGGAACCACGTGCCACAGCGCGTCGCGGACTCCGTGCCCGAGGAGTACCAGGAGCCGCTGCTGGCCAACCGACTCTCGACCAAGATCCTCATGTACAACGAGGAGGCCCACCCAGACGGCAGCCCGATCGAGAACCTGTGGCAGCTGACCGAGGACGAGTGGAACGGCAAGGTCGTCATGGTCGACCCCGGGGTACGCGGCGACTACCTCGACCTCATGACGGAGATCGTCCGCCAGTCCGAGGAGATGGCCCAGGCCTACCAGGAGCTCCACGGGTCCGAGATCGAACTCGACGACGACGTCGAGAACGCCGGAGCGCAGTTCATCAAGGACCTGTACGCCAACGGTCTGGTCCTGGTCGACGACACGGACAACGTCAACGCGGCCGTGGGCCAGACCGGGCAGGAGGACCCGCCGGTCGGCATCACGTCCTACTCCGACCGCCGGGACAACGAGGAGGAGGGCTGGGCGCTCCAGGCCTCCCTGGACACCACCCCCTCGCTCGGCATCACCTTCCCCGCCTACATCGGCATGGTGCAGGACTCCGAGAACCCCGCCGCCGCACGCCTGGTCGCGGACTTCCTCATGGGCGACGACTCCGCGACCGGCGGCGCCGGCTACGAGCCCTTCTACGTCCCCGGTGACTACCCGGTCCGCACCGACATGGACCAGCCCGAGGACGCCGCCTCCCTCGACGAGCTCGGTGCCTGGGACATCGACCCCGAGGCGACCGCGGAGATCCGCTCGGACGTGGCGGACTTCCTGCTGACCCTTTGACCCCATAGCCCCGCCCCTCTCTCCATCTCCTCACCGCCCGAAAGGACCCGATGTCAACGGCACCCGCTCCCCGCCGCACCACGGTCGGCCGTACGGTGGCCCGTGCGCGCACGGCGCTCACCCGGCCGACCGTGGTGCTGGGGGCCGGCACCCTGCTCGTCCTCCTGGTCCTGGTGATGGCACCGCTCATCGGGCTGGTCAACACGACCTTGCAGAGCGATAACCGCCAGGCGTGGTCGGACGTGTTCGCCAGCCCGATGTCGCAGAACCTGCTGTGGCGGCCCATGGGCAACTCGATCCTCATGGGGGTCGCCACGGCCGTGGGCTCCACGGTGATCGGTGGATTCCTCGCCTGGGTCGTGGTGATGACCCGCGTCCCCGGGCGAAGGCTCCTTGGATTGCTGGCGATGATCCCCTTCGCGCTACCGAGCTTCGCGCTGGCGCTGGCGTGGGAGTCGGTCTTTCGCAACGACCTGGTGGGCGGATCCACCGGAATCCTCGTGAACCTGGGGATCTCCGTCCCGGACTGGTTGGCCTGGGGCCCGGTGCCGATCGCCGCGACCTTGACGGCCCACTACTTCTCACTGTCGTTCATGCTCATCGCGGCGGCGCTGGCCGGTGTCAACGGCGACCTCATGGAGGCCGCTGAGATGACGGGCGCCTCCACGCTGCGGGTGGCCAAGGACATCGCGTTGCCCGTGGTGGCCCCGGCGATGATCTCCGGCGCGCTGCTCGCGTTCGCCGAAGGGGTCTCCAACTTCGTCTCACCCGCCCTGCTGGGTCTGCCGGTCCGGTTCCACACGCTCTCGACCCGGTTGTACGGGGCGATCTCGACCGGTGACGTCTCACGCGGATACGTGTTGTCGATCGTGCTCATCCTCGTCGCGGCGCTGATCATGTACGCGTCGACCCGCGTCACCGGGGGTCGACGGAGCTTCGAGACGATCACCGGCAAGGGCGGCCGTCGACGGGGCGTCGAACTCGGGATCCTGGGGCGCCCCGTGGCCGGGCTCGCGTGGCTGCTGGTCACGTGCACCACGATCGTGCCCGGCATCGTGCTGGTGCTCAGTTCGCTGACCCGACACACGAACGACTTCACCTCCGGGCTGACCCTGCACTACTGGATCGGTGGTTCGGACCCCGCGCTCGCCCAGGGACAGCCGGGTGTGCTGAACAACCCGCAGATCCTTCAGGCCACCTGGAACACCGTCCTGCTCGGGGTGTGCGTGGCGATCGGCGCCGGTGTCCTCGGGCTGCTCATCTCCTATGTCATCACCCGGTCGAGCGGCCCGAAGTGGCTGGTGGGGACCTTGAACGTCACCTCGTTCGTGCCGTTCCTCATCCCGGGAATCGCGCTGGGCGCGGCGTTCATCGCGCAGTTCGGGGCGCCCATCGGCCCTCTTCCGAGCCTGTACGGAACGTTCGCGATCCTCGTGTTGGCCGGGATCGCGGC
Organism: Nocardiopsis listeri NBRC 13360; assembly: GCF_001570765.1. GTDB lineage: Bacteria > Actinomycetota > Actinomycetes > Streptosporangiales > Streptosporangiaceae > Nocardiopsis > Nocardiopsis listeri. The sequence goes on along the minus strand of NZ_BCSH01000009.1, from coordinate 149,312 downwards.
GACGATCCCGTTCTCGGTCCGGTCGGGCACCGCGGCCCTGAGCCAGGTCTCCAAGGACGTCGAGGAGTCCGCGGTGATGGCCGGCGCCGGTCTGTTCCGCAGGATCGGCGCCATCATCGCGCCGTTGACGGCCCGTGGTCTGTTCACCGGCGGGGTGCTCGTGTTCGTCCAGATGGTGCGCGACCTCTCCCTGGTCGTGCTGCTGGCGACCCCGGCGATGCCGGTCCTGGCCGTCCTCACCTACCAGTACTCCTCGGAGAACTTCACTCAATTGGCCAACGCGGTCACGGTCGTCATCGCGGTGATCTCGGTCGCGGCGACCATCATCGCCCGGCGTTTCGAAGGCGCCGCCCAGCCCTGGAACTCGAACTCATGACCTCAAGGACCGGCCTTCACCAGGTCGAAAGGACCGACATGCGACCCCGAGCCTCCTCGGCCTCCCTGACCATCACCGACCTGCGCAAGGACTTCGGCGACACCCCGGCCGTCGACGGCATATCGATCGACGTACCGGAGGGCTCGTTCCTGGTGTTGCTCGGGCCGTCCGGGTGCGGAAAGACGACGACTCTGCGGATGCTCGCGGGGTTGGAGGATCCCACCGGGGGTGAGATCCGCTTCGGCGACCGCGTCATCGCGCGCGGCGACGGGACCGAGATGGTGCCGCCCGCCGAACGCGAGGCCGGTCTGGTCTTCCAGTCCTACGCGTTGTGGCCGCACAAGACCGTGTTCCAGAACGTCACCTGGCCGCTGACCGTGGCCAAGTGGTCGAAGGAGGCGCGGCGGGCCCGGGGCGAGGAGGTGTTGTCGTTGCTGTCGATCTCCGACCTGGCCGACCGGTATCCGGGAGAGATCAGCGGCGGTCAGCAGCAGCGCGTGGCGATCGCCCGCATGATCGCCCCGCAGCCCAAGGTGTTGCTGTTCGACGAACCGTTGTCCAACCTCGACGCGAAACTTCGGGTGGACACCCGTGGCGAACTGATGCGCGTGCACAGGTCGACCGGTGCCACGAGCGTCTACGTCACGCACGACCAGGTCGAGGCGATGACCATGGCCACGCACATCGCGCTGATGAAGGACGGCCGGATCGAACAGTTCGGCACTCCGCGGGAACTGCTCGAATCACCGCGTACCGCGTTCACCGCCACGTTCATCGGCACCCCACCGGCGAACATCATCGATTGCGAGGTCGCCGGCGGGCGTCTGTCGGCGTTCGGCGTCGACTGCGGCGCCGCCCCCGCTTCGGTCCGGGGCGGGGCGCTCAAGGCGATGTACCGGGCGGGTTCGATCGAAATCGATCTTGAGGCGTCGGCTTCCGGATGTCTGGAGGCGACGTTCGCCGACCAGGTTCCGATGGCCGACAAGTGGGTCGTGGGCGTGGACCTTCTCGACGGTACGCGGGTGAGCGTCTCCCGCGACACACCGGTCGACCTGTTGCCCGGCGACGGGATCGGGCTGCGGCCACCGCAGGCTCCGGACGCCTACTTCGACGTCGATGGCGCCCTTCTGGACACCGAGGTGGTCCGATGACGCGACTGATCCTGGTCCGCCACGGCGAAACCGCGTGGAACGGACAGCGCCGTCTCCAAGGGCAGCAGGACATCGGCCTGTCGCAGGACGGGCGCCGGCAGGTCGCCGCGCTGGCGCGGACGGTCGCTCACCTGGCCCCCGGGTACGTCGTCACTTCGAGTCTGTGTCGCACGCGGGAGACCGCCGAGGTGCTCGGTGTCGAACCGGATGTGTGCGATCCCAGGCTCAACGAGGCCTACCTGGGCGACTGGGAGGGGCGGTACTCGGCGCAGATCAAGGAGGAGGACGCCGCAGAGTACACCGAGTGGCGGGCGGGGAGGTTCCACCCCCCGGGCGCCGAGAGCTTCGGCGAACTCACCGATCGGGTGGTCGCCGGGGTGGACGCCGCCGTGCGGCGGGCGAGGGAGGGTGACCATGGGACGCTCCTGGTCGTCACCCATGGCGGGCCGGTCCGGGCCTTCCTCGGGGCCGCCGTGGGACTGGACCCGAGTCGCACGGTGCCGAGCCATCCGGCGAGTCTGAGCATCGTCGACGTCGCTTCGGGTTTCGTCTCCCTCATCGAACCGGGGGCGGCCAAACTCCGGTTGTTCAACCACTCCCCCGCGATGTCACCGCTGGACCCGCCGGACTGACGGCCGTGCGAAGGTCGACGACCGGACCCGGTGGTCGACCACGCACGGCGCTCGGCCGGGGAACCCCGGCCGAGCGTCCGGCGAAGCGATCGGTGGGAACGGGATCCCTTCACGTCAGATGCAGTCGCCCCAGTTCCTGGGTGCATCGGGTGAGCGCGACATAGAGCCCGTTCCAGCCTCGCGGTTCAGCGACGATGCCCGGGGCGTCGATGAGCAGGGTGGCGTCCCATTCCAGGCCCTTGGCCTCGGTCGCGGAGAGAACCGATACGTCGGGTAGCGCCGCGCGCAAAGCCGGCACGCGTTCGAGGGGCGCGATGACACCGACCAGCCCTCCCGTCCATCGTTTCGACAGCTCCTCGACGACACGTGCCGCCTCGGCCACGAGATGGCCCTCTTCCACAGCGCGTTCCCAGGGCTCGACGCCTGAGGCCCGGACCGCGCGAGGCGGCTCGTTCCGGCTACCCGCGTTCTGGAGCACCGGCCCGGTGAGAGCCATGACCTCGAACGGAGTGCGGTAACAGATGGTCAATCGGGCCTCCGTCCACCTCTCGCCGAAGGCCGCACCGACCGCCTCCTCCCAGGTGGTGTGCCGGTGCGGCGCCTCGGCCTGGTCGATGTCGCCTACAGCGGTGATCGACCGCGAAGGGCATCGGCGCATCACCATCTGCCACTGCATCTCCGAGAGCTCCTGGGCTTCGTCGATGACGACGTGTCCGTAGACCCAGTCCCTGCGCGCCGCGGCACGATCGGTCAGAAACTCCCCCTGCTCACCGTTCGACCGAGCATCACCCAGCGAGTCGGCCAGGGCATCGAACAGGGGGATGTCGCTGCTCGCCCACTCTCGCGGTTCAGCGAGAACCATTCCTCTTTCGGTGTCGGTGAGCCCCGGCACCCATCGGCGCAAGAGCGCTTCGTCACCAAGGAGCCGACGTAGTTCCACCTTCGTATCGCGGGTCGGCCACCATTCCCGCAACGTCGCGGCCACGCCGGGGTCGGTGGCGATCCGGTCGTGCAGCCGCTCCAGGTCCTCCTCCGTGAGTTCCCCGTCGACATCGGTGCCGGTGGTGCCATTGCTCGCGGCACGATTGTCGGAGTGAGCGAATCCGGCGTCGAACCGATCGAGTATGTCCTCGAAGCCCTCCTCCATTCTCGCCAGTGTCTCTTCGTTGCGTTCGGCTATCGCATCGGTCAGAAGATGGTGGACCTGTTCGCTGAAGCCGGCGCGCGCCGCGTGGTAGGAGTGCCCCGAGGTAGCCGAGGCGAGGGCTCTGGCGACCCGTCGTTCATCGATCGTGTACCGCTCCCCCTCCCACTCCAGTTCGAGGTCGACGGGCCGCGGGACGAGCGCCGCGGAGTACCCGGAGAGTGCCTGTTGCCAGAGCGCCCGACCTTTGATCTCCGCGACTTCGCGCGGCTCGGCACGCTCCACACCGATTCCCGGCACGAGGGTGTCGCAGGTCGCCGAGACGATGGCGGTCTCCCCGAGTGCCGGCAGCACCTGGGTGATGTAGTCCAGGAAACGCAGTGACGGTCCGAGAACCAGTACGCCCTGTGCGGCGAGCCGCGGATGGGTGAAGAGCAGGTACGCCACTCGGTGCAGTGCCACCACGGTCTTGCCGGTGCCCGGGCCGCCTTGGACGACCAGCGGCCCGCGGGAGTCGGCGCGGATCACATAGTCCTGCTCACGTTGCAGGGTGGCCGCGGCGGTGCCCATTCGGCCGGTGCGCCGCTCGTCGAGGGCTGCGAGCAGGGCGCCCTCACCGACCAGCTCGTTCGCACCCGACCCATCGAGTGGTTCGTCATCGACGCCGATCACCACGCACCCGTCGACGCGTACGTGGCGACGTCGGCCCTGGCCCTGGGGGTCGATCGGTGTCGCGGTGTAGAAGGCCCGTGCGGCCGGTGCACGCCAATCGATCACCAGGGGATCATCGTCGTCTCCGGCGCTGGAGATACCGACCCGCCCCACATGCAGGACCGTCCGGTCGAGCGCGTCGAGTCGGCCGAAGATCAGACCCTGGTCGGCGCGCCGCAGCTCCTCGCGGTGGGCGGCCAACACGCGCATCCGGGCATGCCCGGTCGCGTCGCCCGCCGGGATCGCGAGTTCGGCGTCGAGGTGCTGGAGTAGCTCGTCGCGGCGGGCGAAGGCTTCGTCGAGGACCGACTGCTCCTCGGCCACGGCCGCCGCGTGCGCGGCGGAGTCTTCGTTCAGTGGTGTGGAGACACTGTCCAGGTGCACTCGCACTCCGTTCTCTATGCTTCACGATGATCGGAAAGAGCGAACCATCACGACGTCGTGGGATATCAGGGGCGCCCGCGAGGAGAGTCATACCTGAGTCGTGCTTGCCGGAAAGGACGACCCGGGGCGCTTATCGCCCATCGGGTTCGATGGGCGTCATGAACGCTAGGCCACATCTTCGACGTTAATGCAACCCGTCATCCGATGGCGCGGAAGTCCCTGACATCACAGTGACCGTCGATGGCATTATACCTATCTTGTGGTCACGGCCAGACGGTTGCGTGAGGCCCCGGTGTCTGTTAGCGAATACCGAATTCCGCATTCTCGATTGTCATCCCGAATTCCGAACCCGGTTTCCCAGAGCCTTCCCCTCGACCGAGGAGGAACAGGAATGCCGAAGGTGGTGTCCTGGCTCATCGGACGGTGGCCGTTCGCGTGTTCGGGGAATGACCACACCAGCGCGGTCGAGCATCCCCGAACGACCGCGAACCGGCTCGTGGCCACCAAGACCTGAGATCCGACCGGAGTCTCATCCCGCCTTCGTTCCGCGCGGGTCGGTCTCCGCACCTTCCTCGGGAAGACACGTCAACAGGTCGTCCGCGTTCGTTCGTGCTCCAACGATTCGAGCCACGATCCGGTCCTGGATCGAACGCGGAACCATCCGACTCAACACGTTCATCACTCGGGCGCCGGACGGTGACAGCACGCAGAACGACCGGCGGGCACTCCTGCGGGAGCACCCCTCGCGGAGAGGGATGGACGAGGCGCTCAGGCCCCGGATACGAGCGGGAAAAACGGATTCTGGGCGACACGCCCCATCACGGAGCGTGTCCGGCATGTACAGCACGTGCAGGATACGAGGAGGTACCCGAGGGAGGACACATGCCCGAGCACCGGCCATTGACCGTGCACATCGGCCACCATGAGCTGGTCATCCGGCGTCGCTACGAAGTCGTCAGCATCTGCAACGACATCCTGATCGCGGCGTGGTTCATCGCCGGGAGCATCATGTTCTTCTATTCGAGCATGATGGTCCCCGGGACCTGGTGCTTTCTCATCGGCAGCATCGAACTCCTGATCCGCCCGGCCATTCGACTCACCCGCCTGGTGCACATTCGGAGCATTCAGGGCCAAGGTGGATCCGGCGGCACGTCCTCGGAGACCGCGATGGACTTCTAGTGCCCCGGTCAGGACGCGAAAAGGCACAAGAGGGAGTAGGCGGTGAGGAAGCTCAGAACGAGGGCCGCCACGAGTACGAGCAGGTCCGGGCGAAATCGGCTTCTCTCGCGCGCCTCCCCTTCCACGTCCCGGAGCCGAGAGCGGTCGAATTCGTTCTGGAGAAGGGTGCCCGGGGCGTGGCGAAGCCGGGGACCGGCCGATGTCCGCCATCGGTCAGCACCAGGGCGAGCCCTCCTGTGATGGCCGGCGTCAACAGGGTGGTGAAGGACATCAGAGACGTGAGAGTGGCGGCGGTGACCGTGCGGCATACCGGTTTCGTCCGCATCGTCGCCTACCGGTTCGCTTCTTTTCGCGAACGCCTAGTGTTCCGAGTCGTTGATTCGATGGGTAGATGGTGACGGTGACTCGGATTTCCGTGGCGGGGTGGTCGGGTGCTTGGCGGGGGCGAACTGTTCGGTGGCGATCAGGATCACCACGAACGCGAGCGGTACGATCCAACCGCTCCAGCCAAGGATCGTCGCTTGCGTGGTGTCGATGTGCTCGCCCGCCATCGCGAAGAGGAGGTAGCTGCCGCCGGCCCCGTTGAACGCGGCGTGGGCGAGGGCGGCGGGCCATACCGATCCTGATCGGAGCCGCAGCCAGCCGAAGACCGCACCGACCAGGACGCACATGATGACCATCGCGGTCAGGCCGAGCCAGCCCGGCGCGCCGGGGTAGTTGTACCCGAGCAGGATGAGCGGGGCGTGCCAAAGGCCCCAGATCACGCCGGAGACCAACAGAGCCGGAAGAGTGCCTAGAGGCATCAGCTTGGGAAGCAGCCATCCCCGCCACCCGAGTTCCTCGCCCAGCGCTGGGATGAGGTTGATGAACGCCGCCAGGGGGAGTGTGGCGAGCTGGAGGGCGATGAGCGCGCCGATCGGGATCGGGGTTTCGGCCGCTCCCGATGTGCCCACTTGCTCGTCGAGGGACTGCTGGAAGGCGGAGAAGTTCGCGAAGTCGGCCGGGTAGACCCCCAGGAGCGCGCCGACTGGGAGCGCAACCAGGACGAGTGCGATGGGCACGAAGATCCCCAGGGCGGCGTAGCCGAGCAGCCTTGGAGCCGGCCTGAGCGGCCATAGTCCCAGCGTCCACGCCTTGTGCCGCGGTCGTTCCATGAAGAACACGACGATCAGGGCGGCGATCGTCGGTGTCATCATCGTCGCGACGGCGACGGCGGGGAACCAAGGGCTGGTGAGTCCATCGCCGAGCCAGAGCGGGAGCGCGAGCAACCAGGCGAGCGCGAACGACAAGATGGTGAACACGCTGATGGATCGCAGGTCGCGTCTGTTCATGCGGGGTCCGCCTCGGGCCTGGGCCGTCTTCGCACCGACTGGAGGTTTCATGGTCACGACGTCTGCCTTTCGAGGATGTGCAGCCCGGCGATGGTGCGGTCGTCACGGAACGTGATCCGTGCGGTGTAGTCGCCCGCCTCGAACGAGATCGGCGTGTTCGTGACCGTCACATCACCGGCCCGGGCGACCTCCGGCTTTCCCTGCCCCTCGAACGCTCCCGACAGGCCGACGATCTGCGCCCACGCGGCGGCGAGCGCGTCCTCTGAAAGTCCGTCGCACATGGTCGGGTCGAACTGCTCGGTGACACGTGACCAGTGCCCGGAGGCGAGGTCTTCGATCACGGAAGCGACCAGTTCGACGGTGCCGGGGAGCGGGGTGTTGTTCATGGGTTGTCCTGTTCTGGGGTCGATGGGTTTGCCGTAGCGCTGAAACGCCGCTTGCCTGCTCACGCCGAGGGCGTCGCCGATCACCTGCCACGTAGCGCCGTTCTGGCGTGCTTGCTCCACGACCGCGCGCACAACGTCCTCGGCTGCCGTTTGCATGCTCACGGCGTGCCCGATCGGGTTGGCCCAGTCGTTGGTGGCGGTCAGGACGCGTGACGCGAGGAGGGCGTCCGTGTGGGATTTCAAAGCCCGCAGCGCTTCTGTTAACTTCTCTTGCATGCGTAAAGCATAAGTTGACACGTAGGGCTCTTGTCAAGCCAGCGAGCGCAACGGTGTGGCGTGACGGGGGCGCGGAGGCATCCTCAGGGGCGTCGTCGAAGTCGGTCGCGGAGGCGGTGGACTACGCGGCGGAGTTCGGTACCTCCGCGGAGAACGCGATGGACTTCTAGCGCTGCTGTCAGGACGCGAAGAGGTACTCGATAGCCTGGGCGGAGAGGAAGCTCAAAACCAGGGTCGCCACGAGTACGAGCAGGTCCGGCCGGAACCGAGTCGTCTCGTGCGCCTCCCCTTCCACGTCCCGAAGCCGAGAGCGGTCGAGTTCCTCCTGAAGTCGATCCCCCGGGGCGTGGTGGAGCCGGTAGCGCCGCATTTCCCCATAGGGCGAGGGGTCGAATCCGGGAATCGGCCGATGTCCGCCATCGGTCAGCACCAGGGCGAGCCCTCCGGTGATGGTCACGAAGTCGACCAGGTGGAAGGGCACGAAGCGGTCGACGAACATGCCCCGCAACTCGAATCCTGTGTCGGTGATCAACACTTGACGGGTGGCCACCTTGAAGGTGAGCCACAGGACGACGGCCAGGGCGAGCGATCCCCATAGGTGGATTCGCAGGAGTGTGTCCGAGGAATTGACACCGCTCTTGGTCGACATCACGAAGATGACCAGCATCAAAAGAACGATAAAGGACATCAAAGACGTGAGGGTGACGGCGTTGACCGTGTGGCGTACCGGATTCGTCTGCATCGTCGCCCATCTGTTCGATTCTTTTCGCGAGAGCCTAGCGAGAACGGGACCGGTGCGTCCCTCGGGCCCCTGGGAACCACGTAGGACGCACCGGCCGCTTCACCTCAACGCTGCGCGGTCGGCCGCACCACGATCTCGTTGACGTCGACCTCTTCTGGCTGCTCGATGGCGAAGGCGATGGCGCGGGCGATCGCCGCCGCCGGGATCGTGTTGGCCCGATAGGCGACCATCGCCTCGCGTGCGGTGCGGTCGGTGATCGTCTCCGCGAGTTCGGACTCGACCACGCCGGGCGTGATCGTCGATACGCGCAGCCAGGGTTCGCTCTCCAGGCGCAACCCCTCGGTGATCGCCCAGGCGGCGGACTTGGTGGCGCAGTAGACGGCCGCCGTGGGCGACACCTCGTGGGACCCGACCGAGGCGATCGTCACGACGTGGCCGCCGCGTTGGGCCTCGAACACGGGGAGTACCGCGGCCATGCCGTGCAGCAGTCCACGCACGTTGACGTCGAGCATGCGAGTCCACTCGTCCGTCTTGAGCGCGGCAAGCGGCGACAACGGCATGACGCCAGCGTTGTTGACGAGTACGTCCACGCGCCCGTGCTCGGTGACGGCGCGGTCGACGAAGGCGCGCACGTCGTCGGCGTCGGTCACGTCGAGGGGGTGGGCGTGGGCCCGCCCTCCGATCTCTTCGATGCGCTCGACCAGCGACCGCAGCCGGTCGATTCGGCGCGCTCCCAGCACCACGACGCAACCCCGCTCGGCCAGGTGCAGCGCGGTCGCCTCTCCGATGCCGCTGGAGGCTCCGGTGATGAGTACGACCTTGTCCGACATCTCCTTCATCAGGCGTTCTCCTCTTCGGCGCGACGGGTGAGCACCATGCCGGCGTGGTGCAGGGTGTTCGCTTCGACGAAGTCGCCGTCGGCGCTGAAACCGGTGTCGTCGACGTAGTCGATGTGCGTGCCGGTCACCGTGTACCGGCCGGTGTAGGCGCGTTCCCGGCTGCCTCGGGCCTCGACGTAGCGTCCCTCCGGCAACAGTTCGTGTCGGATGTGGCCGTCGGCGGTGACCCACAGGCCGACGTAGGGATGGTCTGTCATCGCGTTGCTCATCCTCTGGGCGGGAGTCCTTCTTCTGTCGGAACACCACCCTGTGCGCGCTCGGCCGACCGGACCAGGCCGGTGCGAGCCTGGGTGCACCGCACCCTCCCTCCCGGGCCCGGCGCGGGGTAGCTTTCGGCCATGACCACACCTGCCCTGGCCCGGTTCCTGCGGGCCCGCCGTGACGCGACCGCGCCGGAGAGCGTGGGATTGCGCGGTAACGCCCGGCGTCGGGTTCCCGGACTGCGCCGGGAGGAGGTCGCGATGCTCGCCGACGTGAGCGTGGACTACTACGTCCGGCTCGAACAGGGGCGTGAGACCGGTCCGTCGGCGCAGGTCCTGGACGCTCTCGCCGACGCGCTCGCCCTGGACGACGACGGGCGCGAGCACCTCTACCGCCTGGCCGGCCTGGCGCCCCGTCCACGCGCCGATCTCGGTGCGCGGCGGGTGGACCCGCACCTGTTGCGGCTGATGGACTCGTGGCCGGACACCCCCGTGCTCATCACCAACGCGGCCTACGACGTTCTCGCGCACAACGTGCTCGGCGAGGCCCTCTACCTCGGCTTTCCCGTCGGCCGCAACCTGGTGGAGCACGTGTTCCTCGCCCCGGACGCCCGCGAGTTCCACGCCGACTGGTGGCTCGCGGCGCGCAACTCGGTGGCCGCGCTCCGGTTGGCGCAGGGGCGGGCGCCGGAGCATCCGCGTATTCGTTCGCTCGTCGACGGTCTCCTCGGGGCGAGCCCGGAGTTCGCGCGGTTCTGGGAACACAACCAGGCCCGTGGCAAACGCATGGAGGTCAAGGGTTTCGTGCATCCACTGGTCGGTGAGCTGACGCTTCGGGTGCACACCTTCGACGTCGCCGAGACGCCGGGCCAACAGCTGCTCTGTTACCAGGCGGAGCCGGCGAGCCGTAGCGCCGAGGCCCTCGCGCTGCTCGGTGCTCTGTCCGCCAAGACGTACACGCCCTAGGTCGGGGCGGTCACGCGCCGACGTTCGAGTTCGGCGTTGACCACGGCCCCCAACAGCACGATCATCGAGGACAACCACAGCCACAGCATCAGTACGATCACCCCGGCGAGTGTGCCGTAGGTCGCGCCGAAGTGGCCGAACCGCTGCACGGCGAAGGTGAACACCCAGGAGCCCGCGACCCACAACACCGTCGCGATGAACACGCCCGGGGTGAGCCGGCGGCCCGAGGGTGACTCGCGGTGGGGCGCGATCCGGTAGACGACGGCCAGGCCCATGACGGTCACGCACCCGAGCACGATCCACTGGCCGACGATGACCAGGAGTGCGGCGATCCGGTTCAGGCCGACCTGGTCCAGCAGTACCGGGATGACGACCATCGAACCGGCACCGACGCACAGGAAGGCGCCCACGCCCAGGGCCAACGACAGGGCGATGCCGCGCTTGACGAGGTAGTTGCGCCTGTCCACGACGTCGTAGGCGGCGTTGCAGCCCTGCATCAGCCCGTACATGCCGCCGGAGGCACTCCAGGTCGCCAGGAGGACGGAGCCGCCGAACGCGAACCCGAGGGTCCCGGTGTCGGTCGCGATGATGGTGCGGAGCTGGTCCTCGATCAGCTCCCGTGCGGCTTTGGGGACGGCGTGCAGCCAGGTGCCGATCTGGTCGGTGAGGTCGTCCGGGTCGGCGAGGATTCCGAAGACGCTGACCACGGCGATGAGGGCGGGGAACAGCGCGAGGAGCGCCCGGAACGCCATTCCCGCGGCGAGCAGGCTGAACTGGCTCTCCTTCAGGTCCCGCCAGACCCGTGCGGCGACGGCGCGCAGGTCCGCTTTGGAAAGCAAGGCCGGTCGCCACGCGACGGCACCCGACGCGCGGCGCGCTCCTTCGCTCCGACCCCGCTCTTCCGACATCCGCCCTCCCTGGCCCTGGGCCCCTCATTGTCGGCGACAAGAGGGCGAGAACCACGTGACCCGGCCGAGACCGATACTGACGGGGGTCTTGGGCCCGGAGCGGTGCCACTCTCACGCCGGGCCCACGGTCCCGTCAGTTGGTTTTCGTCGACTCCCTCAGTACCTTGGCGGATCCGAGTGCGTGGGATAGTCGTAAGGTGTCACACCGGCGATGGGGGTCCAGTACTCGTGATCGAGGTGGTATTCCTCTTCGGCAGGCTGGTAGTCGGGATCTCTAGAAGGATCATCCTGTGAGGTCACCAACCAATCGCCGCCTCTCACCGAGGGGTTCCACTGAATCGTGAAACCGTAGATGTAACGACGGGTATAACGCGTTCCCAAACTGATGTCGAACCCTTCGTCGGCTAGAACGAACATGTCGACCGTGTCCTCACCCGTCGACCACCATGTCACCCCGACAGGAGTGATCTCGAAAACCTCCCCTGGCATCGGAAACAGATCGGCGTTGAAAAACACGCCTTCCCTGTTCGCGATACGAGAGATGTCTTCGGATCGCTGATCCAGCACTTCCTCTTCGACTATTTCCCGGGTCACCTCGGAGTCGAGATCATGATAGGTATTCATCAGCTCCGCGAGACTCTCGGCGCTGTTGGTCGACTTCCAACGAAGATAGACGACGACCATGGAAACTCCGCCTTCGGGTGAATCCGAGAATCCAACCGGGTACTGGTCTTCGGTGATGTCGGCCCCATGCTGCACGGAGAACGAGCTCAACCCATAACTGTCGGGTTCGTTGGAGTCCGAAGGTGAGTCGGATTCCCCATCCTCCATGGTCGGTTCAGTGCCATCCGACTGTCCGCCCTCGGCCGTCGTCCCCGATGACTCTTGGCCTCCCATGGCCTTCCCAGCGAACCAGCCGACGAGGACGGCCAATACGAGCGCTACCGCCCCGAGAACGAGTAGAAGTCTCCCATGCTTGCTCGACACCTTCGCTCGCACTGGTTTCGAGTAAGCCTCCTGAGCACCACTGGCTCTCCCACCCACCGTAGATGGCATGTTCCCTTTTCCTGACATTAATGCCCGCATCTGATCAATTCCAGAGAGACTCCCGGACATTTATACCATCCGCAATCGAACAGCGCTGCACTCTAGTGGAGAAAGCACTCTCGCCATCACTCCCGTCACGGGGACACCCTGAGGTCCCGGACGAATCAACAAGCAGGAGAGTCCCCTGGTCGGAGGAGGTTCGCGCGCACTTCACGGTCGATCCCCACGATGTCGATGTGTCCGTTCACCAGAACCTCGGGGATGGGTTGGCCACCATCGGTCACGTACAGGCTGCTCAACCGGTAGGGATGTTCCGGGAAACGCTGGGATCGCACCTCTTCCAGGGCCGGTTCGCGAAACTCCACCGCGAGATGGTGGTCAAGCCCCTGGGACACGAAAACTTCGGGGTTCTCGTAGAGCCGGGCGACTTCATCCGCCCTGTCGTGAACGCGCTGCTGAACACCCCTACACCGTGTCGCGTCGAAGACGATGCGTTGGCCGAATCGAAGGCAAACGCGACGGCACCCAACGCGCGGCGCGCTCCTTCGCTCCGATCCCGCTCTCCCGCCATCCGCCCTCCCCGGCCCTGGGCCCCTCATTGTCGGCGACAAGAGGGCGAGAACCACGTGACCCGGCCGGGGCCGAGGCCATCAGGGTCGGGGGCGGTGGGCTCGAACGTCCACGGGGCGCCCGTCGGGGTCGCGTGCCGTCATCGTCCCCTGCGTGGGCAGCGTCTCGATCTCTCCGACCGGCCCTCCGGTCTCCAGGAGGCGCTCGCGGATCTCGCACAGTCGTGCGTGTGTGCCCACGCGCAGACCCCATCCGGCCCCGCCGATGGGGTCGAGGCCGGTGGGGTGGGCGTCGCCGGCCTCGACGATCATGAGGTGGTCGCCCCCGCCGACGTCGACGACCGCGATCCAAGGGGTGGTGGAGGTCGCGGCGCGCTCGAACGCGAGTACCGCTCCGAGCAGCTCCGTGTAGTACCCCACGAGCCCGTCGAGATCGGGGCTGGACAGGGTCGGGTGGTTAATGCCGAGGAGGTCGCTCATGGTCGGCCCACCGTAGGACACGTGTCGGGCGGCGGTCGGTGACGGACCGCCGCCCGGAGAGGGTTACCGGGCAGGGAGGATCTTGCCGGTGACCTCGCCGAAGTCCACCCTGGTTCCGTCGGGGCCCGGGGCGGTGGCGGTGATGGTGACCTCGTCACCGTCCTCCAGGAACGCGCGTTCGGTGCCGTCGGGCAGCTTGATGGGCTCCTTGCCGGACCAGGTCAGTTCCAGGAGGCAACCACGCTGTTCCACCTCGGGGCCGCTGACGGTACCGGAGGCGTACACGTCGCCGGTGCGCAACGAAGCCCCGTTGACGGTCATGTGCGCCAACTGTTGGGCGGCGGTCCAGTACATCTGGGAGAAGGGCGGGTTGGACACCACGTGTCCGTTGAGCCGCACCTCCAGGCGCAGGTCCAAGCCCCACGACCGCTCGCCCTTCAGGTAGGGCAGCGGCTCCGGGTCCTGGGCGGGCTGTTCCACGCGGGCCGACTCCAGGGCGGCGACCGGCACGATCCACGGCGAGATGGACGTGGCGAACGACTTGCCCAGGAACGGGCCCAACGGCACGTACTCCCAGGCCTGGAGGTCGCGCGAGGACCAGTCGTTGAGCAGGAACACCCCGAACACGTGGTCGGCGAAGTCGTCCACCGCAACTCGCTCGCCCATGGCGCTGGGTGTACCGACGACGAACCCGACCTCGGCCTCGATGTCCAGGCGCGCGGAGGGACCGAACACGGGAACGGGTTCGGTGGGAGGTTTGCGCTGGCCGGTGGGGCGCACGATGTCGGTGCCCGAGACCACGATGGTGCCCGAACGGCCGTGGTAGCCGATGGGCAGGTGCTTCCAGTTGGGTGTCAGCGGCTCCTGCTCGGGCCGGAAGATGCGTCCGACGTTGGTGGCGTGGTGCTCGGAGGCGTAGAAGTCCACGTAGTCGCCGACGGTGAACGGCAGGTGCAGCCGCACCTTCGTCCGGTCCACCAGGTGGGGGCGCACGATCTGTTCGTGGACGGGGTCGGTGAGCCAGGTGGTCAGGCTCTGGCGGACCCGGTCCCACACCGGCCGACCGGCGGCCATCAGGGCGTCCAGGTTCGGACCGCTCACCGCGTCGGCGAACGGTGCCCCCTGGGCGCGGGCCACCGCGCCCAGGTCCAGCACGTGCTCACCGACGGCCACGCCCACGCGAGAGCGCGCACCGTCGACGGTGTACACCCCATAGGGCAGGGTCGCCAGGCCGAACTGCGCGTCGGGGGCGATGTCGAGCCAACTGTCGGGCATGGAACTCGCTTTCCAGGTCGTTAGAGGGCCCCCAGGACGGTGAGGTCGTCCAGGGGGTCGGTGATGCTACAGGTCCCGAAGGAACGGAACCGGGCCCTGACCTCGGCCTGTTCGAGGTCGGACAGGGCGGTCGAGCGTTGGGCCAGCGCACGGTCGTCCCGGTCGACCAGGACCACTTCGGCGTCGGAGGCCCCTCCTCCGGTCAGCAGGGTGTGGGTGGCCAGCAGGACGTTGAGGAATCCGTGCTGTTCGAAGCCCTCGTCGGTGGTGTGGCGGACGGCGTGGTGCAGTCCGGCCGTGCACTTGAACGGGACCCCGGCGGTGATCGCCGCGAAGAGCAGGTCGGCGAGTTCGGCCTCGGTGGGGTGGGCCTCGGCCCTGACCCCGCCGGTGCGGAACTTGGCGTTGGCTCCGGTGCCGGCCAGGGACGCGATGTCGGCGCCCGCCTTCGCGCCCCGGGTCACCTCGACGTAGCCGACCGCGCCGTCCGGCAGGGCCTTGACCAGCGCGGCGGCGGTGTCGGCGGCCTCCCCCGGCGTGGCGGCGACCTCCATCCCGACCAGGTTCAGGGCCGGGTCGAGGCCGAGCGAGTCGAGGGCGCCGGGCACGTCGTCGGCGCCGCCGGGGACTGTGATGACCACGTCGAGCGGTTCGGACGCGGATTCCTCACGGGCCAGGACGGCGCGCAGTTCACCCACGCGACCTCCCGAGACCAGGAAGGGCCCCACGTAGCGGGCCCGCCGGGAGGCGCGGTGTTCCCGGTGCGCGGGCAGGGCCTGACCCATGGGCGCGTTGCCGGGTGGGAACAGCGCGGCGTCGTCGAACAGGCTTCGGTAGAGGACGTCGCCCATGCCTTCTCCCCTCATTTGTCCCGCCGGCCCTTGGACCAGGTCCAGGCGTAGACGCCGTCGTCGACGGCGATCCCGCCCTCGCCCAGGTCCAGGGGCCGGAAGGTGTCGACCATGACGGCGAGTTCGTCGAAGGCCTGCACTCCGACGCTGCGCTCGTAGGCGCCGGGCTGGGGGCCGTGGGAGTGGCCGCCCGGGTGCAGGGAGATGGAGCCCTGCCCGATGCCGGACCCCTTGCGGGCCTCGTAGTCGCCGCCGCAGTAGAACATGACCTCGTCGGAGTCGACGTTGGAGTGGTAGTAGGGCACCGGGATGGAACCGGGGTGGTAGTCGACCTTGCGGGGCACGAAGTTGCAGATGACGAAGTTGTTGCCCTCGAAGACCTGGTGGACGGGCGGTGGCTGGTGGACGCGGCCGGTGATGGGTTGGAAGTCCTCGACGTTGAACGCGTACGGGTACAGGCAGCCGTCCCAGCCCACGACGTCGAAGGGGTGGGTGGGGTAGGTGTAGACGGTGCCGGAGATGCCGCCGGGGCCGTCGCCTCGGTGCTTGATGAGCACGTCGACGTTCTCGCCCTCGACCAGGAGCGGGCCCTGGGGTCCGCGCAGGTCGCGTTCGCAGTAGGGCGAGTGTTCCAGGAACTGGCCGTAGCGGGACAGGTAGCGCTTGGGCGGGGCGATGTGGCTGTTGGCCTCGATGGCGTAGGCGCGCAGCGGTTCGTCGCCGGTGGGCACCCAGCGGTGGGTGGTGGCACGGGGAAGGATGACGTAGTCGCCGCGGCCCACCTCCAACACGCCGAAGACGGTCTCCACGCGGGCGGTGCCGGATTCGACGTAGACGCACTCGTCGCCGATGCCGTTGCGGTACAGCCGCGAGGGCGCGCCCGCCACGACGTAGGAGATGCGCACGTCGTCGTTGCCCATGACCAGGCGGCGGGACTCCACGACGTCGGCGCTCTTCCACTCCCGGCCCGGGAAGAGGTCGTGGAGCTTGAGGTGGCGGGGGATCATCGGGGCGTTGCGCTTGCGGGACTGGTCGGGGACCTCCCACTCGGCGGCGTCGACGATGGCCGAGGGGATGGCGCGGTGGTAGAGCAGGGAGGAGTCGGCGGAGAAGCCTTCCTCCCCCATGAGCTCCTCGTAGTACAGGCCGCCGTCGGGGTTGTGGTGCTGGGTGTGGCGGGTGCGGGGTACCTCGCCGACCTGGCGGTAGTGGGCCATCGTCGTCCTCCTGGGGTTCGTGGGTCTGCTGGTGTGGTGCCTGGGCGGGCGGTGTCCTACGTCAGGGCGGTGGACCGTGAGGGCGCGGTTTCAGTGATGGCCCGGCCCAGGGCCGTGCGTACGGCGGCGCGCACGGCGTCGGTGTCGGTACCGGCGACGACCGCGGCGACGTGGGCGTCGGGGCGGATCAGCCACACCTGTCCGGGTTCGGGGGTCAGGGCCTGGCACAGGGCACCGGTGGGGTCGACGTCGACCAGGTGGTGGGTGGCGACCGGGGCGGGGGTGGCCCGGGAGGCGATGGTGTGCACGGTGGCGCGCAGGGTCTGGGCGTCGGTTCCCTCGGGGGCGGGGCCCAGCAGCAGGGTGAGGCCTTCGCGCAGCAGGGGTCGCAGTCGGATGAGGTCGGGTCGCTCGGCCAGGGCCAGCGGCACGTCGGGCAGGATCACGCCGGGGCAGGGCGTGGGCGCCTGACCGCGCGGGGGTCGACCGCCGAAGGGCCGTTCGGGGCAGGGTGTGGTGAGGGTCGAGTCGCAGTACCAGAACGGTTCGGCCAGGCGCCCGGAGTCGACCTTCGGGTGGACGTCGGGGTCGGTGAGGGCGCGCTGGAGCACTTCCAGGCGCATCCGGTGATCGGCCTCGTCGTGGGGGACGAGGAAGCGCATGGTGGCGCTGGTGATGTCGGCGTTCTCCAGGGCGGCGGCGTGACGTTCGGTGTGGTAGCTCTCCAGGAGCGTCTCGTCGGCCCACCCGTGGCGGACGTAGGCGATCTTCCAGGCGGCGTTCTCGACGTCCTGGACCCCGGAGTTGAGGCCGCGGGCGCCGAACGGGGCGACCAGGTGGGCGTTGTCCCCGGCGAGCAGGACCCGGCCTCGGCGCATGCGGTCGGCCACCCGGGTGTGGAAGCGGTACACCGAGTGCCACACGATCTCGTAGGGGGTCTCGCCCACGATCTGGCGGATGCGTGCGTCGAGTCGGCCGCTGGACTCCTCGGTCTCCAGGTCGAAGTCGGCGGGGACCTGCCAGTCGATACGGAACACCGAGTCGGGGCAGGGGTGGATGAGGACCTGCCGGCCGGGGTTCCACTCGGGGTCGAAGTAGAAGCGGCGTTCGCGTTCCCAGTCGCCCAGGTCGGCGCGGATATCGCAGATGAGGAAGCGGTCGTCGAAGCTGGTGCCGGTGAAGTCCACGCCCAGTGCCTGGCGGACGACGCCGCCGTGTGCGCCCAGGCAGGAGATCGCGTGGGAGCCGCGCAGGCGGACCGGTCCGTGCGGGGTGGCGCACTCGACGGTGACGCCGTGTTCGTCCTGGTCCAGGCCGGTGACCTCGTGGTTCCAGCCGATGACGATCCCGGCGTCGGCGAGGAGGTCGTCGAGGACCTCCTCGGTACGGGACTGAGAGAGGTTGACGAAGGAGGGCAGGGAGGAGGCGCCCGGGTCGGGCAGGCGCACGCTGAACAGTTCGTGGTCCTGGTAGAAGGTGCGGGCGGTGTTCCAGGTCAGGCCTTCTTCGGCGATGGTGCCGCCGCCGAGCCATTCCCACACGTCCAGGACGTCGCGTTGCTGGCAGATGGCCTTGGAACCGACCGCGTCGCGCCCGGGTCGGGCGTCGACGATCCGTACGGGGACCCCGCGTCGGGCGAGCAGTAGGGCCGCGGTCTGTCCGACCGGTCCCGCTCCGAGCACCAGGACGGGGTCGGTGGCGGGGTCCGCGGGTGGCCGGGGCGCCGGGGGGTGCGGCATGGTGGGCTCCGTGTCTCGGGGCGCCCCGTACGGGCGCGGTCGGAAGGTGGAGTGGCGGTCTCAGTCCTGCAACTGATCCCAGACCTGGCGGTCGCGTTCGGCGGTCCAGATGACGGGCCGTTCGATTCCGGAGAACTCGTCCCACAGGCGCGAGACGTCGAAGGGCAGGCAGTGCTCGAAGATGGGCCAGTGGCCGTAGTCGTCGACCAGGGCGCCGTGGGTGGCGGTGAAGGCCTCCTTGAGGGTGCCGCCGCGTTCGTGGACGGCGCCGACCTCGCGGATCATCACTTCGAGGAAGTTGCGGGTCTGCTCGATGGCGGCGTCGACCTCGGCGCGGCCGCGGCTGACGGCGCCGCGTCCGCCGACGAGCATCTCGGCCTGGAGGGCCTTGACGTTGTCGAGGGTGGCGCCGGCCCAGTCCTTGTGGAAGGCGTCGCCGGTGTAGAGGGCGGCCTGGGCCTCGACGAGGTCGCCGGCGAAGAGAATCTTCTGCTCGGGCAGCCAGGCCACGATGTCGCCCTCGGTGTGGCCGCGGCCGAAGTATTGCAGTACGAGTTCGCCGCGGTCGCCGCCCAGGTCGATGGTGGTGCGGTCGGCGAAGGTCTGGGTGGGCCAGGTCAGGCCGGGCACGGAGTCGGCGTCCTTGGCCAGGCGCGGCATCCGGCCGAACTCGCTGTCCCAATCCTCCTTGCCGCGTTCGCGGATGAGTTCGTGGGTCTTCTCGTGGGTGAGGATGACGGTGGCGTCGAAGGCGCTGGCGCCCAGGACGCGGACCGCGTGGTAGTGGGAGAGCACCAGGTAGCGCACGGGCTTGTCGGTGTGCTCGCGCAGTTTGGCGAGCCATTCCCCGGCGGCGGTGGGGGTGGCCAGGGCCTCGAAGGCCACGACGAAGTCCTCGCCCTCGATGGCGCCCACGTTGGGATCGCCCTCCGCGGTGAGGGCGTAGACGCCGTCGGCCAGGACTTCGAGGGTCTGTTCCTTGGCCTGGGTGTCGGCGGAGGAGGCGAACGGCTTGGCTGCCATGGTCGAAGGGCCCTTCACTCGTCGCGGACGGCTCGAACCGCCCAAATGATCAAATGTTTGATGAATCTGACCATAACGTGTCGCGCACCACATCACCATGGGGCCCAGGCCCCAAGTGACGGTGACTCAGCTCACAGCAGCAGGCTACTCCTTCGCCCTTCGGGGGCCGGTCCACGACGTGCCCGCCACCGCGGCCGGGAGCGGCCCGGCGAAGTGCCGAGCTATAGGCTGGCCGTCGTGACTCACAACGCCGCACCCCCCGACGAGCTCACCTTCTGGTCATTCGTGGACTACGCGGTGCACAAGGCCGAACGCGAGCTTCCCTCCGTCAACGCCGAGGCCATGCGCATGGTCCTCACCCTCAACCGGGCGACGAGCATGGTCGTCTACGACCTGGAGTCCTCGGTACACCGTCCACGTGGTTGGACCTGGCCGGGCTTTCGTGTGCTCTTCGCGCTCTGGCTCGCCGGCCCCATGGAGGCCAAGACCACCGCCCAGATCTCCGGCATGAGCCGCGCCGCCCTGTCCGCCCTGCTCAACACCCTGGAACGGGACGGACTACTCTCCCGTGAACGCGCCACCCACGACCGGCGCGCGCTCCAGCTCAGCCTGACCGAGGCCGGCTACGGGGCGATCCTGGGCGTGTTCCGCGCGCACAACCGCCGTGAGAGCGCCTGGGCCGAGGCCCTCGAACCCGAGGAACGCCGCGAACTGGTCCGCCTGCTCAACAAACTCATGGCCGGCTCCACCGACGCCCAGGCCAAGTTCCGCAACTGACCGGACCCGGCCGACCGAGAAGGGCCACTCCCGACCGGATCGGCCCTTGAACCACTCCCCCGCCCCTGTGACCATGCCTCCCATGGACCAGACGGCACAGCGCCTGCGAGAGGCGCAGCGGGAGTTCTCCGCACACGGCACCTACCTCAACACCGCCACCCACGGCCTGACGCCCCATCCGGCGACGCGGGCCCTCCAAGAGCACATCCACGAAGTGGCCACGGGGCGGTTCTTCGCCGGCGCCCAGGACCCGGGCATCGAACGCGCCCGCGCCGCCTACGCCCGCCTGACCGGCCTCACCCCGGAGCGCGTGGCCATCGGCACCCACACCTCCCAGTTCACCGGAACGGTCGCCGCGAGCCTGCCCGCCGGGTCCGAGGTCCTGGTCGCCCAGAACGAGTTCAGCTCCACCGTGCACCCGTTCTCCGTCCGCTCCGAACTGCGTGTGCGCGAGGTGCCCCTGGACCGACTGCCCGACGAGGTCCGGCCCGACACCGCACTGGTGGCGGTCTCGGCGGTCCAGTCCTCCAACGGCGCCCTGGCTCCCCTGGACGACCTCGTCACGGCCTGCGCCGACCACGGCGCCCGGACCCTGGTGGACACCACCCAGTCCACGGGCTGGTTGCCCTCCGACGACGACCGGTTCGACTACGTGGTGTGCAGCGCCTACAAGTGGCTGCTGAGCACCCGGGGTTCGGCCTTCCTGTCCGGGACCACCGAGGCGTTGAGCGAACTGCGGCCCCTGGCCGCCAACTGGTACTCGGCCGTGGACCCGTGGAACTCGCTGTACGGCTCCGCGATCGAACACGGACCAGAGGCCGGCCGTTTGGACCTGGCGCCGGTGTGGCCGGCGTTCGTCTCCCTGGAACACTCCCTGGCCCTGATCGAACGCGTGGGGGTGCGGGCCATCCACGAGCACGACGTCGCCCTGGCCGACCGGTTCCGTGCCGAGGCGGGCCTGGAGGGCAAGGGATCGGCGATCGTTTCGCTGCCCGCGCCGCAGGGCGTGGACCGGCGTCTGGCCGAGGCGGGTATCGCGGCGGCCGTGCGCGACGGCCGACTGCGGGTGGCGTTCCACCTGTACAACACCGAGGCCGACGTGGATCGCCTACTGGAGGTCCTGGCCGACCTGCGCTGAGATCGGCGGAACCGGCCGGGGACCGTCAGGGCTCCCAGAGGGCGCCCTCGGGCAGGGGATGTCCCAGGGCGCGCATCCGCCGCAACACCCGCAGCAGGCGGGCGGCGGCCGGCCCCAGGGTCCGGTGTTCGGGCACGACCACGCTGATGCGGCGTTCGGCCACCGGGCCCTGGAGCGGCACCCGCGCGTGTTCGACGAACCCCATGAGCGGCAGGGTGAGCGCGGGCAGGGCCGAGACCCCGATGCCGGCGCCGATCAGACCACCAACGGTGGAGATGTTGCCGGCCTGGATCAGGTGCGGCTCGTCCACGCCGGAGTCGTGCAGGGCGTCCTCCACGACCCTGCGCACGCTGGAGTCCCCACCGGTGACGACGAAGGGCTCGGCGGCCAGTTCTGCCCAGGTGATCTCGTCCCTCTCGGCGAGGCGGTGTCCCGGCGGCAGGACCGCCAGGAACCGGTCGCGGACCAGGGCCGAGGCGCGAAGGCCCGGACGGAGACGGCCCACGGCCACCAGCGCCAGGTCGCTCTCACCCGCCTCCAACCGGTCCAGGGCCGACTCGGCCATGCCGTCCAGGACGTGCACGTCGACCTCGGGGGCCTCCTCGCGCAGGCGCACGATCGCCGGAGGCAACAGGGTCGCCGCCAGGGAGGGCAGGGTCGACACGGTGACCGTGCCGCGGTCGCCTCGCAGGTAGCGTTCCAGGCCGTTCATCTCCGCTCGGTGCCGGGAGAGCAGGCGTTCGGCCACCACGAGCACCTCCTCGCCCTCGGGGGTGCAGCACACCCTGCGGGTGGTGCGCTCCAACAGGGACACGCCCAGGCTCCGCTCCATCGACTGCACGGTGCGGCTCAAGGAGGACTGGGCGACGTGGAGCCGTTCGGCGGCCTCGGTGAAACTCCCGCGACGGGCGACGGTCGCGAAGACCTCCAACTGCCTCAGTGTCAGATCCATGCCTTCAGAGCATAGACCGATGCCCGATCGATGCTGGACAGGCAAGGACGACCAGGGCGAACATGGCGCGTGTGGCCCGCGCCACAACCCCCAGAGCCCGAGGAGCCGACCGCATGTTGACCGTCATGGGATTCGCGACCATCGCCGTGGTGCTCGCGCTGTTGTTGTCCAACCGCGTGGGCGCGGTGGTCGCCCTGATCGGGGTGCCCGTCACCGCGGCGTTCCTGATGGGATTCGGCCCCGGCGAGGTCGCGGAGTTCGCGACGGCGGGCATCGGCGGGGTCGCCGCGACCACGGCCATGTTCGTCTTCGCCATCCTGTACTTCGGGGTGATGCGCGACGCGGGCCTGTTCGACCCCATCGTCCGTCGGGTGCTGCGGTTCGCCGGCGACAACCCGGTGACCATCGCGGTGGCCACCGTGGTGCTGGCGATGGTGGCCCACCTGGACGGAGCCGGAGCCACCACGTTCCTCATCACCATCCCGGCGATGCTGCCGCTCTACGACGCGCTCGGCATGCGACGGGTGGTCCTGGCCGCGCTCACCGGCCTGGGCGCGGGCATCATGAACGTCCTCCCCTGGGGCGGGCCGACCGCGCGGGCCGCGACCGCCAGCGGGATCCCCGCCAACGACCTGTGGGCCCCACTGATCCCCGCCCAGATCATCGGCATGATCACCTGCGTGGCCATCGCCTACTACCTGGGGGTGCGCGAGCGGAACCGGCTGCGCGCGGCCTCGACCCAGGACCGGACTCCGAGCCGCGTGGGCGGCGGCGACCACACCGCGAACGGAGCGGCGGAGCCGGCCCCCGCCTACGAATCCGAGAACCCCGAACTGCTGCGCCCGCGCCTGTACCGGCTCAACGCGCTGCTGACCATGGCGACCGTGGGTGTGCTGATCTCGGGTGTGTTGCCGCCGGAGCTGGTGTTCATGCTCGCCCTGGTCGTCGCGCTCGTCCTGAACTACCCGGGGATGAAGGAGCAGACCGCCCGCATCGACGCCCACGCCAAGGGCGCCATCCTCATGGCCAGCACCCTGCTGGCCGCCGGGGTCTTCCTCGGAGTCATGGAGGAGAGCGGGATGATCGACGCGATGGCCCAGGCCATGACCGGGGCGATGCCGACCTTCCTCGGCCCGGGTCTGCCGCTGCTCATCGGGGTCCTCGCGGTGCCCATGAGTCTGCTGTTCGGACCGGACGCCTACTACTTCGCGGTGATGCCGGTGCTGGCGGCCGTGGGCGGGGAATTCGGGGTGGAACCGTCACACGTGGCCCAGGCATCCATCACCGGTCAGGAGACCGTGGGCTTCCCGATCAGCCCGATGACCGGTTCCTTCTACCTGCTGGTGGGGCTGAGCGGGGTCTCCATCGGCTCGCACATCCGCTTCCTGCTGCCGTGGGCCTGGCTGGTGAGCCTGGTGGTCTTCGGCGCCGCGGTGGCCACCGGCGTCATCCCGCTCTGGGTGTCCTGAGGTGTCACGGACCCGCGAGGAACCGAACACACGTACCGAAACCGAAGGAGTGCACGTGCCCGAAGTCGTCCGTATCGGCTGTGGGGCGGGGTTCGCGGGCGACCGCCTCGAACCCGCCGTCGACCTGGTGGAGCGTGGCGAGCTCGACACACTGGTCCTGGAGTGCCTGGGCGAGAGGACGGTGTCGCTGGCGTCCCTGCGCGCCACCGACGGTTCCGGCCCCGGCCACGACCCGCTGTTGCGCAGACGGCTGTCCCTGCTGCTGGAACCCCTGGCCCGCAAGGGCACCCGGTTGGTGACCAACGCCGGGGCGGCCGACCCGATCGGCGCCGCGCGCATGGCCCACGAACTGGCCCTCGAACTGGGTGTGTCGCCCAGGATCGCGGCGGTGACCGGTGACGACGTGCTGGATCGGGTCGACCGTTCGGCACCGGCATGGGAGGACGGCCGGCCCCTGGAGGAGCACGGTGAGCTGGTCTCGGCCAACGCCTACCTGGGGGTCGACGCCCTGCTGCCCGCCCTGCGCGGGGGCGCCGACGTCGTCATCGCCGGGCGGGCCGCCGACCCCTCCCTGTTCCTGGCTCCGTTGCTGGACTCCCTGGGGTGGGACCCTCAGGACGAGGAGCTGCTGGCGGCGGGAACGCTGGTGGGGCACCTGTTGGAGTGCGCCGGCCAGGTCACCGGCGGCTACTTCGCCGACCCGGGTGTCAAGGACGTCCCGGACCTGGCCAACCTGGGCTTCCCGCTGGCCGAGGTCGCCGCCGACGGTACGGCGGTGGTCACCAAGCTCCCCGGGACGGGCGGGCGAGTGGACCGATGGACCGTGACCGAGCAGATGACGTACGAGATCACCGACCCCACCGCTTATCCGACCCCGGACGTGACCCTGGACCTGACCGGGGTGCGACCGCGGGAGGTCGGCCCGGACCGGGTGCGGGTGTCGGGGGCGCGCGGACGGGTGCGCCCGGAGCGGCTCAAGGTGAGCGTGGGGTACCGGGCGGGTTTTCGGGGCGAGGGCGAGATCTCCTACGCCGGTCCCGGGGCTCGGGCGCGTGCCCGGCTGGCCGGTGAGGTGGTGCGCGAACGGTTGCGCGATCTGCTTCCGGTACGGGTGGATCTCATCGGTGGCGCGGACGACCCCGCCGAGGTCGGTGAGTGCCGGCTACGGGTGGCGGGGCTGGGCGCGGATCGGTCCGTGGCACAGGCCGTGGAGGAGGAGGTCACCGCGTTGTACACGTGCGGTCCGGCCGGTGGCGGCGGGGCACGCACCCGTGCTTCGGAGGTGATCGGGATCCTGTCCACCACGGTGGGTCGCGACCTGGTCGAGCCCCGCACCACCTACGTCGGGGAGGGGACGGTATGAGTGTGGTCCTGCGCGAGATCGCGCACACCAGGGCCGGGGACAAGGGCAACCTCAACACGATCGCGGTGATCGCCCGGCAGGAGCGCTGGTACCCGGTGTTGTGCGCGGGTCTGACCCCGGACCTGGTGCGCGAGGTGCTGGCCGACCGGGTGCGCGGCCCGGTGGAGGTGCACCGTATGGACGAGGTGCACGCCCTGATCGTGGTGTGCGCGAGGGCGTCCGATGACACGGTGACCACGTCACCGCACACGGACACCCACGGCAAGACGTTGGGGTCGGTGCTGTCGGCGGCCCGGGTTCCGTTCCCCGGGAAGCGGGATCGGGCCTGACGGGGTGGTGGCTCAGGAGGCCTTGGTGATGACGAAGACGGGGATGTGGCGGTCGGTCTTCTTCTGGTAGTCGGCGTAGGGCGGGTAGGCGGCCACGGCGCGCTCCCACCAGCGGGCCCGTTCGTCGCCCTCGACCTCGCGGGCGTGGGCGGCGAAGGGCTCGGGACCGTCCTGGAGGGCGACCTCGTCGGGGGCCGCGCGCAGGTTGTGCACCCAGGCGGGGTGTGTGGGGGCGCCGCCCTCGGAGCCGATCACGGCGTACTCGCCGTCGTGTTCGACCCGCATGAGGGCGGTCTTGCGCACGTCGCCGCTCTTGCGGCCGCGGGTGGTGAGGATGATGACGGGCATGCCGGTGTCCATGAGGGTGTTGGCCTCACGGCCGCCGGTGCGCTCGTACTGCTCCACCTGGTCCCTGGTCCGTTGGGAGGCGCTGGGCCGGTATTCGCCTTCGAGGATCTGCTTGGACATGTCGCTCCCTGGGTCGGTGGTCGGGCCGATCCGATGGTGACACGTGTGCGCGTAGGCGGTGGGACACGACATGCCCACCGGGGAAAGCGGACACTCAGAACATCGCCCCCGCGCGATGGTGACCGTTCCAGGTGCGGGACGGCGTCCGCTCAGCCCGCCCGGGTTCCTAGAAGACGACGCCGCAGAAGGGCGCGTCGACGCGGTGCAGGGCCGTGTCCAGGCGCTCGACGGTGCCCGAGGTGTGCTCGGTGATCAGGCCGGCGTTCAGGTAGCCGGCGAGTGGGATCTGACCCAGGTACACCGCCCCCAGCCGGGAGGCGTCCAGTGTCAGGTCGGGTGCGGCTTCGGTGGCCTCCACGTGGGCGCCGTCGGTGTCGGCCTTGACCCGCAGGCGACCCGCGTTCCAGGGAGCGTAACGGTCGGTGACCTCCAGGACCGTTTCGAAGGGCGCCTTGTAGGTGCGTTCGCGCAGTGCCTCGGGCACGTCCACCAGGCGCACCCACAGGGAGTTCTGTGGGGTGAGACGGGCGCGTTCGGGGCTGACCAGCAGGTGCGGGATCGGGGTGTCGGCGGGCAGCTCGTGGAAGGTCACCGTGGCGGTCAGGTCCCGGTTGAACAGGTGGTCCAGCAGCGCGACCCGGGTGGTGGGGGTGGTGGCGGTGAATTCGAGGACGTGCACCTGGCCCTGGGATCCGTCCGGCCCCCAGTCGGCCTTGGTGCGGTACAGGGCGTACCCGAGCGGAGCGTCGGCGCCGTAGATCACCACGGCCATCAGCGGACCCTGGTCGCGGCGTTGTTTGGGGCCGTCGCGCAACTGTCGGTCCCACCACGCCTCGGAACGTTGGAACTGTCCCAGTTGGACGGCGGCGACCTCGCGGTGCACGCGTTCCAGGTCGGCGCGGACCGATTCGGGGTCGGACAGGACGACGCGCAGGTTCGGGTCACGGGGTACGTCGGCGCGCAGCCTGGTGTGGGGACGGTGGACCATCAGTGCGGTCTCGATGGCGGACAGGCCATAGCCGAAGCGTCCGTAGATGGAACTCTCCGAGGCCCACAGGGCGGCGTAGTGGACCCCTGACTCGTGGATCTCGGTGAGCTGGCGGCGCATGAGGGAGCTGAGCACGCCCTGGCGCCGGTGGGTGGGCCACACGCCCACGCCGGTCACCCCGGCCACCGACCGGGGCCCACCGGGCAGGGTCATCTCGTAGGGGAAGTGGTTGGTGGAACCGACCACCTCCTCGCGCTCCTCGCGGTCGTCCACCGCGTACAGGACCCGGTCGTAGCCCTCGGCGTCGTGCAGGGGACGCATGCGTTCCAGCATGGTCTGGGGGGTCTCGTCCGTCAGGAGCGCCAGGCCGACGACCCGGGCCACCTCCGCGAAGTCGTCGCGGTCCCCGTGGCGCACGGTCCACGCGCGCGGGGCCCCGTTCATGGGTACGGCCTGCTGGTTCTTCGTCATGGTCGATGACTATCAGGCCATGAGAGATGACGGCCACCGATTTTTCCGGCGCGGGTCGGGCGAGTAAGGGGGCCGGGGCCGGGGCACGCTCTGTGCGTGACGACACGACGAAACCCTCTCTCCTCCTCCCCCACCTTGGTCGTAGGGGTGGACGCGGGGGGCACCACCACCCGTGCCCTGGTGACCACCCTGACCGGTGAGCGGCGGGGCGAAGCCCGCTCCGGGGGCGCCAACCCCAACACCCACGGCTCCGAAAGGGCCGCGGAACAACTGACCGAGGCGATCGGCACCGCGTTGGACCGGTCCGGCCCCGGGGCCCGGGAGGCCGTGGCCGCCGCCGTCATCGGGCTGGCCGGGGTGTCCGGGCTGCGCGACGAGGCCGTCCGCGCACGGATGGATCGGGCGATGACCAAGGCCGGGCTGGCCCCGAGCGCCGTGCGCTTCATCGGTGACGACGTGGTGGCCTTCGCCTCGGGCACGCCCGAACGCGACGGCACCATCCTCATCGCCGGAACCGGGGCGATCGCCACCCGCGTCGAGGGTCGGCGGCGCGCCCGGTCGGCGGACGGGATGGGGTGGCTGATCGGAGACGAGGGGTCGGCGTTCTGGATCGGGCATCAGGCGGCCCGCGAGACCGCCCGGCAGCTGGGGATCGGCGGTGAGCTCAGTCCACTGGCCCGTTCCATCGCAAAACGGGTCATCCCGGGGCAGCGCCCCAACGGAATCGACCACCTGCCCGAGGAGCACGCCCGCAACTTCGCCCGGACCCTGACGGCCGGCCCGCCGATCGCCCTGGCCGAGTTCGCGCCGCTGGTCACCGAGGCACACCACCAGGGCGACGCCGCCGCGCAGGTGATCGTGAACGCGGCCGCCGGTCACTTGGCCCAGTCGGTGCACCAGGTGCGCGTTCCGGGTGAACGGTCGCCGGTGGTGTTGGCCGGCGGAGTGCTGGCCCGATCCGCCCCGGTGCGGGAGTCGTTGACGCACAAGCTCACCCTGGGCACGGCCTCGCCGGTACTGGGAGCGGGCTGCACCGCGGGCGGCGCGGCCTGGGTGGCGGCGCTGGGGGCCGGGGTCGACGAGCACGACGCCCGATCGCACACCGCGTTCACGGTTCCCGCCTGATGAAAGTCGGTTTGCCCGGTTCGGTCGTGGTGGCCTACGGTGTCCTTGGTTAGGTTCACCTAACCTGAGCGAGAGGGGGCGCCGTGTCAGAGCGGCCATCACGTCCGAAGCAGGTCGTGCACACCGGTCGGGTCGAGCGCGTGGAGCGCCTGACCCCGCACATGATCCGGGTCGTACTCGGCGGGGAGGGACTCGCCGCGTTCGACACCAACGGCTCCACCGACAGCTACGTGAAGCTGCTGTTCCCCGCGCCCGCCCCGGAGGACCCCGAGACCTTCGACCTGGAGGCCGCGCGCGCCGAGCTGCCCCGGGATCAGTGGCCGGTCACCCGCACCTACACCGTGCGTTCCTGGGATCCGGCCACCCGTGAGATGAGCATCGACTTCGTCCACCACGGCGACCTCGGTTTGGCCGGGGTGTGGGCCGCAGGCGCCCGCCACGGCGACCGGCTGCGTTTCCTGGGCCCCGGCGGTGCCTACGCACCCGACCCGGAGGCCGACTGGCACCTGTTGGCCGGGGACGAGAGCTCCCTGCCCGCCATCGCCGCCGCCCTGGACCACCTGCCCGAGGGCGCCACCGCGCACGTGTTCCTGGAGGTCGAGAACACCGCCGAGGAGCAGAAGCTCACCGAGGGCGAGAACGTGCACGTGCGGTGGCTGCATCGTGGCGACGCCATCCCCGGATCGTTGCTGGTCCCGGCCGTGCGGGAACTGGAGTTCCCCGACGGCCGGGTGCACGCCTTCGTGCACGGCGAGGCCGGTTTCGTACGCGACCTGCGCCGAATGCTGCGGGTGGACCTGGGCCTGGCCAAGGAACAGCTCTCGATCTCCGGGTACTGGAGACTGGGCCGTAACGAGGACGGCTGGCAGGCCTCCAAGGCCGAGTGGAACAAGAGTGTGGAGGCCGAGGAGGCCGCCGCGCTCCAGGGCTGAGCCACCATCCTGGACGCCTCACACGTCGAGCGCGTCCAGGGCGGCCAGGTAACCCTCGTTGAAGGTGGGGAACTGCGGGATGGAGTCGCGCAGCGCCTCCACCGGCAGCCTCATCCGGATCGCCATGGCCGCGGTGTGGATCCACTCCGCGGCCTGTGGCCCGAACGCCCAGGCCCCCACCAGTACCCCGTGTTCGCGGTCGGCGACCAACCCGAGGTGGCCGACCGGGTCGGTGGCGTAGGTCCAGGGGCGGGCCAGCGCCTCGGTGAGGTCGACCTCGGAGGTGGCCACGTCCACGCCCGCATCTCGTGCCTGGTCCTCGGTCAGTCCCACGGCGGCGATCTCGGGGGTGGAGAAGACCACGCGGGGCACGGCCGTGTAGTCGGCCGTGCGCGGGGACCCGAGGACACCGTCGGCCACGATCCGTCCCTGGTACTTGGCCACGTGGGTGAACATCGCGCGCGCGGTGACGTCGCCCACCGCCCACAGTCCCGGGGCCACCCGACAGTGCTCGTCGATGGACGGCGCCGACCCGTCCATCTGCACACCCAGTTCGGCCAGCCCGAGCTCGTCTCCCCGGGGACGTCGTCCGGTGGCCAGGAGCACCACGTCGGTGCGCACCTTCGAGCCGTCGGAGAGGGTGGCCAGGACACCGTCGCCCTCGCGGCGCACGGACTCGACCTGGGCACCGGTGCGCACGTCCACCCCATCGGCCTCGAACCGTTCGGTGATGAGAGCGCACAGCCGCGGGTCCTCTCGGTCCAACAGCCGTGGTCCGCGCTGGACGACCGTCACCTTGGTGCCCATCCCGGTCAGGAAGGCGCCCAGTTCGACACCGACGGCGCTGCCACCGATGACCAGGGCGCGGGGCGGGATCTCGGTGAGGGTCGTGGCCTCGCGGTTGGTCCACACCAGGTCGGGACCCAGGTCGTCCAGGCCGTCCACCGGCGGGCGCACCGCGCTGGATCCGGTGGCCACCACCACGTGGTCGGCGCTCACCTCGGTCTCGCCCACCGCCACCCGCCAGGGGTCGCGGCCCACCACCCTGGCGACGCCGCGCAGGACCCGGGCACCGCGTTCGCGGTAGCCCTCGACCTGCTTGGAGTCGTCCAGGTGACGGATCATCTGGTCCCGGTAGTCGCGCAGGGCCGACCAGTCCAGGTCGGGATCGGTGGTCCCGGCCGCTTCGGTGGCCTCCGCGCGCACCTCGGGGGCGCGCAGCAGAACCTTGGTGGGGATGCACGCCCAGTAGCCGCACTCACCGCCGATGAGTTCGCGTTCGACCACCCCCACCCGGCGCCCCTCGGTGAGCAGCTTGTCGGCCACCACCTCTCCCCCGGGTCCCATGCCGATGACGATCGCGTCCAGGTGTTCCATAGTCTCTATTCCCGCCCTCGGTTCGGTGGTCTCACCCGATGCTCCCTCCGAGCCGGATCGGTGGGAAGACCGACACGCGTTTCCCCTTCCACGCGAGCGGAACCGTCAGGGGCGGCGGATCGTGCGGGCGCTGTGGACGGCCCAACGGCCGTCGACACGGCTGAGGCGGATCGGGTGATCGAAGCAGGCGCCGACCCCTTCCGTGGTCAGGACCGCCTCGACCGGACCCGCGGCCTGGCGGGTCCCCTCGCGCAGCAACAGCGCGTGCGTGGTGCCGGGCGGCAGTTCCTCCAGGTGGTGGGTGACCAGGACCGTGGCCAGCTCGGGACAGGTGTACTGGAGGGTGTCGATCCGTTCGATGAGCTGTTCGCGTCCGGCCACGTCCAGTCCGGTGGCGGGTTCGTCGAGCAGCAGCAGGCGCGGGTCGGGCATCAGGGCGCGGGCGATGAGCGCGCGCCCCCGCTCCCCCTGGGACAGGGTGGCCCAAGAAGCGTCGACGCGATGGGCGAGCCCGAGCAGGTCGATCAGGTGTTCGGAACGGTCGGCCTCTTCGGTATCGGGTGTCCAGCGCGGCGGCCACGCGGTGGTGTTGGGCAGGCCCGTCAACACGACCTCGCGCAACGATAGCGGCCCGTCGGGTGTGTGCCTGGGGTTCACGTGGCCGATGTGGGAGCGCAGTTCGCGCAGGTCGACCCGGCCCAGGCGGTGGCCGAGCACCTCCACGGTGCCGCGGGTGGGGTGGGAGAGCGCGCCCAGCAGACCGAGCAGGGTGCTCTTGCCCGCGCCGTTGGCCCCCAGCAGCGCCCAGTGCTCCCCGGCCCGGACGGTCAGGGAGATCCCGCGCAGAATCGGGTTCCCGCCGCGTACGAAGTCCACGTCGACGGCGCGCACGACCGGGGGTACCCGGTCGTCGGGGGTGTCTTCATGACGGGTGAGGAGCAAGGATTCGGTCTGCGACATGTGCCGCACCTTAGGACACCGCGGCTTAGGGTGGTGAACCGCGGTCGGCAATTCGGTTCGTGTCCGGAAGGGAACCGCCTCTCAGGCGCACGCTCATGTCCTCGTTCGATGTTCTGCTCGTCCTCGACCTCCTCGGGGTCTTCGCGTTCGCCCTCGACGGCGCCCTGACGGCGATCCGTTCCGCCCGGGTCGACATCGTCGGGGTGATGGTCCTGGGGGTGGTGACCGCCATCGGCGGCGGCATCATCCGCGACGTCCTGCTGGGCGACACCCCCGCGACGTTCCAGGACTGGCGTTATCTCGTGATCGCGTTGACGGGGGCGACTCTGGCGTTCTTCCTCAACCGCCAGCTCACCCACCTGAGCAAGCCCATCCTGTTGTTCGACGCGGCGGGGCTGAGCCTGTTCGCGGTGATCGGATCGACCAAGGCCTTGGAATACGGGTTCGGGCCGATGCAGGCGGTGATCCTGGGGGTGATCACCGGGGTGGGGGGCGGCACCTTGCGCGACGTGATGCTCAACCGGGTGCCGACGGTGCTCAGCGCCAACTCGCGCCTGTACGCGATCCCCGCGATGCTCGGCGCGGGGATCGTGGTCGTCGGGAACCTGTTCGGCTTCGCGGCCTGGTGGGTGGCCGTGGTGGGCGCCCTGGTGTGTTTCGGTATGCGGATGATGTCGCTGCGCTACCGCTGGAACGCGCCCAGGCCACCCGGCTCCCCACCCCTGTAGCCGGTCAGGGGGTGGGCGGTGTGCGGGCCGCGACGCGGCGCAGGGTGGCGAGCATGGCCGGGACCGGTTCGGGTGGGCGGCGGCGGTGCACGGTGTAGATCTCGCGGGCCAGGTCCATGCCGCGCAGGGGGCGGCTCACCCAGCCGTCGCCGCGGGCGGCGCCCAGGATGCTCCGAGGGATGAGCGCGATGCCCACACCGGCCTCGATCAGTGCCAGGGCCACCTCGTAGTCGCGGGTCTCGTAGGCCACGGTGAGGTGGACCCCGGCGGCGGCCACCGCGATGTCCAGGCTGACCCGATTGTGGATGCCCGGGGCTCCGCAGATCCACTCCTCCTCGGCCAACTCGGACAGGCTCATCTCGGTGTCGGTCACGGGGTGTCCTACTGGGGCCACCACCATGAGCGGGTCCACCAGGAGGCGTTCGCGTCGCAGCCCACCGGCGCGGGGCAACGGAACTCCGGGGTAGCGATGGGTGATGAGCAGGTCCAGGTCCCCGGAGGCGACCAGGTCGTGGCCGCCGGGCGGTTCGATGTCGGACAGTGACAGCCGTACGTGGGGATGCTCGTGGCCGAACACCGCCAGTGTCTCGGGCAGCAGGACCTTTCCGGCGCTGGCGAAGGCGCCGAGGGAGAGCCGGTCGGGGAGTTGTCCGGCGACCTCGCGCACGGCCGCCTCGGCGTCGCGCAACTCCCCCAGGACGCGCTCGCCATGTTCGAGCAGGACCTGTCCGGCCTGGGTGAGGGTGGCGCCGGTGCGGCCCCGTTCGACCAGGCGGCAGCCGAGTTCGCGTTCGAGCTTGGTGAGCTGTTGGGACAGGGCGGGCGGGGTGAAGGAGAGCCGTTGGGCGGCGGCCGTGATCGATCCGGCGTGCGCGATCTCCACCAGGATCCGTACCCGGTTGGCGTCCAGCATCCGACCCTCCCCGATCCCAGACAAAAGGTGGCACAAAGTTGTGCTTAATGATCTTTAGCAGACCCAACTTTAAGTTAACCACCGGTAGCGACAGGGTGGGAACATGAGCACCATGACCGCGCCCGCAGTACCCACGGCCACCGACGTCCGTGCAGCCGCCGAACGCATCGCCCCGCACGCCCGGCACACCCCGGTGATGCGCACCGAACTGGACGGACGTCCCCTCATCCTGAAGTTGGAGCACCTCCAGCGCACCGGGGCCTTCAAGCTCCGAGGGGCGCTCAACGCGCTCCTGGGCGGCGAACCCACCGACCGGGTCATCACCGCCTCGGGCGGCAACCACGGTCTGGGGGTGGCCACCGCCGCGAGCATCCTGGGCGTGCGGGCCACGGTGTACGTGCCCGAGACGATCCCCCAGGCCAAGGCCGCACCGTTGGAGGCCACCGGCGCCGAGATCGTCCGGCTCGGCGAGCACTACGCGGTGGCCGCCGAGGCCGCCCGAGAGCGGGCCGACTCCGAGGGTGCGCGCTACCTGCACGCCTTCGACGACGCCCTGGTGGTGGCCGGACAGGGCACCATCGGCCTGGAGGTGGTCGACGACGTGCCCGACTGCGACTCGATCGTGGTGGCCGTGGGCGGCGGCGGACTGGCCGCGGGGGTGCGCCTGGGCGCGGGCGGCCGTCGTGTGGTGGGCGTGGAGCCGCGGGGCTGCCAGAGCATGCACGCGGCGTTGGCCGCCGGGGAACCGGTGAGCACCCCGGTGGGCTCGGTGGCCTCCTCCGCCCTGGGCGCCTCCACCCTGGGTCGGGTGCCCTTCGAGGTGTTGCGCGCCGAACCCATCACCCCGGCGCTGGTCTCCGACGCCGAGATCATCAGCGCGCAGACCCGCCTGTGGCAGGAATTCCGCATCGCCACCGAACCGGCCGCCGCGGTGCCCTTCGCCGCTTGGCTGGCCGGCCGAGTCCCGGGCGAGAACCCGTGCCTGGTGGTGTGCGGGGCCAACGCCGACTGGCGACCGATCGACTGAACACCACGACGACCGGCGAGTGACCTGGAACACTCTTTCGAGAGCGCGCGTTTCATTACCCATCGGTCACCCTTACATTGGGTTCGGCCGTCCCCTCGCTCACGGCGTCCGACCCCATGACTAGGGAGAACACACGTGCTCTACGGTGCGTTGCGGCAGACCGCGGCGGTCCTCGCCCGGTCCCTGTGCCGGCCGACCATCGAGGGCCGTGACAACGTCCCCGCCACGGGGCCGGTGATCCTGGCCGGCAACCACCTGTCGTTCGTGGACAGCGTCGTCATACCGTTGTCGGTCACCCAGCGCCGGGTCCGGTTCCTGGCCAAGTCGGACTACTTCGAGACCCCCGGGGTCAAGGGCCGGCTCACCAAGACGATGTTCGGTGCGTTGGGCGCCATGCCGGTGCGCCGAGGCAACGCCCGTGACGCCATGATGTCGCTGGAGATGATGTTGGACCGGCTCAACGACGGGGAGGCCTGCGTGGTCTATCCCGAGGGCACCCGGTCGCGGGACGGGCGCCTGTACCGGGGCCGCACCGGGGTGGCGCACCTGGCCCTGGAGTCCAAGGCCGTGGTCGTGCCGGTCGGGCTCAGCGGTACCCAGGAGGTACAGCCGATCGGTGCGAACATGCCGCGCCCGCGCCGGTTCACCGTGCGGTTCGGCGAGCCGCTGGACTTCTCCACCGGGTTCGATCATCTGGCCCCGGCCAAGGCCCGTCGGGTCATCACCGATCGGATCATGGACGCCATCGGCGACCTCACCGGCCAAGAGCGCGCCGGTACCTACAACGAGCACAACGCCGGCGACTAGATGAGTGATCCCCGGGGGTCGGTGATCGTAGGCGGCCAGGGAGCGTAGGACCGGCTGGCCGATGCGGTCGTTGTGCCCTATGGCCCTGGTCAGCACCAAGACCCACTGGAGCACCCGGATCATCACCCCGCCTGGGATGCGGCCCCCGTGCCGTTCCAGATCCAGTCGACCCTTGAAGGTCTGGTTGATCGACTCGAACACCTGCCGCAACGGTCGGAAGAACTCCGCTGCGGCCCGTGAGGACTCTCCCTTGCGGGCCGGACGCAGCGAACACGGCCCCCTGGGACAGTGACTGCTCGAAGTCGCGCCCGTAGTGGTTTGAGGTGCCCCGAAAAGTCAGGAATAGGTCGAAGGGAACACCGTGGCGCCTACGGTGTGACCTCGTGGTCCACAAAACAGTCTTTAGGCGCCCACCGGTCGGTCGAAGACGTACAGGTGGGGCGGGTGCGGTCTGGGCGGGGTGAGCGCCAGGGCGAGCGCGCCCTCGACCGACCCTCCCTCGGGAGCCACGAACTCGGTCTCGGGCATGTGACGCAGCACTTCGGCGCGCATCGGCCCCAGCACGGTCTCGCCCACCGAGAAGAGTCCGCCTCCCCAGGACAGGCGCCGGTCCAGCCCGGGTGCGGCGGCCGCCACGGCGGCCCGACCCAGGTGGGCTCCCGCCTCCTGCCAGATCCGTCGGGCCACGGCGTCCCCGTTTCGCGCGGCGGCGGCCACTTCGGGGGCGAAGCCGGCCAGGACGGTGGCTGCGTCCACGGCCGAGGCCGCGTAGACCCGGTGTTCCAGCGCACCCACGTTTCCAAAGCGTGCGGTGAGGCGGTTCGACAACATCGACGAACCACCGCTTCGGCCGTCGTGGGCACGCAGCGCGGCCTGGAGTCCCTCCCTGCCCACCCAGGCTCCCCCACCGTGGTCACCGAGCAGGATCCCCCACCCGTCGACCCGACTCCAGGTGCGTTCCAGGTCGGTGCCGAGCGCGACCGCGCCGGTGCCGGCCGCGACCACCACTCCGGCCCGACCGCCCAGGGCTCCCACGTGGGTGGTCACCGAGTCCCCGGCGAGCACGACGGTGCCCACCGGTACGCGCTCCCGCAGGCCTCGGACCAGCTCACCGGGGTCGGGGACCAGGTCGGGCAGGCCGGTCATGCCGATGGCCACGCGGTCGAACATCGGGGCGACCCGGGTCAGGAGCACGGACAGGCGGGCTGCCAGCGCTTGCAGGTCCATCCCCCGCTCCCCTCGGGGCGCCGGGACGTCCTCACCGGAGCGGACCGTGCGGTCGCCGTCGTGGACGAGCACGCGGATACCTCCGCCGCCCACGTCGATCCCGGCGCGTCTCACCTGAATCACCCCCCGATCGAAGCGCCGTCGTCGCGGTCGGCGCCGTAGTGGTCCAGGAGTCGGCGGGAGAGGACGAGTGTGCTCTCGGTGGGCGCGGGCCGGACCGGGGGCCCGTGCCGCAGGAACCGTTCGGCGTGGTCGCTGAGGCGGTCGGACAGGCGGGCGGCGGCCCGTCCGGGTTCGTCCAGGGCTTGGGGCAGCAGCCCTCCCCACAACTGCCAGCGCACGCGGTAGTGGCCGCCGACCAGGCCCGACCACAGGCGCGCGGCGTAGTCGTCCAGCCGCAGGTTGTCCAGATTGATCCAGACGGTGAGGATGCGGCGTGCGTTGTCGGCCAGCACACGGTGGTCCTCGGTGCTGGTGGCCCAAGAAGTGGCCTTGGCCTCCCAGGTGGCGAAACGGTACTCGGGCCGGGTGTCCAGCAGGGCGTCCAGGTCGTCGAACACCCGCAGGAACCGGCCGAGTAGATCCTGGGGGACCTCCCGGTGTCGCGCCGCGTGTTCGACCAGGTCCAGGTGGCGGCGGTCGGCGACCCGAGAGAGAACCGCCATGGCCACGTCGACCAGGTCGTGCGCCAGTGGCCCTTCGGCCAGTGCCCGGTCGGTCTCGGCCGCGCCGACCAGGTCCGCCCACGCCCGCAGTAGCCGTGGCCAGTGGTACCAGACGAGCCCGTCGACCTCGGCTCGATGCCGTTCGGGTGCGGCCAGGTCGGCGAAGTCGGGGCGTCGGGTGAGGACCCCGTTGAACTGTTCGGGGAAGATCCGCACCCCCGAGGCGCCCAGGACGGTCTCCGCCAACCCCCGCCAGCCGGACAGCAGGGCGGGGGCGTCGGAGCCGTAGCGTTGCCGTACGAAGTCGGGCAGCCAGTCGGCGACCACGTCCTCGGTCCGCCACCAGATCTGGTCGGCGACCAGCTCGAAGAACGCCGGGTTGTTGCGGGTTCCCTCCATGGCCAGGCCGATGCCGGTCGGCGGGTGCTCGGCCCGTTCGGCCTCGCCGACGCGGTCCACGGCGCCCTGCAGGTCGGCGATGGGTTCGCTGCGCCCACCGAAGTTGAGCAGGGCGCACCAGGTCCAGGGGGTGCCGCCGAAGGCGTCGAAACGACTCCACTGGGGGTCGTGTTCGGCCCACAGATCGAGCAGGTGCAGGCGTTCGTCGGGGATGGCGTCGAGGAAGGCGGTGACGCGTTCGGCGCTCCAGAACCGACTCTGGTAGGAGAACGGCCAAGTCTGTAGCGCCCACACGGCGTGGGGGTCGGCGCTGGTGAGCCCGTCCAGGGTGGCGCGGGCCAGCCGCGCCGGGAATCCGGGGTCCGCGTCGACCGGGACCATCTCGATGAACGGGTCGATGGCGTAGAGGTGGTCGGTGCCGAACAGTTCCCGTTGGACGCGCACGATGTCGGCGGCGAGCTCAGGGTAGCGGGGGTCGTCGGGGTCCAGGACGTGGGTGGTCAGGCCGTGCCAGGTGCGGGCGCGGGTCCGGTCGGGGGCGAGTTCGGCCGGCACGTGTCCGGTGAACCCGGGCAGCAGCGGGGTCATGCCCAGGGAGCGTTGGCGCCGCAGGATGCGCAGACCCAGGTCCCGATGACCGTCGATCCAGGACGCGGGCAGGGGGCCGGCGAAGCCGTCCAGGTTTCCCATGTACTGCCAGGGCAGGTAGCCGGGGCCGCCCAGGAAGGCGCGCACCCGATCCGGTTCCAGGCCACGGCGGGTGTAGGTCTCGAACAGGACGGCCTCGTGTCCCACGGCGGTCAGCGGCATGGTGACGCCGTGCAGCGCCATCCAGTCGATCTCGCGTTCCCAGTCGTCCCAGTCCCAGTAGGCGCTGGTGTACCCGGTGGTGCAGAAGTTCAGGTAGTAGCCCTGGTCGACCTCGGCGGCGCCGTGTACGGGTCGTACCTGTCGGGGGTGGTCGACGCGCAGCGGCAGCGGAGTGTCCCAGGTGACCGAGCGTCCGCATTCGCGGCGCAGGTAGGTGTGCAGGGCCACGGCCGCGGCCACCGCGTCGGTCGCCTCGATGGTGAGCCTTCCCCCGTCGACGTGGTAGGTGAAGGAACGCTTCGCGCCTGGGCGCTCACGAAAGTCGATCGGACGGTGTGATCGGCCCAGGACCCGGTGGGCCAGCGCGTCCACGGATTCGCCCCACGTGGGAGGGTCCTTCGGAGTGTCGGCCATCGGATCGCTCCTCTTGCCGGGATGCTCAGGAGTTACGTACGGTACATACCTAATTCACCGACGGGCAAGGGTGGAAAGGGGCGAGGGCACGTGGACGTGCCGGTCGCAGCGGGCACGCGGTACATGCGCGAGGTCAACACGGCCGCCGTGCTCACCCTGTTGCGCACGGTCGAGCACACCAGCGCCCCTGAACTGGCCCGACAGGCGGGATTGTCCCGGCAGGCGGTGTCGCGTTCGCTGTCCGACCTGGGCGAGGCCGGACTGGTGGAGTTCCTGGCCCCGGTGCGCTCGGGGGTCGGTTCGGGGCGGCCCGCCCAGCGAGTGCGGTTCCGTGCCGAGGCCGGACACGTGTTGGGCGCGTCGGTGTCCCCGGAGAGGATCCGGGTGGGTCTGGCCGACCTGTCGGGCCGGGTCGTGGCCGCCCACGACACACCACCGCCCGTGTCCGAGGAGATCGGTTCCGAGGTCACAGCGCGGGCGCTGACCGACGCCGCACACCGGGTCCTGGCCCAGGCACGGATCGAGGTCGGTGGGGTGTGGCACGCCTCGATCGGGGTGCCCGGCATAGTCGACCCCGCCACCGGACGGGTGCGATTCGCGCCCAGCATGCCCGGCGTCACCGGCGACGTGCTGATCCGTGCGCTGGGTGAGGCGACCGGTCGCGAGGTCTACCTGGACAACGACGTCAAGCTCGCCACCGTGGGCGAACTCTGGCACGGCGGCGGACACCGCTCCATGGTGTTGATCCACTGGGGCGAGCGGGTGGGCGCGGGCGTCGTCGTGGCGGGTGCCCTGCATCGTGGCGCCGCCAACGACGCCGGGGACCTGGGTTACCTCGACCTGTTCACCGACGCGCCCGCGCCCGATCGAGGAGAAGACGACGCCTTTCTGGGCGCGTTCGAGGCCTGGACCGGCACCGGCGCGTTCGCCGCCCTGGGCCGCGAGGCCGCTCGTGAGCGGGGCGACCACACGCTGCTCACCCGACTGGCGCGACCGGAGACGCGGACCGCCACCCTCGTCGCCGCCGTGACCGATGGGGCACCCGCGGCCCTGGCGGCGTTGGAGGAGATCACCCGTCGCTTCGCCCAGGGCGTCGGCGCCGTCCGTGCCCTGCTCGACCCCGGCGTGGTCGTGGTCGGCGGCCCCATGGCGCGGTGCGGCCCCACGCTGTTGACGGCCCTGCGCGCCCACCTGCGCCGCCAACGCCTGGACCCTCCCCCGTTGGAGTTGTCCCGGCTGGGTGAGGACGCCGTGGTCCAGGGCGCCCTACGCCACTCGCTCGACCAGGTCGAACACACCCGACTGAGACCTCCTTCGACGACCGGCTGAACCGATCCGGCCCGGCAGACCCGACAACCACGGAGGACACCATGTCCACCAGGTCCACCGATCCACCGCCCATCCGTTCACGAATCGACCGAGCGCTGATCCGGGGCGCGGCCGGTGCCACGGCCGTCCTGCTCCTCACCTCGTGCGCGACCCTGTCCAGCGGGAACGGCGAACGCGACAACGTGCCCGAGGACGTGTCCACCGACATCACCGACGAACCGGTCGAGCTGACCTTGGCCTACACCGACGACCCGCCCTCCACCGAGTTGGTCGAGGGATTCACCGAGCAGCACCCCAACGTCTCCATCGAGCTTCAACAGACCCCGTTCACCGACTACGTCAAGACCGTCACGTTGTCGATGTCCTCCGACGAGGCGCCCGACATCGCCCAGTACAACCCGGGGGCGATGCGCTCGCTCATCCCGAGCGGGCACGTGATGGACCTGGAACCGTACGTGGAGGCCTACGGGTGGGAGGAGTCCTTCCCCGAAGCGACCCTGGAGCCGTTGCGCGCCGACGAGGACGCCACCCGGTTCGGCACCGGAAGTCTCTACGCCGTCCCGGGGGCG
The DNA here is from genome assembly GCF_001570765.1 of Nocardiopsis listeri NBRC 13360. GTDB lineage: Bacteria > Actinomycetota > Actinomycetes > Streptosporangiales > Streptosporangiaceae > Nocardiopsis > Nocardiopsis listeri. Next base: position 108,589 of record NZ_BCSH01000009.1, on the reverse strand, counting down.
CTGTCCGTGCTGGGGGTGTTCTACAACCGCGAACTGTTGGCGCGGGCGGGGGTGGAGGAGCCGCCCGCGACCTTCGAGGAGTTCGAGGACGCCCTGGCGGCGGTGGACGAGGAGGGCATCGCCCCGTTCAGTGTGGGCGGGTTGGAGGTGGGCGGCTTCCAGGTCTGGAACACGCTGCTCAACGCCTTCGGCGACCACGAGGCCTACCGCGACTGGGTGCACGGTGCGCCCGGCTCCACCATCGAGACCGACGAGGCCATGACGGCGACCGGGATCCTCACCCGGTGGGTGGAGGCCGGGTACATACCCGAGAGCGCCAACGCCACCTCCGACGACGACGCCAAGGCCGCCTTCGGCAATGGTGAGAGCGCCTTCCTGATGATCGGTAACTGGGCGGCGTTCGAGATGGAGGAGGCCCTGGGCGAGGACGTGGGATTCTTCCTCCTGCCGGGTGAGGATCCCGATCAGGTGCCGATGACCTCCGGTTCCAGCGTCTCCTACACGGTCTCCTCGGGCACCGAACACCCGGACGTGGCCGCGGCGTTCCTGGACTACCTGTCCTCGCCGGAGGCCGCGCGGATCCAGTTGGACACCGGGTTCATGCCGGTGGACACCGATGCCTCCACCGGGGAGGGCGGTGTGTTGGAGGAGATCAACAGCGTCTACGGGACGGCCGCCGAGCAGGACGGCATCGTGCCCTTCCCCGACTTCGCCACGCCCGGCATGATCGACCAGCTCACCCCGGGGGTGCAGGGGCTGATCGCCGGGAGCACCGACGAGGAGACGTTCCTGTCCGACCTACAGGCCGAGTGGGACCGCGTCCATGGCTAGTGGCGCTCTGCTGCGCGGGAACGCGACCGCCGGGACCCGGCGTCCCAGGCGGTCGCGCCTTCGCGCCTGGCTGTACCTGCTGCCCGCGCTGGTCGTCTACGCCGGTTTCGCGATCTACTCGGCGGCCGGCACCGTGTGGTTCTCCTTCCTGGACTGGGACGGGGTGGCGCCGCCCACCTGGGCGGGCCTGGCCAACTACACGCGGGTGCTCACCGAACCACTGCTGGCCGGGGCCATCCTCAACGGCCTGGTCCTCATCGTGTTCTTCTCGCTCATCCCCATCGCGGTCGGGCTGTTGCTCACCGGCCTGTTGCTGGGCCGGGTACGTACCGGGATGACGTTCTTCCGCACCGTGTTCTTCCTGCCCCAGGTCCTGCCACTGGTGGCGGTCGGCATCACCTGGCGCTGGCTCTACAGCGACGACGGCATGATCAACCGGGCCCTGGAAACGGTCGGGTTGGGCGCCATCACCCACGCCTGGCTGGGCGACTACCACTTCGCGCTCATCGCCCTGGGACTGATCGGCACCTGGTGCATGAGCGGGCTGTGCATGGTCCTGTTCATGAGCGGCGCCCAGCGCATCGACCCGTCCCTGCACGAGGCCGCCGCCATCGACGGCGCCGGCCCCCTGCGCCGCTTCCGCTACGTGACCCTGCCCGGGCTGCGCCGCGAGGTCGGTATCGCCGCGGTCATCACCACCATCGCCGCCCTGGCCAGCTTCGACCTGGTGTTCGTCACCACCAACGGCGGACCGGCCGGACAGACCAACGTGCCGGCCCTTTTGGTGTACCGGTTGGCGTTCAACGAGGGCACCATCGGCGGGGCGAGCGCCCTGGCGGTGGTGCTGACCCTGATCGTCATCGTGCTGGTCAGCGCGATCCGCCTACTCACCCGGGAGGCCAAGTGAACCGCTCGGCGATGACGACCGCGCTGCGGTACGGGCTGCTGAGCACCCTGGCGGTGCTGGTGCTGGCGCCCTTCGTCGGGATCGCGCTGGCCTCGGTGCACCCGGCCGGCGGACAGGTCGGCGCGTTCTCCCTGCCCGAGCAGTGGTCGTGGTCCAACTTCGCACTGGCCTGGGAGAGCGGGAACTTCGGCCGGCTTATGTGGTCCAGCGCCGTCATCGCCGTCTTCGTGGTGCCGCTGACCGTCTGTTTCGCGGCACTGGCCGGGTACGCGCTGTCCATCCTGGGGGTGTGGGGCGGCAAGGGCATCTCCCTGGCCTTCGTGCTGGGCCTGACCCTGCCGGTGGAACTGCTGGTGATCGCCCTGTACTTCAACCTGCGCGAGGTGGGGCTGACCAACTCCTACACCGGGGTGATCCTGGCCGAGATCGCCCTGTTCCTGCCCTTCGGCGTGTACTGGATGCAGTCGCACTTCGCCTCGGTGCCCCGGGAGCTGGTGGAGGCCGCCCGGGTGGACGGGGCCCGTGACCACACCGTGCTGACCCGGGTGTTGCTGCCGATCTCGTGGCCGGCCATCACCACCCTGGCGGTGCTGGTGTTCATGTGGTCATGGAACCAGTTCCTGCTGGTGCTGGTCATGATGCAGGACCCGGACCTGCGCACCGCGCCCACCGGGCTGGGCTTGTTCGTGGGCCAGTACGGCACCGACATTCCCTTGTTGTCCGCGGCGAGCCTGATCGTGATCGCCCCCATCGTCGTGGTCTACCTCCTCTTCCAGCGCAGCTTCGTCAACGGCCTCACCCAGGGCGCGGTGAAGGCCTGAAGGAACACCAACGAACGGAGTCCCATGGGTTCACCCGAAGCCGCCTACCGAGCCGTTGAGGGCGGCGCCCTCGACGTCGACACCGCCTTCTACGACCGATTGGCCACGCACACCGACGACCGTGACCCGGTGGAGCGGTTCACGATCCCGATCCGTTCGGGCCGGGCCTGACGGGTGCCCGCCGGTCACCTGTTCCAGATCCTGACCCCCAGGGCCCGCAGGTGGGCGACCTGAACGTGTGGAACCGGCGCAATCCCCGGGAGCGCCTGTGGGCCTCGCCCGCCCGTCCCGGTGACTTCCTGGAGTTCTTCGCCGAGCAGGACCTGTTGTGCGCGCTGTCGACGTGTCCGGGCGGGGACCTGTCGGTGCCGTTGTGGGGTCCGCACGCGCGGGACCCGATCGACGTGTGCCGCCCCCTGGCCGTGGAGGTGTACCGGCTCGCTCCAGAGCTGTTGGAGGGCTGGAGCGTACCGGAGCCGGCCGCCTACCGGGGCGCGCACGGATTGCGTTTCCAGGGCTGAGGGGACCGGGGCCCGGAACACCTACACCACCCGGCCCTCGTCCAGGGTGAGACGGTGGTCGGCGCCCGCGGCCTCGTCCGGGAAGTGGGTGGCGTGGACGATGGTGGTCTCGCCGCGCAATTCGGCGATCACCCGCGCGATGTGTTCCCTGGCCCGACGGTCCAGGCCGGCGGACGGCTCGTCCAACAGCAGCAGGTCGGCTTCCTGGGCCAGCCCCTGGGCGATGAGCGCGCGCTGGCGCTGACCTCCGGAGATCTCTCCCAGTTGGCGGCCGGACAGGTCGTCGATACCGACCCGTTCCATCGCCCCTTCCACCACCGCGCGGTCGTGTCGGGTCGGTGGTCGCCAGAGGCCTTGATGGGCCCAGCGCCCCATGGCGACGGCGTCGCGCACCGTGAGCGGCAACGTGTCGGGGACCGCGCTGCGCTGGACCACGAAGGCGGGGCGAGCACGCCTGGCCCGAACGATCTCGCCGCCGCGTGGTCTGAGGGTCCCCGCCAGGACCGCGAGCAGGGTGGACTTGCCCGCGCCGTTGGCCCCGACCAGTGCCGTGACCCGACCTCGGGGGATGTGCGCGTCGATCCCCCTCAGCACGTCCTGGCGCCCGTACCCGGCGTGAACGTTCCGCAACTCCGTGTGGATCATCCGCTTCCTCCGCCTTTCCGATACTCGACCCGATGTGAAAACGATAATGATTGTCGTTGTAGAGTGTCGCATCATGGAAGCACTGATCGATCCGTTCGGGGTCACCTTCGTCCAGCGGGCGTTGTGGGGTGGCTCCCTCGTCTCCCTCATCTGCGCGATCGCGGGAACGTGGGTCGTCCTGCGCGGGATGGCCTTCCTCGGGGACGCGATGTCGCACGGCATGCTCCCCGGGGTGGCCCTGGCCGCCCTGCTCGGCCAGAGCCTGTTCCTGGGCGCCGCCCTGGCGGCCGGGGCCATGGCCGCGGGGGTCACCCTGTTGAACCGCTCCCGACGGCTGTCGCAGGACACGAGCATCGGACTGTTGTTCGTCGGCATGCTCTCCGTCGGCGTCATCCTGGTCTCGCACTCGGCCACGTTCGCCGTCGACCTCACCGGGCTCCTGTTCGGTGACGTGCTGGCGGTGCGCGAACGTGACCTGTGGCACCTGGGGATCTGCCTGTCGGTGGCGCTGGCGATGGCGGTCGTGGGGCACCGGGCCTTCATGGCCCTGGCGTTCGACCCCCGAAAAGCGCACACCCTGGGGCTGGCCCCGCGCGCCACCCACGCCGCGATGCTCGCCCTGGTCACCCTGGCCGTGGTCGCCTCCTTCCACGTGGTCGGCACCCTGTTGGTGTTCGGCCTACTGATCGCACCCCCCGCGGCGGCCGTGCTGTGGGCCAGGAGCGTGCCGATGATCATGTGCGTCGCCGCCCTGATCGGTGTCGCCTCGACCTACTTCGGGTTGTTGGCCTCCTGGCACTGGGAGACCGCGGCCGGGGCGAGCATCGCGGCGACCGCCGTGGCGTTCTTCTTCGTCTCCGTGGCGCTCTCGGCCCTGCGTTCTCGGCTCGCACGACGAGCACGCCCCAATCCCCCTTGCGCCACGTCCCCTTCCCACCCTCGACTCGAAGAGAGGTCGATGACCCCGTGAGACCCCTGACCACCGCGAAGGCCACGGCAGTGGGGCTGTGCGCCCTACTCCTGGCCGGCTGCGCCGGAGAGGCTCCCCAAGACGAGACACCCGAGACCGAGGAGACGCCCCACGGCTACGTCGAAGGAGCGGAGGAGACCGCCGAACCGCAGTCCCGGCTGGTCCTCGCCGACGCTGACAGCGGCGAGGTGCGGCTGGTGGACCTGATCACCGAGGAGGTCACCGAACTCGACGCCGTCCCGGGGGCGGACGGCATCGCCGAGGACGGTCGGTTCGCCTACCTTCATTCATCCGGTGATAGGACCACAGAGGTGTTCGACAGCGGGGTGTGGACGGTCGACCACGGCGATCACAAGCACTACTACCGGGCCGACACCGGGCCGGTCGGCACGCTGGAGGGGGTCACCATCGCCACGGTCGTCACCGACACCGTGCTGACCTCGGCGATCGATGACGCGGGCACCTCCCTGGTCCTGGAACGGGAGGGGTTGGAGGAGGGAACGGTCACCACCTCCGGTGACCTGGTCCCCGAGGAAACGACGCTCGCCCTGCCGTTCGCCGGTGGCCTGGTCACCGTGGGCGAGGACGGCACGGTCCAGGGTCTGGAGCGGGACGGAGAATCCGTCCAGACGTTGGACGAGTCCTGCGCCGACCCCCGAGGGGCGGCCGTCACCCGTCGCGGCCTGATCGTGGGCTGCGCCGAGGGCGCCCTGCACCTGAGCGAGGAGGACGACGCCCTCGAAGCGTCCGTCCTGCCCTATCCGGGCTCCGGGCGCGTCGACTCCTTCCATCACCGCCCCGGCTCGGCCGTCCTGGCCGCACTGTCCACCGACGGTGACCCGTGGGTCCTGGACCTGGCCGCGTCCGAGTGGCGTGCCCTCGACCTCGACGACACGGTGGCGGTGACCGCGGTCGGTGAGGGGATGCCCGTCCTGGCCCTGGACGGTGCGGGCACGCTGCACTCCTTCGACCCGCAAAACGGCGAGGAGACGGCCGGCGTCGCGCTGGTGGCGACCATCGACGCCGAACACCCGCCCACGCTCCAGGTGGACACCTCCCGCGCCTACGTCAACGACGCCGAGGCCGGTCTGGTCCACGAGATCGACTACAACGACGACCTTCGTACGGCCCGCACCTTCGAGGTGGACATCGCACCGCACCTCATGGTCGAGACGGGACGGTGATCGACGTGTATCCCCGCAAGGCGCTGACCGCGCTCACCGTCACCGGACTCGTCGTCGCGCTGGGCGCCTGCTCTCCCGACGACGGCGGTGAGGGAATCGTGGTGACCACCAACATCCTCGGCGACATCACGCGGGAGATCGTCGGCGACCAGGCCGAGGTGACCGTACTGATGAAGCCCAACGCCGACCCGCACTCGTTCGGTGTCTCCGCCCAGGAGGCCGCGAGGCTGGAGAACGCCGACCTGGTCGTGCACAACGGTCTCGGTCTGGAGGAGGGGATCGCCCGCAACGTCGCCGCGGCGGAGGAGGCGGGCGTGCCCGCTCTGGAGGTCGGCGCGAACGTCGACCCCCTCCCCTACACCTCCGACGAGAGCGAGGGCGAGCCCGACCCGCACTTTTGGACCGACCCGGCCCGTGTGCTCATGGCGGTGGACCTGATCACCGAACACGTGGTCGAGGAGGTCGACGGTGTGGACCCCGACTCGGTCCGGGCCGCCGCCGAGGCCTACGCCACCCAGGTCCAAGAACTCGACACGTGGATGGGCGAGGAGTTCGGCGCCCTGCCGGACGAGGACCGCCGGCTCGTGACCAACCACCACGTCTTCGGCTACCTCGCCGACCGCTACGACTTCGAGGTCATCGGCGCGGTCATCCCCAGCGGCACGACCCTGGCCTCCCCCAGTACCTCCGACCTCAAGGACCTCTCCGACGCCGTCGCCGAGTCGGGCGTCTCGGCGGTCTTCGCCGACTCCTCCCAACCCGACCGCCTGGCCACCGTCATGGCCGAGGAGGCGGGGGTGGAGATCGAGGTCGTCCCGCTCCACTCCGAATCCCTCACCGAGGAGGGCGGAGGCGCCGCCACCTACCTGGAGATGATGCGCGCCAACACCGAAGCCATCGCCGCCGGACTCGACGGCGACTGACCCGATCCCCGGGTCCCCGGGCCGTGGTCTCCCGCCACGGCCGTTTTCTCCCACACCGAGAACCGAAAGAGAACCATGCGCACACCACACCACCGACGCCGGGCCGCACTACCCGTCCTGCTCTGCGCGGGGCTGCTGCTGACCGCCTGCGGCACCGACGACGACACCGCGTCCGAAGCCGGAGCGGAGACCTCCGACGAGACCGGCGTCTCGGTGAACGAACCCGTCGTCACCACCTACGACGGTGGCCTCTACGTCTTGGACGGCCAGACCCTGGAGGTCATCGAGGACATCACGCTGGAGGGATTCAACCGCCTCAACCCCGCCGGGGACGAGCAGCACGTGTTCGTCTCCACCTCCGAGGGCTTCCAGGTCCTGGACGCCGTCGGCGCGCGGTTGACCGACACGGTCTTCGCCGCCGACACCCCCGGGCACGTGGTCCGGCACGCGGGACGCACCGTACTGTTCGCCGACGGAACCGGTGAGGTGACCGCCTTCGACACCGACGCGCTCGGCGAGGGAACACCCGCCGACCTCGACACCTACACCACCGAGGAGGCCCACCACGGCGTGGCCGTCGAGCTGGAGAGCGGGGAGCTCCTCGTCACCCTCGGCGACGAGGAGGAACGTGTCGGCGCCGTCGTCCTGGACGAGGACCGCGAAGAGGTCGCCCGGAGCGAGGAGTGCCCCGGCGTGCACGGGGAGACCACGGCCGAGGGCGAGGCCGTGGTCATCGGTTGCGAGGACGGTGTCCTGATCTACCAGGACGGCGACTTCACCAAGGTGGACGGCGAGGACGACTACGGGCGCATCGGCAACCAGGCCGGTTCCGACGACTCCCCCATCGTCCTGGGCGACTACAAGACCGACCCGGACGCCGAGCTGGAGCGCCCCGAGCAGGTCGCCCTCGTCGACACCGCCGACTCCTCCATGGAACTGGTCGACCTGCCCTCCAGCTACACCTTCCGTTCCCTGGGCCGTGGCCCGGACGGTGAGGCCCTGGTCCTGGGCACCGACGGCACGTTGCACGTGATCGACCCCGAATCGGCCGAGATCACCGACGGCATCGACCTGATGGACGAGTGGGAGGAGCCGCTGGAGTGGCAGGAGCCCCGCCCCGCCCTGTTCGTGCGCGGTGGCACCGCCTACGTGACCGACACCGCCACCGACCAGGTGCACGCCGTGGACCTGGCCAGTGGTGAGGTCACCGCCTCGGTGACGCTGGAGGAGACCCCCAACGAGCTCAGCGGAGTCGATCACTGATCGACTGCTCGCTCCCCGGCTTGTTCCGGGTCGCGCAGCATGGTGTGCAGGATCGGCCCGTCGGGCATGGGGACCTCGGCCAGGACACGGAACCCGAAGCGTTCGTAGAACGGCAGGTTCTCCGCGTTGCTCGATTCCAGGAAGACCGGTGCGCCGTGCAGGTCGGCCCGTTCCAGCCCATGACGCAGCAGGCCCACACCGGCCCCGACGCCCCGGGCGTCGGGGTCGGTGCCCAGTTCCGCGAGGTACCAGTGCGGCGTTCGGGGCGTGTGTTCGGAAAGGCTCGTGAGGCCCCGGAACACGGTGGGCAGCCGTTCCACCCCCAAGAGCGCGGCCAGGTGCGGAAGGGAGCGCAGGGCGCCCGGGCCCGTGGAGACGTCGGGTCTGCCCCACAGGGCCGCGCCCACGACCCGGTCGTCGAGCACGGCGACGTCGATCAGCCCGTACGGCAGGTACTCGAACCCGGCCTCGATCGCGTAGAGCCGGCGTGCCCGCCGCCCGAGGTCCTCGGGGAACATCCACGCCACGAACGGGTCCTTCTCGAAGGCCCGTGCCAGTACCCGGGACACCGCCGTCACGTCCCGGCGGCCGGCCGCCCGTATCGAGAGCCCGTCCCCTCTTTCCTCCGCGCGTCCCATACCTCCCCTTTCATGAACCGTCCAGACGGTACAGTACCGGAGGCCGGGGCATGGGAGTACCCCACCTTGGGTGTCAGGGAACGCGGTGACCTGCGGCGCGGGTCAGTTCGTACCACTCCGGGCGGGTCAGGTTCAGCTCCGATCCCTGGGCCGCTCCGGTGACCCGTTCGGGTGTGGTGGTGCCCAGTACGACCTGCATCCGCGCGGGGTGGCGGGTGATCCAGGCGGTGGCCACCGCGATGGGCGGCACTTCGTACTTCTTCGCGAGGCGGTCGATGACCGCGTTGAGTTCGGCGTGTTCGGCCGAACCCAGGAACACCCCGTCGAAGAACCCGGCCTGGAAGGGCGACCAGGCCTGCACGGTGATGTCGTGCAGGCGGGCGTGGTCCAGGACGCCGCCGCCGTCCAGGGTGGCCGACTGGGGTTCGCCGAGCATGTTCGACGCCAGGCCCTGGGTGATGATCGGGGCGTGGGTGATGGACAGTTGGAGCTGGTTTGCCACGATCGGCTGTCGCACGTACCTGCGCAACAGATCGACCTGGCGGGGTGTGTGGTTGGAGACCCCGAAGGCGCGCACCTTCCCGGCCGCTTCGAGTTCGTCGAAGGCCCGGGCGACCTCCTCGGGTTCGACGAGCGCGTCGGGCCGGTGCAGCAGCAGGACGTCGACGTGGTCGGTGTCCAGAGCCCGTAGGGAACCCTCGACGGAGGCCACGATGTGCTCGTAGGAGTGGTCGAAGTAGGGCCCGTCGGGGACGATGCCGGCCTTGGTCTGGATGGTCAGGGAGTCGCGCTCGGAGGAGGTCAGGCGCATCGCCTCGGCGAAGCGACGTTCACAGGCGTGGGTGGTGGGCCCGTAGATGTCGGCGTGGTCGACGAAGTCGATCCCCGCCTCGCGCGCGGCACCGACCAGGGCACGGATCTCCTCGTCGGTCTTGCGGGCGATGCGCATCAGCCCGAGCACGACGTTGGGAACGGTGATGCCCGTTCCGGGCAGGGTGAACGTCTTCAACAGGGGTCCTTTCCGATCGGGCGCCCACATTACGGGCACCCGATCGGAGAATCCACTACTTGACGGCGCCCATGGACAGGCCGCGGACGAGTTGACGCTGGGCGGTCCAGCCGATCACCACGATGGGCAGCGACGCCATGACCACCGCCGCCGACAGCTGCGCCACGAACAATCCCTCACTGGTGATGAAACCGGTGAGGAAGACCGGGACGGTGGCGGCCTGCGCGGCGGTCAGGTTCACCGCGAAGAAGAACTCGTTCCACGCGAAGATCATGCAGATCAGGGCGGTGGCCGCGATACCCGGCGCCATGATCGGCAACATCACCGACCACAGCACCCGGCCCAGACCCGCGCCCTCCACCCGGGCGGCCTCCACGATCGCCTTGGGTACCTCCAAGAAGAACGAGCGCAGCATCCACACCGCGATAGGCAGGTTCATAGCCGTGTACAGCACCACCAGGGTCCAGACGTTGTCGAGCATGGACAGGTGCGCGGCGGCGACGTAGATCGGCACGACCACCGCCACCACCGGCAGCATCTTCGTGGAGATGAAGAAGAACAGCACGTCGTCGGTGCGCTTGATCGGGGCGACGGCGAGCGCGTACGCCGCGGGTATGCCCAGTACCAGCACCAGGAGCGTGGAGGCCAGGGTGGCGATCATGGAGTTGCCGAGGTAGGGCAGGAAGTCGGCCCCCAGCACCGCGGCGAACCGGTCCAGGGTGGGTTGGAAGAAGAGCGTGGGCGGGTCGGTGGCGGCCTGGTTCTCCTGCTTGAACGCGGTCAGTACCAGCCACAGGACGGGTGAGACGAACACCAGCCCCACGAGCCAGGTGAACACGCTCAGGGCGATTGCGCCGATCGGCCGGCGCGGACGATGCGGGGCGCCGGCGGAGGCCGCGGGTGCGGTGGCCTGGGCGGTCACGATGTGGCCTCCTGTGCGTTCAAGAAGGTACGGAAGATCAGTCGCAGCGCCAACATCGCCACGATGATGGTGCCGACCACCACCACGACGCCCATCGCCGCCGACTGACCGATGTCGAAGCCGAGGAAGGTGCGCTGGTAGATGTAGAAGGGCAGGTTGGAGCTGGCGGTGCCCGGCCCGCCCTGGGTCATCATGTAGATCGTGTCGAAGGTGTTGACCACGTAGATCGACCCCAGCAGGACGCCCAGTTCGATGTAGCGGCGCAGGTGGGGCAGGGTGATCCACACGAAGCTCTGCCACTTGGAGGCGCCGTCGACCTGTCCGGCCTCCAGCGCGTCGGTGTCCTGGCTCTGCAACCCGGCCAGGACCAGCAGCATCATGAACGGGGTCCACTGCCACACCAGGGCGATGACCACGGACACGATCGGGCTCTGGGAGACCCAGTCGTAGGTGTCCACTCCCAACGGCGAGAGCACGAAGCCGATCAGCCCGAACACCGGCTCGAACATGATGTGCTTCCACAGCAGCGCGGTGGCCACCGGCAGGATGAGGAACGGGGTGATGACGAGGGTGCGCACCACGCCCCTGCCCCAGAAACTCCGGTCCAGCAGCAGGGCCAGCCCGATGCCGAGCAGCATCGCCACCACCACGCAGGCTGCCGTGATCAGGACCGTGTTGGCCACCGCGGCGAGGAACTGCCGGTCGGTGAAGACCGCCAGGTAGTTGGCGACGCCCACCCACGCCTGGGAGTCGGGGCGCACCAGGTTCCAGGACCTGAGCGAGTAGAAGATGGTGGCCAGGAACGGCAGCTGGGTGACGACCAGCATGAACACCAGCGCGGGCAGCAGTGGTGCCCGGCGCACCCACCCTGCGGCGCGTGGGCCGCGACCGGTGCGGGCCGCGGGTGCGGTCGGCTTCTCGGACGTCTTCTCGGCGGGTGCCGTCGCCGTGCTCATCGCCCGTCCTCCTTGTAGGTGTCGCCGACCGTCTCGGCGTACTCCTGGCTCTGCGCGAGCGCCTCTTCGACGGTGATCCGTCCGGCGATGGCGGCGCTGAGCTGCTGACTGACCCGGGTTCCCAGGTCCTGGAACTCGGGGATGGCCAGGAAGCCGATGCCGTCGTAGGGGACGGGTCGGGTGCCCGGGTCCTGCGGGTCGGCCTCCTCGATGCCCTGGAGCATGGGTTCGGCGTAGGCCCCCGCGACCTCCTGGTACTCGGGCTCCTCGAAGGTGGACAGTCGGTTGCCGGGTGGGACCCGCTGCCAGCCGTACTCCTCGGCGACCGTGCGCACGTACTCCCGGTCGGTCATCCACTCCAGGAACTCCCAGGCCTCCTCCTTGTGCTCGGAGGTGGAGGGGATGCCCAGGGTCCAGGCGTAGAGCCAGCCGCCGTAGTCGCTCTCGGCCACCGGGGCGGGCGCGTAGCCGTTGAGTCCGGCCACGGTCGCGTTGTCCTCGTCCTCGATGGTGCTGACCATGGAGGTGGAGTCGTAGAACATGGCCGCGCGGCCCTGGGAGTAGTGGTTCAGGCAGTCGCCGAAGCCGCTGTTGGCGGCGCCGGGCTGGCCGTGTTCGCGGACCAGCTCCACGTAGAAGTCGGCGGGCTCCTGGAACTGCGGGGAGTCGAGTTCGGCGTTCCACTCCTCGTCGTACCAGCGGCCACCGAAGGTGTTGAGGACGCTGTTGAACGGGCTGAGGACCTCACCCCATCCGGCCAGGCCGCGCAGGCAGATCCCGGCCACGCCCGGCTCCACCCCGTCGAGTTCGGCCGCGAGGTCGGCGACCTCGTCCCAGGTGGGGTTCTCGGGCATCTCCAGGCCGGCCTGTTCGAACAGGTCGGTGCGATAGGTCAGGAAGGACGACTCCCCGTAGAAGGGCACCGAGTACATGTCGCCGTCCACGGACAGGTCCTCGCGCAGGGAGGGGATGAAGTCCTCGTGGTCGTAGCCCTCGGATGCGTCGATGAGGGGTTGCAGGTTCTCCAGCCAGCCGTACTCGGCCCACTGGCGGGTCTCGTAGTTGCTGATCATGACGGCGTCGAACTCGCCCCCGCCGGTGGCCACGGACGTGGTGATCTTGGCGCGGGCCTCGTTCTCGGGCAGGGACACGAAGTCGACCTCGATGCCGGGGTTCTGCTCGCGGAACTCGTCCTGCAGGGAGATCGCGTCCTGCATCTGTGGGTTGGACACGATCGCGACGGTCAGCCGGACGGCCCCCTCCCCCGCGGAGGTGGCCCCCGCCCCGGCGCAGCCGGTGAGCAGGAGCGCCGAGGCCGCCACGGCGGTGGCGCCGGTGGTGAAGGTGGTGGTGCGCACGATGGTGCCTTTCCGGCTCAGGGGGAGGTCTGGGGGACGACCTGGATCTTGACCCCGCTGCCGGCCCGCATCATGGCCAGCGCCTCCGGGAACTTCTCCAGGGACAGGGTGTCGGTGAGCAGCGGCGCCGTCTGGATCGCTCCGGAGGCCATGAGGTCCACGGCGGCTCCGTAGCTGTTCAGCACGGCCATGGAGCCCACGATGGTGATCTCGTCGTTGTAGATCCGGAAGGGCGAGATCGAGATCCGGGCGTCTTCGTCGGCGACTCCGAAGACGAGCAGGCGTCCCCCTCGGCGCAGGGACATGAAGGCCGCTTCGATGGCGGGTGGAGCCCCGGTGACGTCCACCGCGGCGTCGAAGCCGTCGGCCGGTCCGACACCCTCCAGTTCGGTGACGTCGGTGGCGGTGTGTTCGGCGCCCAGGTCGGCGGAGATGGCCAGTCGGCGGGTGTTGCGGTCGACCATCGTCACTCGGGCGCCGGAGCTTTGGAGCAGCTGTTGCAGGAGCAGGCCCATGGTGCCGGCACCGATCAGCAGGAAGCGTTCACCGGTCTCCACACCGATGCGTCGCACGCCGTGCACGGCGCAGGACAGTGGTTCGACGAGGGCGCCCTCGCGCATGCTCATCGAGTCGGGCATGCGGTAGCAGTTGGCGGCGGGGACGGCCACGTACTCGGCGAAGGCGCCGTCGACGGTGTCACCGATCGCGCCCCAGTCGGCACAGAGGTTGCCGCGTCCGGCGCGACAGTACTCGCAGTGTCCGCAGAACAGCGAGGGGTCGACGGCCACCCGGTCGCCGGGGCGCAGGTCCCCGAGGGCGCGTTCGCCGACGGCGGTCACGGTGCCGGCGAACTCGTGGCCGGGCACCAGGGGGTAGGGGCTGGGCGGGAACTCTCCGTCGGCGATGTGCAGGTCGGTTCCGCAGATCCCACAGGCTCCGACCCGGACGACGACACCGTCGGGAGCGGGGGTGGGTCGCGGGCGGTCTCCCACGGAGAGGGATCCCGGTTCGGTGATGATGGCGGCGCGCACGGCAGAACCCTCCCGAAAGCTTGATCGCTCGTTTGAGCGATCTGCGTCACAGATGTTCGTACATTCAAAGCCCACCGGAATCAGCGTGTCAATGGGTGGAGCAACAATCGAGTACACTCGTGCACATATGAGCGATCGGCGCAGTGACCCTACCCCCGACGGCCCCGCGGAGATGGTGCGGCTCGCCGCGATAGCCCGCAGGTTCTACCTGGAGGGACGCTCCAAGGTGGAGATCGCCGAAGAGTTCGGGCTGAGCCGGTTCAAGATCGCCCGCGACCTGGAGACCGCTCGAACGAGCGGGATCGTGCGCATCGACATCCGGTTGCCCGCGCGTCTGGCCGGGGAACAGTCCGAACGACTCAGAGAGGCCTACGGGCTGCGTCGGGCCATCGTCGTGGACGCCATGGAGGACCCACTGGAGACTCGCCGGGCCCTGGGTTCGGTGGCGGCCCGGCTGCTGGCCGAGATCGTTCGCCCCGACGACGTGCTGGGGCTGGCCTGGAGTCGCGGCCTCCAGGCCATGGGCGCGGAGATGGTCGAACTGCCCCGGTGCACGGTGGTGCAGCTCAACGGGGTGCTCTCGGAGCACACCGAGGCCGGCGGGTCGGTGGAGACCGTGCGCAGGGTGGCGCGACTGTCCGGTGGCGCCGCGTACCCGATCTACGCGCCGCTCATCCTCCCGGACGCGGCGACCGCGCGTACCCTGCGCGCCGACCCGGGCATCGCCGCCGCGTTCGGGCACTTCGATCGACTCTCCACCGCCGTGGTGGCGATCGGCGGCTGGGGCGAGCACAACTCGACCGTCTATCCCGCACTGACCCCCCAGGCCCGCGATCGGTACACGGCGCTGGGTGTGAGCGCGGAGATGTCCGCCCGGCTCTTCGACTCCGAGGGGCGGCGCGTCCACACCGACCTGGACGAGCGGATCATCAGCATCGGCACCGACCAACTGCGCGAGGTTCCCGAGGTGGTGGCGGTCGCCGGAGCCGGTGACGAGGCCAAGGCCCGGGCGATCGGCGCGGTACTCAAGAGCGGGTTGGTCTCGACCCTGGTGACCGACGGCGACGTGGCGAAGGTGCTGCTCGCCGGGTCGTGACGGTGGCCGCCTCCACCAAAGGTCGTAGACGCGGTGTCGACCCGCGCCCGATGTGCCGAAGGGGCGCGCTCCACAAGGCTGGGATCACACACGAGAAGGAGATCAGTGATCCCGATGAAGACCGACCCGCCCACCCGCCGACACCGCACCCCGGTGACCTTGGCCGCCGCCCTCGGCGCCTTGGCCGTGCTCGCCACCGGGTGCGCCTCCGGCTCGGCCGAACCGGTCGCGGCCACCCCCGCCCCTGTGCCCCCCGCCACGGCCGAACTCACCGAAGAGGACGTCAACGCCTGGTTGGACGGGCTGGTCCCCACCGAGTTGGCCAGGACCGAGATCCCCGGCGCCTCGATCTCCGTGGTCCACGACGGTGAGCTGCTCACCGCCCGCGGCTACGGTCACGCCCACACCGGCGTCGACGGGGAGGAACCGGTACCCGTCGACCCGGAGGAGACCCTCTTCAGGGTCGGTTCCGTCTCCAAGGCGTTCACCGCCACCGCCGTCATGCAACTGGTGGAGCGAGGGGACATCGACCTGGACACCGACATCAGTGAGTACCTCGACTTCGACCCGCCCACCAACTTCGACGAGCCCATCACGATGCGGCACCTGCTGACCCACACGCCCGGGTTCGAGGAAAGCATCCAAGGGGCCATCCTCGCCGAGGGCGCCGAGAACGACCTGACCCAACGTCTGAGCACCGACCCACCTGAGCAGATCTACCCGCCCGGTGAGGTCCCGTCCTACTCCAACCACGGCAACTCGCTCGCCGGACTCATCGTCGAACAGGTCAGCGGTGTCCCCTTCGACGAGTACGTCCGGTCCGAGGTCCTGGAACCACTCGGCATGGACTCCTCCTCCTTCGCCCAACCACTCCCCGACGACCTGCGGGAACGTCTGGCCGGCGCCTACGAGGTCACCGGCGGCCCCGCCCAACCGTTCGAGACGGTGGCCGAGGCACCCGCCGGCGCGTTCACGGCCTCGGCCACCGACATGGCGCGGTTCATGCTCGCTCACATGCCGCAGGAGGGCGAGGGGGAGATCCTCGAACCCGCCACCTTGGAGCAGATGCACGCCCCGGCCCTGGACGAGGACACCCTGGGCTCCATGGCGGGTGGGCCGCGGATGACGCTGGGGCTCTTCGAGGAGGATCGTAACGGTCACCGCATCCTCGGGCACGGCGGGGACACACAGCACTTCCACACCGAGATGCAGTTCCTGCCCGAGGCGCGCAGCGGCATCTTCGTGACGCTCAACGGCAGCGGCAACGCGGGCATGGCCAGCCACCTCCTGCGCATGGACATCGTGGACGGATTCTTCGACCGGTACTTCCCCGCCGAGGAAGGCGGCGTCGAGGAGGTCTCGGTCGAGGACACGGCCGCCGAACACGCCGCCCTCGCCGAGGGCTCCTACATCGGCTCACGGCAGATGGAGAGCAACTTCCTCGTCGCCCTGAACCTCCTGGGGCAGACCCGGGTACAGGACCTCGGCGACGGAACGATCCTGGTCTCCCCCGGACCGGAAACGTTCGTTCCAACGGTCTACGAGGAGATCGAACCGTGGGTGTGGCGCCAGGTCGACGGGCACAGCGTGATCGCCATGCGCCCGGACGAGGACGGGCAGAGCGTCGAGGCCATCGGCTTCGCGTCGGCGTTCACCCTGCTTCCTGTCGACGGTGAGCGTCAGCAGGCGGTGGTGTTGCCGATCATGGCCGCAGCGGTGCTCATCCTGGTGGTGACCGTGCTGTCGTGGCCGATCGGGGCCCTTCTGCGGCGCTGGGCCGGCAAACCCGGGCGTGGTCGCGAAGGTCGGCTCGCCCGTGTCCTCACCAGGGTCGGCGTGGGGTCCACCGTGGTGGCGCTCTCGTCCTGGGTATTGGTCGTCATGGCCATCTTGGAGTTCCAGACCATCCCCACCCTGGTGCTGCGCACGATCCAGGCGCTGCAACTGCTCGGGATCCTGGCCATCCTGCCCGCGGCCTGGAGCCTGTTCCAGGACGTCCGACGGCGCGCGGGATGGAAGTATGTGGTGGGCGGTTCCCTGGTCCTGGTCGCCCTGTTGATCGTGCAGTGGTTCGCGGTCACCTTCGGACTGCTCTTCCCCAGCGTGTCCTACTGAGTCGAGAGGTCATCACCATGGATCGGTCGGCGACGCACCGTTTCGATCATCTGCTGGACGGTCTGGGGCTGCGGGGGGACACCCGCCGCGACATCGCCCTGGGCCTGCTGGTGGGAGCGGTGTCCGTCGCCGTCCTGTGGGTGTCCCTGCCCGCCTTGGAGTCGTTGGAGGGCGTCGTGCTCGCCCGAGGAACGATCGTCTCCTCCGGCCTGGTGTTGCTGGCGCAGGCCCTGCCTCTGGGGCTGCGTCGGCAGAACCCGGTCCTGTCCCTGGTGGGGGTCGCGGCGCTCCAGGTGTTGCTCGCGTCCCTGACCCCGGCCGGATTCAACTTCCATGGGCCGGCCCTGTTCATCGCCGCCTACACCTGCGGCACCGTGCTGTCGCTGTCGCGGTTGTCGGTCGTGCTGGTGGCGTGCGCCCTGGTGTACGGGGCGGCGGAGGGCCTGCTCACGGGCGCTCTGGCACCGGCGGCAGGGCTCTCGCCGGTGCTGCCGGGCGAACCACCGTCCTGGGTGACGGCGCCGATCCTGACCGTGCCGGCGCTCCTCGTCCCGGGCCTGATCGGCATCTACGTGGGAACCCACCGCCGTTACGCGGAGCTGGTGAGGCTGCGCGACGCCGAGGAGATACAGGCGCACAAGGAGCGCGCACAGACCGCGATCCGGGCCGAACGCACCCGCATGGCGCGGGAGCTGCACGACATAGCCGCCCACCACCTGTCCGGCATGGTCGTCCAGGCGGGGGCCGCCGAACGGCTGATCGGTCGCGACGACGAGGCCGCCCGCCACGCGATGGTCTGGGTACGCACCCAGGGCAAGGAGACCCTCACCGGCCTGCGGGCCGTGGTGGGCGCACTGCGCGACCCGGACGAGGAGGAGACGCGGCCCGGCCACGATACGGAGGCACGGGACGCGCCGGTTCCGGGACTGGCCGCCGTGGAACGGCTGGTGTCGACGGAACGGGAACTGGGCACCGACCTTCGCCTCGTTCGTGAGGGCAGCCCCTACGAACTGCCGCCGATCGCCGACGTTACCGCTTACCGGGCGGTGCAGGAGGCGCTGAGCAACGCCCGCGACCACGCCGCCGGCGCGAACGTGTCCGTGCGGTTGTGGTACCGACCCGAGCGGTTCGCGTTGGAGGTCGAGAACGAGGCGGGCGGCGCCCGCGACGTCGACCGGAACGGCCGAGGGCTCGGAGTGTTGGGGATGCGTGAGCGCGCTGGCGTGGTCGGCGCGCGGTTGGACGTGGGACCCACGGACCGCGGAGGTTGGCGGGTCCGATGGGAGATTCCGGTGGAGCGGGAGGAGACGCGTTGATCAGGGTGCTGTTGGTGGACGACCAGGCCATCGTTCGGACCGGATTCCGGGTCATCCTGGAGCTGGCCGAGGACATCGAGGTGGTGGGCGAGGCCGCCGACGGGCCGAGCGCCGTGGAGTCGGCGCGACGCTCGAAACCCGACGTCGTGCTCATGGACGTGCGCATGCCCGGGGGCGACGGGTTGTCCGCCACCCGGGAGATCCTGGACCACGCCGCCGGACAGCCGCCCGAGGTACTGGTCATCACCACGTTCGACCTCGACGAGTACGTGTTCGGAGCGTTGGAGGCCGGTGCCTCCGGGTTCGTCCTCAAGGACACCGACCCGGACGAACTGGTGGAGGCGGTGCGACGGTTGGCGCGCGGCCAGGGGCTGATGGACCGGGCGGTGACGCGGCGGGTGATGACCGAGTTCGCCCGGCGGCGACCGCCCAAGGAGCGCACCCCGGACGTGGTGGAACTGCTCACCTCACGCGAGACCGAGATCGTGCGGATGCTGTCGAAGGGGATGTCCAACGCGGAGATCGCCAAGGCGCTGTTCATCGAGACCAGCACCGTGAAGTCGCACCTGGGGCGGGCGATGACCAAGATCGGTACCCGGGACCGGCTTCAAACGGTGGTGTGGGCCTACCGCACGGGCGTGGCCCGACCCTGAGGCGTCGAGTACCTCAGGCCAGTTCGAGGGTGGTCAGACAGGTGGGGTCGTCCGCACCGGTGGAGATCGACGTACTGCCGGAGCGGCCCTCGTACTCGACGGTGACGGTCGCCTCGATGTCATCGGGCAGCCAGTAGCCGACGAACCCGTTGTCGAAGGTGGGGGCGGTCTCCTCCACCAGCACGGTGTCGTCGGCGTCGTCGGTGATGGTCACGGTGACCTCCGCACCGCGCAACTCGCCCATGCAAGAGGTGAGGCTGTGGTGGAAACAGTCGTGGGTCCGATCCACGTAAGGGGCCATGGACAGGTAGAAGAGGTCCTCGGGCAGGTCGAGTTCGACCTCCTCGCCCCCGGCGGTGTCGGACAGGAGCAGCGAGCCGGGCCGCACCGAGGCCATGAGGTCGGTGGGTCGATCTTCCACGGGCATGAGGTCGAGGCGGGCGACGAGTTCCCGGGGGTCGAGCCCTTCGAGGTCGTCGAGCCCGTGCGCGGCCAGGAGTTCCGTGGCCTGGTCAGAGGTGGACCCGCCCGTGGGGGCGCCCCCTTGGGTCTCCGGAGCCGCGCACGCCGTGAGTGTGAGCGCCGCGGCGGCGACCGTGGCCATGGCCGTGTACCTCATGTCCGATTCCCGTCCCGATCCCGTGGTCGACGTCGAGCGGGATCAGCCTATACCCGCCCGGGGTACCCCGGGCGGCGGATCGGCGGAACGCGCGGGGTTCCACGTCAGCATGCGTTCTCCGGTTCGCCTTCCGCGGTGACGCCGTCCAGGTCGTCGGTGATAGACAGGTCGGTGTCGGCGGAGGAACTCCCGGAGAAACCGTTCCAGTCGGTCCCGGCGACCAACTCCAGGGTCTGCTCCAGCCCCTCGGCCTCCTCGGTCACGGCGTTCTCCAGCGAACCGGCGAGCAGCTCGGCCGCCGCCTCCGCGCCCGGACCGTGGTAGAC
This sequence comes from Nocardiopsis listeri NBRC 13360, assembly GCF_001570765.1. Lineage (GTDB taxonomy): Bacteria > Actinomycetota > Actinomycetes > Streptosporangiales > Streptosporangiaceae > Nocardiopsis > Nocardiopsis listeri. The sequence continues at coordinate 88,485 of NZ_BCSH01000009.1, read as the reverse complement.
GGTGGTGGCCTCGGGGACACGCAGCTCGGGGTTTCCGGTACCGGTGACCACGTAGCCCTCCCGGACCAGGACGGCCTGGATCTCCAGGGCGAGCCCGTCGACCCCCGTGTTGTTGACGATCTCGACCGAGATCTCGGATGGGTCGGCCGCGCCGTCCTCGGTCTCCTCTTCGGAACCGTCCCCGTCCTCTCCCCCGAACACATCCGCTCCCGCGTTGATCGCGTCGAACAGCTCCGAGGCCCGGGGCTCACTCATCATGATGCGGTTCTCGTCGTCGGGATGGGCGCCGTTGGGGACGGTGACGAACCCGACCCGGTCCAGGTCGACCTCACGCATGGAGATGACGATGTCGGTCATGATGTCGACCGTGAGGTCGTCGTCGGTGGTGATGGAGTCGGTCACGGCGCCGAGGAAGTCGGTGATGGTGATCGGGTTGGTCATCACCTCACTGCTGAGGACCTCGCGCAGCATGGCGCCCATGAACTCCTGTTGGCGGTCGATCCGGGAGAGGTCGCTGCCGTCGCCCTGGGCGTAACGGGAACGCACGAAGCCCAGGGAGTCCTCACCGTCGAGCGTCTGGAGCCCGGCGTCCAGTTCCAGTTGGGCCTTGGGGTCCTCCACCGGCTCGGGGATGCACATCTGCACCCCGCCCAGGGCGTCCACCATGTCCTTGAACCCGGTGAAGTCCATCATGAGGAAGTGGTCCAGGTGCACACCGGTCACCTGCTCGACGACCTTCCACTGGCAGCCCACCCCGCCGAAGGTCATCGCGGAGTTGATCATGCCCTGTTGGGGGGCCATGCCCTCGTAGCCCTCCACCGCCTCACAGCCGGGCAGGTCGACCACCAGGTCCCGGGGCAGGTTCACCAGGGTCACCGCGCCTTCGTCCACGTTGATGCCGGCGATGAGCATGGTGTCGGGGCGCTCGCCCTCGGCCTCGCCGTAGTCGGCGTTCTCACCCGAGCGCACGTCGGACCCGATGACGAGGAGGTTCATGACCCCCTCGACGTTGGTGGGCCGGTCCCACTCGTCGGTGTCCACCTGAGCGGTCGTGATGTTACCGACCAGACCCTGGTACCAGCCGTAGCCGCCCAGGCTCGCGACGATGACCAACGCCGTGACGACACAGGCCACCCGCTGTCCAGTGGACAACCGAGGGGATCGTGGACGTGACAACCCCTTCTCCTCTCTCACTCCGGCCGAACCCGCCCAGCGTGTCAGTGGTTTCTGAGTTCTTCCTGAAAAGAACCTGAAAGTCGCCTTCAGGTGGGGACCGAAGAGGGACGAGGAACCGCCGGAGGTTCCGGTCAGCGACCGTCAGTCGTTCGCTCGAACATCCACGACCACGCCCGAGAGGTCGAGGATCACGTGGTACTCCTGACCGTCGGAACCCCGTACCCGGACCTGCCACCCACGCCTGCCGTCCTCGTCGACGCGCTCGGTGTCGGTGGCCCGAGCCCCCTCTCCGACCGCCTCCTCGGCGGCGAGGGCCACCTCGGCACGGTCGGCCTCTCGTGAGGCCCCGGGGTCCTCCCACGGGGCGGGCCCGCCATCGGTGTCCCGGAGGGTCGATCCGTTGATGGTGAACACACCGGCCTCGTCCCTGTCGGAGTCATAGCGCACACCGAGCGTGACCTCGGCGCCCTCCAGGGCGCGCAGCTCCTCCAGGACCGGGTCCGCTACACCGTCGCCGTCGAAGTCCCCTACGATCGCATCGGTGAGCAACCACGCGCGAGGACCGAAGTCGACCCCGACACCCGCGACGTACCAGTCCTCGACGGCCTCGCCGGAACGCAGGCCACCGACCAACTGTTCAAGGCCGTCGACCGGCCGGGACGGACCTTCCCCGACCGGGGAGCGGAGGGTGGGAGCACCCGTGAAACCTTCGAGGCGGATCGTGTCGACCGTCCTTTCCGGATCCCCGAGCAGGACGTAACCGCCCATGGCCAGGGCCGACAAGGCCGCCGCGAAGGTGACGAGGAACGTCGTCCGGCGTCGCATCATCGGCTCCTTCGTCGATGGGGTGTCGAGCGAACCTCATTGTCCACCAGCGCGATGATGGGAACCTGAAGCCAATCTGAAGCCCGCTTTCAGGTTTCCCTCATGCTGGGCTCAGCAACGACCGGCATGCTGGACCGGTCCAAGGAAGCAGGAGGGTGCGACGCGGTGACGATTCTGGTGGTGGAGGATGAGGAGGGCATCGTCTCCTTCGTCCGGCGCGGCCTGGAGGACGCCGGGCACCGGGTGGTGACCGCCTCCGACGGTGTCGACGGATTGGTCATGGCGCTGTCCACCGACGTCGAACTGATCGTCCTGGACCTGGGATTGCCACACCTTTCGGGTGAGGAGGTCCTGCGCCGGCTCCGCCTGCGCCGCCCCTCGGTACCGGTCATCGTGCTCACCGCCAAGGACGCGGTCAGCGACCGGATCGCCAACCTCGACGCCGGCGCCGACGACTACATGGTCAAACCGTTCAGCGTGAACGAACTCCTGGCCAGGGTCCGCGCCCGGCTGCGTACCGGCGGGCAGGACCGTACCGACGCCCTGACCGCCGGGGACATCACCTTGGACCTGGCACGACACATCGCCTTCGTGGCGGGTGCCACCATTTCCCTCTCCGCCCGGGAGTTCGACCTGTTGTCGGTCTTCCTGCACCACCCCGGTCAGGTATTCTCCCAAACCCGGTTGCTGGACCTGGTCTGGGGTTACGACTTCGACGGCGCCTCCAACGTCGTCGAGGTCTACATCAGCCAACTGCGCCGCAAACTCGGAGCGGAGCACATCCAGACCGTGCGCGGTGTCGGCTACCGCTTGAGCGACGGCGCGAGGTGAGCCTCACCAGGCGCCTGGTCCTACGGTCCCTGCTGGTGATGGTGTTGGTGGTGGGCGGTATCACCGCCCTGACCTACGAACTGGTCCTGGTCTCCGGCCGAAACGACGTCGACGACCTGTTGGGCCAGGAGTCCGAGCTCCTGAGCGACACGTTGGGGGAACAGATGCCCACCGCCGCCGGACTGGACGGTGTGGTGTCGGGTCCCGAGGCCGAGCGCGCCGCGCGCCGGGCACTGTCGATCCGCCCCAGCGGAGCCCGGCACGTCTCCCTGATACACGTCGACGGGGTCCGTCTACAGAGCACCGGCGGTCCTTCCCGGGTCGCGGGTCTCATGCGCGGCGACGACGCGCCCGCTTCGGTTCCCGGGGTCGCCCGAACGATGGACACCGACGTCGGGAGGGTCCGTGTGCTGGACACGCCCGTCACCGACGCGACCGACGAGGAGATCGCCGTGATCACCGTCGTCGCGCCTTTGGACGTGGTCCACGACACGGCCGCCACGGTCCTGTTGGTCACCGCCCTGGCCGGGGGGATCGGTGTCGGTGGAGGCGGGATCGCGCTGTGGTTGGTGGTGCGTCGCACCTTGGCCCCGGTGCGGGAGGTGTCGGCGGCCGCGCAGGAGATCTCCCCGGCCGATCTCACCACACGCGTGCCCGTCCCCGACACCCGAGACGAGGTCACGGAACTGGCCACCGAGATCAACCGGATGCTCACCCGTATCGAACAGGCGGACACGGGTCGGCGCCGCTACCTGGCGGCGATCTCCCACGAACTACGCACACCGCTCGCGGTCGCCGAGGGACACCTGGAGCTGCTGGGAGGACCGGAGGCGGAGATCGTGCACGCCGAACTCGAACGGTTGCGTCGGGTCCTGGAGGACCTCATGGCGGTGGCACGCGGCGGCGACGAGATCGACGCCGACCGCGGTCCGGTCTTCCTGCCCGACCTGTTCGGTGCCGTGCGAGCCAGGATCGAGTCGCTCCCCTTCGCGCGATCGGTGCTCTTCCATGAGGCCTCGCCCCAGGTCGTCCTCGGAGACCAGACCAGGTTGGAGCAGTGCCTGATGAATCTGATCTCCAACGCGATCGACCACAACCCCCCGGGCGTGGTCGTCGACGTGGCCACCGAAGTCGATGAGGGCACCGTGGCACTGACCGTCACGGACGATGGATCCGGGGTCGATCCCGACCTGCTCCCACACGTGTTCGAACCGTTCGTGACGACGCGCTCCGGTCCGGCGGGAGGGCTCGTCGGTCTGGGGTTGCCGATCGTGCGGTCCCTGGTGAAGGCACAGGGAGGCCGTGTGGCCATGGAGAGCGGGTCCGAGGGGAGTTCGGTCCGTATCCTCCTGCCCATCGCCACGGCCTGAAGGCCGGCCCGGCGGGGAAGAAGATCCTGTTCCCCCCTTGCCGGACAGCCAGACTAAACGTAAGGTAACTTTCCAATACCAGGGGTCACCGAACCCGTACCCACGGCCGACGTGACCCACAGGGATCGACTCCGCCCGCCACGCCCCCTGGGCCCTCCCCCCGGAGCACGCCATGCGCACCCTGACCTCCTCGACCGCCGCCCTCCTCACCGCGGTCGCCCTTCTCCACTCCCCCGCCACCGCCTCCGCCGAAACCAAGGAACCGGCGCCCACCGCGGCGACCCTGGTCTGGTCGGACGAGTTCGACGGCCCCGCCGGCTCCGCCCCGAATCCCGCCAACTGGAACCACGAGACCGGCGACCACGGCTGGGGCAACAACGAACTGCAGAACTACACCGACAGCCGGGCCAACTCCGCACTGGACGGCAACGGCCACCTCGTCATCACCGCCCGACAGGAAGCCGACGGTTCCTACACCTCCGCGCGCATGACCACACAGAACAAGGTCCAGCCCCAGTACGGCAGGATCGAGGCACGCATCCAGATCCCGCGAGGACAGGGCATCTGGCCGGCATTCTGGATGCTGGGCGCGAACTTCCCCCAAACACCTTGGCCGGACTCCGGCGAGATCGACATCATGGAGAACATCGGCCGCGAACCCCACCTGGTGCACGGCAGCCTGCACGGGCCCGGATACCACGGCGGCAACCCCCTGACCGGTTCGTACATGCATCCGCAGGGGTGGTCCTTCGCCGACACCTTCCACGACTTCGCCGTGGACTGGCGGCCCGGATCGGTGACCTGGTCGGTCGACGGCAACGCCTACCAGACCTACACCTGGGAGGACACCCGGGGAAACCCGTGGGTGTACGACCAACCGTTCTTCATGATCCTCAACGTCGCCGTGGGCGGCGACTGGCCCGGCTACCCCGACGGCAGTACCCAGTTCCCGCAGGAGATGCGCGTGGACCACGTACGCGTGTACTCCTTGGACTGACCGAGTGAGCGGCGGGGGTGTCGGGTCCGGGGCCGTCCGGGCCGGGCATCCCCGCTTTCCCCTGGTGACGCGGCTTCCGGCAGGACGAAGGACACCGTGATGATCACCGACGCACAGATCCGAGCCACGCTGACCGACTACCTGCGACGTCATCCCGAAGAAGCGGACGCGCTCGCCGAACCGGCCCGGATGCTGCGGCAGGGCCGCGACCTCGCCTCACGTCGGACCTTCCCCATGCACGTCACCGTCGGCGCCCTGCTCGTTCGCCATCGGGCCGAGATCCTACTGGTCGAACACCGCGCCTACGGACTCACCCTGCAACCCGGCGGCCACCTTGAGCCGACCGATTCCACGCTGATCGCCGGCGCCGCACGCGAGTTGGGGGAAGAGACCGGCATCGACGCCGAAACCGTGGCCCCCACCCAACAGGTACCCGTCTACGTCGAGTTCGGCGAGGTCCCCGCCCGGCCGGACAAGGGCGAGCCGACACACTTCCATCTCGACTTCGGATTCGCCTTCACCACGACCCGAGGGAAGATCGGACGCGTCCAGGAGTCCGAAGTCGAAAGCGCAGCGTGGTACCCGTTGACGAAGGCCGAGCGCCTGGTCGGTTCCCGAGTCATCCGAGCGTTGGACCCATCGGCGCGGCTCGGGTAGGTGGGTAGGTGGCAAGGGGGTGGGGTGAGGACGCTTCCAGCGTTTTCGTACGGAGCCGATCGACTCGGGCGAAGGACACCGCCCTGACCTTCGAGTCCCGACCCGCGCCCTCCGGTGTCAACCGCAATGGCACTCCATTAGAGCCTTCGAGCGGTCTGGAGCAGCGGTGGGTGTGCGGGTGGGTCCTCCCTCCTTCCCCCGACCACCAACCTCGAAGCGCCAGAGACCCCGGGCGCCCCACCCACACACCCGAACGAAGACCAACAGCTGGTGGGCTCTCTACCTCCGACTCCCCCGTCTCTCCCTTCGCCTCACCTGCCTCACCGCGCTTCCTCCCAAGACAAGGTTCGGGTTCATCGTCCGGTGCTACCGTCGATCAGCTCCCGAAGGATGTCCAGGTGACCGGCATGACGACCGGTCTCCTCGATCATGTGCACCAATGCCCACCGCATCGACGGCGCGGACTCACCCGAGTGAGCCGGCCCTTCGATGTCCACGCAGCCCGCGATCACCTGGTTCGCTGCGGAGACAGCTTCGCGATATCCCTGAAAAACGCTTTCCGTACTCTTCCGCGGATCGGCTTGGAAGGTGGCCGCCCAATCGTGGGGTCGCTCTCCGAGGAAGAGCCGGCGTTCGACATGGGTCAGGTGTTCGATGAGACCGAGCAGGTTCGTGCCAGAAGCGACCCCTGGAGCACGCACACGCCCCTCGGGCGCGTCGGTGACCTTTGCCAGGGCGCTTTCGCGCAGGTAGTCCAGGAAACCGGTGAGGACCTCCATCTCGCTCGGGCCGGTCCTGGGAGGTGGCCGGTCGCGTCGTTGGTTCGGGTCGGGCATCGGATCTCGTCCCTTCACTGTCGAGCGGTTCACGTCGTCGAGCGCCGGCGCGCCACCAACACGTTGTCGATCACCCACGCGGTCCGAACCTCGGCGCTCTCCGACCCTTGAGCGCCCTCCGCAGCCCCGACGCTCCCTGCGCCCTCTGAACCCCCGACGTTCTTCGGGCTCTGGGCGATGCGGGAACGTCGTTCGCATACGAGGGCGGACCAGTCGGCTCCCAGGTCGAGCGAGTTCCACAGGTCCTCCGGTGTCGGATGGTCCTCGCGTTGCACCCACGACCAAGGGGCGCTGGAACCGTGGTCGATGACGATCAACAGTCCGCCTTCGACCACCGAGTCCGAGACACGGCGCAGAATGGTGGCGCGGTCGATGTCCGTCGCGGTGTGGAAGTAGTTGGCGTAGACCAGACCCCACGCCTCGGGTTCGGGCGTCGAGAGGGCCAGGTCGTGGTGCCGCGTGCTCAGACGATCTGTCAGGCCGGCCATGCGAGCGCGTTCGTTCAGTGTGGCCAGTACGTGTTCCGAGATGTCGACGGCGGTGACGTGCCATCCCTTGGCGGCCATCCACAGGGCGTCTCCTCCGCGACCACAGGCGAGTTCGAGCGCCCTACGGGCGCCCGTGGTCGGTGGTACGAGGGCCGGATCCTCCATGAGCGCGGTGAAGGCCGGGCTCGGCTCGGGATCCGGCGAGGAAGGATCCTCGTCGCGGTACCGGCTTTCCCAGAACTCACGATTGGACGAGAGCGGTGCGGTTTCTGATTCCATGTCGCCATGGTGGGCGCGACCGGGGCTCGGGAGCACACCCCTGTGCAGATGTGCAAAGAAGTAGATGTGTAAGAACCATCCGCGCCGAACCGTTCGGCTCTCGTGTCGGTTCTTGTGCCGGCCCTTGGTTCAGCTCTCGTACAGGCGGACGCGTTCACCCTGGGTTCCGAAGACCGCGAGGACCTCGGCCGGCTCTCGTTCGGCGGGGTTCCCGATCCAGTGCGGCGTACGGGTGTCGAACTCGATGGCTTCCCCGGCCTTCAACAGGAGGTCCTCTTCGGTGCCCAGGACCAGCCGAATGGTCCCCGAGAGCACGTAGAACCATTCGTGTCCTTCGTGAGTACGCATGCCGGGCGGCGAAAGGGTCCGGGCGGGCGGATAGACGACCTTGTAGGCCTGGACTCCACCGGCACGCCGAATGAGCGGGACGAACGTCAGACCGAAGCGGCGCACAGGGTGCAGGTGCACACGCGGATCACCCACCCGGGGTGCGTTCACGAGTTCGTCCATCGGGAGCCGATGGACCCGTGAGAGCGGCAGCAACTGTCCCAGGTTCGGCTGGACCCTGCCGGTCTCCAATCGCGAGAGGGTACTCGGAGTGATCCCGGTCCGCTGCGCCAATTCGGTCAGGGTCAGGCCCGCCTGCTTACGGAGATACCGCAACCGGACGCCCACCTCGCCGAGCACCGCTTGATCGCCGTTCCGGTCAGTGCCTTCGGGGTCTTCGGAGGTTTGTGGGCCTTCGGGTTCGCTCATCGGTTCATCTTCACTCATCGGTTCAGCGGAATTCGACCTGACCGAACATGACGAATTCGGCGAGCTGCCCTGGTAGTCGCTCAAGCGGAAGCAGCACGTGGAGACACCGGGTCGGAACACCCTCCTCCTGGCAGCGTTCGACCCATCCCCACGTGCGTGGGGCTCACGAACCGGCGCCCACGATGGTGCACACGGTGTCCGGTCCATCCCCACGTGCGTGGGGCTCACAAGAAGCCGTCACGTTGCGTGACGGCGGGACCCGGTCCATCCCCACGTGCGTGGGGCTCACGACACGGTCTGTACGACCTTTGAGCCGTCGGTCGGTCCATCCCCACGTGCGTGGGGCTCACTCGTAGACGACCGGGTCGGTCAGCCGTCGAGCGGTCCATCCCCACGTGCGTGGGGCTCACTCACCGCGTGGAAGCCCGCACGGCCGCAGCGTCGGTCCATCCCCACGTGCGTGGGGCTCACATGTGGGCGTGCAGGTGGGGGTCGGCCTCTCCCGGTCCATCCCCACGTGCGTGGGGCTCACACCGTGCTCACCCTGGTTCGGAACCGGGGACGCGGTCCATCCCCACGTGCGTGGGGCTCACGTCGCCGCGGTGATGGGCGTGATCGGGCGGGCCGGTCCATCCCCACGTGCGTGGGGCTCACCGGAAAACCCCGACATGCGCCACGCGCACGCACGGTCCATCCCCACGTGCGTGGGGCTCACATCGTCGTGATGTCGCGGCCCGAGGGCGGAGTCGGTCCATCCCCACGTGCGTGGGGCTCACAAGAAGGGGTCGGCCGGCGCCAAGGCGTTGACCGGTCCATCCCCACGTGCGTGGGGCTCACCCCCGACGAGGAAACCCGTCCTCGTCGTTGAGCGGTCCATCCCCACGTGCGTGGGGCTCACCCCATCATTCCGGCGGCCTCTGCGTATTGGGACGGTCCATCCCCACGTGCGTGGGGCTCACCCCGGGGGTGAGGTTGGCTGTTGGCAGTTGGGCGGTCCATCCCCACGTGCGTGGGGCTCACCTGGAGTGCGGCCAATCCTATCCCGTCGATCACGGTCCATCCCCACGTGCGTGGGGCTCACGCAAGCTCTGACAGCATGACCGTCAACCCAAACGGTCCATCCCCACGTGCGTGGGGCTCACCACCCGGGCCCACGTGGCCTCGTTGGTGACCCCGGTCCATCCCCACGTGCGTGGGGCTCACAGTTAATGACCTGCAAAAACGCAAGCCGTTATCTCCGCGTTATACTCTGGCCGGTTTACCGCCTGGCCGGAGTCGGCCAAAGCTCACAAACCACCGTCAGAACACTGTTCCTAGCCTTAACGTCGTCTTCATTCATGCTCCCACAGCCCCCTGGAGCTCACCAGGATGACCGAGGTTCCCCCTACCCACCCTTCCTACATCGATCTGCGGATTTGGGCCAAAGAGCGTGGTCTACGCGGAATGCGCTACCCCTACGCCTGCCACGCGCTCGACGCCACGGCCGCGACTCTGGTGCTCTGGGACCGCGCCCTCTCCCCCGGCCTCAAGGCGCGGATCAGCCACGGTCTCGGCACTGACCATGCCCACGCCCGTTCCTTGGCCGGGTTCTGGGCTGGATGTCATGACACGGGCAAGCTCATCCGCGAGTTCCAAGAGCAGATCCCCATGGACCTGTCCAGCTATCCGCACACCCCTCGCCAGGCGGACCGAACCGGCCACGCCTTCGTCACCTACGAGTGGCTCACCACCGCCCTGCCCCGTCTGGACTACTCCGACGACGGCTACCTCCTCTCCCTGATCGCCCAGCTCCTCGGAGGCCACCACGGCACCTACCCGTCGCCTCTGGACGACTTCCAACCACCCGCCTTCGACAAGGGGGCCTGGGAGGAGCAGCGTGAACGCACCATGTTCCTCGTCCACGAGGCCGCAGGCTCTCCTCCACCACCCGAACAACTGGAACCACCGGTCGCCGCGCTGCTCTGTGGCCTGGTGATCCTCTCCGACTGGCTCGTCAGTCAAGAACACTTCCTACTCGCCCAGCTGGCCACACCACCCGTTGACGGCAGCGTTCCCACGCTCTTGGGCCATTTTCGGCGTTCTCTGGAACCGATCGGTGAACTGGTGCGCGCCGCAGGTCTGCATCGCCTCACCACGAGCCCGGTTTCCTTCACCGATTCCTTCCCTGGTTTCACACCCAACGGCCTCCAGGCCTCACTCGCCCGGCACCTGCCCGACCTGTGCGAGGAGGGCGGGTTGGTCCTCATCACCGCCCAGCCTGGCGTGGGCAAGACCGAGGCCGCCTTCCACGCCGCCGATCTCCTCGGAGCCGCCACCGGACACGACGGTCGCTTCGTCGCCCTGCCCACGATGGCCACCGCCGACCACATGTACACCCGGTTGCGGAAGTACGCCGAGCACCGCGCGGACGTGGCCGCGCCCCTGACCCTGCTGCACTCGATGGCCTGGCTCAACCCCGACTACGTGCCCTCCGACCAGCCGGTCTCCCCCGTACTGTCGAAGGACCTGGAGCCCACCGACTGGTTGATGGGCTCCAAACGCGGCCTGCTCGCCTCATGGTCGGTGGGCACGATCGACCAGGCCCTGATGGCGGCCCTTCCCACCCGGCACAACTCACTGCGCATGTTCGGCCTGGCGGGCAAGGTCGTGGTGATCGACGAGGTCCACGCGGTGGACCCGTATATGCAGACTCTTCTCGAACGGCTGCTGCACTGGCTGGGCGTGTTCGGCGTCCCCGTCGTTCTGTTGTCGGCCACCCTGCATCACTCGATGGCCAACGCACTGGTGAAGGCGTACCTGACCGGCTCGCGTGGTAGGTGGCGCAAGAGTTATCCCGCGCCGGTACCGGAGATCCACTACCCCGGTTGGTTGCACGTCCACCCCCGAACGGGGACGGTCACCACCAACCCGGAGCCGTTCCCCACCACGGAGCAACCGCCCTTGGAGATCGACCTGATCCCGGTGCCCGTGGTCAAAGGAGCGCCCGAGCGTGCGGCTGCGCTGCGTAACCTGTTGGCACCGCTGATCGCCGAGGGTGGATGCGCGGCCGTCATCTGCACCACCGTGGCCGAGTCTCAGCGAACCCGGGACCTGTTGGCCGCGTGGTTCGACGAACTCGACTCTCCGCCCGAACTCCATCTGCTGCATTCCCGTTTCCCGCAGGAGCAGCGTACCGAGATCACCCAACGACTCACCGAAGCACTGGGCAAGGACGGTCCCGCCAACGGAACCCGCCCCCGACGGTGCGTGGTGGTGGCCACCCAGGTCATCGAGCAGTCCCTGGACTTGGACCTGGACCTGCTGGTCTCCGACCTGGCTCCGGTGGGTTTGTTGCTGCAACGGGCCGGCCGTTGTTGGCGCCATGAGCATCTCGGAAGGGTCGCCCGCCCCACCTGGTCGAGCGGTCCCCGCATGGCCGTCCTGGTCCCCGAGGAACGTGAGAGTCGTGGTCACGTCCCCATGTCCTGGCAGTACGTCTATCCGTTGTCTCTGCTGCTGCGCACGCACACCCTGTTGGAACGGCGCGCCGGCGAGAAGGTACGTGTCCCCGAGGACGTGCAGCGACTGGTGGACGACCTCTACGACGACGAGACCCTCATCGAGGACGTCGAGGCCGACGTCCGCCGGCTCGGCGAGGAGTTGGCCCTGCGCACCCACGGACGCAACGTGGTCGTGCCAACCTCTCGAGAGTTGGGGTCGGATCTGTACCCGCTCACCTCCTCCGACCTGGAACTGGGCGATCACTACCTGGCCACGCGGTTCGGCGCGGACTCGGTTCGGGTGCTGTGCTGCTTCCGCGACGTCCAGGGCGAGTTGTGGCTGGACCCCGAACTACGTCGGCCGCTCCCCGAACCCGACGGGGAGGGCCGCATGTCGCGAAAGAACCTCGCCGCCGTCATCGCCCGCACCATCCCGATGCGCGCCGATCACAGCACACAGCCGCCGTTGGAGGAGGCCAACCGGGTGCCGGAGTCGTGGTCCCAGGTATTCCATCTGCGTGACCTGGTGCTCCTCATCCATCGGGTCACCCCCGAAGGCGAGGTCGAGCCTGCCCGCCTGGGCGAGCGTCACCTGTTCCTCAGCCCTCTCAACGGACTCGAAGAACGCCGCTGAAGTATCAGCCGCATTCAAGAGTCCCCATCTCCATGAACACACGTGATACCCACGTCAGCCTCTCGGAGCAGCCATGACTTCTTCCTTTTCACTGTCCACACGGCCCTGGCTGCCGGTTCGCTCCGGTAACGGCTCTCCCGCCCCACCCATGGGACTGTACGACCTGTTCACCCGGGCCCATGAACTCTCCGACATCGAGCTGCCCTTCCCGCCCTCCTCCGCCCAACTGTGGCGGGTCCTGACCCTGTTGACCGCACGGATCACCGGTCTGGACAGCGCCGAGAGCCTGAATGACTGGTACCGGCAGCGCGCCCAGGTTCTCGACCAAAGCCACTTCTCCGAAGCATCCGTGGGCACCTACTTCTCCGCCTGGGAGCATCGCTTCGACCTGTTGCACCCCGAACGTCCCTGGTCACAGGATCCCCGACTCCTCGAACAGTGCTCCAAGCCCTCCGGAGTGAACAAACTCGCCTGGGGCCGGACAGCGGGACAGAACCAGGTGTGGTTGGGCGGCCATCACCACGATCTCGACCCGGTCCCGCTCCCCCCGGACGAGGCCGCCTGGCATCTACTCGCGACCCTGGGATACGGCCCCTCCGGTCGCTGCACCGCACGCAAGGTCGGGGAGCGCTCCGAGGCCAACAGCACCGCCGGCCCTCTTCGAGGCACGGTCTCCTTCCATCCCGTCGGCCGCAACCTGTTCGAGAGCCTGCTCCTCAACATCCCCTACCCCGGGGAGGAGGACGAACCAGGCGACGTCGAACCCGCGCCATGGGAACGCGACGAGCTCCCCGATCCGCTGGCTGCCCCACAAGAGTCCACGGGTCTGGCCGGGACCCTGCTGAACCAGGCCTCCCACGCCGTACTCCTGGTGCCGTCCAGCGATGGCACTCAGGTCGTGGATGCCTACGTCACCTGGGCCAGGCGTGAACGTCCCGTGCCACCGACCGACCCCTACCTCATCCACCAGACCAGCAAGGAGGGGCGCCGTTACGCCCGTCCCGCCGACGCATCGCGAGCCATCTGGCGGGATCTCGACTCGCTGCTGTCGGAGAACGGCCAGGAGCGGTTTCGCCCCGAACTCTTCACCTACCTGACCGGTCGCACCAGCCTGCCCACCGATCTGCGCAAGACGCTACGGCTGCGCGCCTTCGCGTTCGACCAGGACGGGCAGACCCGCGACCGGCAGTGGTTCACCGCGAGCACCCCACCGGTTCTGCGCTGGCTGGAGGACTCCACCGACACCTCCGAGGAGAGCGCCTCGGCCCGGGATCGGATTCGCCTCGCCCGACAGTCCGCCGAAGCCCTCGGGCGCCGTCTACAGCATTCGCTGACCGACGCGTGGAAGGAGAGCAACAGCCCCACGGGCGGTGCCTCGCGTACCGACACCGGAACCGGCCCTTGGCTTCGGCGCGGCCTGGCCCGGTACTGGTCCACTGCTGAGAAGGAGTTCTGGCGTTTGGCCATGGACCCGGAGTCGCGAGGCCCGGGCGTCGTGTTCTCCCAGCTGGCCCTGGCCGCCTACGACGAGGTCACCGCCCCCTACTGTTCCCGCCCTCGCGCCGCGAAGGTCGTCGAGCGTCACCGAAGCGCCTTGTTCTCACGGACAGAAGCATCCCGAACCATTCAAGGAGACAACGCGGCATGAGCAGCGACATCCCTCTTCGGGAACGCATCCTCTGGAACGCCGACCGCATGGTGGAACGACTGAACACCCAGGTCGTCGACGAGCCCGCCGTCCGGGCGACGCTTCGGCGCGCCATGGGCAAAGAGGTCACGGACCCGGTGGTGCTCCCGGTCCACGGTTTCGTCACCCCCTACCTTCCCGACCTCTCGGAGAAGTCCGAACCGCACGAGCGGTACCGCTTCCCGGAGGCCGCCGTCGAGCGAGCCTTCTATACGGTGGCCGCCCTGATCGCCGGCCAGACACGTCAGGCACGTGACCAGGGAACCGGAGACGAAATCAACTCCACCGAGGGAGGGGCCCCGGCGGCGGACGCGTCCGGCGAGAAGAGCGAGCGGTCGCGCCGTAAGCGACGCCTCAACCTCGGCGCCACTCTCGGCAAGGCGGTCACCAAGGATCTACTCAACGCCGACACCACAGAGGGCCGCCTCCACATGCTGTGCCGACAGTCATTGGAGGGCGCTCACAAACAGCTCCCCCTGTTGGCTCTCCACCTGCGCGGTCGAGAGATGCCCATCGATTGGGGTCTTCTGACCTTGGATCTGGCCCGTTGGGGTGGCGACCGGGACGCCGTGGCCAAGGAATGGGTTCAGGGCTACCACCGCGTCATCCAGGCCCAGGACCGAGCCCGACAGAGCAAGTCCCAGAACACCGACGACGACAAGGACGGCGCATGAGCACCCCCGATTCCGCACACACCCCCAAGTTCCTGGACGTCCACGTCCTGCACACGCTCCCCTACTCCAACGTGAACCGGGACGATCTGGGCTCCCCGAAGACGGTCGTCTACGGTGGCCGTGAGCGCACCCGGATCTCCAGCCAGAGCTGGAAGCGTGTGGTCCGCCACCAGGTCGAGGAACGTCTGGGTGACCCGGCGATCCGCACCAGGCGCATCATCGGACAGATCGCCGCCGAACTCGTCGAACTCGGTTGGGAGGCGCCGCTGGCCGAGCAGGGTGGTCGACAGATCGTCCTGTCCGCGGCCAAGGGCGGCATCAAGCTGGAGAAGGAGAAGGACGGCGAGGCGCCCGCCACCTCCGTGCTGTTCTACCTGCCCACTTCCGCCATCGCAACGCTCGCCGGGATCGCCGGCGAACACCGGGAAGCGGTGGCCAAGGAGTCGGCGAAGAAATCGCCCAAGGCCGTGCTGCCCGTCGACGACATCGTGGCTGTGCTGCGTGAGCGCAACGCCACCATCAACCTGTTCGGTCGGATGCTCGCCGAACTGCCCTCCACCGAGGTCGACGGCGCCGTGCAGTTCGCGCACGCCTTCACCACGCACTCGACCAGCGTGGAGGTGGACTTCTTCACCGCGGTGGACGACGTACCCAAGGACGACGACCACGGCAGTGGCCACATGAACGTGGGCCAGTTCAGCACCGGCACGTTCTACCGGTACGCCAACGTCGACGTGGCCGGTCTCCTGCGCAACCTGGACGGGGACACCGACGCCGCCCGTGAGTTGGTCACCCACTTCCTGTCCGCTTTCCTGTCCACCGTCCCCTCGGGCAAGCAGAACGCGACCGCTGCGATGACCGTGCCGGACCTGGCCCACGTGGTGGTGCGTTCGGACCGGCCGGTGTCCTACGCACCGGCGTTCGAGCGTGCGGTGTGGGGCGGGGAAGGGTTCAGCGGCCCGTCGGTGGATCGTCTGGCCGAGTACGCCGGAAAGGTCGGTGAACTGTGGTGGCCCGAGACGGTCCTGAGCTCGGCGCACACCGGCGTCGAGGACAAGAGCGTCGAGCACCTGGGGGAGCGCGTCGGTGGGTTCCCCGTTCTGGTGCAGGGTGCCGTCTCGACCGCCTTTCCCGAGGTCGACTCGTGAGCGGGTCGGTGCTGCGCTTGGCCGGGCCGATGCAGAGTTGGGGCGAGCACAGCGAGTTCGGGGATCGCGATACCCTGCCCTACCCCTCACGATCCGGCCTGATCGGCATGTTCGCCGCCGCCCAAGGGGTAACGCGGGATGAGTCCTTGGAGCGTTACGAGAACTTGCGGTTGACGCTGCGGATCGACTCCCCCGGGTTGCACATGTCCGACTTCCACACCATCGGCGGGGGTCTACCCCGGGCTCGGACCGTACCGACCGCCGAGGGTAAGCGTCGGCCGGAGAACGCCACCACGATCGTGACCCGGCGGTCCTACCTGGCCGACGCGGTGTTCACCGTGGCCGTCACCGGCCCGGGGGCCGATGACATCGGTCGATCGTTGCTCTCCCCGCGCTGGCAGTCCTACCTGGGCAGGCGCTCGTTCGTTCCCGACCCCTTGTTGGTGTTACGGACCGAGGTGCCCGACCCGGTCCAGGAACTGCGCACGGGCGTCCCGTTGCCGTGGAGGCGCCTGCCGGCAGGAGCGCAATCGGCCGATGTCGACCTGGTCACCGAGGATCGAGCGGACGTCGCGAGCCGCACCGTCCTCAACGACGTCCCCCTCTCCTTCACTTCACGTGCGCGCCGGTACGCGAGCCGAGAGGTGAGGGTGGATTCGGTGGAAATCCCGGCGCGCCTGGTCGCCCCGAGCAGAAGGGACTACCAGGACCTCCTCTTCTCCTACGTGAAGGAGCACCGTTGAGCTGGCTCACCAAGATCACCCCGGACCTGTCCTCCAAGCGGGTCCGAACCGCCTTCGCCAACGCCGGGGCGGTGCACCGATTGCTCATCGATATCTCCGCCCGCGAACTGGGACCGACCCCGGTGGAAGCACCCCGGCAACGGGTCGGTCTGTTGTTCCGAGTGGAGGAGACCCCTGGGGGGCCGGTGCTCCTGGTGCAGAGCCACCACCGGCTCGACCTCGACAAGGTGGCGGCGCGGCTGGGGCACGACTTCGGGCGAACCGCCGAGCGGGACCTGACTCCCTTCTTCGACAAGCTGACCAAGGGGCAGGAGTTGCGTTACCGGTTGGCGGCCGCGCCCAGCAAACGGCTCGGAAAGTCGGAGAAGAACGCCGAACGCCTGGGCAAACCGGTCGAGACCAAGGCGAAGGCCTACACGCGGCCACTGTTCGGCGCGGACGCCGAACAGTGGTGGCGTGAACGCGCCGACCGGCATGGGTTGGATCTGCGCGATGTGGCGGTGAGCGGGACCGCTCCGGCCCTGGATCCGGGGCGCGGCGGGCGTCGGAACGTACGGCACCACGTGAGCCGGTTCGACGGGCATGCGACCGTCACGGACTCCGACGCTCTACGCCAAGCCTTGCTGGAAGGGGTGGGCCGGGGCAAGTCGTTCGGCTGCGGCCTGCTCAGCCTCGCACCGGTGGGCGGGTGATCAGGTGAGCGGCATGGACGAGAAGAAGGCGAACAAGTCGCTGGCGAGGCCCACCCTGGCGATGCTGCCAAAGGTGTCGGACAACCTGTCGTTCCTGTACGCCGACATCTGCCGGATCGTGCAGACCGACACCGGGGTGTGCGCCGAATACGCGGCGGGAGCCGGGAGCGTGCATCAGGTGCCGTTGCCGACGGCCTCGCTGGCGTGTCTGTTGTTGGGGCCGGGAACGTCCATCACCTCGCCCGCCCTGGCCACTTTCATGCGGCACGGGACGACTGTGGTGTCCTCGGGTTCGGGCGGGATTTTGCACTATGGGGCGGTGGTTCCCGAGTCCCGCACCACACTGTGGTTGGACCGACAGGTGCGTGCCTACGCCGACGACGCCTCTAGGTCGGCGGTGGCGCGCCGAATGTACGAAATGCGTTTCGGCGAGGAGGTGGACGAAGGGGTCGGAATCGAGCGGCTGCGTGCCTTGGAAGGGCAGCGGATGAGGGCGCTCTACAAGCGTTTGGCCGCCCAGCACAAGGTGAAGCCGTTCAAGCGCAACTACAACCCCGAGGAGTGGGAGGAGCAGAACCCGGTCAACAAGGCGTTGTCGGCCGGGAACGCGGCACTCTACGGGGTGGTGCACTCAGTGGTGGCGCATCTGGGGTGTTCGACCGCTCTGGGTTTCGTGCACACGGGCAAACAGCACTCTTTTGTGTACGACATCGCCGACTTGTACAAGGCGAAGACCACGATCCCGTTGGCGTTCTCCCTGCACGACGCGGAGAACCCGGAAGGTCGGGCACGGTTCATGTTGCGCAGCGAACTGAAGCTGTACCGGTTGGTCCCGAAGATGGTGCGGGACATTCAGTCGCTGTTGGGTCCGGATGTGGAGGAGGAAGAGGAGGAGAGCCGGCCGGAGCGTTGGCGCGTGGTCGACCTGTGGGACCCCTCCGGGGCCAAGGTGGCCGGCGGCGTGAACTACGCGGGGGACATCGGCTGATGGGGACAATGGTGGTCATTTCAACGACGGCCGTTCCCGATCGGGTGCGGGGTTCTCTGTCCCGATGGATGGTGGAACCGGGGCCGGGATTGTACGTGGGGACCATGAGCGCGCGGGTGCGGGAGAAGCTGTGGTCTGCGGTGCGGGAGACCGTGGGTGAGGGGATGGCGGTGTGTCTGCACGTCGCCGACAACGAGCAGGGGTTCGTGATCCTCACCGCGGGGGAACGCCGCCGACAGGTAGTGGACTTCGACGGGCTACAGCTCGTGCAGTTCCTCGCGCCGGTGGAAGTGGAAGAGGAGACGGATATTCCCGGTCTCCCTGTAGCTCCAGAGCCACCTCCTGAGGAAGAATCCGCGGGATAGCAGCTGAAGACCATCCGGTCCGATTGAATAAGGGAGAAGGCGCGAGACTCGAAAGGGTTTCGCGCCTTCTCGGGTGTGGGGACTCACCCCGTTCTTCTGGGTGAAAGAGACGTCGGGCCCGGTCCATCCCCACGTGTGTGGGGCTCACGCGGCGACCTTGTCCAGGTCCAGCCCACCGGCCGGTCCATCCCCACGTGCGTGGGGCTCACCAGCCGTAGGCGTCGGAGATGTCGTTGGCCAACGGTCCATCCCCACGTGCGTGGGGCTCACATGTGGGTGGGTGTTGGTGGGGCGGCGCGTTCCTTCGGTCCATCCCCACGTGCGTGGGGCTCACCGGTCGGGCGGTCCCCTCGGTCGGGCGGTCCCCGGTCCATCCCCACGTGTGTGGGGCTCACTGGGGGCGGCCCTGGAGGGGACCGCCCACCACCGGTCCATCCCCACGTGCGTGGGGCTCACGTGTCGGCCAGGGCGGCCAGGGCCCCCACCGCCGGTCCATCCCCACGTGCGTGGGGCTCACCAGGAGGTCTTCGTCCACACCAGCACCCCAGGCGGTCCATCCCCACGTGCGTGGGGCTCACGCCAGAACGTCCAGTCCCAGGTGCTGGCCGGGCGGTCCATCCCCACGTGCGTGGGGCTCACCAGGCCGCCGCCGTCCTAGCCGCCACACCCGGCGGTCCATCCCCACGTGCGTGGGGCTCACTCCGGGGCGTGTTCGTGCGTCATGTGGTGTTCCGGTCCATCCCCACGTGCGTGGGGCTCACGACGAGGACGCCATATAGGGAGAGGAATACGACGGTCCATCCCCACGTGCGTGGGGCTCACTTGACGAAGACGGGGCCGAAGTGATCATTCACCGGTCCATCCCCACGTGCGTGGGGCTCACTGTGGGGTTCCCACTGGGAACTTTGGTGGGAACGGTCCATCCCCACGTGCGTGGGGCTCACCAAGGCGAGGTGTGCGCGGAGCCGTGCGATGTCGGTCCATCCCCACGTGCGTGGGGCTCACTGGCCGTCCCGGTTTCGGTGACGACCAGCCGCCGGTCCATCCCCACGTGCGTGGGGCTCACTCTAGGACCTTCGGGGTGGCCATGATGTTCGCCGGTCCATCCCCACGTGCGTGGGGCTCACGGGTTCATCCAGGCCGCCAGACGCTCCAGGACCGGTCCATCCCCACGTGCGTGGGGCTCACCACCTCGAGCCACCCCTCGCCGGGGGTGAGCCCGGTCCATCCCCACGTGCGTGGGGCTCACGGGACGCCAGCCTGTCCGACCAGCTCACGGGCCGGTCCATCCCCACGTGCGTGGGGCTCACGGCCTGACGGGGTGTGGTGGGGCGGCCCCGGGCGGTCCATCCCCACGTGCGTGGGGCTCACGCAAACTGCGATCCCTCGGCGGCATGTTCGCCCGGTCCATCCCCACGTGCGTGGGGCTCACGGGCCACCATGCCCGCGTCCTCTACCGGGGAACGGTCCATCCCCACGTGCGTGGGGCTCACCCGGACAGTCCGGCGCATTGGCTCAGGCGCCGCGGTCCATCCCCACGTGCGTGGGGCTCACGCCCCGGCGGGAATGGTCATTGCCGCGTCCGACGGTCCATCCCCACGTGCGTGGGGCTCACATCTGGGCCGGCCTGCTGGCGCGGGGCGACACCGGTCCATCCCCACGTGCGTGGGGCTCACGCATGGTGTGCACCGGGTGTGGGGCCACCTGGAGGTCCATCCCCACGTGCGTGGGGCTCACGGTGACACTCACCTAACCCAGGGGCCGAGCCGCGGTCCATCCCCACGTGCGTGGGGCTCACGCCCACTCCCGTGTGGCCCGCACCGGCGCCGCCGGTCCATCCCCACGTGCGTGGGGCTCACAACCGAATGACTCCGGCCAACCGATCACGGTTCGGTCCATCCCCACGTGCGTGGGGCTCACAGTTAACGACCTGCAACAACGCGGAGTGTTATCTCCGCGTTATGCCCCGGTCGATGTGAAAACCTGGCCGGAACCACACCTTCGTCTTCGCCATGCTCCCATATTCGGCCCGAGGCAGCGGCTCATAGAGTCGCTGAGCGAGCAGGCAAGAACAGCATCCACGCTCGCCTGGCACCATGGGGGGGTCAGACCCGGGGTGGGACGGCGTGAGGAAAGCCCAACTCCTGGAGGGCCGTGCGCAATTTCTCGGCGGCCGCTTCCAAAACGCTCCGGTCTTCTTGCTCCTCCACCGTGGTGAAGTCGAAGTCGGACAGGTCCCAGACCGGCGCCACGTGGATGTGCATGTGCGGAACCTCGAAACCCGCGATCACCACCCCGGCGCGAGGCGCGTCCCAAGCCGCTCTCACACCCTGCCCGATCGCCTGGGACACCTCCATGCACCTGGTCAGCAGCGCGGGTTCGATCTCGGTCCAGCGATCGACCTCGGCTCGGGGGACGACCAGGGTGTGCCCCGGGCGTAGCGGGGCGATGGACAGGAAGGCCACGACCTCGGGGTCCTTCCAGACGAAGTGTCCGGGGAGCTCGCCGGCGATGATCTTAGAGAACAGGGTCGGCATGGGAATGGCCCTTCTTGTGCGCGAATGTCGTCTTCGAGGTTCTACCAGGGCTGCCGGTCGGTCATTCGAGGCCGAGCCCGTGTTCGTCGGCCAACGGTCGCAGCCATGCCTGGAACTCTCTATCCGGGTGTACTTCCCACATACGCGGAACGGTGACCTCGAACTCGGATTCGACCCAGGCACGGAACCGAGCGTGGGCCTCCTTGGAGTCCTGCCCATCACTCTCGTCCTCATCATCGAACGCATCGGGTTCGGCCCCGAAGGCGTAATCGACGAATTCGGGATAGCCGATCGCGACCAGCCTCAGGAAGTCGACAGGGTCGTCCGCGAGGCGGACCGCTTCGTCTCCTTCGGAGGACAATCCCACGAAGCGAGGAGCACCGGAGTCGTCGAACCAGAGCAGGGCCTGGCCACCGGACCCATCGGTCTCCGCGATCGGGACGAGGCGCTCGGCCCCGGGTGCGTCGGGATCCAGCCACCCGCGAATCGACAGGTCCGCCGAGAACACCGGACCTAGCTGGAATTCCCCCGGGTACGGGGTCAGGAACGGTTCCCCATTGGCGCCCTGGCCCGACCACCCCTGTGACTCCATGAACGACCACGCGCGACCGAGTTGCTCGGGGAGGACGGCACCGGACGGGAGGGTCGCGGCCAGGCGCCCCTCGACGGCCGAAACCTGTGGAGCTTCGCCCGTCAAGTCGAAGACCGCGTCCTCCACGGCGGCGCGGGAAAGGACCAGGAAGGTCACCATGAACCGCAGTTCCTTGTCGCCCTGGCCCCTGAGCAGGGCGATGTAGCGGCCCTCCCGCTGCCAGGCCAGGGCGGTCGTGTGGTCGAGCGTGGTGAGGACGACGTCCAGGACCGTGCAGGCGTGGGGGTCGTCCGAGATCTGGACGACAGCGGGTTCGCCCCAGGCCTCACGTGCCGCGCGCTCCATCGTGTTCGCCACCGGCTCGGCCTGTTCCAGCACTGCGGCGTGCAGCTCACCGGTGGAGTCATCGAAGAAGTCCGGGCTGCGAAGCAACTCGATCTCGTGCAGGTCGACGTCGTCGCTGGACGTGATGCTGATGTCGCCGATGCGGTGTTCGAAGGGGGTATCGGCGTCTGTGTGCCAAGGTTCCACGAGCATCAGCTCGACAGCCTCGATCGCCTGTTCGGGTGAGGCGTCGGCGAACACCTCGAACAGGTACTCCTCCACATCCTCGACCACGGCATCCTCGTTCCGTTCTCCCCTCTGGGGAAAGCCCTTCGTCGGCACCGTTCGTCCTTCCGGTTCTGCGTGGCCACGACCGTGGGAACCCTTGACGGAACCCGTGATCACGGCCCGGGGCCATCGACGATATCCGTGCCGGTGTCACCAGAGCCCGTCTCCCCCACGCGCGGGGTCCTCGACACCTCGCACACGCGCAGGGCCAGGCGCCGGTGCCGTCTCCCCCACGCGCGGGGTCCTCGACGTCATGGCGACAAGGTCAACACCAGCTTGCCCACGTGACGACGTTCGCCCAGGGCGGCCTGGGCCCGATGCACCTCTGCGAGGGGGTATGTGCTGGCCACCACCGGGCTGACCGCCCCTTGACGGGCCAGGGCCACCAACCGATGAAAATGTGCCGGAGTGTGCATGCTGGAACCGATGAGGCGCAGTCTTCGCGTATAGATCCTTCGTACGTCCACCCGGGCCTCGTTACCGCCCAACGCTCCACCGATCACCCATCGCCCACCGAGGCGCAGTCGGTCCATCCCCTCCGTGATGCCGTGGCCGCCGACGACGTCGAGCACCGCGTCGACACCTTCGGGTACCTGTTCCCACACACCCGTCGTGCCGCGGTCCAATACCGTCCCGGCGCCGGCCTCACGAACCGATGCCAGCTTCGAGGAACTGCTGATGGCGATGACGTGGGCTCCCCGGGCCACGGCCAGCTGGACCAGGGCCAGGCCCAGGCCGCCGGAGGCGCCGGTGACCACGACCGTTTCACCTGCTTGCACTCCCCCTCGCTCCAACATCCCCAGAGCGGTTCCGTAGGAGGTCGGCAGACAGGCCAGTTCGACATCGCCGAGTGGGGAATCCTGGACGAGGTGGACCCGATCCGCGGCCACCACCGTGTACTCGGCGTAGCCGCCGTCGCGTTCGCTACCGAGCAGACCCACCGGTTCGGCGTGCTCACCGGGACCGTCATAGAGGGCCGGGTCCACCAGAACCCGTGCGCCGAGCAAGCCGGAGTCGACGCCCTCACCGGTCAGCGCGACGGTGCCTGCGATGTCGGCCCCTTGAATCCTCGGGAAGTCGATCGCTCCGAGCCATCCGGCGCGGGCCATCGGTTCACCCGGCAGGCCGTAGGAGCCCTCCCGGGTCCACACATCGGTGTTGTTCAACGCGGCCGCGCCCACACGCACCAGGACCTCACCCGTTCCCGGCGTCGGGACCCGCACACGGGCCAACTCCAGGGCTTCGGGTCCGCCGTGTCTCAGCAGTCGAGCCGCGAGCATGGTCTCGGGGACGGTCGTGAATTCGCCTTTCGTCGCGAGCGCGCAGATCCGTGACCTCCACATTCCCTATTCCAGGTCCCCGACTCCAGGGAATCCGGGATTACGGTGACGCGGGACGTGTGATACGACGGATACACGTCGAAACACGGTTCGAGGAGGTGGTGGTGATGGGTCTGTACGCCTAGCCACTCGCCCGGAGGTTCCGGGATCACGAGTGGCGGGTTCCGAAAGGAACGAGATGTCCCGTACGGACAAGACCAAACCACTGTGGGTACGCCGCCGCGAACACTCTCCGTCAGCGATGCACGACCACCGATGGGGTGACTGCGACCTGCCGCCCGGCCCGACCCGCGAGGAACCGACGACCCACTGCCGTTGGGAACACCCCGATTCCATGCTCTTTCGTCGCGGATGCTGCGCCGGGTGCCACAAGCGTGGATGCACCGCCGAGTGGCAGGCCTTCAACAAGGAAGGCAACCGCAAGCGCCGCCACCGGGACCGGCTCCTGACCCTCCGTTCGGTGCGCGAGGCCAACACCCGTTAGACGTTCCGGGACGCCCTCACGGTACTTCGCCGTGGGGGCGTCTCGTTTTCACTCGGACGTCATGGTCTGTCGGTTCACCGACCCGTAGCATGTGCCCCGCGATCACCCCCGCTCGGAAGGACGCACATGCCCCTCAGAACCGCCACTGTCGCCGCCGTGGCCCTTCTCGCCATCCCGCTTGCGCCCGCTGGACCCGCGGCCGCCG
Source organism: Nocardiopsis listeri NBRC 13360 (assembly GCF_001570765.1). Lineage (GTDB taxonomy): Bacteria > Actinomycetota > Actinomycetes > Streptosporangiales > Streptosporangiaceae > Nocardiopsis > Nocardiopsis listeri. The sequence goes on along the minus strand of NZ_BCSH01000009.1, from coordinate 64,090 downwards.
ATGACACCTACTCCAGTTACGCCGAACTCGCCGCCAACGAGACCGAAGGCACCGACTACCGGCGTTCCACCAGGGATGGTGAGACCGACGTCGCCCACATCGCCATCCACGGTGGCGGTATCGAACGCCCCACCACCGAACTCGCCGACCACGCGGCCCAGTCCGGTGACCACGCCTTCGCCACGTTCGAAGGGATCAAGTCGACCGGCAACAGCGTCCTGCACATCACCTCCACCAACTTCGACGAGCCCATGACCGTCGACATCGTCGCCGACTCCGACTACACCGTGTCCTGGCACGGAGCCGCCGGCGACGAGGCGCTCACCTACGTGGGCGGCCTGGACACCGACCTGCGTGACGCCGTGCGCGAGGAACTGCGCGATGCCGGATTCGAGGTCCCCAACACCATCCCCGATCATCTCAAAGGCGAGAGCCCCGAAAACATCGCCAACCGCAACGCGAGTGGCGAGGGCGTCCAACTCGAACTCACCCGCGGCCAGCGCGACGAACTCATGATCGATCGCACGCCCACCGACGCCTTCGACGACTACATCGCCGCCGTCGAAAGGGCCGTCGCCCAGCGCTGACCCGGTTCATCGTTGTCCGAAGTGTTGTGGCCACTCGCCCGTCAACGCCTTACCGAGAACGGAAGGTCGGAGTTCGTGCAGGCTCCTGATGTCACTGACGTGAAAGCACAGGTCAGGGGCGGATGGAGTCCGGGCGGGCGGTGGCCCTGCACCGGCGGCGTGCGAACACCCGCCCATCTCACACCGTCGAGGGCTGCGACTCGCACGTGGGTGAGACCTCGGAGGAGCCCACGCCCAGCCGGTGGGCGCGTGCGGCTCGGGTGCCGTTGCCGATGACCACTACTTCGGCCACCTCGTACACCTGCACCACCGAGGCCGGCCCGAGGGCCCCGAACAACGCCAAGGACCACGTAGGCGACCGGTTCACCCGTCAGTACCGAGCGAGGCCCTTACACAGAAGACCATTTCGTGGTCGAGGTACCGACCTTTGACAAGTTGACTTCCTCCCCACGGCTGAAGCAGGCGGTCTGCGCCGCTAAAAATCGATCAGGCGATGGGGTCGTCGTGTGGTCGGATGCCGTATCGGAGAATGTGTGACCGAATCAGTGCGCCGGAACGACACCGGATGCGGCGAGTGTGGTGGTCGCCGGGAGGATCCATTCGTGTCAGAGGCGGTCGAGACGGGCTCGGCCATGCCATGCACGTCTTCGCCTCAGAACTCCTCGTACGTGGCGGGGTCCTGACCCGCCAATCGGCCGTCAGGGCGCCCCAAGGCCGTGATCGCCGCGACCTCGGTGTCGGTGAGGGTGACATCGAGCGTGCCGAGGTTCTCGACTTGACGTTCGTCGGAGGCGGCTTTCGGCAACGGGATGGCGCCACGCGCGATCTGCCAGGCGAGCACCACCTGCCCGGGTGTGGCGCCATGATCCCGAGCGATCGCGCCTATGTCGTCACGATCGAGCAGATCGTTGCCGCGCCCGAGCGGACTCCACGCCTGGGTGAGGATGCCGTGCTCGGAGTCGTAGGCGAGCTGTTCGGTCTGGGGAAAGTACGGGTGCAGCTCGATCTGGTTGACGTCGGGTAGTACGCCGGTGCGCTTCTGGAGGGTTTCGAGGTGTTCGGGCAAGAAGTTGCAGACACCGATCGCGCGAACGAGGCCACGCTCTCGCGCTTCGATCAGTGCCTCCCACGCCTGCACGTACAGTCCCTGCTTCGGATTCGGCCAGTGGATGAGGTAGAGGTCGAGGTGGTCGAGCCCGGTCCGGTAGACGCTCTCCTCGATCGTGCGTATGGCCTTGTCATACTTCTGGTGCCGGCCCGGAAGCTTCGAGGTGACGATCAGGCCGTCGCGGTCGACGCCCGACGCGCGAACCGCACGGCCCACCGCGCCCTCGTTCTCGTAGTTGAAGGCCGAGTCGAGCAGGGTGTACCCCTTGGCGATCGCACGGGAGATCCCGTCGACGCCTTCCGCTCCATTGAGCTTGTACGTACCGAACCCGAGCCCCGGCAGCACGAGGCCCGAGTGCGAGGTGTGCGTGGTGGTCATGCTTCCCCCTGTTTCTGGTCGTGTCCTGTGTATCGGGCGTTACCCATCACGGCACGGTTCAGGCGTCACCCCGGCGTGGCGGGACCCGGCCATCGCCATCGACCCCCGAATCAGTCGCCCGCCAGGCACTACCCGCACTTCATGAACACTCCCCCGACGTACGTGGGGCTCACGAGCGGGGTCATCGCCGGCCTCCTTTGCGGATCGGTCCATCCCCACGTACGTGGGGCTCACACCGGCGAGAACGCGTGTTCATCGTCGCCCGGCGGTCCATCCCCACGTGCGTGGGGCTCACCGATGGGATCCCACTGGCTCCCTCGGTTCTTCCGGTCCATCCCCACGTGCGTGGGGCTCACGGGGCGTCCCCCGTACCGGACATGACCAGGGACGGTCCATCCCCACGTGCGTGGGGCTCACAGCCGTCCACCATGCGTAACTACAGGTCCATCCGGTCCATCCCCACGTGCGTGGGGCTCACTCCAACCCGCCGTCACCGCCACCGCCGCGGTTCGGTCCATCCCCACGTGCGTGGGGCTCACTCCAGTGGGAGCACGGTCGCCGCTCACCCCGTCGGCCCATCCCCACGTGCGTGGGGCTCACTCTGTCCACCGCCGGAGCCACTGCCGTGTCTGCGGTCCATCCCCACGTGCGTGGGGCTCACCCTGGCACACACCAACCGCTTCGACCCCGGCGCGGTCCATCCCCACGTGCGTGGGGCTCACCCCTCGGTCGGCAAATCGGTGGTGGCCGCGGACGGTCCATCCCCACGTGCGTGGGGCTCACGGTTCGATCGGCGGTTCGGGGTTGGTGGTCTTCGGTCCATCCCCACGTGCGTGGGGCTCACCGGCACCACCGCCGAGACCGCCGTCGTCAAGTAGGTCCATCCCCACGTGCGTGGGGCTCACCCTAATACCGTGCGTGATGCACAGTTCATAGGCGGTCCATCCCCACGTGCGTGGGGCTCACATGACCACCTGTTCCCCGACGAGGTGCTTGTACGGTCCATCCCCACGTGCGTGGGGCTCACTGGATGGAGCCGCGTTCGATCCTGACGCTGATCGGTCCATCCCCACGTGCGTGGGGCTCACGTCCACCGGGCCACCATGCGGTCGATGGCGTCCGGTCCATCCCCACGTGCGTGGGGCTCACGCCGGCCCGCATCAGCGCGTCGCGCAGGATCGCGGTCCATCCCCACGTGCGTGGGGCTCACACATGGCGGAGCGGACGCAAAAGCTAATGTCCCGGTCCATCCCCACGTGCGTGGGGCTCACTGCCACTCTGTGAACAGGTTCTGGTCGAAGGCCGGTCCATCCCCACGTGCGTGGGGCTCACCCCGGGTTGGTCTCCAACACGGGCGCCAACACCGGTCCATCCCCACGTGCGTGGGGCTCACCCACCGCATCATCGGAATCGGATCAAACTCCGCGGTCCATCCCCACGTGCGTGGGGCTCACGTGGGTGGGTGTGTGGTGGGGCGGCCCCGCGTCGGTCCATCCCCACGTGCGTGGGGCTCACGGGGTGAAGGTCCACTGCCCGTCGCTCATGGACGGTCCATCCCCACGTGCGTGGGGCTCACGGAAGGCGCGGTTCGTGTGGTCACTGGTGTCCCGGTCCATCCCCACGTGCGTGGGGCTCACGCGGTGATCAGGGAGTGAGCGCGCTGGCGGCTCGGTCCATCCCCACGTGCGTGGGGCTCACCGGTGTTGTGGATGGTGGTCATGTCGTATTCCCGGTCCATCCCCACGTGCGTGGGGCTCACCGGCCCACCGAAAGGAACACCACGATGACCACCGGTCCATCCCCACGTGCGTGGGGCTCACAACATCAGCTCATGCGTGCAAGCGTGGGGGACCGGTCCATCCCCACGTGCGTGGGGCTCACGGTTGGAGATGGACCCCGAAGAAGTCGAACGGCGGTCCATCCCCACGTGCGTGGGGCTCACGGCGCCGGCATCCCTGAAGCGCCGGTGTCGCCCGGTCCATCCCCACGTGCGTGGGGCTCACGTCGCGAAACGCTGTGAGAACGCCCCTCCGGACGGTCCATCCCCACGTGCGTGGGGCTCACCACGCCGTCGACCCTTCGTGACAACTCACCCGCGGTCCATCCCCACGTGCGTGGGGCTCACAAGCGCTCGACCCCACCGACGCGGGTCGGGCGCGGTCCATCCCCACGTGCGTGGGGCTCACGTCCGCGCTCCCGCCACGGTTCGGGCGATGACCGGTCCATCCCCACGTGCGTGGGGCTCACGTGGGCGCACAGGGCGTGTAGGGCGCGGGCCGCGGTCCATCCCCACGTGCGTGGGGCTCACCAGCACCGCCCCCAGGTCCAGGTCGTCGATGGCGGTCCATCCCCACGTGCGTGGGGCTCACACTTTGGTCCCGGCGGCTCTGATCATCGCCGGCGGTCCATCCCCACGTGCGTGGGGCTCACTGACCTCGGCCCCCACCCTTCCTGGGTGGGGGCGGTCCATCCCCACGTGCGTGGGGCTCACATCGGGGTCGCGTGCCGTGACGGATCTGCGGACGGTCCATCCCCACGTGCGTGGGGCTCACCCTGAGCAGGTGGCCGCAGCCTCCCAAGCGTCCGGTCCATCCCCACGTGCGTGGGGCTCACCGGGATCGGTGGGCAGGATCGCGATGCCCACCGGTCCATCCCCACGTGCGTGGGGCTCACAGTTAACGACCTGCGACAACGCGGGCCGTTACCCCCGCGTTACCTTCCAGTCGACCCGGGTTCAGGCCGATCAATGCCGCCGCTCCCCCATGCTTGCACACCACACTTCAGGGAGACCACTGATTCCGTGTCCAGGTCGTGGGGTGGTGGGCGGGGCTCCACCCACCACCCCACGACCGCTACGCCTCGGCCTCGACCTTGGGGCGGTCGCGGAAGGCCACACCGGTGTAGACGGCCGTCCCCAACGCCACCGTCGCCAGCAACACGAACCCGAAGGTGTAGGCTCCCGAAGCCTGGAACACCACACCCATGACCAGCGGTGGAAAGTACCCGCCCAGACCACCGGCGGCTCCCACGAGCCCGGTGACGGTACCCACCCGGGCCGGTTCCACCAGCTGCGCGACCAGGGCGAACACGCCCCCGGTGCCCAGCCCCAGGAAGGCCGCCATCAGTAAGAACACCGTCCCGGCGGCCAATTCCGCCGGTGGCTGGAAGACCAGCGCGCCCGCCATGAGCGTGGTCCCGACGAAGGACACCATGCACACCCGCACGGGGCCGACCTGGTCGGAGAGGATGCCACCCGCAGGCCTGGCCACGACGGCCACCAGGGCGAATCCGGCGGCGCGCATACCCGCCTCGGTCTGAGCGAACCCGTAGGCGTTGTGCAGCAGGGTCGGCAGGTAGGTCGAAAAGGCCACGAACCCGCCGAAGGCCACCGCGTACAGCAGGATGTTCTGCCAGGTCGCCTTCAGCCCGAGGGCGCCGCGCAGGCGCGGCGTCAACGGGTCGGTGGAGGGCTCCCACCCGGGCGGGTTGCGGCACACCACCAGTACGAGCACGCCCATGAGCGCGAGCGCCACGGCCATGAACACGTGCGTGCCCAGTAGTCCGATCGTTCCGGCCAGGTAGGGGGTGAGGAACGCCGACAGCGCCGTTCCGCCCATACCCGCGCCGAACACACCTGTGGCGAATCCTCTCTTCTCGGCGGAGTGCCAGCGGCTGACGAACGGCACACCGACGGCGAAGGAGGTTCCCGCGATCCCGAGGCAGAATCCCAGCACCAGCAGCATCGGGTAGGAGTCCCCGACGAAGCCGAGCAGCAGTACCGGCACCACCGAGACGAAGGCGACCGCCGCCATCATCACCCGGCCGCCGTAGCGGTCGGTCAAGGCCCCGACGGGGATCCGCCCCACGGCCCCGATCAGCACGGGGAAGGCGATGAGCACGGAGGTCTGGGTGGGGCTCAGGTCCAGGCGCGCGGCGTAGTCGGGTGCCAGGGGCGCGATGAGGTTCCACGCCCAGAACATGAGCGCGAACGCCGCCGTGGCCAGGACGAGGTTGGTTCTGGCTCCGCTGTTCATGGCGTCCGGCTCCCGTCCTCCACGTTCTCCCAACCGCGGCGCCCACGGCGCTCACCCATCCGTGTGTCCCGTGACCGGTACAGCACGTAGGGCCGCCACAGGTAGCCGAGCGGCGCGCTGAACACGTGCACCAGTCGGGTGAACGGCCACAGCGCGAACAGCGCGAGGGCGCAGAGCGTGTGCGCTTGGAAGGTGAGCGGCGCGGCGGTCATCAGGTACGGGTGCGGGTCCAGTAGGAACAGCCCGCGGAACCAGATCGACACCCCTTCCCGGTAGTCGTAGTGGCCGATGACGTTGCCGACGATGGTGTTGGCCATGCCGGTGACGATCACCAGGCCGAGCCCCACGTACATGAGCTTGTCCATCCGGCTGGTGGCCCGGAAGACCGGTCCGACCAGGCGTCGACGCAGGATGAGCAGGGTGAGTCCCACGACCACCGCGATCCCGGCGACCAGGCCGAGACCGACGGCCATGACGTGGTAGAGCTCGTCGGTGACACCCACGGCCGCGGTCCACGTCTTGGGGATGAGCAGGCCGACGACGTGGCCGCCTATGACGGCGAGCATGCCGAAGTGGAACAGGGGGCTGCCCCAGCGCAGCAGTCGGCTCTCGTAGAGCTGGGTGGACAGGGTGGTCCAGCCGAACTTGTCGTAGCGGTAGCGCCAGTAGTGGCCGACGAGGAAGACCGCCACGCAGGCGTAGGGGACGATGACCCACAACACCGTTTCGGGTGCGGTGTTCATGAGTGCACGCTCCTGGTTCGCGGAGGTGGGAAGGGGGCGAGACCGACTTCTTCGGCGGGTGGCCCTTCGGCCACGAGCCGGGCGACCTTGTCATCGATCCGGTCGGTCTTGGGCGGCAGGGTGGCGTTGATCGCCGTGACCGCGCCCGTGTAGAGGGAGTCAGCGTCGCGCAGGGCCAGGTGCAGCAGTTCCAGCCCGGCCCGGTACCGGTTCAGTAAGCGCGTGCCGCCGGCGGGGTCGACCGTGGCGGCGAACTCCAGGACCACGCACAGGTGGTCGGGGAGTTCGTCCTCGTCGAGGAGGAAGCCGGCCCTGCGGTAGGCGTTGGAGAACGACAGCAGGGCTGCGCCGCGGTTTCGGGTGTCCCCGTGGGCGTAGTAGGTCAGGTGCAGGCACGACCGCCGGTGCAGGTCGAAGGTGCCGACGTAGGTTTCGGCGAGTTCGGGCGGCGGGGTCGAGGCGAGTCGGTCGATCACCCCGAGCAGGTCCGCGCGCGGTGGGTCGGGCAGTTCCTCGGTGGCCTGTCGCAGCATCGGCAGGTCTGCCAGGAGCCGCTCGTCGGGGTGTGCCAACACCAGGGCGGCGATCCTGTGGGTCAGGGCGCGTTGCCGGCCGGTGAGGCGGTGACGTTCGAGCGCCTTGAACAGGCTCATGTGCGCTCTCCCGACCGGCGCACCGAGGGCATGGGCAGTGAGACCCTGCCTCCGGTGAGCGGTCCGCCCTTGTCCGGTCCACCGGCGCCGGGGCCGCCCATTCCGGGCCCGCCCTCGGTGTCCAGGCTGCATCCGGTGGCGAAGGCCTCCAGGGAGTGCGCCTGTTCGGTGTGCGCGGGCGGGATGACGTAGCGGTCCTCGTACTTGGCGAGTGCGAGCAGCCGGTACATGTCGTACACGCTCTCGCCGTCCATTCCCACGGCTTGGGGAATGCGTTCGTCGGTCTCCCGTCCGAGGTTGATGTCGCGCATGTAGGAACGCATCGCGGCGAGGCGGCGCAGTGAGTCGGTGACGGGTGCGGTGTCTCCGGCGGTGAAGAGTTCGGCCAGATATTCGATGGGGATGCGCAGGCTCTCGATGGCCGCGAAGAGGTTGTCGCGGTCCTCGGCGTCCTGGCCCGTTTCGGACACGGCGTCCACGACCGGGGACAGCGGTGGAATGTACCAGACCATGGGCATGGTGCGGTATTCCGGGTGCAGGGGCAGGGCCACCTTGTATTCGTTGATGAGCGAGTGGACGGGTGAGCGTTGGGCCGCTTCGATCCAGTCGCGGGGGATGCCCTCCTGTTCGGCGGCCCGGACGACCTCGGGGTCGTTGGGGTCCAGGATCAGGTCGCGCTGGGCCTGGAGGAGTTCATGGTCGTCCTCCACCGAGGCGGCGGGCAGGACGGCGTCCATGTCGTAGAAGACCAGGCCCAGGTAGCGCAGTCGTCACACGCACGTCTCGGCGCACACCGTGGGCATGCCGACCTCGATGCGGGGGTAGCAGAACGTGCATTTCTCGGCCTTGCCGGTGCGGTGGTTGAAGTAGATCTTCTTGTAGGGGCAGGCGGTCACGCACTTGCGCCAGCCTCGGCAGGTGTCCTGGTCCACGAGCACGATGCCGTCCTCGCTGCGCTTGTAGATCGCCCCGGCGGGGCAGGCGGCGGCGCAGGAGGGGTTGAGGCAGTGTTCGCAGATGCGCGGTAGGTAGAACATGAAGGACTGCTCGAATTCGAGCTTGACCTTGTCGGAGACCTTGCGCAGGACGGGGTCGTTCTGGGCGAGTTCGGGGCCGCCGGCGAGGTTGTCGTCCCAGTTGGCGCTCCACCGGATCGCCATGTCGCGGCCGCTGATGAGGGACTTGGGCCGGGCGACCGGTGTGTGCTCCTGGAGCGGGGCGTTGGTGAGCGTCTGGTAGTCGTAGGTCCAGGGCTCGTAGTAGTCGTCGATGCCGGGCATCGTGGGGTTGGCGAAGATCGTGGTGAGGTTCTTGAGCCGTCCACCCGAGCGCAGGGACAGGCGTCCGTTGGGTTTGCGGACCCAGCCGCCCTTCCACTTGTCCTGGTCCTCGTAGGTGCGAGGGTAGCCCTGTCCGGGCCGGGTCTCGACGTTGTTGAACCACACGTACTCCATGCCGGCACGGTTGGTCCAGGTCTGTTTACAGGTGACCGAACAGGTGTGGCACCCGATGCACTTGTCGAGGTTCATCACCATGGCCATCTGGGCCATCAACTTCATTCGTGCTCCTCCCCCGTTCCGATCGACCGCATCAGTACTCCACCTCTTGGGAGCGTCGACGGATGACGGTCACCTCGTCGCGCTGATTGCCGGTGGGGCCGATGTAGTTGAAGGCGTAGCTGAACTGGGCGTAGCCGCCGATGAGGTGGGTGGGCTTGACCAGAAGCCGGGTGATCGAGTTGTGGATGCCGCCGCGTTTGCCGGAGGTCTCGGCGCGGGGTACGTCGATGAGCCGGTCCTGGGCGTGGTGCATGTACACGGTTCCCTCCGGCATGCGGTGGGAGACGATGGCGCGGGCCACGACCACGCCGTTGCGGTTGACCGCCTCGATCCATTCGTTGTCGCGCACGCCGATCCTGTCGGCGTCGGCGCCGCTCATCCAGATGGCCGGACCACCGCGGGAGAGGCTGAGCATCAGCAGGTTGTCCTGGTACTCGGAGTGGATGGACCACTTGTTGTGCGGGGTCAGGTAGCGCACGGTCACGCCGAGTTCGCCGTTGTCCCCGACCTCGGGTTCCTCGAAGAGCCGGTGCATGTTCAGGGGCGGGCGGAACACGGGCAGGTTCTCGCCGGCCTCGGTCATCCAGTCGTGGTCGAGGAAGAAGTGCTGGCGGCCGGTGAGGGTGTGCCAGGGCTTCTTGCGTTCGACGTTGATGGTGAAGGGCGAGTACCTGCGTCCACCACTCTCGCTGCCCGACCATTCGGGTGAGGTGAGTACCGACACCGGTGCGACCCGCACGTCGGCGAAGGTGATCTGTTTGCCCTCGCTCTCGGCGGACAGGTCGGCCAGCTCGGTTCCCACGCGCTTTTCCAGGGTGTGGAAGCCCTGGGTGGCCAGGCGTCCGTTGGTGGTGCCCGAGAACGCCAGGATCGCTTCGCACATCTGGGAGTCGCGTTCGAGCGCGGGGCGTCCGTCGGCCGGACCACCGCGCACGGTGCCGTTGACCCGACCGAGGTGGTCGATCTCCTTGTCGACGTTGTAGGTGATGCCCTTGGTGGTCACGCCGAGCTCGTCCGCGAGCGGACCCAGTGCGCCGAGCTTGGCGGCGATCGCGGTGTAGTCGCGTTCGACCTCCACGAGCCTGGGCATGGTCACGCCCGGGACGGGTTCGCACTCACCTGTCTTCCAGTCGCGGACGGTGCCGTTGGGCGTGGCCATCGCGTCGGGGGTGTCGTGTGTCAGCGGCACGGCGACCACGTCGCGGCGCGTGCCCAGGTGGTCGACGGCCAGTTCGCTGAAGGCGTGGGCGAGTCCGTGGAAGGCGTCGAAGTCGGTGCGGGCCTGCCAGGGCGGGGAGATGGCCGGGTTGAACGGGTGCACGAACGGGTGCATGTCGGTGGAGTTCAGGTCGTGTTTCTCGTACCAGGTGGCGGCCGGGAGCACCACGTCGGAGAAGACGGTGGTGCTGGTCATCCGAAAGTCCAGGGACAGCAGGAGGTCGAGTTTGCCCTGGGGAGCCTCCTCTCGCCAGACCACGTCCCGGGGGCGTTGGCCCGGGGGCGCTTCTTCGGCCCGTAGTGAGGAGTCGGTGCCGAGCAGGTGCTTGAGGAAGTACTCGTTGCCCTTGGCGGAGCTGCCGAGCAGGTTGGCCCGCCACACGGTCAGGACGCGGGGCGCGTTCTTGGGCCCGTCGGGGTCCTCGCAGGCGAAGCGCAGTCGCTCCTCCTTGAGCTCGCGCGGCACGTACTCGGTGATCGGGAGTCCGGCCTCTCGCGCGTCCTCGGCCAGGTCCAGGGGATTGCGGTCGAAGGTCGGGTAGGAGGGCATCCAACCCATGCGCGCGGACTGGGCGATGACGTCGGCGGTGCTCATGCCCTTGAACAGGCCCTTGCCCAGCCCAGAGGAGACCTGGTCGGCGCTGAAGCGGTCGTAGCGGTACTGGTCGCTGTGCAGGTACCAGAACGCGGTCTGCACCATCTGGCGGGGCGGGCGCGACCAGTCCCCGGCCGAGGCCATCTGGTTGTAGCCGGTGAGGGGGCGGGTCTTCTCCTGGCCGACGTAGTGCGCCCAGCCGCCGCCGTTGACGCCCTGGCATCCGGTGAGCGTGGTCAGGGTGAGGAAGGTGCGGTAGATGGTGTCGGAGTGGAACCAGTGGTTGGTGCCGGCGCCCATGATGATCATGGAGCGGCCCTTGGACTCATCGGCGTTGGCGGCGAACTCGCGGCCGATCCGCTCGGCGCGGGCGGCCGGGACGCCGGTGAAGGTCTCCTGCCAGGCCGGGGTGCCCGGCTCGTCGGGGTCGTCGTAGCCGGTCGGCCAACTGCCGGGCAGGCCCTCGCGGCCCACGCCGTACTGGGCGAGCAGCAGGTCGTAGACGGTGGTGACCAGGTGGCCGCCGACCCGGCGCACGGGTACGCCGCGGCGTGAGGGTGGGGCGTCCTCGGTGTCGAAGCGGGCCAGGTGGACCTCGACCGCCTCGCCGTCCGGGCCTTCGTACAGGGTGAGTCCGGGTGTGGTGTCACCGAGTTCGAGGTTCCACTCGCCCTCGCCCTCCTCGCCGTAGCGGAAGCCCAGCGAACCGTTGGGGACCACCGGTTCTCCGGTCGTCTCGTCCAGGACGACCGTCTTGAACGCGGTGTTCTCGCCCTCTTCGCCCAAGTCGTGGGCGGTGAGGAACTTGCCGGCGCGGTGGCCGTCGTCGGTCTCCTCCAGGCGCACCAGGAAGGGCAGGTCCGTATAGCGACGCACGTAGTCGTCGAAGTAGGGGGTGGTGCGCTCCACGAAGAACTCGCGCAGCACCACGTGCCCCATGGCCATGGCCAGGGCGCCGTCGCTGCCGGGTCGGGCGGCCAGCCACTCGTCGGCGAACTTGGTGTTGTCGGCGTAGTCCGGGGAGACCACGACGACCTTCTGGCCCCGGTAGCGGGCCTCGGCCATCCAGTGGGCGTCCGGGGTGCGGGTGACCGGGACGTTGGAGCCCCACATGATGAGGTAGCCGGCGTTCCACCAGTCACCGGACTCGGGCACGTCGGTCTGGTCGCCGAAAACCTGCGGTGAGGCGACGGGAAGGTCGGCGTAGAAGTCGTAGAACGAGAGCATCGAGCCGCCGATGAGCCCGTAGAAGCGGGAGCCGATCGCCTGGGAGACCATCGACATCGCCGGGATCGGGGAGAAGCCGGCGACGCGGTCGGGACCGTGTTCGGCGATGGTGTGCACGTGGGCGGCGGCCGCGATCTCCAGGGCCTCCTCCCAGCTCGCGCGCACCAGCCCGCCCTTGCCGCGGGCGCGCTTGTAGCGGGCGGCGCGTTCGGGGTCCTCGACGATGTCGGCCCAGGCCCGGACGGGGTCGCCGAGGCGTTCGCGGGCCTCGCGGTACATCTCCAGCAGCACGCCCCGCACGTACGGGTAGCGCACGCGGGTGGGCGAGTAGGTGTACCAGGAGAACGCGGCGCCACGCGGGCAGCCTCGGGGCTCGTATTCGGGGCTGTCCGGGCCCACCGACGGGTAGTCGGTCTGCTGTCCCTCCCAGGTGATGATCCCGTCCTTGACGTAGACCTTCCAGGAACAGGATCCGGTGCAGTTCACCCCGTGGGTGGAGCGCACCACCTTGTCGTGGCTCCACCTGTCCCGGTAGAAGACGTCGGCTTCTCGGCCGCCGACGCGGTGGACGGTGCGAAGGTCTTCGGACACTTCTTGTGGGCGAAGGAATCTGCGGGTGCGCAGGAGTACTTCGGAGACCGGACCGTCCATACCGGGCGCGGGCCCGGTTTCGGAGTTTTCGCGCGGATCGTAGCGGGTCACTACTGAGGTCCTCTCTCCTTCGACGGCCGCCTGCGGCCGTCTCGGTGACCTGTTGCTCTTTCCACCCCACCAGTGGACGTGGCAGTCGGACCAAAGTCATGAGTCCGGGATCGTCCCGCGAAGGTCTGTACCGGTAGTGGGCCTTAGGTCCCCCGATCGCACGTGCATCCGCACATCCACATGCTTTTTCACTCCCTACGTTGTATTTACAATCGGGACCGTGTAAACACAAGATGTGAACGACCACAGGCCCCGAGGACGAACGTCCGCCGGCACCACGGGGATCGATCCCGGCGAGCATCGGGTCCTGGCCGACCCCAGCCGGGTCGCCGTCCTGCAAACGCTGCGCCGATCCGACCATCCGATGGACGTCCGCGAGATCGCCGAGGTGGTCGGGCTGCACACCAACACCGTGCGCTCGCACCTGTCGTTACTGACCGACCGGGGTCTGGTCCGGTCCGCCCCCGAGGAACGTGATCGGCCCGGGCGCCCGCGCACCCTGTACACCCCGGCCGACGACGACGAACAGCGCGACTACCGGATGCTCGCCGAAGCCCTCGTGGCCCACCTGTCCGCCATCGAGGACGACCGGGGTGAGGCCGCCCTGCGGGCCGGGCGGGCACAGGGAGAACGGCTGATCGACTCCCGTGGACCGCGCCCACCCGTGGACGCCGGCACCGCCCGCGTCGCGGTGACCGACCTCCTGCGCGAGACCGGATTCCGTCCCCGTCCCTCCCCCGACGGCACCCACATCGACCTGCACCACTGCCCCTTCCGTGAGCTGGCCGAGGCCGCCCCGGACGTGGTCTGCGGAGTCCACCTGGGTATGATCCGCGGCGCTCTGGAGCGCATGCGCGCGCCCGTGGAGGCCGTGCGGCTGCGCCCCTTCGCCACTCCGGGACACTGCGTGGCCGAACTACGCGAACGGGACGAGGACTCCCCGCCCGAAGGCTGAACCACCCCGTGTGCGCCGGGAGCCCTTCGCCCACCGTGCCCCGGAGCACACACCCCCTGGGCCGGAACGTCCGGCCGCTCGCGCGGCCATCCCCTGTTCGGAAACGGAGCACTCATGCCCTCAACGTTCGTGCGTATCGAACGCCCCGACCGGCCACCGCCGCTGCCGCGACACGTCTCCTGGCATGCCCGTGCCAACGCGATCGCCCTGGTCTGGGCGTTGCTCGCGGTGTGCGCCGCCGCGACGATCGGCTCGCTCGGCCTGCCCTCCTGGTTGCCGGTGCACCTGCTCCTGCTCGGAACGGTCACCAACGCGATCGTCACCTGGAGCGAGCACTTCACGGTGGCGTTGTTGCGTCTGCCCGCGGCCTCGGACCGCTACCAGGCCGGCCGACTGGCCGTGCTCAACATCGGCGTCCTGGTCCTGGTCGTCGGAGCCGCCTCCGACCTGATCCCCTTCGCGGTGGTCGGCGCGGTGGCCGTGCTGGGCGTGGTCGTGGTGCACACCCTGGCCCTGGCGCGCGCCTCCCAGCGAGCGTTGGGCGGCAGGTTCGCGCACATCGGCGCCTGGTACACGGCGGCCGGTGTCTCGTTCGTGCTGGGGGCCGCGCTGGGCACGATGATGCTGCTCGACTCCGCCGGCACCGAGGTCCAGCAACGGTCGTTGGCCGCACACGTGCACCTCAACCTGCTGGGCTGGGTCGGTCTGGCGGTGATCGGCAGCCTGTTCACGCTGTGGCCGACCATCCTGCGCACCCGCATCGTGGAGGGCTCGGGCACCGTGGCCCGGCGCGTCCTGATCCCCGTCCTGGTGGGGCTCGGGGCCGGTGCCGTCGGGCTCGCCGCCGGCATGCGCTGGATGGCCCTGGCCGGGATCGTGGTGTACGCGGCCGGGATCCTGTTCTGTCTGGTCCCCCTGGTGCGCACCGCGCTGCGCAAACGGCCGTCGGGGGCCGCGGCCTGGTCGGTCGCCGCATCCCTGGTCTGGTTGCTCGCCGCGTTGGCGGTGGACGTCCACGCCCTGGCCGTGCACGCCCCGCACGAGGTCCACACCGCCCTACAGCCGCTGCTTCCACTGTTCCTCGTGGGCTTCACCGGCCAGGTCCTGTTGGGGTCCCTGACCTACCTGTTCCCCGTGGTGTTGGGCGGTGGCCCTCGCGCGGTCAAGGCCAACACCGCGCTGTTGGGTCGGGGGTGGCCGGCCCGCCTCGCCGCGCTCAACCTCGGCCTGCCACTGACCCTGCTCCCGGGGCTTTGGGGCACCGCGGCGTGGGCGCTGGTGCTCACCTGCGCCGCGGCCTTCGTCCTGCTCGCGGCCGTGGCCGCTCTGCGCGCTTGGGAGGTGAAGGCCGGCCCCGGACCGATCGGTGCCGGACTGGGCGCCGCACTGACCGCCCTGGCGCTGCTGTTCGCGCTCAGCACCCCCGCGGACGAGGGCCCCGTCCTCGCCCCCACCGGTCGGACCGAGACGGTGGAGGTGGCGCTCGGGGACATGGTGATCGAACCGGGCACCATCACCGTCGACCCCGGCGACGCGCTCGTACTGGAGGTGACCAACGAGGACGCCCAACCGCACGATCTGCGCATGGAGAACGGCACGCGTACCCCGGTGTTGGCGCCCGGTGAGAGTGCCACCCTGGAGGTGGGCGTGGTGGAGGGCCCGTTGCAGGGGTGGTGTTCGGTGATGGGCCACCGCGCCTCGGGCATGGAGATGACCGTGCTGACCACCGGCGACGAGGCTCCCATCGCCGAACACGGTGAACACTCCATGGGGACCACCGACGAGCCGCTCGACCTGTCCGGGGAGTTCGACGAGGGTTGGGAACCCGTCGACGCCGCGCTCGACCCGGCCCCCGACACCGACGAACACGAGGTGGAGATCCGGGTGGGTGAGGCCGAACAGGAGGTCGCGCCCGGGGTTCGACGCCCGGTGTGGACTTTCGGCGGTACCGTGCCCGGGCCCGTCCTGCGCGGGAAGGTCGGTGACGTCTTCAACGTCACCCTGGTCAACGACGGCACGATGGGGCACAGCATCGACTTCCACGCCGGATCGTTGGCTCCCGACGAACCCATGCGCACCATCGCCCCGGGCGAGGAACTCACCTACCGGTTCACCGCCGACAAGGCGGGGGCATGGCTGTATCACTGCTCGACCGCGCCGATGACCCACCACCTGGCCAACGGCATGTACGGGGCGGTGATCATCGATCCACCCGACCTGGCCGAGGTCGACCGCGAGTACCTGCTGGTGCAGGGTGAGCTGTACCCGGGCGCGCCCGGCGACGCCGAGCAGACCGAGCACATCCGTATCGGCCGGCCGCAGGCGTGGATGTTCAACGGTGCCGCCATGGGATACGACCACGCGCCGTTGGCGGCGCGGGTCGACGAGCGCGTACGGGTGTGGGTGGTGACCG
Organism: Nocardiopsis listeri NBRC 13360; assembly: GCF_001570765.1. Lineage (GTDB taxonomy): Bacteria > Actinomycetota > Actinomycetes > Streptosporangiales > Streptosporangiaceae > Nocardiopsis > Nocardiopsis listeri. The sequence goes on along the minus strand of NZ_BCSH01000009.1, from coordinate 47,918 downwards.
CGGGTCCGGTGGGCGGTACCTCCTTCCACGTGGTCGGGTCGCGCTTCGACACCGTCTACAAGGAAGGCGCTTACCTGTTGCGTCCGGACGACGACGGAGGAGCCCAGACCCTCGATCTGGGCACGGCCCAGGGCGGTTTCGTCGAGACGACCTTCCCCGAGGCGGGGCACTACCCCTTCGTCGACCACGACCTGAGCCACGCCGAGGGTGGCGCGCACGGATACTTCGAGGTGGAGAAGAGCTGATGGAGGACGTGCTCTGGGCCGGGGTGCGTTTCCTGCACGTGCTCTCGGCGATGTTGTGGGTGGGCGGACAGCTCACGGTGTCCCTGGTGGTCATGCCGCTGGCACGGCGGACCCTGGACGGCGAACGTCGTTCCACTGTGCTCACCGCCATCGGAAGGCGCTTCGGGACGCTCACGGCGGGGTTCTTCCTACCGGTCCAGCTGGGGACGGGGATCGCCCTGGCCTGGGGCGCCGGGGTGACCTGGGCCTCCCTGCTCGAACCCGGGTACGGCCGGGTGCTGGCGGCCAAGTTGGCGCTGTTCTGCGTGGTGATGGCCGCGGCGACGCTGCACGGCGCGACCAACCGCACCAGGCCGCGCCTGGCCCGGACCATGGCGGTGACGAGCCTGGTGACCTCGATCGGCGTGGTTCTGCTGGCCACCCTGCTACCGAGGATCTGACCGAGTGGAGCCCCGACCCGGTCCGGGGCAGGGCCTCCGAGCGTGCGGCGGGCGGTGCGGACCGGACGTGAGGAGCACGGCCGGTTCCCGCTCGTGGAGGTCCTACTTCTCGTCGGTGGAGGCCACCGCGTGGACGACCACGTAGCCACCGGATTGCGGCTCCGGCACCTTCTCGTCCAGTCGGACGGCCTCATCGGACCGCAGGGTCTCCAACAGACGCTCGACGTCGTCCTCCTGGCCGCGTAGCCGGAGTTTGACCCTGGACATGGTCTCCTCGATTCCCGAAGTGATGCGTGGACGGTGGGTGTGACGGGCCCGGATCCGCGCCCGTCACACCAGTGCAGAAAACAACCTACCTAAGAGATAGGAAAATCGCCCGCTCCGGCGCGTGTTCGGAAGGGATCAGGCCGCGACCGGCGCCGCGTCGAGTGCGGCCAGGGCTCTTCGGACAGCGGCGACTCGGGCAGACCGCTCTCCCCGCTCAGCGCACGGAGCAGGCCGCTTCGGGTCGAGCGACCCGAGGCCCGGGCCGCCTCGGGCATACGTAGCCGACCCTGAGTCGTTCGATCGCGCCCGCGCGCCCCGCCGGACGAAGTGCGTCCGGCGGGTGCGCGGAACGAGACGAGTCCGAGCGGGAGGGCCTTCCTCAGGCCGAGGCGGTGGAGGCCTCCTCCGAGTCGGCCTCGTCGTCACCACCGCTTTCGCGCCGGGGCGTGACGACCTCCAGGGGAACGCCGAGCTCACGGACCGCCCGCGCCGAGGCGTCCGGAAGACGATCGTCGGTGATCACCGACGTGAACCCGGTGAGCGGTGCGACCTTGAACGTGCCGAAGGCGCCGTACTTGTCGGCTCCCGCCACCAGGACCGAGGACGAGGCCGCGGCCATGGCCGCGCGTTTGACCGCCACCTTCGAGCGGGAGGGGGTGGTCGAGCCGCGGTGGAGGTCCCATGAGCTCGTCGACACGAAGGCGACGTCGATGTTGAACTCGGCGACCATGTCGGCGGCGATGTCACCGATCGAAGAGCGGTTCTCGCGGTCGATCTGACCCCCGACCAGGTACAGGGTCACGTCGGGGTGGTCGGTGAGGGAGGCCGCGGTGGTGAGGTCGTTGGTGATGACGGTCAGTCCGGTGACGTGCCACAACAGCGGCACGAGCTGACCCAGGGTGGTACCCGCGTCCAGGTAGACGGTCTGGCCCTGTCCCACGAGTTCCGCCGCCGCGTGCGCCATGGCCCGCTTCTCCGCCAGGTCCACCCGGGACTTGTCCCGGTAGGAGGGTTCGGAGCGCACCTGGGAGGCCAGTTCGACCCCGCCGGGGACCGAGCGGACCTTGCCCTCCTCCTCCAACGTCATGATGTCGCGGCGCACCGTCATGTGTGAGACGTCGAGGATCTCGCAAAGCTCTCTGACGCTCAGCACGCCCGTGCCGCGCAGCTCACGTAGGAGCAGGTCACGCCGTTGCGCCGGGATCATCGTCCTCCTTCGGGTCTGTTCACACTCATCATGGTACTGATAGTTCCCAGATGATCCCAACTGTGATTATTGTTGACTCATATGTTCCCTTAGTGTTAAAACACTGCTCATTGCCTTCGCGACCCCGGCGCACCACGTGCCACTCGTGAGGTGAGAGAAGGAGAACCATGGAAGGCACCGACGCCACCTCCCCGCCGCCCTCCCCCGTGCGGTACGCGCTCACCGGAGCACGGGGCGGCTTCGCGCGCACTCTGCTGGCGCAGACCACGCGCATCGAACGGCTGCGCCCCGCGATCCTGTGCGACCTCGACACCACCGGGACCATCGACCTGTGCGTGGAGCTGGGCTATGACCGCTCCGACCTTCGGGTGTGCGCCACCCCCGAAGAGGTCGCCGCACTGGCCCCGGACCGGATCGCGGTCGTCGCCGACGTCGCCCTGCTCACCCGGGCCGATCACGACGTGCTCGTCGAGGCCACCGGGAACCCGCGAGTGGGCACCGAGGCCGCACGAGGGGCCATCGAGACCGGACGCCACGTGGTCATGGTCTCCAAGGAGGTCGACTCCGTCGCGGGCATCGCCCTGGCCGACCTGGCCCGCGAACACGACGTGGTCTACACCCCCGGCATCGGCGACCAGCCGGCCAACCTCATCGAGTGGTACGAGCGCGCCCTGCGACTCGGGCTCGACGTCGTGGCGATCGGCAAGTCCGGCGAGTACGACCTGGTGTTCGACCCCGCCACCGGTCGGGTACGCCAACTCGATCAGGAGATCGAGGCCCCCGAACTGGCCGACCTGTCGACCTTGGGCGAGGACGTCCCGGCCACCCTGGCCGCGCGCGCCCGCGCCGTGGCCGGTCTCAAGCGTTCGGCGGCCGCCGACTACTGCGAGATGGCGGTCGTGGCCGACCACACCGGTCTGGTACCGGACGTGGAGTCACTCCACTACCCCGTCGCCCGCGTCGCCGAACTGGCCGACGTCTACGCCCGCGAGGAGGACGGAGGCATCCTCACCGCCGACGGTGTGGTGGACGTCTTCAGCGTGCTGCGCCTGCCCGAGGAGGCGTCCTTCGCCGGCGGGGTCTTCGTCATCGTGCGCACCGGTGACCCCGTCACCTGGGAACTGCTCGCCCAGAAGGGGCACGTCGTCTCCCGTTCCGGGCGTTACGCCTGCATGTACCTGCCCTACCACTTCATGGGGGTCGAGACGCCGCTGAGCCTGCTGGACGCGGTCGACCACCACCGCGCGGCCGGTCTGCGACACCCCGCCCCGCACGCGGTCCTCGCCGGGCGCGCCCGGGAGGCCCTGAGGGCGGGTACCCGACTCGACATGGGCGGACACCACCACGAGGTCGAGGGTGTGGCAGCGGTCCTGCTGGACACCGCGCACGCGCCCGAGGACGTGGCCCCGCTGTACCTGGCGGCGCACGCCACCCTGGCCCGCGACGTCCCCTCCGGCGCCCTGATCGGGATCGACGACCTCGCCGACCCCGACATCAGCCTCCTGGACGCGTGGCGCCACGCCCGCACCCGCATCAGCGATCGGAACCGATGACATGTCCGACCTCTCCACCCTCTTGGCGTTCCTGGCCGCCATCTTCGTCCTGATCCTGCTCATCGCACGGTTCAAGGTCCATCCCGTGGCCACGCTGTTCATCGTGGTCGTATCGCTCGGGCTGGTCCTGGGCATGGGCGGTGCGGCCACCATCGAACTGGTCAAGGAGGGCTTCGGCAGTACCCTGGCCAGCGTCGGTCTGCTGGTCATCTTCGGCTGTGTGCTCGGCAAGATGCTCGAACTGAGCGGCGCAGCCATGAAGATCACCGATACCGCGCTGCGCATGTTCGCCGAGAAACGCGTCCCCTGGGCCATCGCCCTGGCCTCGACCATCCTGGGCATCCCGCTCATCGCCGACACCGCGGTGGTCATGCTGATCCCGATCGTGTCCGCGCTGGCCTACCGCACCGGCATCTCGATGATGCGGCTGGGGCCGATCCTCTACCTCGGCGCCTACGTCATGACCTCGGTGGTCCCTCCCGGCCCCGGTCCCCTCGCGTCTGCCTCCCTGCTGGAGGTGCCCATGGGCGAGGCCATCCTCTACGGGCTCATGGTGGGCGTTCCCGGTGTGCTGGCCGCGACCCTCTACCTTTCCAGGATCAAGACCTACGTTCCGCCCAAGCCCGAGTTCGTCGAACACCTGGTGAACGCCGGCGGTTCCGCCGGCGGCGGTGGCTCGGACGCCACCGCCGACAATGGGACCGACGCTCCCCGGGTGGGTCTGTTCGGCTCCCTGGTGCCGATCCTGGCCCCCATCGTCCTCATCGTCTTCGCCTCGTTGACCGCCCCGGTCCTGCCCGAGGGCTCCTGGATCACCGGCCTGGTGCTGTTCCTCGGTGAGCCGACCCTGGCCCTGTTCCTGGCCTGCCTGCTGGCCCTGCCGCTGTTCCGCGGCCGCTGGCGCGACAAGGAGACCCTGAACGACCTGTTCGAGTCCGGGCTGCGCATCGCCGCGATGCCCCTGGCCCTGACCGGTGTGGGAGGCGCGCTGGCCACCATCATTCGGGAGACCGGTGTGGCCGAGAGCGTGGCCGGGAGCATCGAGGGCACCGGAATGTCACCGATCATCATCCCGTTCCTGGTGGCCGCCGCCGTGTGCTCGATCACCGGTTCCAACATCCTCGGCGTGATGACCTCGGCGGCCATCATGCAGCCCCTGATCCCCTCGCTGGACCTGTCGCCCCTCGTGGTCTACCTGGCCTGCGCGACCGGTGCGCAGATCATGAAGCACGCGAACTCCTCAGGCTTTTGGGTCACCACCACACTGTCCAACATGACGGTGGGCCAGGGCATCCGTTCCATCGGGATCGCCTCGCTGATCTCGGGTGTGACCGGATTCGCCGTGCTCTACTCCATGATCGCGCTGGGCGTGGTCTGACCCGCCCTCCCCTTCGACCGCTCCCTGCCCGGGCTCCCGTGCCGCGCGGTACGGGAGCGGTCGTCACCGCTGTAAGAACCGACCACAGGAGGATCCCATGGCTACCCTCGGCGTGATCGCCGACGATCTCACCGGAGCGACCGACATCGCGATCACTCTCACGACGGCCGGTTTCCGGACCACCGTCGTCCTGGGTGATGAGGGCACCGTCGAGACGATTCCCGTCCCCGACGGGACCGACGCCGTGGTGGTGGCGCTGAAGTCGCGCACCGTGCCCGTGGACGAGGCCGTCCAGGTCTCCCTCGACGCGTTGGCCGCCCTCCGGCGTGCCGGTTGCGAACGGTTCTACGTCAAGTACTGCTCCACCTTCGACTCGACCCCGCACGGCAACATCGGACCCGTCTGCGAGGCGGTGCTCGACGCGCTCGACGAACCGATGACGGTGGTCGCCCCGGCGTTCCCCGCCAACGGGCGCACCGTCTACCGCGGCCACCTCTTCGTGGGCGACGACCCCCTCGACGAGTCGCCGATGCGCCACCACCCGTTGACCCCGATGACCGACTCCAGCCTGCCGCGACTGCTGGCCCCACAGGTGAGCGGGGGAAGCGACGAGGTAGCGCTCGTGCCCTGGCCCGTGGTGGCCGAGGGGGTCGACGCGGTGCGCGCCGCCCTGGAGCAGGCCCGGTCCGCCGGGGCCCGGTTCGTGATCGTCGACGCCCTGAACGGGGCCGACCTGAACACGCTCGCCCAGGCGAGCGAACACCTGCGCGTGCTCACCGGAGGAAGCGCCCTGGCCTCGGGGCTGCGCGGTCCTCGAACCTCGGGGCCACGCCCCATCAGCCTGCCCGACGGGCCCCGGGTGGTGCTCTCGGGCAGCGCGTCCCAGGCCACCCAGGGGCAGGTGCGCCACGCGCTCGCCCACGGTGACGGTCACCGACTCCTCCCCTCCGAGCTGCGCGCCGACTTCGACGGGGAGGTCTCTCGGATCGTGGGTCGGGCGTTGGATGCGGGTTCGGCGCCGTTCGTGGTCTACGCGACCGCCGCGCCCGAACACGTCGTCGACACCGCGGACGCCCCGTTGATGGAGGAGGCCCTGGCCCTGATCGCGAAGCGACTGGTCGACGCGGGTGTGCGTTCCCTGCTCGTCGCGGGTGGTGAGACCAGCGGCGCCGTGGTGCGAAGCCTGGGCGTGGGCCCACTGGCGCTGGGTCCCGAGGTGGATCCCGGTGTGGCCTGGATGCTGGCGGAACGGGGCGAGGACGCCCTGCACCTGATGCTCAAGTCCGGCAACTTCGGTGCCGAGGACCTTTTCGTACGCGCGTGGAAGGCGGGACGGTGAAGCTTCGTTTGGAGGAGGCCGCTGAGGAACTGTGCGCGGTGGGCCGGCGCGCCGTGGAGTCCGGGCTGAGCCCGGGATCGTCGGGGAACGTGTCGGTGCGCGTCGGTGACCGGATCCTGATGAGCCCCACCGGGGTCTCCCTCGGTGACCTGGGGCCGAAGGGGCTGTCCGTGCTGGACGAGCGCGGGCGGCACCTGGAGGGACCCTCGCCCTCCAAGGAGTTCCCCCTGCACCTGGCGATGTACGACAGGGTCCAGGGGTCCGGGTCGGTTCTGCACCTGCACTCACCGCACACCACCGCGGCCTCCTGCCTGCCCGCGTGGGCGACGACCTCGGCCCTGCCACCGATCACCCCCTACCTGGTGATGCGGGTCGGCCAGGCGCCCCTGGTCCCCTACGCCGCGCCGGGCAGTGACCGGTTGGCCGAGAACGTGGCCGGGTTGCCCGGGCGATTCCGCGCCGCGTTGTTGGCCAACCACGGTTCACTGGTGGCGGCCGACGACGCGGCCGGCGCCCTGGAGGGGGCCGTGGAGCTGGAGGAGGCCTCGCGCATCTTCGTCGCCCTCCAAGGGCGGGAGTTCTCGGTCCTGTCCCCCGAGGACGTGCGGGAGTTGACCCTGCGTTACGGGACGACCTGGGACCTGTGACCGTCCACCGTCCTCGAACCCGGTTCAGGTTCGAGGACGGGACCCGGTCGGCGGGCCCCGGCCGGGCTCTTCACGTGCGCGATCGTGATGCTCACCCTGCGGTGGACAGCCGGTAGACGCACACGTGGGAAGGGGACTCGGCGATGAACGCGCCGCCACGCCAGTCCGCGTGACGAGATTCGAGGGCGAAGCCGGCGATGTACGCCATGAGGTCGAGTTCGGCCGGCCACACGTACCGGTGCCGGGAGCGGAACAGGCGGGCCCGTCGGCTCTCGTCGAAGGCGAAGTGGTGCGAGGTCAGATGTTGACGCACGACGTCGTAGGTGTCCAGCCCCACGTATCCGACCTCGGAGGCGAAGACCGCGGCCTCCTGCCCGGGCGGGAGGCGCCGCAGGTCGGGCACGCCCAGTTCCACCACGAACCGCCCCCCGGGTGAGAGATGACGTGCCGCGTTGCGGAAGCACTCGACCTGTTCGGCCTGGGTGAGCAGATTGGAGATCGTGTTGAACACCAGGTAGACGAGGGCGAACTCGCCCGGTACGACCGTGGTGGCCATGTCCCCCAGGGTCACCGGCAGCGCGTCTTCGTCGACCTTGGCACGCAAGCGTTCGACCATGTGCTCGGACAGTTCGATGCCCTGGACCGGCACGCCCCGTTCCATGAGCGGTACGGCGACCCGGCCGGTGCCCACCGCGAACTCCAGGGCGGCACCCCCGCCGGCGAGTTCGGCCAGCCGGTCCACGGCCGGGCCGAGCACCTCGGGGGCGAACATGCCCTCACCGGGGGTGTCGTAGTCGGCCGCGACCTCGGCGTCCCACACGTTCTCGCTTTCGTCCATGCCGGCACGGTAACTCCGGGCTCTGGCCCGGAGCCACCGGTTTTCTCAGAGCAGGGGCCCGGTCACCAGGGCAGGACGTCGGGAACGGGGTCGGCCCCGAGCACGTGCTGATCGCAGAACGCCAGTACGGCCTCGTTCCACACGCGGATGTTGGACGGGGTGAGCACCCAGTGGTTCTCGCCGGTCATCTGCAGGAACCGGTGCGGCAACGTCTCCGGCGGGCCGTCCCAACCCGAGACCAGATCCCACCACATCCGTAGTGCCTCGCCGATCGGCACCCGATAGTCCCGATCCCCATGCGAGATCAACACCGGGGTGCTCACACGCGCCGCGCCGTTGTGCGGGGAGTTGGCCCGGTACCACACGGGGTCGTCCTCCTCGTGGCCGTGCACGCGCATCTTCTTGGCCGCCGCGTCGGTGGTGCGGTGCTGCTGCTCCAGCGCCCAAGGCCCGGCGTGGGTGACGATGGCCGAGAAGCGATCGGTGTGTCCGGCGATCCAGTTGGCCATGAAGCCGCCGAAGGACGCACCCAGGAGCGCGGTGCGGGAGGCGTCCAGTTCCGGGCGCTCCAGCACCTGGTCGAGCAGCGTCTCGCATTCGCGGTAGACCACGTCCGGCCGCCTGGGCCAACCTCGGTTCAGACCGGCGTTCCCGTAGCCGGTGGACATGGCGGGGTCGGGCATGAGCACGGCGTAGCCGCGGGCGACGGACAACCACGGGCACCACCGCCAACTCCACGCGCTGAAGGAGGTGTGGGGTCCGCCGTGGATCCACAACATCGTCGGAGCCCGACTGGCCGAGGAAGCGCTTTCCGGCAGGCACAGCCACGCACCGACGCGCACACCGTCGACCTCGGTCCACACCCGTTCCAGTCGCCCGGGAAGCGCTTCCACCGAACCGGGCGCCGGGAGTTCGCGCCATTCACCCTCCGGCGTCGACCGCACCGGTCTCGCAGGCGTGCCGATGTCGGAACGCAGCGCGTACACGGAGCCGTCCGGCGCCGGTGCCAGGGAGGAGAACACCGCTCCCTCCACCAGGGTCCGCACCCGTGCGGTGCGCGGGTCCACGGTGAGCACCGCACCGGAGGAGTACAGGTCACCGGCGATCAGCAGGGTGCCATCGGACCGCCACGCGTATTCGCGGATCGTGAGGTCGCCGACGTCGACGCCCACCGGGGTACCGCCCGACAGCGGGTGGATCCACAGGGAGCCGTAACCGGTGTCGGTGGGGGTGGAGATCGTCCACCGCGTCACCGCGCAGAGGGAGCCGTCGGGAGAGAGCAGCGGCGAGTCGTACTCCTGGTCGTCGTCGGCCGCCAGCAGGGTGGTCCGCTTGTGGGTGGCGGTGTCGATCACGACGATGCCGGTGCGGGTCTGCCCGCCCCGCGCCCGTTCGGTCCAGGTCGCGACGGCGGTGCGACCGTCCGCGGACAGATCGGCCCGGGCATCGTTCAGCGCGACGGTGTCGGCGTCTTCGGTCAGGTCGGTGACCTCACCGTCCGGGGAGACGAGCACCAGGCGTGGGCTGAGGTCGCCGAGCGCGTGGTCCCAGTGACGGACCGGCATACCGGTGTGCCAGATGGTGGACCGCCCGGCGTCCTTGCGCGCGCTTCGCAGGCGAGCGTCATCGTCCAGGTCGGCCCCGACCGTCACACTCGTCGTCGCCAGGATCGAACCGTCGTCGGCGACGCCGGCGACCTTCAGGCCTCCGGCGGTTCGGGCGATCGGGCTCGCCTCCCCGTGCTCGGGCAGGCGCCAGATCGCCGTGGTGTCCTCTCCCTGCCCGCCCTCGGGGTCCGAGCGCCCGGAGGTGAACAGCAACGAGCCGTCGGGGGCGAACCGCGGCGCGCTCTCTCCGCGTTCGGAGAAGGTGAGTCGGCGAGCCGGGGCCAGGCCCTCCGAGTCGAGTTCCCACAGGGCCGAGGCGAACCTCGAACCGGACTCGTCGGGCTCGGAGACGGCGGCGACCACCCTACCTCGGGGGCCGACCGCCACGGCGGAGATTCGGGGGATCCGGACGAAGGCTTCGATGTCGCTGAAGTCTGAGAACACCGCCTCACGCTATCGCGGGCACCCGTCTCGGAGGTCGTCAGGGCTTTGAGTCCGCGCACTCACGCGGCCCGGGCCCCGGTTCGACCACCATGGGGGCTTGACTTCCTCCCCACGCCTGAAGGCGGGGGATTCCGGCAACCACCTACCGGTGGTTCGAGGCCTTGGCCCCCTCACGGGTCGCCCCGTGGCCTTCCTGTTTCGACGCCGACCGCCCCGACCGGAAAAACTCCCGTTGAGGTCTCACACCGGCTCCCGCCCCTACTGTGCGGGCTTCGCCAGAATCGCACAGCGGGGGCCCGACAGCTGCCGCCGGCCCGGCGGCCTTGAGATTGATCGCCGCGTTCACATCGCGGTCATGGGTGATGCCGCACCTCTCGCACTCCCAGGTGCGCACGTTCAACGGCAACCGGCCACACACATGCCCACACCCGGGCGTCGAACACATCCTGGTCGAGGGGAAGAACCGGTCCACCACGACCAAATCCCGCCCATACCAGTGGGTTTTGTACTCCAACATCGACCGCAACTGTGTCCAGGCCGCGTCCGAGATGGCACGGGCCAGGGTGCGGTTCTTGACCAGGTTGCGCACGGTCAGGTCCTCGATCACGACCACTTGGTTTTCGCGGACCAATCGAGTGGTGAGCTTGTGCAGGAAATCCTTGCGCCGGTCGGCGATGCGCGCGTGCACCCGCGCCACTTTGACCCGGGCCTTGGCCCGGTTCGCACTGCCCCTGGCCTTACGGGACAGGGACCGTTGGGCCTTGACCAACTTGGCCCGGTCACGCCTTTCATGGCGGGGATTGGTGATCTTCTCCCCGGTGGACAACGTCACCAGGGACGTGATTCCCGCGTCCACTCCGACCACACCCTCAGGCACCGGAGCGGCTGTGATGGTGTCCTGGCACAACAGCGACACGAACCAGCGCCCCGCCGCGTCCCGCGAGACGGTCACCGTGGACGGCGAAGCACCCTCCGGTAGAGGGCGCGACCACACGATGTCCAACGGCTGATCCATCTTGGCCAGAGTGAGATTCCCATCCCGGTAGCGGAACGCGCTCGGGGTGTACTCCGCGCCGGCCCGCGACTTCTTCTTCGACTTGAACTTGGGGTATCTAGCGCGCCCCGCGAAGAAGTTCGAGAACGCACCTTGTAGATGCCGCAGCCCCTGTTGGAGCGGGACACTGGACACCTCGGTGAGAAAGGCCAGATCGTCGGTCTTCTTCCAACCGGTGAGCAGGGCCGAGGTCGCGGAGTAGCCCACCCGCTCCCGGTGCTGCTCCCAGGCCTGGGAACGGGCGGCCAGCGCTTTGTTGTAGACCAGGCGCACGCACCCGAACGTGCGCGACAGCTGCGCTGCCTGCACCTGGGTGGGGTAGAAGTGGTACTTGAACGCCCGCTTCACGGTCTTGCTGGCCATGGATCATGTTTTAGCAGCCTGAGGGCCGGTACACACCCCGAACGCGGAAAGAAGAAGGTGTTTCCTCCCCGCCCTGAAGGACGGGGTATCCACACCCAACAAACCGATGAACGAGACCTCGACGCACACCCCTCACCGCCCCCGGTCGGTCCCGGTTCTGCAGACGGTCGCGCTGCTGGTGGGATCGGCGATCTCCACCTGGTGGCTGACCTACACCCGTCCCGAGGAGGTCGCCGCCGCCGAGGGCTTCCCCTTTCCGGAGGCCGATTACGCCATCGATCCGCTCACCCTCCCCGCCTGGGCCGAGACCCTCCTGGGGGTGGGCGCGCTACTGCTCACCGTGACGATGGCGATCCTGCTGGTGCGCGCGGTGACCGGCGGTCGGCTCGCTCCCCGTTGGGGCCTGGTGATCCTGTTGCTGACCCCGATCCCGATGATGGGCGGCGTGTGGTGGATGATCGCCACCGCTGCGGGCATCGGGGCCAACATCGGTCTGGGCCTGGCCGCCATGACGTTCGGTCCGGCGATCCTGATCCTGCTCGTCGCCGCGGCCGGCACCGCGATCCTGGCCCTGCGTACCCGCTGACGGGTCAGGGCTTGCGGGCCACCCCGCGATACCGGTCGACCTCGGTGGGTGTTCCGGCCTCGGCTTCGGAGCGACGCGAGAAGAGAATCCGGAAACGTTTCCGGAAAACCCAGTGCCCTCACCCGGAGACCGCCAGTCAGGCATCAGTGGTGATTTCGGGCGTCCACAAGGCTCCCGGGGTCGACCTCAGCGGCCCCGGATCCCCACCCCACGCTCACCCCCGCCGCGAGCTCAGTCCGAACGGACGAGGCAGAAGGGATGGCCCGCCGGGTCGAGGAAGACACGGAAGTTCTCCGGGGCGGGCTGGAACCCGGTCTTGCGGGCACCGACCTCCAGCACTCGCCGCTCGCCTTCGTCGAGGTCGGGGACGTCGAAATCGAGGTGGAGCTGTTGCGGGTGGGTGTCACCGGGCCATTCCGGTGGCACGTGCTCGGGAGCCTTCTGGAAGGCGATCGTGGCGCCGGCATCACTCGCCAGCTCGATCCAGCCGTCGTCCTCCCACGGCTCGATCCGCCACCCGGTGATCGTCGCGTAGAACTCGGCCAGGGCGAGGGGGTCGCGGCTGTCGATGGCGACCAGGCTGAACTTCGCGATCGGACTCATGGTCACCGACGATTTCACGGAGCCGCCCTCCGGTCAACGGCCACTGCTATGCGGGCGGACGCGGTGGCAGTAGCTCTCAGCCGGGCAGTGGCCGGTGGCGAGTTCGACCATGCGCGTGTCCTCCGACGGGACCATGAGATCCTCCACCGAGCCGGTGCAGACGGCGGCTCTCGCTCCGGGGAACTGGACGTCGACCGCTTCGAGCCCCTCCTGTAAGAGGACACCGCCCTGTGTCCGCACGAACCCGACCAAGCCGCGGAAGTGTCGCGCCGTGCCCTGAACCTGGGCGGCCGCCGAGTCGGCCGTGCCCGCGCCGGAGCTGCGCCGAATCGTCGACTGAGCCCCGGCCCCGGCGGGTTCACGGGGACGGGCTCATCGGATGCGGGTCGGTCAGGACCGGTAGACGGTGAGGCTGTCGGCGGCCGCGGAAGCGGACTCGGCGCTCACCGACCCGGTCCGCGCGAACTCGCCCCACACCCGCCGCACCGCGCGGCCACGCCGGTCGAGTTCCTCCCAGGAGGTGCGGCCGACCAGGCTCGCCCGCTCCCAGGCCTTGCGGGTGCCCAACAGCAACGGGACGTCGGTGATGTGCGCGGCCCCGAACGGGCTGCCCTCTGGCCGCCAGGTGAAGGTGTAGCGCACCGCCCGGCCACCGGCCCGACGGTGGCGACGGACGAAGCCCCGCACGGGCCCGGTGTAGATGACCCAGGTCGTGAAACGTACCAAGGCCCGGCGCAGGATGGAACCGATCACCGGCAGCCCGGACAATCTCTTGATCGGAGGCAGGAACTCGGCGAACAGGCCGGTCTCCTCGCTGGTGGCGCCGACGAGCACGTCGATCCGGGGCGCCGCCTCGCGCCAGGCGCGGGTTCGGAGGGACTCGGGAGGCAGCGGGTCGTGCCCGTAGCGCGTCCCGAACGGCATGGCGCTGGGCAGCCCGAAGCCCCTGCCGGCCGCGACCGCCCTCTCTTGGCGGGTGAGCACTTCACGGGTGTCGGTGTCGGGGGTGAGGGCGCCCACCACACCGGCCATGGCCTCGTACATGCGGTCGCGGCGGCTGAGCAGGCCCAGCGGCGCGCTCTGCACGATCGCGCGCCGGAACAGTCCTTCGGCGCCGCGACTGATCATCAGGTGGGCGACGGCGTCACCGCCGGCGGACTGCCCGAAGAGGGTGATCTTGTCGGGGTCGCCGCCGAACGCGGCGATGTTGGCCGCCACCCAGCGCAACGCCGCCACCTGGTCGAGCAGGCCCAGGTTGGCGGGGGCGACGCCGGGCAGACGCAGGTAGCCCAGGACCCCGAGCCGGAAGGTGACCGACACGACGATGACCCGTTGTTCGCGTACCAGCCGGGCCGGGTCGAAGATCGCCAGGTCGCCTGCGCCGGTGACGTAGGAGCCGCCGTGGAACCACACCAGGACGGGCGGGCGCTCCTCCTCGGCCAGGTCGACGGGCACGGTCACCGACAGGTGGTGGCAATTCTCGTCCTGGCGACCGGTCGGGATGCCCTCGACCGCTTCGGAGACCACCAGGGAGATCGACTGTGGGGCGGCGGGCGCGGCCTCGGTGGCTTCGAAGGGTTCGGTGAAGGGTTCGAGCGGCGAGGGCGCCCGGAACCTTTCGGCCCGGGCGTAGGGGATGCCGAGGAACCGCAGGACCCCGCCGCGCACCTTCCCCACGATCGGGCCCGCGGGGGTGTCCAGGCGGTGGTGTTCGTCCCTGGAGACGGAGGGGGATTCGGTCATGTCTGCTCCTGCGTTCGCCCCGGGTCCGTGATCGGCGCTTCGGTCACCCGAACGACGGTACCCGCTGGGGGCCATCGACCTCGGCACGCGGACGGCCCGAAGGACCGCCCGCGGGGTGCCTCAGGGGACGAAGGTGGTGCCCGGGACCGCCACGCTCACCGGCCCGGTGAAGGTCTCGGCGGCGTGTGCGCGCCCCTGGTCGTGGTCGGCCGGGTCGGCGAAGTGGGTCAGGACCAGGTGGCGTGCGCCTGCCTCGGTGGCCAGCTCCCCGGCCATCCGGGCTGTCAGGTGTCCGTGCCCGTGCAGGGCGTGTTCGTCGGCCTCCAGGTAGGTGGACTCGCACACGAACAGGTCGGCTTCCCGGGCGGCGTCGGCCACCGGGGCGCAATAGCCGGTGTCGGAGGAGAACGCCACCGTCCGGCCGTCGGGCGCCTCGAAGCGCAGCGCCGCCGAAGGAACGCTGTGGTGGGCGGCGAAGGCTCGGAACCTCAGTCCGTCGACCTCGTGTTCGGTGACGCCGTCGCGCGGCATCGGCACCCCCTGGAACGACTGTTCGATGGGCCGGTTCATCGTCGGCAGGGTGGGGATGCCGAAGACCGCGTCGAAGGCGGCCAGGCGCTCGGCCTCGCCCTCGGGGAAGAAGAGCGGGATCGGCGCCAGCTTCTCGGGGAAGGTCCACCGGTAGGCCCACGCCATCAGGTCCAGGCTGTGATCGGCGTGCATGTGGGTCACCACGATGCCGCGCAGGTCCGCGAGTTCGTGACGGGCGCAGTAGGCCGCCAACGCCCCGGGGCCGGCGTCGACCAGCACCACCCCGGTGGCGGTGCGCAGCAGGTAGCAGGAGGCGGGCCCCTCCCGGGTGGGTGCGGTCGCGTTGGATCCGAGGATCTCCAGTTCGAGCATGTGTTCCCTCTCGAGGTGTCCGGTGACGGGTCAGGCGGGGGGAAGGAGCAGGGTGGCGCGGCCGGGGGCGACCGTGAGCGCGACCGATCGGCCCACCCGGGTGTCCGGTGCCACCCGCACCCCCAGGGTGTGGTCGCCGGCCCGGACGGTCAGATGCAGGGACTCTCCGGTGAACTCGGTGTGGTCTACCTGGGCGATGAGGGCGGAGCCGTCGTCGGGTGCGTCGTGGGGCTCGGTGACGGTGAGGCTGTCGTAGCGCAGCAGCAGGCGGGTGGCCCCGTGCGCGGTGGGGCGCACCTGTAGGTCGCGCACCGGTACGCGCCAGAGTCCGTCCAGGGCCACGGCGTGGTCGTGGTCGCGTTCGGCCTCCAGCAGGACCGCCCCGGACAGGAAGTCGGCGACGAACGCGTCGGCGGGGTCGTCCCACAACCGGCGCGGGGTGTCGAACTGCACCAGGCGTCCCTCGCGCATCAGGGCGATGCGCGAGCCCAGGGACAGCGCCTCACGTTGGTCGTGGGTGACGATGAGGGTGGCGCAGTCGGTCGCCGCGAGCATGCTCGACAGTTCCCGGCGCAGGCCGCCGCGCAGCTGTGGGTCCAGGGCGGCCAGGGGTTCGTCCAGCAGCAGCGCGTCCGGTCGGATGGCCAGCGCTCGGGCCAGGGCCACCCGTTGGCGTTGGCCTCCGGAGAGCTGGTCGGGTCGGCGGTCAGCGAGGTCGGACAGGTGGGTCAGTTCCAGCATGTCCCGCACCCGTTGTCGGCGGGCCGTGGTGTCCACCCCTCGGGCGCGCAACCCGTAGGCGATGTTGGCGGCCACGCTCATGTGCGGGAACACCGCGTAGTTCTGCGGGACCAGGCCGATGTCGCGGCGGGCCGGATCCGAGGTGGTCACGTTCCGGCCGGTCAGGGTGATCGTTCCGGTGGCGGCGCCCACCAGCCCGGCGACGGCCCGCAGCGTGGTGCTCTTGCCGCAGCCCGAGGGGCCGATGACGGCGACCGTCTCGGCCGGGGCCACGTCCAGGGACACCCGATCGACCGCGGTGGTCTGGCCGTAGCGGACGGTGAGGTCGTCCACGGACAACCCATCGGCTCGGGCGATGGGTTCCTCACCGAGCAGGGCGGCGGGGGCGGATGTGGTCACGGGGTCCTCCTCGGGGAGCGGCGGCGGGCCAGGACGATGGCGGTCAGCACCGGCGCGACGAAGGCGATGAAGATCATCGACTGCGCCGAGGCCGGTTCGAGCCGCTGGGTGGAGTAGGAGTCGAACAGGGCGAACGGTGCGGTGGGGGTGGCGGGCGGATTGATGAAGAAACTGATGTTGAACTCGCCGAAGGACAGGGCGAAGACCATGGTGACCGCCTGGGTGAGGGCCACCAGGCAGGCGGGCACGGTGATGGTGCGCAGGACCCGGGCCCCGCCGGCGCCCAGACTGCGCGCCACGCTCTCGTTGGTGCGCAGTTCGTCGTCGGCCAGGGCCGGTACCAGCGCGGCCAGGGTGAAGGGCAGGGTGAAGACCAGGTGGCCCAGTACCAGCAACAGCCCGCTGGGACGCAGCATCGGGTAGGTGCCCACCAACGCCACGCTCAGCGCGATGCCCGGCACGGCCAACGGCACGTTGACCAGGTAGCCGGTCAGGCGGGTCAGGGGCGAGGGGTGGCGGGCCACCCACCAGGCGAGTGGCCCGCCGACGGCCAGGTTCAGCGCGACCACCAGGGCGGCCACGGCCAGACTGCGGCCGATCACCGGGGCCATCGGCGGCCAGGCGTAGGCGAACCAGTCGAGGGTGAGTCCGCCGCCCCAGGGCCCCTGGGAGAAGTCGACGCTGGTGGCGGCCACCAGGGTCGCGATGATCGGGACGAGGACGAACAGACAGGTGAGTCGGGTGATGAGGCGACTCATGATGCCACCGCCCTACGGACCAGCGCCGACAGCGCGCGACCCAGGACCAGGGCCAGCACCGCCATCGCCGCGAGGACCACCGCCAGGGTGGAGGAGGCCGCCAGCCGGTAGCCGGTGGTGAGTTCGTTGGCGACGTTGAGCGGCAACAGCCGTACCCCCTCGGACAGTGTGGCGACCGTGCCGTATCCGCCCAGGGCCACCGCGAGGGCGGTGCCGCCGGTCTCGATGATCGCGGGCAGCAACAGCGGAAGCGTCACGGTCGCGAACACCCGCGCCCGGGACGCGCCCAGGGTGCGGGCGCTCTCGGTCAAGGCGGAGTCCAGGGTCGCGGCGGCGCCGCGCAGCGGACCCAGGATCCGGGGCAGACAGAAGTACATGTAGGCGATCAGCAGTCCGGAGAAGGTGTAGGCGAGCCCGGAGAACCCGTCCCAGGCAAGGCCGAACAGTCCGGTTCGGCCGGTCAGGACGATCGCGAAGAACCCGATGATGATGCCGGGCAGGGCGATGGGCAGGGTGAGAAGGGCGTCGGTGGTGCCGCTCCCGCGCCCCTTCCGGTCGTCGTCGGCCTGGTGCAGCACCACCGGCACCGCCACCACCAGGATCACCAGGACCGCTCCGCCGGCGATGAGCGCGGAGTTGATCAGGGCGTCGAGGACGGCGGTCGAACCGAACGCCCGCAGGTAGTGCTCCAGGGTGGGCCCGCCATCGGCCGGTGGGCGGCCCCATCCCAGGGAGTTGGCCACCATGATCAGGACCGGGTAGACGCTGAACAGGCAGACGAGGACCAGGGCGGGGAGCGCCGCGAGCCAGGCGGGGGCGAAGGCGACGCGGTCCCGGGCCGAAGCGCGCACGGCCACTAGAAACCGACCTCGTCCTGGTAGAGACCGATGAACTCCTCTTGGCGCTCACCCTGTTCCGCGTAGTCGATGGTCTCGGCGCGCTCGTAGTCCTCGGGAGGCAGGACGCGGTCGGCCAGTTCCTCGGGCATCTCCCCGACGACGGGGCGCATGTACCCGGCGGCGAACAGCCCCTGGCCCTGCTCGGAGAAGTAGAAGTCCAGCAGCTCCTTGCCGTTGTCCTCGTTGGGGGCTCCGTTGACCAGGCCCACGATGTAGGGGATCTGCAAGGACCCCTCCTCGGGAATGACCACCGAGACGTTGGTGCCCTCGTCCTGCAACTTGTAGCCGTTGAAGTCGGTGTCGATGAGGATGGGGATCTCGCCCTGGGCGACCTTGGCCGTGGCGGTCTGCGCCGAGGTGGAGGCCCCGTTCTCCTTGAGGCCGTTCAGGTAGTCCAGGCCCGGCCCCCAGTCGTCGAGGTCGCCGCCCAGGGCGAAGTTGGCGGCGGTGGCGGCGGAGTAGCCGACCGCGGCCTGTGTGGGGTCGAGGTAGCCGACCAGCCCCTCGTACTCGGGTTCGAGCAGGTCCTCCCAGCTCGTGGGGACGGGCGCACCGTCCAGGTGGTCCTCGTTGACGATGAGGGCGATGGTGCCGGTGTGGACCGTGGTCCAGGCGCCGTCGGCGTCGCGCAGTTCGTCGGGAACCTGTTCGGCGCCCTCGGGTACGTAGTCCTGTAGGACCCCGGCTCCCACCAGTTGTTCGGCGAAGGCGATACCGGTGTAGGCCACATCGGCGACGGGCGCGCCCTGCTCCGCCTGTAGGGCGGCCAGGGCCTGTCCGGAGTTCTTGGGGTCGTTGGGTGCCTCGATCCCGCTCTCCTCGGTGAAGGTGGACAGGACCTCGCCGTAGTTGCCCCACTCGGCGGGAGAGTTGTAGGTAATGACCATCTCCCCTTCACCCGAGGCCACCCCCTCGGGCGGCTCGACGTTGCCGCAGGAGGCCAAGGTGAGGGTCAGGACGAGGGCGGCGGTGCTCGCGGGGATCACCGTACGACGGTGTGACATAAGGGCTCCGTGGAGGAGAACCCGACCCGTTCGACGGGCCGGAGGTGGACCGGTAGTACTTCTTGATGAAACGATTCACCAGAGGGGTGACCTGCATTGTCGCGACAGCTTTCACCAAGGCGAACAGCCGGGTAACACCCTCCCAACCACCCTCCACTCCCCCATCGACCCCACCGTGGTCCCACAGGAAAGGACCGGCATGACCCCAGCCCGTAAACGCGTGACCCTGCGCGACGTCGCCGCGCGAGCGGAGGTCTCGGTCGCCCAGGCCAGCTTCGCGCTCAACGGTCGGGGCCGCGTCGCCCCCGCCACGATCGAACGCGTCCGGCGGGCCGCCGCCGAGTTGGACTACCAGGCGGACAGCCGGGCACGCCGGTTGCGCACCGGCGAACGCTCCGCCTACGGGGTCATCATTCGCAACATGCGAAACCCCTTCTTCCTGGACGTGCTGCGCGGCATGGAGGTGCGGGCGCACAGGCAGGGCGCGTTCCTGATCATCCTCAGCTCCGACTACGACGTGGAGCGAGAAGGAGCGGCGCTGCGCCGACTGGGGACCGAGGGTGTGGGCGGTGTGGCCATCGCCCCGATCGGTCGGCACGGACCGCTCACCGAATGGCTGCCTCGACACCCCGACATTCCGGTGGTGGCGTTCAACTGCACCTCGGACCCCTCGGTCGGAAGGGTGTCCACCGTGGGGCCCGACGACGGGGTCGCCATCACCCTGGCGCTGGAACACCTGCGCGTCCGCGGCCACCGGGGGGCGACCCTGGTGATGGCGCCCGAGGGGTTGGCCGCCGACTGGGGACGCGAGGAGGAGTTCTACCGGCGCTGCGCCGAGTGGGGGCTGGCGGGCACCGTGGTGCGCTGCCCGCTGGACCACGCCGGCGTGGCGCGCATGGCCACCGAACGCATGGGCGCGGGCACCGGGCACGAGGCGTTCGTGGTCAACTCCGACTACCTTGGCGCCGCCGTCTACGACGCCGCGCGCGCCCTCGATCTGCGGGTGGGCCGGGACGTGAGCGTGATCGCCCACGACGACCTGCCCACCTCGGCCCTGCTGGCCCCGGGGCTCACCACTCTGCGCCTGGACCGCGAGTCGCTGGGCGACCACGTCATGCGGTTGCTTTCCGAGCCCGGCGAACCGGAGACGGTCCGTCTCCCCGTGCGTCTGGTCGACCGGGGCTCGGTGGCCCGTCTGGACGGATAGGAGACCGGGTTCCCGGCGACTCCACGGGGGGCGTCAATGGGAACACCTCCACCATCGACGCCCCCGGTTCGATCATCGTGGAGCCCCTCACGGAGCAGCTCGACGCCTATGACGCGATGGTCCGGGTCCTCACCGTGGAACCAGGCGATGGCGCCTGGGCCACACCCTCGCGTGTTCGTCGCCACTCTCCTCGATCGCTTCCCTACCGGTGAACGCACGTAGACTCCTTCGGGTCCCCCGTCGTCGGGGACCGTTGCCGTCCCACGCCTCGGCGTCGCAGTGACGGCTTTCTCTTTCCCCGGACCGCCCGTTGGCGCGCCCGGTTCCGTTCTCCGACAGAGGAGACTCCACTTCTTCATGTCCTCCACCTTGCGCACCCGTGTGCGCGAAACCGGGCGCCGACCCGACCCTTGGGTCATCGGTGTCTCCGGTGGCCTGCTGGTCCTGTTCGTCGTGCTCGCTCTGACCCGTCCCACCATGATGAACACCGCGGTCGACTCGGCCTTCGCCTGGTCGACCCGATGGTTCGGCGCGTACTGGCAGGTCCTGCTCCTGGCCACCCTGGTGGTAGCCACCGTCCTGGCGTTCTCCCGGTACGGTCGGGTGCGGATGGGCGGTCCCATCGCCCCCGAGTTCGGCTGGTTCCGGTGGGTGGCGATGGTCCTGACCACGCTGCTGGCCGCGGGCGGGGTGTTCTGGGCGGCCGCCGAACCACTCGCCCACTACGTCGACCCGCCGCCGCAGTACGACGACGTCTCCGGTGGCATGGACGTCGCCGCGATCGCGTTGGCGCAGACCTTCACCCACTGGGGTTTCCTCGGCTGGGCGATCGGTGGTTCGTTGGCCACGTTGGTGATGATGCGCGGGGTGGAGAAGGGCCTGCCGCTGCGGCCGCGCACCCTGCTCTGGCCACTGTTGGGCGAGCGGGTGCGCACCCACTGGCTGGGCACGGTCGCCGACATCAGCTGTGTGCTGGCGGTGGTCGCGGGGACGGTCGGCCCCATCGGGTTCCTGGGCCTACAGATGTCCTACATCGGCGCCGAGATGTTCGGGTTCGACTCCGGGTACGGCACCCAGGTGGTGCTCATCGGGGGACTGACGCTGATCGCCACGATCTCGGTGCTCAGCGGGGTGGACAAGGGCATCCAGTTGCTGAGCCGGATCAACGTCTGGGCCGCGCTGGTGCTCATCGTCTCGATCGTCGGGCTGGGTTCTCTGCCCTACGTCATCGACCTGTTCCTCCAGGCGAGCGCCGTGCACGTACGCGAGTTCGTGCCCATGTCGTTGTATCGCGGCGATGACGCCTGGCTGGGGTACTGGACGCTGTTCTTCTTCGGCTGGTTCATCGGGTTCGGGCCGCTGATGGCGATCTTCATCGCGCGGGTCTCCAAGGGCCGCACTATCCGGGAGATCTACGTGGGCGCCACGGTGCTTCCCTCGGTGGTGACCATGGTGTGGTTCACCGCCCTGGGCGGCACCGGCCTGTGGCTGGAACAGAGCGACCCGGGTGTGATCTCCGGCCCCTACGCCGAACACGGTCTGCCCGCGGCCGCCCTGTCCATCGTCCAGGCGTTGCCGTTCAGTTCGGCCCTGGCGGTGATCATGATCGTCGTGACTTTGATCTTCTTCGCCGCGACCCTGGACGCGATGTCCTACGCGGTCTCGGCCTCCAGCATGCGCGAGGGCGAACCCCACGCCCTGGTGCGGGCGTTCTGGTGTGTGGGCATGGGCGTCACCGCGGTGGTGCTGTTGACCGTCGGGGACAACGGGGTGCAGGCGTTGCAATCCGTCATCGTGGTCACGGCGGTGCCGGCGGGTCTGGTGCTGCTGCCACCACTGTGGGGTGCCCCCCGCCTGGCCCGGGAGATGGCCGTCGAACAGGGGATCATCGCCTCGACCGAGCCGCGACGGATCAGGGAACCCGAGCCGGTCGGCTGATCGGCGCGGGCCCGGGGAGGACGCCGGGAGGAAGAAGACCGGTCGACCTGTTGGTTTCGGGAACGGTGTTCGCGATGTCGCCGGTGCTCATGCGCGGTCCGCCGCGCAAGGCCACCCGTCTGCGGACCGAGGTGTCCGAGGTCCTCTGATGGCGATCGTCGTCGACATCGACTTCCACCTCGCCCTGATCGGCGTGTCGGTCGGCGGGTTCGCCGAGGCCGTCGAGATCACGCCCGCCGACATCGCCGTGCTCGAGGACGTCCGGGCCAAGACGGTGCGCTTCACCACGCTCGACACGATCCGTCGCACACTCGGCTGTCAGCCCGGCGACGTGCCGCGCCGGGTCCCCCACGAGGAGACCGAGACCGAATCAGGTCGAGGCCGAGGAAGGGGGCGCCGCCGCGGGCGCCCCCGACCCCTCAAGCCCGACGCCCGGTGAGGGCGAGCAGGCGAGTCTGTGGGTCGGCGTCCTCCCCCACCTGAACCGGTTCGGCGAACAGCCCGCTCGCCGCCAATTCCTTCTCCTGGCCCTTCATCCACGTGAGAAGCTCGCAGACCAGGTCCGGGTCGAGGCGCTCGTCCGCCCCGATGGCCCGGGCCAGGTCCCAGGCGTGCACGGCCAGGTCGAAGGTCATCTGCCACAGGTACAGCTCGGCCGGGGACTCCCCGAAGGACAGATGGACCCGCTGTTCCAACGCGGACGGGGCCAGCCACGCCGTGCGGGCCTCACGCGCCGCCACAGTCCAGGTCGCGAGCGGTTCCTCCCCGAGGTTGTCGCCGTCGAACCGGTCGCCCAGGTCCTCGACCCGGGCACCGCCCAACAGGTGGGGCACCCACAACTGCTCGGTGGTCAGATGATCGACCAGGTCATGTACGTCCCAGTCCGAACACGGTGTGGGCAGGGCCCAGTCGGTGAGCCGTACCGCCTTCACCCTGCGGTCGAACTCCTCCATCGCGGTGCCGTGCAGATCGATCAGGGATGTCACAGGTCCTCTTCCCAGGGTCATCGGTGTTCTCGCCGGGGCGGCCTACCCGGTCATGGGCGGGTCCACACCGCCGGCTCCACCCCCGTGACGCACACCTGCCAGACTTTGGCACCACAAGCGACGCGAAGGCCTACCGACAAGGAAGACATGCAACGTGGTTACGACATCGTCCTGTTCGGCGCGACCGGGTACACCGGAGCACTGACCGCCGAGTACCTGGCGGAGAACGCCCCTCGCGAACTGCGGTGGGCGTTGGCCGGGCGCAACATCGACAAGTTGGAGGCCGTGCGGGCCGAGTTGGCCGAGATCGACCCGGACCGGCCCACCCCGGACCTGCTGTTGGCCGACGTCGACGACACCGCTTCCATCCGGACCCTGGCCGCCTCCGCCCAGGTGGTCATCACCACGGTCGGCCCCTACGCGGAGTACGGCGAGCCCTTGGTGGCGGCGTGCGCGGCCGAGGGAACCGACTACGTGGACCTGTGCGGTGAGCCGGCCTTCGTGGACCACATGTACGTGCGCCACCACGCCACCGCCCAGAGCACGGGCGCGCGGATCGTGCACGCCTGCGGGTTCGACTCCGTCCCCCACGACCTGGGCGTGCTGTTCACCGTCGGGCGACTGCCCGAAGGCGTGCCCCTGCACGTGGAGGGGTTCGTGCGCGCGCAGGGCACCGCGTCGGGTGGCACGCTGCGCTCGGCGGTGGGAGCCTTCTCCGACCCCGTGGGCCTGATCGCCGCCGCACGAGACCGCCGGGCCGTGGAGGACCAGCCGAAGGACCGCAGGGTACGCGTCGACCGGAGCGGAATCCCGCGCACCCGGTTGGCCCGGGGGTGGACACTGCCGCTTCCCAGCCTGGACCCGCAGATGGTGGCGCGTTCGGCGGCGGCGTTGGAGCGTTACGGCCCCGACTTCAGCTATGGGCACTACGGGGCGTTTCGTCATCTGAGCAGCGCGGTGGGCGCGGTCGGTGGCGCCGCCGGGATGATGGCGGCCGCCCAGGTTCCGGCGTTGCGGGAGCGGTTGCTGTCGCTGCGCTCCCCCGGTGAGGGCCCCAGCGAGGAACAGTTGGCCGGTGGTTGGTTCACCGTGCACTTCGTGGGTTCGGGCGGCGGTCGCCGGGTGCACACCCTGGTCTCGGGTGGCGAGCCGGGATACGCGGCGACCTCGGGGATGCTCGCCGAATCCGCGTTGTGCCTATGGCGGGACGAGTTGCCCACCACCTCCGGGCAGGTGACCCCTGCGGCGGCGATGGGCGAGGCGCTGATCGAGCGACTGCCCCGGGCCGGGGTGGAGTTCCAGGTGCTGCGGACCTTCGAGGGCTGAGGGCCCTCTCCGAGGAGGGAGCGCCACGGTGGGCACCGTGCGCGCCCCCTCTTCGGAGGTCGGGTCACGCCCCCTGAGTCACGACCCCCGGGTAGTTCCGGAGACCGCGCACCAGGCCAGGGCGAGCGCCACGGCGTCCTCGATGACCGCGCCCTTCCAGGCCGGACGGGACTCGCTCCACCAGGAGCGCCATCGCACCCCCACCGCCGCGCCCACCGGGGCCGCCATCGCGGCGACGGCCACGGTCTGCGGCACGGGGCCTCCCAGGTTCCGGGCGAGCAGGGCCCCGCCCCATGCTCCACCGAGCACGCGCGACAGCAGGACAGGCCCCGACGTGCGGGGCGGGATGCCCGGCGCCTTGTCCGCCACCAGTTCGCCGGCGATGGTCAGCGCCAACAGTCCGCGTCGGAGCGTTCGTCCTTCGGAGCGGGCGCACAGTGGTGCGCAGGGCCCCAGGGTTCCGCGTGCTCCCGAGGCCAGCCCCAATGCCAGGGAACGTGCCAGGGTCCGTGATGTGTTCATGGTCGTCTCCTCGACGTGGGTGCGGCGAGTATCGCACCGGCCGGCCGCTCGGAGCCGAACGACGTGCCGGGGACCGTGATCGCACGATCGGTCGAGCGGAGCGTGTGGTGGCGGGCGCCGACGACCCGGGGCGGCCGAAGCGGTGGGACCTCGTCGCCGAGGCCGTCGCGCTCCTGCGCTGGGCCGGGCGTCCGGCGCCCGATATCGTTGCGGGGTTCGGATCGCCGGCGGCAGGAGAACGAGCATGCCCGAACAGACCGAGGTGCCATCGCGGGTCCTGGCCGGACTGTGGTGGCTCACCGTCGCGGTGTTCGCCCTGCACAACGCCGAGGAGTGTCTGCGCGACCTTCCCGCCTGGGCCTCGGTCCACGCGCCCGTCGCGATCGCCTCGGCGCACAGTGGACAGGCCGGTTTCGGGGTCGCGGCGGCCCTGCTGACCGTGGTGGCCCTGGCGGTGGCCGGGGTGGCCACCGTGATCCGTCCCGGATGGAGCACGGAGGTGCTGGTCTGCTTCGCCTTCGTGCTGATCCTCAACGCCGGATCCCACCTGGCGTTCAGCGCGCTGACCGGCACCCTGATGCCGGGGGTTCTGACCGCTCCCCTGTTGATGGCCCTGGGCCTCCATCTGGTGTGGCGGCTGCCCCGGGTGCGTGCCATCTGGCCGACGGTACTGGTGACCGTGGTCGTGGCGGTGGCCGCGACGGCGGGCGCCCTCCTGCTCGGCGGCCTGCTCACCGGCTGACCCCGCACAGGTCGAAGAGGTAGAGGTAGACCCCTCGGAAGTGGCCATCGTGGGCCGGTGAGGCCGTCGGAGAGTACGCGGCCGCCGGGCCGCGGACGCTCCGAGAGACCCCGTGAGGCCCAAGGCCCCAGAGGTCGGCGGGACGGCCGGGGCCGTCCTGTTCAGGACCGCTCGTGCAGGGCGTAGACGCCCTCGGTGGTGGCCAGGACAATGACCCCGTCAGGGGCGGCCACCAGGTCCTCCAGCTCGCCCGGCCAGGTCCCCGGAACCTCCCTCACGGGTCGCCCCGGCCGGTCCAGTCGACGCACCCGCAGATCGTCCAGGTACCAGCCGCCCAGGCCGTCGGGACGAGCTTCCTCCTCCTGATAGACGGCGACCGCCTCGCCGTCCCATTCCACCAGCGAGGTCAGGGTGCGTGGACCACCGAGTTCGGCGACCAGTTCCAGGTCGGGCAGGGAGTGCACGCGCCCGGCGACCGCGAGCAGGGAGCGCCCGCCCACCCGGGCGGCCACCGTCTCGGAGTCGGCGTGGCTCTCCACCTCGCCCAGGTACTCGCCGTCCTCCATCAGGTAGACCCGCTCGCGCGGATGTTCGTAGTCGGCGAGGATCACCGGGTCGAACCCCGGATCCTGGCCGGGCGCCACCAGGTAGTCGCCGGCGAACGACATGCGTTCACCGCGGGCCTCGTGGCCGGGTCTGGAGTCGGTCAGGTCCGGCACGGTCGCCCCGGTGTAGGGGTCCACCGCCCACCATCGGGTACCACCGTCGCCGTCCTCGCCGAAGAGGAAGACCACCGCCTCCTTGTCCACCACCCGAAGGGCGACGTCGTCGGGCCAGCGCTCCCCCGGTTCGGCCAGGTCGGTCTCCAACAGCGGGACTCCGGTACGGGGGTCGCGCACGCTCACCGAACGGCGTGAGGCCTGCACCAGGACGGTGCCGGGCCAGTCCTCACCCTCGGGGGACACGGCCAGGTTCACCGGTCCCTGTACCTCGAACGCGGTCCCCAAGGGGCGCAGCGAACGGGTGTCGAAGGCCCGCGCCTCGTAACGCGACTTGCGCGGGTCGGTACTGAGGTCCACGTCGCCGTGCACGAGGACCGTCCGGTCCGCCAGGAACAGGCGGGGGAACCGCAACCCCCTGCGCCACAGCCGTTCCGCGCGCACGAGTCGCCCTCCCCGTCGTTCCTGGGTACTTCCACGCCACCACGACGTTATCTGTTGCGGCGAGGGGCCGCCCTCCCCTTGGGGAAGACGGCCCCGATGACCGGTCCACATCGCTTGTCCGGTAACGGTACCGGAAATCGAATCGGTTCCTTCCACGAAAGAGCGGGATCGACGCGCGTCCGCCCGCCCGGTCGATCCACCCGACGCCGGCGACACTCTGGAACACGGCGGACGAACCTGACAGACTTCCGGGCCATCGTCGGTGAACGAAGGAGACACGGGACGTGGTTCGAGTGAGTGTGTGCGCGGCCCAGGACCTGGAACGCGCCGAGGTCCTGGATCTGTACGGGGCGGTCGGTTGGACCGCCTACACCGAGGCTCCAGAGGTGCTGATGCGAGCGTTGAGCGGCTCGCATCGGTTGGTGGCCGCCCGCAGGGAGGACCGCCTCGTGGGGTTGGTCCGGTCGATCTCGGACGGCGCCACGGTGGTCCACGTCCAGGACATCGTGGTCCACCCGGACGAACAACGCACCGGCCTGGGTCGGCGGTTGATGGACGAGCTGTTCTCCGGATATGAGGGGGTGCGGCAACGGGTGCTGCTCACCGACGACGAGGACGGCCGGCGCGCCTTCTACGAGGCGCCGGGGTTGGTCGAGGCGCACGAGCACCGGCCTCCGCTGCGCTCCTTCGTCCGGTTCGACTGAGCCGCGCGTCCCCCTGGGAAACGACGGTGGGCCGCCCCCGAAGGAGACGGCCCACCCGATGGATCCAAAGGCTAGCGCGGGAGACGCTCGGCCAGCCAGGCCTCAACGTCGGCCGAGGAACGCGGCAGGCCGGCCGACATCACGGTGCGTCCGTCCTCGGTGACCAGGATGTCGTCCTCGATGCGCACGCCGATGCCACGCAGCTCCTCGGGGACGGTCAGGTCGTCGGGCTGGAAGTACAGGCCCGGCTCGACGGTGAGTACCATGCCCGGCTTCAGGTCGCCGTACAGGTGCGTCTCCTGGCGGGAGACCGCGCAGTCGTGCACGTCCAGGCCGAGCATGTGCCCGGTGCCGTGCAAGGTGTAGCGACGCTGCAGACCCAGCTCCAGGACACGCTCGACCGGGCCCTCCAGCAGCCCCCACTCGACCAGCCCCTCGGCGAGCACGCGCTGGGAGGCGTGGTGGAAGTCGGTGAAGGGCTTGCCGGGGGCGACGGCGGCGATACCGGCCTCCTGTGCCGCGTACACCAGGTCGTAGACCTTGCGCTGTAGGTCGGTGAAGGTGCCCGAGACCGGCATGGTGCGGGTGACGTCGGCGGTGTAGAGGGTGGTGGTCTCCACACCGGCGTCGAGCAGCAGCAGGTCGCCCTCGCGCACGGGCCCGTCGTTGCGGGTCCAGTGCAGGGTGGTGGCGTTGGCGCCGGAGGCGGCGATGGTGCCGTAGCCGACGTCGTTGCCCTCCACCCGGGCGCGCAGGAAGAAGGTGCCCTCGACGTAACGCTCGGAGGTGTCCTTGGCCTGCGGGAGCGCCTTGGCCACGTCACCGAAGCCGCGCGTGGTGGCGTCCACGGCCAGCTGCAGCTGGGCGATCTCCCACTCGTCCTTGACCAGACGGTGGTCGGCCAGGGCCACACCCAGATCCTCGTCGAGCTTGGCGGACTTGGCGCGCGACTCCTCGTCGGTGTCGGCGCGCAACTCGTCCACGACGGCGTCGATCTCGGCGTCGTGGCCACGCACGACGCGCGTGGTGACGGTGGTGTCGGCGCGCAGGGCGGCGGGCAGGGTGCGCACGTCGGCGGTGGCCACGCCCAGCAGGGCGGCGGCCTCCTCCAGGCTGTTGCGGCGGCCGGTCCACAGCTCGCCGTAGCCGCCGAGCCAGAACTCGCCGTTGTCGCGGTTGGAGCGCGGCTTGAGGTAGAGCACCACGTCGTGGCCGCCGTCGGCCTTCGGGGTGAGCACCAGGCAGTTGCCGTCGGTGGTGTCACCGGTCAGGTAGGCGTAGTTCGTGGCTGCACGGAAGGGGTATTCGGTGTCGTTGGAGCGGGTCAGGTACTGGCCGGAGGGGATGACCAGACGATCGCCGGGGAAGGCCGCGCTGATCGTCGCGCGACGGCGGGCGGTGTGCTCGGCCTGCTCGATCGGCTCCAGGTCGCGCATCTCGGTGTCGGCCCAACCGGTGCGCATCCACCCGGCGAGCTCGTCGGAGACCGACTGCGCCTGGCCGTTCTTGCGTGGACTGAACACGGGGGCGTCCGTCTCGGCCTGGGGGCGCTGCTGCTCGCTCACGTCGTGCACTCTCCTCGTCGAGTTCGCCGAAAGGGCGGAAAAGCTCTGTGACCTGCCGTTGGTGACGGCCTTGCCCTCCATCGTAGGGGGCCGGGCCGAACCGTGCCCGACCCCGGGACATAGCGCTGCCCATAACGTCCTGGTCGGAACGCTCGTGGTCAGGGGCGAAGGTCGTGGGCGAAGGGGACGGCCTTGGGATAGGGCAGGTCATCGATGGTGGTCGGGTCCACCCACCTGTAGCCGATCCGTTCGTAGAGGGCCACGGCCTCGGGCTGGGAGGGGCCGGTGAAGAGGATCACGGAGCGGTAGCCGAGGTCGCGGGCGGCGTCCTCCAACGCGGTCATGATGAGCCGACCCAAGCCCTTGCGGCGGTGCGCCACCGAGGTCCAGATCCGTTTGAACTCGACCGTGCGCGGCGTTCCGTCGGGCTCCGGACGATAGGGGCGCAGCGCGCCACCGGCGACGATCTCACCATCCAGTTCGGCCAGGACCATACGGCCCAAGGGAGCGACGAACTCGGTGACGGGGTACCTGCCCAGTTCGGCGGCGGCCCCTTCCGCTCCGTAGCGTTCGGTGTACTCGCCCAGGAGGCCGTCGAGCAGCCCCTGGACACGGGGATCGTCGTGTTCCACCCTCAGCATCCGCACCCGTCCGGGTTCGAGTCGGATGGTCTCGTTCCGTACCGTCTCGGTCATTCCGCTCCCCTCCCCACGTTCACGACCGCCCACCTCCGGATTCGGTTCCCGGGCACACGTGCTCGTCTTTTCGTCCGCCGGAATACTACGGCCCCACACCCTCGACGCGGTTGTCGCATTAGGCACACATGAGCCCCCGGTTGCCCCGTTCTCATACTGCTCTGGTTAGTGTGTGCCCATGTCAGTCACCGAACGCATCCTGCTGGGACCGGGGCCGAGCAACCCCTATCCCGAGGCGACCCTGGGCCTGGCCGCCCCGCTCCTCGGTCACCTCGACCCGGAGTTCCTCGCCATGTTGGAACGCGCCTCTGGGCGACTGCGTTCCCTGTGGGGCACCGAGAATCCGCTCACACTGCCGCTCTCGGGCACCGGTTCCCTGGGCATGGAGGCGGCCTTCGCCAACACCGTGCGCCCCGGTGACCAGGTGGTCGTCGCCGTCAACGGGCTGTTCGGTGAACGCATGTGCGAGGTCGCCTCGCGCTACGGCGCGCACGTGATCCGGGTGGACCACGAGTGGGGACGGCCCGTGGACGCCCAGCGGGTGCTGGACGCCCACCCCGCTCCCGCCCTGGTCGCCGCGGTGCACGCCGAGACCTCCACCGGTGTGGCCAGCGACATCGGCGCCCTGGGCCACGCCTTGCGCGAGCGCTCCGACGACACCCTGTTGCTGGCCGACTGTGTCACCTCCCTGGGCGGCATGCCCATGGACCTGGACGAGTGGAAGGTCGACATCGCCTACTCCGGCACCCAGAAGTGTCTGGGAGTGGCGCCGGGGCTGGCCCCCTTCACCTTCTCCGAACGCGCCTGGGAGCAGCGGGTTCCCTCCCCACCGGTCTGGTACCTGGACCTGGGGCTGCTCGGTGCGTACGTGCGCGGCGGCCCGGGCGGTCGCGCCTACCACCACACCGCCCCCACCGCGATGGTGGCCTCCCTGGACGCGGCGCTGGCCCGCATCGAGGAGGAGGGCGTGGAGGCGGTGGCCGCCCGTCACGCGGCGGCCGGGGCGCACCTGCGCGAGGGCCTGCAGGAGATGGGTCTGGAACTGTTCGCCGCCGAGGGACACCGACTGGCGCAGTTGACGTCGGTGCGGGTGCCCGAGGGCGTGGATTCGGGCAAGGTCCGTGAGCGGCTGCTGCGCGAGTACGACCTGGAGATCGGCGCTGGTGTGGGCCCCTACGCGTCAACGGTGTGGCGGATCGGGCTGATGGGCCACAACGCCCGCCTGAACCGGGCCGAGCTGGTGCTGGCCGCGCTGCGTCGCGTCCTGGGCCGTTAGGTGGTGCGGGGCCCGGGGCCCTTGCTCGATCGTGGAGCTCGACGTCCTCCCCCGAGGTTGAACCGGTCGGCGGCCCCGGTCTCATTCGGCGTTGGGCCCATAGCGGTTGTCGTGGTCGCGTGGGTCGTCCGGGCCGGCGATGTTGCCCAGTGTCATGGCGATCGGCGGTAGTACCGAGGCCACCACGCACATGGCCACCGCCCACCCGGTTCCGAAGAAGTGGTAGACGGGCGCGGACGCGGCGAACAGCGCCAGGCAGGTGCCCATGAGGAGCACGTACCACAGCTTCCTGCGTTTCATCCTTTTCACCCCCGAGCGTCGCCGATCGGGCCTTGACCTCAGGTCATTCGTTATCCGCTCTACCCGATGGTCTCGATGTCGTCGCGACGGGCCGTGGTCAGGGCGAGCGGTGCCGAGTCGAACCGGGTCATCGAGCGCACCCCGCCCGAGGCCCGATCCATCCGGTATCCGGCGTCCAGCAGCCGTTGCTTGGCCTCCTCGGCGCTGAGCACGGTGGCCTCGTCGAAGACCTTGTTGTAGAGGTTCTCCGGTACCCGATCGAGGCCGGAACGCATCAGGCGCAGCCCCGCGGTGGCGGTGGTGGCGGCACCCGGGATCCGGGGGATCATCCCGTAGGCGTGGCGGGCCCAGGCGGGCAGGGTCGCGTAGGCCAGGGCGCCCACCGGCAACCACAGCGGTTTGAGCGGGGCCAGCCAGGCCAGCTGTTCTGGGACCTTGGGCCACAGCAGGAAACGGACCGCCCGGCGGGCCTCTTCGGTGACCTTGAGCTCGGGACGCACGGCCGCCAGGTAGCGACGCATGTCGGCGACGTTGCGCGGCACGTCGTCGCGGGACAGCCCCACGTAGCCGGCGGTGAGCGACTGTTCGTCCAGGTAGCGGTCCATGTCGGCGGGGCTCAGTTCGAGCCCGGCGCGCACAGTGGTCTCCAGGTAGGACGTGACCTCGGCGCAGTGCACCCACACCAGCAGGTCGTGCTGGTCGACCCGGTGCAGGCGTCCGGTGGTGGGATCGGTGAAGCTCAGGGCGCGATGCACCCGACGAATGTGTTCGCCCAAGGTGTCGGCTTCGGTGTGGCTGCCATAGGTGGTGACCGCGATGAAGTGGGCGGTGCGCAGCAGGCGGCCGGTGGGGTCGCTTCGGAAGTCGGAGCGCTGCCACACCCCCTGCATGGCGATCGGGTGCAGCGCCTGGAGCATCAGGGCTCGTACGCCGGCCACCCACATCGAGCGGTCCAGGTGTACGCGCCAGGTGACGCTCTCGGGGGCGGCGACCGTCGGTTGCATCCAACTCTCCTCGGGGTGTGCGCAAAGGGAAGGGGTTCGCGCCGGGTTCGGACCGTGCCGCGGGGCCGTCGTCTCGAAACGACGACCCGTCCGATCCACCCTTCCAGGGACTTTCCCCCCGTTCGATCACCTACACCCGAACCGGGCGGGACCGGGCGCCGGAGGCGGTGTCCCTCCGGCCTTCCGGGGCCGCGGCCTCAGCCGGCCTGGGCGCGCAGGAACGCCAGGACCGCCTGGACCCGACGGTGCACACCGTCGTCGGGCGGCAGGTCCAGCTTGGCCAGGATGTTGCCCACGTGCTTGCCCACGGCGGCGTCGCTGACCACGAGCTTGCGCGCGATCGCCCCGTTGGAGTGCCCCTCGGCCATGTGTTCGAGCACCTCGCGTTCGCGTGCGGTGAGGCGCTGCAACGGGTCGGCGCTGCGGCGCAGCAGCTGACGCACCACCTCGGGGTCGACGAAAGTGGCCCCCTCCACCACCTTGCGCAGCACCGACGCGAACTCGCGGACGTCGCCCACCCGCTGCTTGAGCAGGTAGCCGACGCCTTCACCGTCCCCGGAGTCCAGTAGTTCGGTGGCATAGCTCAGCTCCACGTACTGGCTGAGCGCCACCACGGCCAGGCCGGGGTGGGCGCGACGCAGTCGCACGGCGGCGCGCAGGCCCTCGTCGGTGAAGTCGGGCGGCATGCGGATGTCGGTGACGACCAACCCGGGGCGGTGTTCGTCCACGGCCGCGATCAGTTCCTCACCGTCGCCGACGGCGGCCACCACGGGGAAGCCGAAGCGTTCGAGCACCCCGACCAGCCCCTCGCGCAACAGCACACCGTCCTCGGCGAGCACCGTCGGCACCCGGGTCACCTCTGGGTCTGCGGCTGTTCGGTCGTGCAAGGCAGCTCCACTCGAATCCTGGTCGGCCCTCCCACGGGGCTGGACAGGTCCATTGTGCCGCCCATGACGGCGACCCGGTCCGCCATGCCGGTCAGGCCGCTGCCGCGTGAGGGGTCGGCGCCGCCGGGACCGTAGTCGGTGATCTCCACCCTGAGCACGTCGCCTCGGGGCCCTTCCCGCAGGTCGGCGTGGACGGTGACGGCGTTGGCCTCGGTGTGCTTGTAGGCGTTGGTGAGGGCCTCGGCCACCACGAAGTAGGCGGTGCCCTCCACGTGCGGGGGTTGGCGTCGTGGCAGGTCGGCGTTGACGGTGACCGGAACCGGACAGTGGTCGGCGAGTTCGGCCAGGGCGGAGGGCAGACCGCGGTCGGTGAGCACGCGCGGGTGGATGCCGCGCACGAGTTCGCGGATCTCGTCGATGAGTTCGTCGGCCTTGGACTGGGCGGCCACCACACGCCGGTCGGCGGGTGAGTCCTCGTCGAGGTCGACGCGGGCCATGCCCAGGTCCATGCTGAGCGCCACGAGCCGCTGTTGGGCGCCGTCGTGCAGGTCGCGTTCGATGCGGCGACGTTCGTACTCGAAGGCGTTGACCAGGCGGGCGCGGGACTCGGTGACCTGACCGAGTTCGGCGTAGAGCTCCTCCTTGGGCGGGCCGACCAGCAGGGACCGGGCGACGACCCCGTGCCCGTAGGACAGCAGGCCGCAGGCGTAGAGCAACGCGATCGCGAACAACGGTGAGGCCAGGGCGAAGGGGAGGGCGTCCATGCTGGAGTACAGCTGGAACGGGCCCATGCTCAAAGGTGCCTCTTCGGGTGATTGGAGGATGAACGGGGTGGCCGCCAAGGTGAGCGCGGTGGTGAACAGGAATCCGACCAGGGTCAGGGTGACGACGAAGAGCACGAGCATGACCGCCGCGTAGGCCACCTCACGCCAGGTCGCGGCCTCGGTGTAGCGGGTGCGGAACCATCCCCACAGTCCGGCGGGGGGTTCGCGGTGGCCGCTGTGATCAGGTCCGGGCAGTACGATTCGCAGCCTGCGCCGTTCCACCGCCCCGAGCGGGATGGCGATGAGCGGGCCGAAGCACACCACCATCACCACGCCGAGCAGGAAGAGGAAGATCACGTCACCGACGGCCCTCGACTCGATCATCACCACGCTCGCCGCCAACGGCGCGTACACGGGGAAGGCCACTGTCATGAGGACACCACCGACCATGATGGTGGTCAGGGTGTAGGCCAGGGCCCGCCAGACCCAGGAACCGATCAGGTAGCGCGGGCCGGCCAGAGCCCATGGCAGGGTGCCGGTTCGGGCGTCGGAGACGTTCAGGGAACTCATGGTGTCAACGCTAGAACGCGGCGGGGCTCGGGGAACATCCGTCGAACCCGTCGGTTCGCGGTAGGGCCGGCCCTACCGTCGGGTCCGGCCCGGCCGAGGGCAAAGCGGTTCAGGCCGGTAGGGTGGACCGACGTGAGCGCGAAACCCGTCATCCCCGATGTCCTGGCCGCCCGTTACGCTTCGGCGGAACTGACCCGGCTGTGGTCCCCCGAGTACAAGGTGGTCGCCGAACGGCGACTCTGGCTGGCCGTACTGCGCGCCCAGGCACGTTTGGGCGTGGACGTACCGGCCGGTGTGGTCGAGGACTACGAGAAGGTCCTGGAGCAGGTCGATCTGGCCTCCATCGCCGAGCGCGAGCGTGTCACCCGACACGACGTCAAGGCCCGGATCGAGGAGTTCAACGCCCTCGCCGGCCACGAACACGTGCACAAGGGCATGACCTCGCGCGACCTGACCGAGAACGTCGAGCAGTTGCAGGTGCGCGACAGCCTGTTGCTGGTGCGCGACCGCGTCGTGGCGCTGCTGGCCCGACTGGGCCGTCTGTCCGCGGAGTACGGCGAGACCGTCATGGCCGGTCGTTCGCACAACGTGGCCGCGCAGGCGACGACGCTCGGCAAGCGGTTCGCTTCGATCACCGACGAGGTGTTGGTGGCGTACGGGCGACTGGAGGAGCTCATCGCCCGCTACCCGCTGCGCGGGATCAAGGGCCCGGTCGGAACCGCCCAGGACATGCTGGACCTGCTCGGCGGCGACCGCGAGGCGCTGACCTCCCTGGAGAACGAGGTGGCCGCCCACCTGGGGTTCGAGCGGCGATTCACCAGCGTGGGCCAGGTCTACCCGCGCTCCTTGGACTTCGAGGTACTGACCGCGCTGGTGCAGCTGGCCGCCGGACCTTCCTCCCTGGCCAAGACCATCCGGTTGATGGCCGGACACGAGCTGGTCACCGAGGGCTTCGCCGAGGGCCAGGTCGGCTCGTCGGCGATGCCGCACAAGATGAACACGCGTTCGTGCGAGCGGGTCAACGGGCTGACCGTGATCCTGCGTGGGTACGCGTCCATGACCGGTGAGCTGGCCGGCGACCAGTGGAACGAGGGCGACGTGTCGTGCTCGGTGGTACGCCGGGTGGCGCTGCCGGACGCGTTCTTCGCCTTCGACGGGCTGGTGGAGACCATGCTGACGGTGCTCGACGAGTTCGGCGCCTTCCCCGCGGTGATCTCCGCCGAGCTGGACCGGTACCTGCCGTTCTTGGCCACCACCAAGATGCTGATGGCCGCGGTGCGCGCCGGGGTGGGTCGCGAAAGCGCCCACGAGCTCATCAAGGAACACGCTGTGGGTTCCGCCCTGACGATGCGCCAGGAGGGCGTGGGCAACCGGCTGCTGGACCGGTTGGCCGAGGACGAGCGCTTCCCACTGGACCGGGCCGCCCTGGACGCCCTGCTCGCCGACCGGATCACGTTCACCGGTGCCGCCGCCGACCAGGTCGCCGACGTGGTGGCACGAGTGGACGCCGTACTGGCCGAGCGCCCCGAGGCCGCCTCGTACGCGCCGGGGTCGATCCTGTAGTCGCCGTTCGATGTCGAGAGGGGGTCCGAGGCCTTGTGCCTTGGCCCCCTCTTTCGTGGGATCGGGTATGACGCTTTTCACTCGCGCTAACAGTGGGTTCGAAAGTTAACGCCTATTACGGTTGAGGTGTCGGCCCACCCCTCGACAGGAGACCCCATGATCGACCCGACCTCCTTCGGTACCGCCGTCCTGGTTCTGGGCGTGCTCGCCGCCATGACCATCGCCTTCGGGCTCGCAGCCCTGTCCGACATGGCGCTGCGTCGCCGTGAGGACCGCGCCGCCAACGGTTCCACCGGCGACTGACCGTTCCTCGGCAGTGGCACGTCCGCACCCGGTCCGAGCATCGGCGCGCGGCCCCCGTCTCATTCGGTGGCGGACGGGAAACGCCAATCGTTCTCCTCGACCTGCCGCTCCTGCGCGCTCAGGTCGACGTCGGCCTCCGCGAAGACCTCACGAACCCGCCGCTCCATGTCCTCGGACATGTAGTGGTGGCTCAGATCCAACCGGGCCAGGTCACGGAAGGCCGGGGCGCCCATCAGTACTTCGGCGCCCTCGTCGGTGAGCGTGCCCATCGACAGATCCAGCGAACGCAATCGACCCACCACGGGAGCCTCCGCCAGGGCGCGCACCCACAGGTCGGTGTTCTCCGCATTGCGAAGCCCCAGGTGGAGCAGGCGCGGGAACGCCTCGCCCGACAGGGTGCGGGACAGGTCCTGCGGGTAGGTGTCGCCCCGATATTGTCCGACCCCCAGCCACAGTTCCAGGTGCTCCAACTCGGGCAGATCGGAACCGTCGATACCGCGGGCGACGCGCGCGGGCAGGCCGCCGGTCTGCACGGTGAGGGTGCGCAGCGCGTCGTGGCGGCCGATGTCCAACCCCAGGTGGCTGCCCGGGTTGAGGTAGGGGTCGCCGGTACCGCGCACGGCGAACTCGGTCAGGTTCGGGTAGGCGGCCAGGACCGGGGCCAGATCCGGCTGGTGGATCCAGGAGAGTTCGGCTTCTTCTGAGATCAGGTCGCCGATGAACAGTGACCTGAGCCCGGTGAACCGGTCCGCGTGTTCCAAGAGCGCGTCACGGGCGGGGGCGCCGGGCTCGTCCAACTCGGAATCGCCCGCCGCCCCGATCACGATGGCCTTCACCGCGCTGGTGTCCGTCGCCGCCACGAAGGAGCCGAAGTGGTCGGCGAACTCCTCCTCGGGATCGAAGGACTCGACCTGGAACCGCCACGCGTAGGCATCGGGGGTTCGAAGGGCCGCGTTCTGCGCGTCGGCGTCCACTTGGTCCTGTTCGTACCGGGGGGTCGAGGACGACAGCTCTTCCGGAGACGCGTAGTCGAATACCGGCAGTCCGCCGAACTCGGTGAGGTGTTCGAAGAACATGGGCCACTCCTGGTGCAGATGTTCGAGGTGTGAGCCATGTTTAGCATCGTGAGGTGACGAAACCCGGAAAACGCACGATTCGAGCACCGACGTTCAGGTGATGCTTCCCCCGGGACCGACACCCCCATGACGGCACGGAACCCCTCGGCGTCAAGTCCGTTAGTTTACCCGAAGCGGGTACGGACCCAAATCCCCGCATGCGCGGGGAGCAGATCAAGATCACCCCTGCGTTCATGAAGGACTGGGGTCCATCCCCGCGTGCGAGGAGCAGTCTCGTTGACCTGCGGGTTCATCCGGGGCGAGTGCTCAAATCTACAACTAGTGGAGAAACAGACAAACCGGACACCTTTCCCAGGTCCACGCCTGGCACGACCCTACGGCAGAAGAACCACCCCCACCAGTGCACAGAACCCGTTCAACGGCGAGGGCGAATCAGCTGGGCCCGATCCCACAAATGGACGAACAGCTCATTGAAAGACCGGGGTTCGACCATCTCGCTCTAATATGCAGCGAGATGCCTGAACTCATCATCACAGAACCACCCGTGACCGATGATGCTCATTCCGATTCAGGATGGTGTTCCGTGGGAAAAAGATGCGGCCGTCAACGCCAGGCCCGACGCCGGCACCGGTAGGCACGCAGCCGCCTCCCCCTGCGGAAACGATCGGCCACCAACGCTCCCGTAGGGGTACCGAGATAGGGGCCACGGCGGCCCGCGGCCATGCGATGTATGCGGGCGGTGGCCACGGCCTGGACGGCCGCCGCGCGCAACGCCTTGGAACGCAGGAACGTCCTCGGTGGTGGGGCGTCGCGCTCCTGCCCGTCCAGCCAGTACCCGGCCAGAGCCGGGTCGACCGTGAAGCCCGTCGCGACCCCGACGAGGTCGAGCCCCGCGTCCAGCACCCGCTGCGCCACCGAGCGCCGTCTGATGCCACCGGTCAGCATCAGGGGCACCCCGGCGGTACCGGCCAGTTTCGCGGCCAGCTCCAGGAAGTAGGCCTCCCGGGCCAGGGTCCGACCATCGGCCGGCGCACCGGAGGTCGCCAGGCTCTCCACGCTGCCGCCGGAGAGTTCGACGACATCGACCCCCTCGGCGGCCAACATCGCGATGACCTGCTCGGCGTCGCCCTGATCGAAGCCGCCGCGTTGAAAGTCGGCCGAGTTGAGCTTGACCGCCACGGCGAGGCCGGAGCGTGTCACCGACCGGATGCCCCGCACCACTTCGAGGAGCAGGCGGGCCCGGTTTCGCAGGCTCCCGCCCCATTCGTCGGTGCGCCGGTTGACCAACGGGGAGAGGAACTGCGACAGGAGGTAGCCGTGGGCCGCATGCACCTGCACCCCGTCGAACCCGGCGTTCTGCGCCGCGCGGGCCGTCGCCGCGAAACGCGT
Source organism: Nocardiopsis listeri NBRC 13360 (assembly GCF_001570765.1). Lineage (GTDB taxonomy): Bacteria > Actinomycetota > Actinomycetes > Streptosporangiales > Streptosporangiaceae > Nocardiopsis > Nocardiopsis listeri. The sequence goes on along the minus strand of NZ_BCSH01000009.1, from coordinate 8,920 downwards.
GATGGTCTCCTCTATCTGCGCATGCGACATCGCCACGGGTGGCGTGAAGAGGCGGGAGAGGTGGCCGACCCTGATCGGTACCGCGGAGGGCGCCCACGACACGCTTCCCGTGTCGGCCGGGACGACCCGCCCCGGGTGGTTGATCTGCATGCACACCCGTGTGCTTTCGTCCGTGCCCTTGGCCGCCGCGGCCCAACGAGCGAAGCCTTCCAGAGGGGTTCCCTCCTCCAGAACGACGTCGCCAGGTTGGGCGATCGCGCGGCCATCGATCATGACGTGGCCGGTGATGAGCAGGCCTGCGCCGCTCCGGGCCCACCGTTCGTACAGCCGGTGGATCCTCGGGCCGGGGAGCTGATCGGTGTCGGCGAGTTGTTCCTCCATGGCGGCCTTGACGATCCGGTTCGGTAGTCGCGCACCGCTGCGCAGGGTGAGCGGGGTGTCCAGACCGACAGTGTCCACGTTCCCTCCGAAATTTTAGTTCGAATATCGAAGGATTGCATCGTTTCCTTCGATACTCAAACCGAACGCTAGGATTCCGGCCATGGACGACGGATTCCTCGCACGTGCGGTGCGGGCCAACCACGAGCTGTTCCTACTGACCAGTGACCGCATGGCCGCCACCTTCGCGGAGCTGGACATCACCTCCTCGACGGCCTCGCTCCTGCTGGAGATCGACCCCGAACAGGAACCTCCGACCATGAAGGCGCTGGCGGGGCGGCTCTACTGCAACGCCCCCAACCTCACCTTCCTCATAGACCAACTCGTCGCCCGCGGCATGGTCGAACGCGTGCGGGCCACAAAGGACCGGCGACAACGCGCGGCCGTGCTCACCGGGAAGGGTGAGCACACACGCGCGACCCTGATGGACGTCGCACTCGCCATCTCCCCCCTGCGGCACCTGACCACTGAGGAGCGAACAGCGGTGGCGTCCATCCTGGAGGGCGCCCTCACGCGCGCCAAGGCGTCTTCGACCGAGGGCGATCCCCTGACCACGGTCGACAGCACCCGGTGACTCACTCCCCGCGAGCCGGCCTCGCCATATCCACATCCGAAAAATATTTCGGAGGTCAAAGCATCGCGCTAGCGCCAGTGCTTCGACACTCGAACCACTGGAGGATTTCGTGCGAGACGGCTATCGCGACATCACCGCACTCGTCACCGGCGCGTCAAAGGGGCTGGGGCGGGAGCTCGCGCTGGAGCCGGCCCGGCGGGGCGCTCGGCTGGTCCTGCCGGCCCGCTCGGAGGATCAGCTGCGGGAACTGGCCGCGCGGATCAGCGGACAACACGGCGGAACCGACGCCGAGGTGATCGTCGCCGACCTCGCCACACCGCAGGGACCGAAACAGGTTCTACGAGAACTGCACCAACGCGACCTGAGCGTGGACCTGCTGGTCAACAACGCCGGTATCGGCAGTACGGGCCCGTTCCTGGACCGCCCGCTCGAACCGCAACCGCGTTCCGTCGACGTCAACATCGGCGGCCTGCCCACCCTCACCCACACGATCGGGGCCGAACTGGTCGCCCACGGCTCCTGCGGCATCTTGACTTCCTCCCCACGCCTAAATACGGGGGATTCCCACCAGCGATAACGCCGGTTGGTGCGCCTGCCCTCGCGGGGGCGCTGGTTCCTGCTTCACAGACCGGGTAACCCCGAGGTCTCCGCAAGCCGGCACCGCATGCCCTGCGGCGTGAAGGATGTTCTTGGCCGCGTTCACATCGGCGTGATCGGTATGACCACAAGAAGTGCACACGAACTCGGCTTGGCTCTTGCGCGAGTTCGCGTCCACCACCTTGCACCGATAGCACGTCTGCGAGGTGTAGGCGGGATCGACCAGCACGATGCGGGTGCCGGGCTTGCGGGCTGCGTTGCGTAGTGCGAGTTCGAGCCGGTGCCACCCTTTGTCCAGGATGGCCCGATTCAGACCGCTCTTCTGGCGCACCTGCTTTCCGGGCTCTTCGATGGTGCCCTTGGCGGAGGCGGTCATGTTGGTGGTGCGCAGGCTCTCCAACACCACCACTCGGTCTTGGCCTCGGCCAGCTGGGCGGCCTGGAGGTGGTAGCCGCAGAAAGGACCCTGCCGGCCCCGGGTGTGGCGGTCCACGTACTGGCGGCGCTGTTCCAGAGCGGTGTTCCACACCGCCCGGCACAGGTCACCGAACTCGGTGCACATCGCCTCCTGCGCATCGGTCAGAGCAAGACGGAAACGACGACCCGACAACACCGTGAAACACCCCCTCTCCCTCCCAGCGGCTCTCCTGGTGCCCCACGTCAGGCTCGATCGCTCCCGGCAGGGCACCTCCGACAGCGGCCACGCAGTAGCCGTGGGTCCACAAGGCCGGTAGACGAGACTTCAGGTGCCCGACATCCCTCGCGCACGATCTCCTTCAGCCACTCCTCGACACAGCCCCTCCGGTACGCGGCGTCGGTGCAGAGGGTTCCAAGTCGGTGTGGTCATCGGCGACGATTGCCTGATCGGGCACAATACGGTGCTGACCACGCTGAACCACGACCTCGACCCGACCCGCCGGGCGGACATGCACCCGGCGCCCATCGTCATCGGGGCCAACGTGTGGATCGGGTCGAACGCGGCCGTTCTACCGGGTGTGACGATCGGTGACAACGCCGTCGTGGCGGCCGCCTCCGTGGTCACCAAGGACGTACCGGCCGACACCGTCGTGGTGGGTTCTCCCGCGCGGGTGGTGCGCTCGGTGACCGATTGAACCGCTGAGGGAACCCCTGGCAGGGAGAGGTCCTCCTCCAAGAAGGCGGGTGCTCGCCTCGGTCCGGCCCGGTGGTTTCGACGGTCGATCCAGGGGAGGGACAGGGCCCGGGTCCTCGAACCCCGGCTGCTCGACCACCCGATATCCGGCGCGCTCAGCCATGTTTCTCCACACGTGCCCCTCCCCCTACATCTCCCGACTCCCAGATGGCCCCTCTTATCCGCCCTCGGGCAGGGTGAGGGCACCGTCGGCCAGGCGCGCGCGGGCACGGTGGTGTCGCTTCTCCACCGGCAGGATCGTCGTCGCCCCGGGCAATCCCCTGGCCGGTGTTCCGACGTACACGCTCTCGGCCCGTTCGACGATGAAGGTCTCGTGCCAGATCCCGACGGCGTCGGGGTGCTTCTTCACCATCGCGTTGAACCTCGTCCACGCCGGCCGGTGGCTCAGCGAGCCCGCGGAGGCGTAGTCGTAGAGCTTGTCGACCGAGGACCAGTACTGCACGACGTACGGGCCCTTGCCGTTGAACAGCAGCTCGTAGCCGATCAGGCCGGAATCCGGGTCCTCGGAGAGTTCGGCCAGCATCGGCCGCATGACCCGCAGGACCGGGAACCAAAGGTCGGGTCGCCACCATCGGTTGAGCGTCATGCCGATATGGAAGACCACCAGCTCCCCGTCATGCCGATGGGTCACGCGACCCGACACGATCTTCGTCATGTCCCCTCCGATCATTAGATAGTTCCACTATCTAAATTAGCTTGTGCGACTATCCGTGGCAAGGAGGTTTCAGCATGCGCATGGCAGAGTTGTCCGCCGAGGCCGGCGTGCCCGTCCCCACGATCAAGTACTACCTACGGGAAGGGCTGCTGCCCCAAGGCGTGCGGACGTCGGCGACCCAGGCCCATTACGGGGACTCGCACATCCGTCGGCTCAGGGTGATCCGAGCCTTGGTCGACGCCGGGGTGAGCGTGGCCGGCGCACGCAAGGTGCTCGCCACCCTCGACGAGCCACCGGACGAGGTGGCCGACCTGCTCGGCGCCGCGCACGCGGCGGTCGCTCCGCAGGGAGAGGACGAGATCCCGCTCGACGATGCCCGACGGCTCGCCGAACGTCTCGGCTTCCGTCCCGGGGGCTGCGAAACCGAGCGCATCGCGGATGTCGCACGAGCGCTCGACGCCCTGGACAGGGCCGGCTTCGTGATCCCCCCGGACGTCATGACCGCCTATCTGGAGGGCGTGAAGACCATCGCGACGGCCGAGATCGCCGGTGTTCCGGTCGACACTCCCGAGGAGGCGGTCCGGTACGTGGTGCTGGGTACGGCCCTGGCCGAACCGCTCCTTCTCGCGCTGCGCCGCATGGCCGAACAGATCGCCGCCGCCGAGCGTTTCCCGTCCGGCACCTGACCGGCCCGGGCCCCGCGCCGCGGCGAGGAGGAGACCACCACCTTCGGCTCGGTCGGCTTCACCATCGCCGACTTCTCCGTGCTGCGGTTCCTGCACGACTCCACGGCCGGGACGGAACCGCAGACGTTCATCGACCTGGTGGCGGCCCCGGATGACCCCAAGGACCTCTTCTCCCGGTGCACTCGCGTAAGCCGGTCGGGGGATGATCTCGTTGTCAACGTCTTCGTCTCCAGTCGAGAGACCGGAATGTCACGGTTGAATAAACCGCCAACGAGTCGCCGATGATGTCTTTACGAACCATGGGCACCCGTGGTTGTATCCTCACTGATGTCCACGACCATCCTCATCACGGGCGAGGCGAAATCGCCGTCCGGAAACCCGATCACCACCCGGTTCGGGATCTTCTACGTCGTTTTCGTGGTCGATACGGACAATCACCGGATTCTGGATGCGGAATGTTCCGCGACGTTGGCGCTGACGAAATCGTTCGTCACGGGCTTGTTCGCGGGAGAGCGCATCACGGACGAAGGACGCCTGACGGAGCAGATCACCACCCGGTATCACGGCTCCTCACAGCGAGCACTGATCGCGGCGTTGCGCAACGCCGTGGTGAAGTACCGCAACATCGTCGACCCGACCTCGGACTGAGACTCGTGCCCGGCGCTCCTACCGGGGCGCGGTCCGCACACCTCTGAGGCCACGATCGGCGGCAGGCCGATTCGATTGCCTGTTCCCTCACCGGAACGAGACCCAGTCGGAAACAAGCACACGTGCACACGTGCTTGTTTCCGACTTTTTGTGTTCTCAGGGATCAGACATGCTTCAGGAAGGACGGAAAGGACAGCACAATGATCACGGACGGATTTCTGTATCTGGGCGTGTTGTCGGCGCTGGCCGGCGTTCTCGTGTTCGTGACCCGGCGGAGCAACATCCGGCTGTTCACCTATGTGCCCGCGTTCGTGCTGCTGTACATCTGCGCCGCGGCCCTGAACACGACGGGGGTCTTCGGCGAGTCCGAGTCGATCGAGGCGACCGGCGAGGCGGTGCAGGACGCGCTCCTGCCGGCCATGATCCTGCTCCTACTGTTCAAGTGCGACATCCGCAAGATCATCAAGCTGGGCCCGAAACTGCTGCTGACCTTCACCGTGGCCGCAGCGAGCATCGTGCTCGGTTTCATGGTCGCCTACCTGGTGTTCCAAGCCACCTTGGACGCCGAGGCCTGGAAGGCGCTGGGCGCGCTCAGCGCCTCGTGGACCGGTGGATCCGCGAACATGGTGGCGGTCCAAGGCATTCTGCGGGCCCCGGAGAACGTGTTCGGATACGTGCTGATCGTCGACACGGTGCTGTACTCGGTATGGCTCCTGCTGATGTTCGGCTCGGTGGGCTTCTCGGACCGGTTCAACCGATGGACCAAGGCGGACACCACGAAGTTCGACGCCCAGAACGACCTGGACGAGGAGGAGCGCCCGATCGACCTGGTCTCGCTGATGGGCTTGATCGGCTTCAGCCTGTTCGTCTCCGCCACCGCGGGCTGGATCGGTGAGCACCTACCGGAGATCGGCGTCGTCATCACCGGCACAACCTGGACGATTCTGATCGTCAGCGTGCTCGGTCTGATCATCGCCACGACGCCGTTGGGGAAGGCGGCGGGTTCCACGGAGCTCGCGATGGTCATGCTCTACGTCATCATCGGCATCATCGCCTCGGGATCGGACTTCACCTCCCTGGCACAGGCACCCGTCTACCTCGCCGTGGGGATCGTGGTGTTGCTCGTACACCTGACGATCATGGTTCTCTACGCGAAGCTGACCCGTACCGAATTGTTCAGCCTGGCGGTGGCCAGCACGGCCAACATCGGCGGTGTGGCCTCCGCTCCCGTCGTGGCCGGCGCGTTCAACCGCCAGCTCGTTCCGGTCGGTGTGCTCTACGCCCTGATCGGATCGTTCATCGGCACGTTCATCGGGTTGGCCGTTGCGCAGATCCTCTCGGTGGTGTGATGTGTCCGGTTCCTCACGCCACGGTCTCGCCGTCACCGACGTACGCAGCCGCGACTACACGGGCGGTCTGAGCCGACCGTTCGTGACCTCCCGACGAAGCGTCACGGAGGTCACCGGGATACTCACCGAAGTGGAACTGGACGACGGGACCGTGGGGCACGGCTCCGCTGCCCAGACGTTCGCGGTCACCGGTGAATCGGTCGAGTCGATGCGGGCGGCGATCCACGGCCCGATCGCCGAGGCCCTGATGGCCGGACCCGTGGATCGCGGGCTACGCGGCCACGCCGACGCCATCGCCACCTCGTGCACCGCGAACACCAGCGCGAAGGCGGCCGTCGACGTGGCTCTGCACGACGCCTGGGCACGCGGGCTCGGCGTGCCCCTGGCCGAAGCGCTGGGCGGTGACGCGAGCACGGTGCTGCGTACCGATATGACCGTCGGCCTGGCCGACCCGGAGGCCATGGCACGGGCGGCGGTGAGCGCGTTCGAGGACGGCTTCACGGTGCTCAAGATCAAGTTGGGCCGTGACCAGCGCGCGGATCTCGACCGTTTGAAGGCGGTGCACGAAGCCGTTCCGGACGCGGAGTTCCGTCTGGACGCCAACCAGGGTTGGGACGCCAAGTCGGCGGTACGCATCATCCGCGCGATCCAGGAGGCGCAGATCCCCCTGCAACTCGTGGAGCAGCCGGTACCCAAGCACGATTTGCGTGGGTTGGCCGCGGTGACGGCCGCCGTGGACGTCCCCATCATGGCGGACGAAGCGTTGAACTCGCCGCAGGACGCCTTCGAGATCGCCCATGCGGGCGCCGCCGACCTACTGAACATCAAACTCGCCAAATGCGGCGGTGTGGGCTCCGCCATGGCGATCGCCGACGTGGCCCACGCCGCAGGGATGTCCTGCATGATCGGCGCGATGATGGAGCCTCGCATCTCCATCACAGCGGCCGCACACGTGGCCGTGGCACATCCAGCGATCACGCTGGTGGATCTCGACTCGGCCGAATGGATCGATGATCGTGCCCTGACCGGCGGTTACGTGCTGCATGGCGACCGGTTGCACCTTTCGCAGTCCCCCGGGCTCGGGCTCGAGCCGGCATCAACGGAAGGAAACGAACGATGAAACCGATACGCATCGCCACTACGGCGTTCGCCGTGGCCCTGGTGTGCACGACAGGGACCACGGCCGCGGCCTCCTCCACCTCCGACGGCCTGCGAGCAGGCGACCAGGCCTTCGTGGACGTCACCGCCGCCACCCTCTGGACGGAACCGGACACGGCACGCGAGTTGGACGCGCCCTCGCTGACCAACCCGGTCGACCTGGACCGGTGGAACGCGAACATGGAGGACACCGAGACACGCAGCCGGCTGACGGGCAGGCTGGAAAGCCAGGCCGTACTCGGTTCCGAGGTGGAGGTCACGGAACTCTCCGGGGACTGGGCGCACGTCGTCGTCCCGGAGCAGTCGACCCCCCGGGACGAACGGGGCTACCCGGGTTGGGTTCCGGTCGAACAACTGGTGGAGAACGACGAGTTCGCCCAGCGAGTCGAGGACCTGCCATCGGCACAGGTCACGGCGGAGCGCGCATCGCTGACCGACGCGCCCGCAGGCGAGGAACTCCATGAGATCAGCTTCAACACCCGGGTGCCGGTGCTGGAGAGCACCTCCGAGGCGCTGCGCGTCGCCCTGCCCGACAGCACCACGGCATGGCTGGACGGCGACGACGCGGACGTCTACGCACCCGGTGACGAACCGGCCGCGCCCAGCGGCCAGGACCTGGTACGAACGGGCGAGGAGTTCCTGGGCCTGCGCTACCTGTGGGCGGGTGTCTCCGCCTTCGGGTTCGACTGCTCCGGGTTCACCTACTCGATCCACCGTGCGCACGGCGTGGACATCCCACGGGATTCCTCGGCTCAGGCCACGACCGGCACGGACGTCGACGTGTCCGACCTGCAGGCGGGTGACCTGCTGTTCTTCGCAGATCCGGGCGGCGGCGGCCCCGTGCACCACGTGGGCATGTACATCGGTGACGGACGGATGATCCACGCGCCGAACGCTTCCACGAGCGTGTCCATCGTGGACTGGGACGAGTGGGACGAGGCCGACGAGTTCTCGGGGGCCAAGCGCATCCTATGAGCGAGCCGAGCCGAGACTGCCGCGCCGCGATAGTCGCGGCGCGGCAGTCTCGGCTCCACGGACCATGCGTCGGGACGAGACAATAGACGCCTCTTCACACCGGCACGAACTCGAACCACCATGAGTTCCGCGAACACATATCCGTTGTTCTGTGACGTCCCTCGCCGTGGCCGTTTTCGAGGACGGACCGATTCGAGCCGTGGCGGTTACGAGGTCGGATACCGCTGCGCTTGAAGCAGACGTGCCAGGTGCGCGGCGTTGCGGGCCAGCGTCGCCGTGGTGGTCGCCACGGCTTCCGGAGTGCTGTCGAGGTCGATGTAGTCCTTGGGGTTCATCGCCTCGGAGTTCCAGTAGGTGGACCCGGTGGCGGGGATGGTGAACCCGGTGTCGCTCAACGCCTGCGTGCAGTCCGCGACGATCTTGTGCGCCCCGTCCTCGTTGCCGACGACCGCGACCACGGCGACCTTGCCGTACATCGACGGCCGCCCCTGATCGTCGGTCTCGGAGAGTTCGGCGTTGATCCGCTCCAACACCCGCTGGGCGACACTCGACATGTGCCCCACCCAGGTGGGTGTGGCCAGGACCAGGATGTCGGATTCAACAAGTTTTCGTCGGAGCCCCGGCCATTCATCGCCCTGCCCCATGTCGACCGCCACACCGGGGCTTACCC
>NZ_BCSH01000008.1 GCF_001570765.1 Nocardiopsis listeri NBRC 13360 | reverse complement strand
GCCCCACCCCCACACCCCACACCCGCACGACCACCAGCAAGGCCCTACCTTGGTTCCCGTCTTCGCCCCTTCCCGTTCGGTCCCATCCGGCCCCATCCCATCCCATCCGGTTCCGCTCCTCCCTCTCCAGCTCCAAGCCTCCACGCCCCCGAAATCCCCTCAAGCCCTCGAACCCTCACCTCAACCTGAGCGCCGCAGGCGCCAGGCCGGCGGCTGTTCCTCGTCGTGGTCCGCCCCCGATTCAGCGAATCGGGAACGTACCCGCGCACCACCCAACTTGCCGCGTTCCAAGTGAATGGTCCCGCCGGTGGTCTCCACCGCGTGGCGCACGATGTCCAGGCCCAGCCCGGTCGAACCACCTCCGCTGCTGCCGCGTCGCAACGCCGCGGTCGGATCACCAAAACCCGGTCCGGCGTCCTCCACCAGCAACGAAACCCATCCCGCGTGTCCCACCAGGGTCACCGCGAACGGGCTTCCGGTAGGGGTGTAGCGGAACACGTTGCCAACCAGGGCGTCCAGCACCGCGACGCCTTCCTCCCTGCCGAGTGCGACCCGAGTCGGGTGCGGTGGCAGGTTCACCTCCACCTTGCGCCCCTGGTCCTCGGCCAGCACCGACCAGAACCCCATCCGGTCGAGGACGACCTCTGACAGGTCGCACTCGGCTACTCCCGCTCCGGCCCCCGCATCACCCTCGGCTCCGACCACGCCTTCCGAGGCCTCCTCGACCTCCCTCGGGCGCACGTTGCGGATGATCTCGTCCACGTCGCGTTCCATGACGGCCACGGCCCCGCGAATGCGTTCGCCCTCCGCGCCGGGCAGGGACTCGGTGTCCAGGCGCAGCGCCGTCAAGGGGGTGCGGAGCCGGTGTGAGACGTCCGCGGCCATCTCGCGTTCCTTGGCCAGCAGGTCCTGCACTCGATCACCGATCGCGTTGATGGAATCTCCCAGAGCCATCAGGTCGCGCGGGCCGCTCACCTTGATGCGGGTGTTCAATCGCCCGCGCCCGATCGCCACCGCGGTTCGCGCCAGTTCGCGTAGTGCCCGACGTGAGGGGGCGCTCAGCCGGTCGGTCAGCACCACCGCGCCGATGACCACCAGCGCCGCCACCGGTACCGACCACCCCAGACCGCGGCCGAGGGCGGCGGCCACCTCACCTCCGGGTCGGAACACCTCCACCACCGCCGGTTCGCCCCCCGGCGTTCGAGTGCCCACCAGGAGGGCCCGGCCACCCTCGACCCGGACCTCCCGAACCCGCTCGGAAACGGCACCCCCGTCGACCCCGACGCCTCCGACCCCGAGAGCCGCCACGTTCGCGTCCCCCGTCCGGCTGGCTCCCACAGTCTCCCCTCCGGGCAGGTGCACCGCCAGGTGCCCCTGGGCCCCCGCCGGTGTGGAGGCCACCAGTTCGCGCAGTACCTCGGGTTCGGCGTCGACCGTGACCACGGCCGCCACCAGGTCCGCCTGCGTGCGCGCCTCCACCGTCGCGCGGTCGGCGGTCTCCTGCCACGCCCACACCGCGGTACCCGCCAGCACGCCCGACGCCACCAGCGTCGCCACCAGGGCGGCGGTCCGTGCCAGCAGTCCCCTCACCGGGGAGCCTCCAACTTCAGCCCCACCCCGCGCACTGTGTGCAGGTACCGGGGTCGGCTCGCGCTCTCCCCGAGCTTGCGGCGCAGCCAGGACATGTGCACGTCGATGGTCTGGTCGTGGCCCATGTAGGGATGTTCGTGCCAGACGGCCTCCACGAGTTCGCGCCGGGTCACCACCCGCCCCTGGCGCTCGGCCAGGTAGGCGAGCAGGTCGAACTCGCGCCGCGACAGCGCCAAGGTCTTCCCCGCCAGGGTCGCCCGACGTTGGGCCAGGCCGATGCACAACTCGCCCACGGTCAGTTCGCTCTGCTCGGTCGCGTCGGCCCCGCCCCGGGAGGAACGTCGCAGCAGCGCGTTCATTCGGGCCGCCAACTGGGCGCTGGAGAAGGGTTTGACCACGTAGTCGTCGGCCCCGTCGTTGAGCAGCCGCACGATCGAGGGTTCGTCGGCGCGCGCGGTCGCCACGATCACCGGAACGTCACTGTGGCCGCGCAGCATGCGCAACGCCGAGGCCCCGTCCAGGTCGGGCAGGCCAAGGTCCAGGATGACCAGGTCGGGTTCGTGTTCGGCGGCCTGCCTGAGCGCGTCCAGGGCGGTGCCGACCGGGAACACCACGTGTCCCAGTTCGCGCAGCGCCCGCACCAGGGCGTCACGCACCATCCGGTCGTCCTCGACCAGCAGCACGGTTGCCATGCGGACACGGTAACGAAGGGGAAAGTCCGCCGCGATGGTCCGAGACCACCTGGACCCCGAATCGAGATGCGGAGGAAGCGGAGTCGAGGCTTCCTCGGGGGGAGGTCCCATTACTGTCTTGGCAAACGGTCGGCGGTGGCCCGCCTCACATCCCACCGGCCCGGCCCTGACCCACAGGGGGCGTCGATCGGGCGCCCGTCGTTCGGAGGTGTCGTGGCGGAGATCGTGATCGAGGGCCTGGGCAAGGTCTACCTGGACGGAACCCGCGCCGTGGACGACCTTTCCCTGGAGGTCCAGGACGGGGAGTTCCTGGTGTTGGTGGGCCCCTCCGGCTGTGGCAAGACCACCGCTCTGCGCATGCTCGCCGGCCTAGAGAGCGTCACCGAGGGCACGATCCGTATAGGTGACCGCGTCGTCGACGACGTGCCCGCCCGTGACCGAGACGTCGCCATGGTCTTTCAGTCCTACGCCCTGTACCCGCACCTGAATGTCTACGAGAACATCGCCTTCGGGCTGCGACTGCGCAAGGTCCCCAAAGCGGAGATCGACCGTCTGGTGCGCGAGGTCGCCGAGGTCCTGCGGCTGGAGGAGCACCTCACCCGCAAACCCGGCAACCTCTCCGGGGGCCAGCGCCAGCGCGTGGCCATGGGCCGGGCCATCGTCCGTGAACCCAGGGCCTTCCTCATGGACGAGCCCCTGTCCAACCTGGACGCCAAGCTCCGCGTGCAGGTGCGCGCCCAGATCGCCCGCATCCAGCGCGATCTCGGTGTCACCACCGTCTACGTCACCCACGACCAGACCGAGGCGATGACCCTCGGCGACCGGGTCGCGGTGATGAAGCGCGGCGTCCTACAGCAGGTCGGCCCGCCCCAGGAGCTCTACGACCGCCCCGACAACCTGTTCGTCGCCGCTTTCGTGGGTTCTCCCGGCATGAACCTGATGTGCGTGGAACTCACCGAGGACGACGGCCGGTTCCGCGTCCACATCGGAGATCAGACCCTCGACCTCCCCGACGCCCTGCTGCACCGCCGCCCGGCCCTGCGCGCCCACGCGAACCGGAAGGTAATCGTCGGTATCCGCCCCGAGGACATGGAGGACACCGGGATCGTCGGCGCCGCCGAGGGAGCCACCCTCACCTCCGTCGCCGACCTGGTGGAGGCCATGGGCTCCGACGTCCTGGTGCACTTCCCCCTGGACGCGTCTCCGGTGGTCACCGAGGACACCCGTGAACTCGCCCGCGACGCCGGCGCCGACGAGACCCTCCCCGCCGTCGATCACGGTGTCGTGTGCGTGGGCCGCTTCAGCCCGCGCACCCACGTGTTCGAGGGGCAGACCATCACCGTCGCCGTGGACACCGACCGCATCCACTTCTTCGACCCGGCCACGGGCATCGCGATCGACCACTCCTAGAGGAGCATCCCCTATGCGCCCCCGACCCCCCCCGCACCCGCCTCCGCTCTCGACCCCTCGCCCGCACCGCCACGGCCCTGCTCGCCCTCGGCCTGACCACCACCGCCTGTGGCGACGGCGGTGGTCTTCCCGCCGACTCCGCCCTGGCAGGGCAGCGCCTGGAGATCGTGGGCCCCTGGGCGGGCGACGAACAGCGCGCCTTCGAACGCGTCCTCGCCGTCTTCGAGGAACGAACCGGGGTCACGGTCTCCTACAGCGGTGCCGGCGACGACCTCCAGACCCTCCTGCAGACCCGCATCCAGGGCGGCGACGAACCCGACGTCGCGCTCATCCCACAGGCCGGCCTCATCGAACACTTCGCCGACGAAGGGGCGCTCGTTCCCCTCACCACCGACGTCGTCGACGCCCTCGACGAGAACATGGCCGGCGCCTGGACCGGGTTCGGCTCGGTGGAGGGCACCCCCTACGGCGTCTACCTCAAGGTCGCCGACAAATCCCTGGTCTGGTACAACGACGCGCTCTTCGCCGAGATCGGCGCCGTGCCCCCTCGGACCTGGGACGAGTTCCTCGAACTCTCCAACGACCTCGCCGACATCGGCGTCAGCCCGCTGTCCATCGCCGGCGCCGACGGCTGGGTGCTCACCGACTGGTTCGAGAACGTCTACCTGCGCACCGCCGGCCCCCGGATGTACGACCGGCTCGGCCGGCACGAGATCCCCTGGACCGATCCCAGCGTGGAGGTCGCCCTGGAGACCCTGGCCCAGGTCTGGGGCCAGGATCGCCTGATGTCGGGCGGCCGCGGCGGCGCGCTCCAGACCGACTTCCCCACCTCGGTGGTGGACGTCTACGGCGACGACCCCGACGCGGCCATGGTGGTGGGCGCCGACTTCATCGGCGGGGTGGTCATCGCGGGCACCAACGCCACCGTCGGCGACGACGCCCGGGTCTTCCCCTTCCCTCCCATGGAAGAGGGGGACGACTCCGTGGTCGTGGCCGGTGACGCCGCCGTGGCCATGAACGATCGCGCGGCCACCATGGAACTACTGCGTTTCCTGGCAGGCGCCGACGCCGCAGGGGAGTGGGCCGCCATCGGCGGGTTCGTCTCGCCCAACCGGCACCTGACCGCTGACGACTACGCCGACCCGGTCACCGGTCGGGTCGCCGAGCGGGTCGTCCGGGCCGGTGACGGTGTGCGCTTCGACCTGTCGGACCAACAGCCCACCGTGTTCGGTGCCACCGTCGGCGACGGCATGTGGCAGACCCTCCAGGACTTCCTACGCGACCCCTCCGACGTGGAGGGGACCATGTCGCGCTTGGAGGAGGAAGCCACCCACGCGTACGGCGAAGGATGAGCATGCCCCACGACCTCCCCTCGGACCCTGCCGACCACCGCGCCTCCCGGCCGCGCCGCGTCCTGGGTCCGGCGATCCTGTTCCTGCTGCCCGCGCTGCTGTTCCTCGCCGTGTTCCTGCTCTACCCGGCCGCGTACTCGGTGGTGCGCAGCCTCTACGACGCTTCCGGCGCACGGTTCGTCGGGTTCGACAACTACGCCCACATGTTCACCGACGACCGCACGCTCACCGCGATCCGCAACACCGGGATCTGGGTGCTGGTCGCCCCCGCCCTGGTCACAGGGCTGGGTCTGGTCTTCGCCGTCCTCACCGAACACGTGCGCTGGGCGACCGCCTTCCGGGTCCTGCTGTTCATGCCCATGGCGATCTCCCTGTTCGCCTCCGGCATCGTCTTCCGGCTCGTCTACGACGAGAACCCGGGCCGTGGCGTGGTGAACGCGGCGATGGTGAGCGTGCACGATGCCTTCAGCACCCCTTCGGAGTACCCCGGCGCCGCGCCTCGCGAGGCCTTCCTGCTCCCCGACACCACGCTCGGCGGCTTCAGCGGTACGCACACCCACGAACCCGGCCGCGTCGTCGAACTGCCCATGGTGGGGGTGCGCCCCGACGACCTGCCCGAACAGGCCTCCCCGGCCTCCGTCCCCGAACCCGCCGACCCCTTCGACAACGCCGTGCGGGGCGTGGTGTGGTTGGACGTGGACCTGGACGGCGACCCTGGTGTCCTCGACGACGGTGAGTACGGCATGCCCCGCATGACCGTGCAGGCGGTTCAGGACGGCCGGGTGGTCGCCTCCACCACCACCGGCGACGACGGCCGCTTCACCCTGCCCCGGACACCACCCGGCGAGTACACGATCCACCTGGCCGCCGACAACTTCACCGAACCCTTCCGCGGCCTGACCTGGCTGGGCCCCACCCTGGTCACACCGGTGCTCATCTCCTCCTGGGTGTGGATCATGACCGGGTTCGCGGTCACCTTCATCGCCGCCGGGCTGACCGCCATCCCGCGCGACGCCCTCGAAGCCGCCCGGGTCGACGGGGCCACCGAATGGCAGGTGTTCCGCAAGGTCACCATTCCGCTCCTGGGGCCCCTGCTGCTCGTGGTGTTCGTGACCTTGACGATCAACGTGCTGAAGATCTTCGACCTGGTGTTCGTCATCGCGCCCGGATCGGTGCAATCGGACGCCGGTGTCATCGCCCTGCGCATGTGGCAGGTCTCCTTCGGCGCGGGCGGCGACCAAGGCCTGGGTAGCGCACTCGTGGTCCTGCTCATGGTCCTGGTCCTGCCGATCATGTACTTCAACATCCGCCGGTTCCGACGGGAGCGCCCATGACCACCCCGGCCAAGAAGTCGCCCTCGGTCGTCGAGGTATCGGTCACCGGCGCCCCGCGTCGCGGCACCGCCGCGCGCCTGGTCGGCGCTCTGGGATCGGGCGCCCTGCGACTCCTCCTGATCACCGTGGCGCTGTTGTGGATGGTCCCGCTCATGGGCCTGCTTTTGGTGTCACTGCGATCGGGGGCCGACAACACCAACAGCGGCTGGTGGACGGTGCTGCTCAAGCCCACCGAGCTGACCCTGGCCAACTACCAGGGTCTGGTCCAGGACGGCGTCGTCCTGCGCTCGTTCCTCAACACCGTCTACATCTCGGTGCCCTCCACCGTCCTGGTCGTGGGGATCGGCGCGATGGCCGCCTACGCCCTGGTGTGGTTGGACTTTCCCGGACGTGACTGGATCATGGTCGCCGTCGTGGGCCTGCTGGTGCTGCCGGTCCAAGCGGCCCTGATCCCCATCTCCCGGCTCTACGGTGCCCTGGGCGTCTTCGGTTCCATCACCGGCGCGATCCTGTTCCACGTGGCCTTCGGACTGCCCTTCGCGGTGTTCCTGCTGCGCGACTTCTTCGTGGGCATCCCCCGCGACCTGCTCGAAGCGGCCCGCATGGACGGGGCCCGCGAGTGGCGGATCTTCCGCAAGGTGGTCCTGCCGGTGTCCCGGCCCGCCCTGGCCTCCCTCGCGGTCTTCCAGTTCCTGTGGGTGTGGAACGACATGCTCGTCGCCCTGGTCCTCACCAGCCCGGATTCGGCACCGCTGACCGTGGCGCTGCGTTCCGACCTGCGCCAGTTCGGCACCAACGTCGACGTCCTGGCCTCGGGCGCGCTCCTGTCCATGCTGGTGCCACTGCTGGTCTTCTTCGTCTTCCAGCGCCACTTCGTACAGGGCGCGTTCGCCACCTCCCCCAGATGAGGCCCCCGGCGAGGCCGCGCCGCAGTCAGGGCGGTGGTGGCTCCGGGGCGCGCTCGCCGGCCATCCACAGACCCAGGGCGTGCCGGTCCACCAGGACCATCCCGTCGCCGGCCTCGCGCACCGCCTCCGCGGTGAACCCGTTCGAGGCGACGAACATGCCCAGGTAGCCGCGGTGGCTTCCGGCCAGCGCGCCCAGGAACGCCCGCACCTCGTTGGGTGGCACCGGTTTGCGCCAGCGTTTGCACTGCACGGCCAACGCCCTACCGTCGGGGGTCTGCGCGCGCAGGTCCACCCCGCCGTCGGAGGCCCCGCCGACCACCGCCACCCGCGTGTACCCGTGGGTGCGCAGCAGCCGCGCCACGTACCGCTCGAACTCGATCCCCGACATCGTGTCGATGCCGGCGATCGCGGTGCGCGAGACGATCCACCGCTCCCGGGCCAGACGCAGCCGCGACCACACCCACCAGCCCACCGCGGTAGTCGCGAGCACGACCACCACACCGACGAACAGCCACACGAGTGGGCGATCGGCGTTGTCCCGCAACCACCCCAGCCCCAGCAGGAGCACCACCAGCGCCAGTGGCAGCGAACCACGGACCCACCGGACCCACCGTCGTCCGCGCCCGCGCCGCCTGCGTCGACTCCGCCGTACAGTCACGTTCCTCCCAAGGGGTGGGGACAGAGGATGGGAGACATAGCGGGGCACATCTTCGCACGGGGCACCGACGTTTTCGGGGCGGGCCCCCAAGGACGTGGGACCGGACCGTCCCCGCGCACTGCCACAATGGCCCAGGCGTGGTGTTCGCACACGGGGGTGCGGACCGTGAGCCACGAGACACGGGGGTGGAAGCTGTGGTCGAACGCGCGGCGCTGGATCTGGACGCGCTCACCGTCAGCGACCGATTCCGCCTGTTCAACTTCACTCGGCGCGACGACCACGTCACCTACCTGTGGATCCTGCGCGCAGTGGACCGGCGACGCGAGGTCCACCAGGTCCAGGTCGGCGCGCACGAGGTCGAGTCGACCCTGCGCGAGCTCGCCGCGCACCACCTCGACGCCCCCGTCATGGACGCCCCCGGTCTGCGCCGCCGTCTCGACGAACTCGCCACCGACGGCGTCGTGCACCGGTTCGACGACGCCTCCCGCGCCGGCAGCCTGGCCGGCTACCGCAACCGCCAGTCCGTCTACCAGTTCAGCGAACTCGGCTACCGCGCCTACCGGGCCGTCGAAGGCGTCCTGGGTGCACGCGTGGAGGACGTCAACCTCTCCCGCCTGGTCTTCTCCGACGTGCTGGAGGACCTGGGCGCCCTGTCGGAGGCCAACCGCACCGGCCGCGTGGAGGACGTCTACCGTCGCCTGTCCCGACTGGACTCGGTCATGGAGGACATGGGACGCCGCTCCGCCCAGTTCCACGTCACCCTGGGCGAGATCCTGCGCTCCACGGAGGCCTCGCCCGAGGTCTTCCTGCGCCACAAGAACGCCCTGCTCGTCCACATGTCCGACTTCATGGCCGAACTGGATCGCTACCTGCCCCGTCTGGACCGGGCCGTCCACGAGGTCGAGGCCACCGGCCTGACCACCCTGCTCTCCCGCGCCGTCGACGCCGACGAACGCCTGTTCATGGATCGTTCCGAGCGACTGGAGGACTGGCACCGCCGCTGGCGGGCCCTGCGCGCCTGGTTCGCCACCGAGGGCGGGACACCCACCCGGGCCGCCGAACTCGGGCAGGCCACCCGCTCGGCCGTCTCCGGCGTGGTCGCGCTCCTGCGCCAGATCACCGAGGCCCAACGCGGCGGCGTCAACCGCTCCACCCAACTGCGCCACCTGGCCGCCTGGGTGTTCGACACCCCCGACGACGGCGCCGCCCACGCCCTCATGGGCGCCGCCTTCAACACCCGCTCCGCCCGCCACCTGGGCGTGGCCCACGAGGACGGCGACGAGTTCTCCCCCGCCGACTCCTGGCACGACGCCGCCGGGGTGGAGGTCTCGGTCACCCTGTTCCGCAACGACCGCTCGCCCACCCCGGGCGTGCCCAAACCGGTCCGCCGGGACCGGGGCGCCCGCACCGAACTGCGCCGCCGCCAACGCGAGGACCGTGAGACCGAACGCGCCTCCGCGCGACGCCTGGTCCAGGACGGCGCGCACGAGCGCGTCCTGGACGACAGCGACACCCGCGTCCTGCTGCGCCTGGTCACCAAGGCCCTGGAATCCCGGTCCGTGGTCGCCGGACGCCTGAGCTCGGCCACCGGAGACGACGCGGGAACGCTGGTGCGGCTCGTGCCCAGCGACCAGGGCGCCACCGTGCGCACCGTCCAAGGTGACCTCCACCTGCCCGGGTTCCGCCTGGAACTGGCCACCAGGAAGGGGAAGTGATGGCCAAGGTCACCCGCCCGCGCGTTGCGGACGTGGATCTGGGCAGCTACCAACAGGCCGTGCGCAGAGTCCTGACCTGCGACGTCATCACCGCCGCCCGGCCGCGCCCCGGCGTACTCGACCAGGTCCTGTTCTGGGCCGACCAGATGGCCGAGGACCTGCGCGTGCTGTTCGGCTACCGGCTCATCGCCACCACCGACCACGTGCGACTGGTACGCGAACTCGACCTGCTCGACCCCACCCAGCGCCAGGTCTTCGCGCGCAAGGGCAAGCCCTTCGACCGGCGACGCCTGGCCTACCTGTGCCTGGTCCTGGCCTCCTTCCAACGCTCCCAGGTCGAGATCAGCCTCGGCGACCTGGTCCGCCGCTTCACCCCCTCGGCCAACGACATCCAGGGCCTGGGCTACGACCCCACCGACTCCACCCACAAGGCCGCGCTGGTCGACGTGGCCCATTGGCTGCTGGAACGCGGCGCCCTGCACCTGTCCGATGGTTCGGTGGAGGCCTGGGCGCGTGGTGGCGAACACGCCGACGCCCTGTTCGACATCGACCACGAGACCTGCGAGATCCTCTTCCGTCCCAGCCGGCCGGTCCAGCACCTGCACAGCGCCGCCGGGCTCCTCGACGACCCCCTCGGCCCGGACGCCGCCCCCGAACGGGTGGCCCGGCGCGCCCGCCGCCTGCTGGTGGAGTACCCGGTGGTCTACTACGCCGACGTCGAACCCGAGGTCGCCGCCGCCCTGCGCACCAAAGACCTGGTCACGGAGGTGGCGCGCCTGACCGGCCTCCAACCCGAACGCCGCGCCGAGGGCGTGCTGCTGGCCGACCCCGGCGGAACCTTCACCGACCGCGCCTTCCCCGGCAGGGGAGGGGCGGTGACCCGCGCGTCCGGCCTGCTCCTGGCCCAGATCGCCGACCACTTCGAGGAGTCCTGGGCCGCACTGACCCACCTGCCGGCCCCCGGCCCCGTGCACGAGCAGGTCGACCTGGTCGGTCGGGTCGACTCCGGGGTTCCCAGGGACGCGGTCGTGGCCGAACTCGCCTGGGACCGCTCCGAGGGCCTGCCACACCCGGGCGAATCGACCCTCGCGCCCCTGGTGGAGCGCGAACGCCTGGAGGAGATGGTCGCCGACCTGTTCGAGGAGTTCGGCGCCTCGTCCTTCACCGTCGCCTGGCAGCGCGACCCCCACGGCCTGCTCGACGCGGCGCTGGACCTGCTGTCCGACCTGTCGCTGGTGCGTCCGGTCCCGGGCGGGGTCCTGGTCACCCCCGCCGCGCTGCGCTACCGCAACATCCGCGGGGCGCTGCCCGAACGCCCCGACACCGGCCTTTTGCCCTTCGGCCCCATCGAACCGACGGCCGAACCCACCACCGAGACCGTGCCAGACCCAGGAACCGAGGACACCGCACCATGATCCGCAGGAGCGACCGTTTCCGACCCGAGCGGGCGGGGATCGTCAACATCTGGGACTACCTCGACGAGGAGTTCGTCTTCGCCGACGGGCGTCTGGTGCTGCGCGGACACAACGGTTCGGGCAAGACCAAGGCGCTGGAGGTCCTGTTCCCCTTCATCCTGGACGGCTACACCGACGCCCGCCGACTCGACCCCTTCAGCGGCCAGAACCGCACCATGAAGTCCAACCTGCTCTACCGGGGCGACGAGTCCGCCTACGGCTACGTGTGGATGGAGTTCGCCCGCGAACGCGACGAGGCCGAGCGCGCCGAGGTGGAGGGCGGTGCCACCGAGACCGTAACCCTGATCATCGGGCTGCGCGCCCACCGCCACCGCGATGGCGTCATCCCCTCCTTCTTCGTCACCGACCAACGCCTGGGAGTCGACTTCGGACTGCTCTCCGCCGACGACCGACCCCTCACCGAACGCCAACTCAAGACCGCCCTGGGCGAGGACTCCCACCACAACAGCGCCGCCGACTACCGCCGCGCCGTGGACGCCCGCCTGTTCGGACTGGGTGATCGCTACGTCCAACTCCTGGACCTGCTGCTGGCCCTGCGCCGCCCCCTGCTGGCCAAGGACCTGGACCCCGAGAAGGTCTCGCACACCCTCACCGGCGGCCTGAGCCCCCTCGACGAGACCCTCGTCGACCAGGCGGCCCGCGACTTCGCCAACCTCTCCGCCGTCCAGAGCCGCTTCGCCGCCGCCAACGCCTCCCACGAGGCCGCCCGAACCTTCGGCGACGTCTACTCCGACTACCTGGCCCTCAACGCGCGCCACCGACTGCTGCGGGTCGAGGCCGCCACCGAACAGGCCGACGCCCACGCCCGCACCGTCGCCGAGGCCGCCGAAGAACTCCACAAGGCCTCCGCCGACCGCGA
Source organism: Nocardiopsis listeri NBRC 13360 (assembly GCF_001570765.1). GTDB lineage: Bacteria > Actinomycetota > Actinomycetes > Streptosporangiales > Streptosporangiaceae > Nocardiopsis > Nocardiopsis listeri. The sequence goes on along the minus strand of NZ_BCSH01000008.1, from coordinate 151,376 downwards.
CCGGGCCCGTGCCCGGGCCGAGGAACTGGGCAAGCGCTCCGCCGAGCTGACCGCCGAACGCGACGCCCTACGACAGCACGACACCCTCCGCGACCAGCAGGCCCTCCAGGTTCGAAGGTCCGGCCAAGAGGAACGCGCCCGTCGCATCGCCACCCAGCAGAGCCGGGTGCGCGGCCAAGAGGAGGAGATCACCCGCCTGAGCGGTGAGGCGGGCCGCGTCGCAGACCGGGTCGACCGCGAACTCGCCCGCGCCGAGGAACTGCGCGTCGAACTCGTCGGGGCCGCCGAACGCTCCGGCATCGTCCACGACGCCGAGGGAGAGGTCGACACCGGCGACGACCTGCCCGAGACCGCCAAGGCCCGGGCGAGCGCCCGACTCGACGACGTCCGCGCCGTCCGCGAGCGCCTGCGCGACCAGGAACGCGCCGAGGAGGGCCGCCGCCGCGCCGAGACCGCCGCCTCCCGCTCCGAACAGACCCTCGGCGAACACGAGGGCGCTTGCGAGGCCGCCGAACACCACCTCGCCCAACGTCGCCGAGCGGCCGCCGAGAACCTGGACGCCTGGGCCCGACGCTGGGACGTCACCGGGACGGACGGCCCCCAGACCCTGCGCGCAACCCTGGACACCTACGGCGAACCCGGCACCCCCACCCTCGCCCAGGTCTTCGACGAACAGGTGCACGAACACCGGCTGGAGACGGCCGCCCACGTGCACGGCCTGGAGGCCGAACGCGAGAACCTGGGCCGCGAACTCTTCGAGGCCCGCCGCGAACGCGACCACGTCGCCGCCGAACGCGACGACGCCCCACCCGCCGACCCACTGCGCCCCGAGCCCCGCACCGACCGGCCCGGCGCGCCCCTGTGGCGACTGGTCCGCTTCCGCGAGGACCTGCCCGCCCAACGGGGCGCCGCCATCGAGGGCGCCCTGCACGCCGCCGGACTGCTGACCGCCTGGATCCACCCCGACCCCGCACTCACCCACCGGGCCCTGGACACGGCCGAGGCCGACGCCCACCTGCTGCCCACCGGCGCGGCCCCGACCGGCCCCACACTGGCCGACGTCCTGGTCCCCGAGACCCAGGAACACGTACCCACCGACGTCATCGCCGCCGTCCTGGCCGACGTCCCCCTCACCGACGACGACGTACCGGACGCCCCGGCCCCGGACGTGCCGGTCGGCGTGGACACCCGAGCACGCTTCCGCCTCGGCCCACTGGTCGGGGCCCACCCCAAGCCCGTCGCCGAGTTCATCGGGGCCACCAACCGCGCCCAACGGCGCCGCGAACGCCTGGCCGCCTGCGACACCAGCATCGACGAACTCACCCGACGGTGCGCCGAACTCGACGACCGGCTCGCCCGGGCCGGCGAACGACTCCAGGACTTCGCCCACGCCCGCGTCGACCTGCCCGAGGCCACCGACGTCGCCAAGGCCGTGCGCGCCCTCGAACACCACTCCACCCTCCTGGCCTCCGCGCGCGCGGGCCGCGCCGAGGCCCGCCGCGAACTCGACGCCGCCATCGCCCAGGTGGAGGCCGAACGCCGCAAGGTCCGCGCCTTGGCCGCCGAACGCGCCATGCCCACCGGACCCGAGGACGTCGACGCCGTCGCCGCCGCGCTCGACGCCTTCACCGAGACCGCCCGCGCCCTGCACGGTGCCCGCGCCGACATCGCCGAGTACACCCGCGACCTGGAAGAGCGCCGCGACACCATCGCCCGGCTCACCGAAGCCCTCGAAGGCGACCGGGCCGAACTCGACCGAGGCCGGGCCGACCACGAACGCGAGACGGCCGAGCTGGCCACGCTGGAGGCAGCCATCGACGCCCCGGCCCGAGAACTCCTCGACCGGCTCGAACACACCGAATCCGAACTGCGCGAGGTCGGCGAACGACACCGCGACGCCGAAAGGGAGGCCTCCGACGCCCACGACCTGGCCGTTCGATCCGAGACACTGCGCGACAGCGGCGGCCGGTCGCTGACCGAAGCCCTGGCCACACTCTTCGAACACACCGCGGCCCTCTCCGCGCTCACCCGACCCGCCGTGCGCGCGGTCCTGGACGTGGACACCTGCGGCACCTGGCCCGCCCCCGACCAGTGGCCCGCACCCGAGCAGGCGGCCCAACGCCTGCTCACCGGCGAGGTCGACTCGGTCCGTGACACCCTGCCCGGCGACGCCGCCGCGCTGATGGACGCCCTCACCGAACGCGTCGGCACCGCCAAGGTCACCGACGGCGAGCTCAAGAGCGCCGGAACCCGCATGTCCCAGGCCCTGCGCACCTTCCAAGAAGCGCTCGGCGGCGACGCCGAGGGCTACCGGGTCGACCACGAGGTCGGCGCCAGCGGCCTGGTCACCGTGCACGTCAACGACGAGAACGGACGCACCCCCGTCTCCGCGTTCACCCGCGCCGTGGCCACGCGTGTACAGGAACAGGGCGCCCTCCTGCGCGAAGAGGAACAAGGACTCCTGGAGGACGAACTGCTCGGCGGCATCGCCCAGCAGATCCACGAACGCGTCCGCACCGCCAAACAACTGGTGCGCGCCATGGACCGCGACACCCGTGCCCGCCCCATGTCGTCGGGCACCCGGGTGGGCATCCGCTGGTCCCGCTCCGACGGACTCGGCGACCACCAGCGCAAGGCCGCCGAACTGGTCGGCCGCGACGGTGACGGACTCGGCCCCCGCGGACTGGGGGAGTTGCGCGGGGTCCTGCGGCAGATGATCCGCGACTACCACGCCGCCCACCCCCGGGCCGGCCACAAACAGGTGCTGTCCGCCGTACTGGACTACCGCACCTGGTACCGGTTCGAGCTACGCCTGGCCGTACCCGGCAAGGACGAGGTCACCCTCACCAAGAACAAGCACGAACAGATGTCCGGCGGTGAGAAGTCCGCCGCCATCCACCTGCCGCTGTTCGCCGCCGCCAACGCCCTGTACACCTCGGCCACCCCCACCTGCCCGCGCGTGGTCGCCCTCGACGAGGCCTTCGCCGGCATCGACGACCGCTACAAACCCGAACTCATGGGCCTGACCGTCACCTTCGACCTCGACATGTTCATGACCGGCCACGACCTGTGGGTGCACTACGACAGCGTCCCCATGGCCGCGCACTACGACATGCACCACGACAAGGCGAGCGGTACCGTCTCCGCCCTGCTCATGCTCTGGGACGGCGAACAGACCCTGGACGCCGACGCCGGGTTCGCCGGCAACGAAGAACTCGCCGCCGAACTCCTGGGCATCACCCCGACCCGGTATGTCCCTCGGTCCACGGCCGGGACTCTCCTGGCCGAGGCGGAGGCCGCCACATGAGGCCGGGCGCGCTCCGACCGACCCTGGTGCTTCCACGCCCATCACCTGGGGGGTAACGTGCTGCCGGCCGGAAGGAAGCCCCCCGGACACCACGTGGGAAGAAGTACACGATGACGATCGTCAAGCAGGTCGCCGACTTCGTCGGCAGGTGGTTCGCGCTCCTGGTCCTGTTGGGGGCCGTGGTGGGCCTGGTCGTACCCGACCAGGCCTCCCACCTCACACCGCACGTGTCCCTGCTGCTCGGCGTCATCATGTTCGGCATGGGGCTGACGATGCGCCCGGCCGACTTCGCCATCGTCGCCCAGTACCCACGGGCCGTGGTGCTCGGCGTGCTCGCCCAGTACACGATCATGCCGCTGCTGGGCTGGGGCATCGCCCACCTGCTGAACCTGCCGCCACAGCTGGTGATCGGCATGATCCTGGTGGGGGCGTCCCCCGGCGGGACCGCCTCCAACGTCATCGTCTACCTGGCCCGCGGCAACGTCGCCCTGTCGGTGGCCATGACGTCGATCTCCACCATGCTCGCGCCGTTCGTCACCCCGCTCGTGGTGCTGATCCTGGCCGGATCCACCCTGGACGTGTCCATGGCCGACATGTTCGTCTCCATCCTCCAGGTCGTCCTGCTCCCGGTGGTGGCCGGCCTACTGCTGCGCACCTTCGCCGACCGCGCCGTGTCCAAGGTCCTGCCGATCCTGCCGCTGGTGTCGGTCACCGGCATCGTGTTCGTCGTCGCCGGCATCGTGGGCGCCAACGCCGACGCGGTCCTGAGCACCGGACTCCTCCTGGGCCTGGCGGTCATCCTGCACAACACCCTGGGCCTGGGACTGGGCTACCTCGTGGGTGCGCTCGGCAAGCTGCCCGAGACCTCCCGCCGCGCCCTGAGCGTGGAGGTGGGCATGCAGAACTCCGGGCTCGCCGCGACCCTGGGCGCCACCCACTTCGAGCCGCTCGCCGCCCTGCCCGGCGCCCTGTTCTCGGTCTGGCACAACCTGTCCGGCGCGCTGGTGGCCACCTACTGGGCGCGCAAGGACCCCAAGGACGAGGAGCCCAAGGACACCGACGAGCCGACCGAACCCGAACACGACTGACCTCGGGACTTGCCCGACCTCGGGCCCTCATGCCAGGCTCTGGCCCCGATCGTCCCCCGACCAGGAACGGAAAGAACCAAGGTGGGCAAGAAGAAGAGCAAGCGCAAACCCGGCAGGGGACGCACCGAAATCCACCGCGGCCCCACCCGCGACCCGGGCGCCACCGGCAACGTGGGCTGCTACTTCATCTTCGCGGCGATGCTGGTCATCGGTCTGATCGTGGTGCTCCTGGAGGTCTTCGCCTGAAGTGGGAGGCCCTACCCCCACGCCCGCCACGACACACGCCTGATCCCTGACCTCAACCGGACACGGTACGATCACGCGAAGTAGCCGTGCGCTCACTCTCGCCCTGCCAGTCTGGGCACATGTTCGAGCGATTCCGTCTCTTCGCCCCGTGCTCCGGGCTCCTGTTGTTCACGCTGCTGTCCACCCCCGTGGTGTTGGTCGAACGCACCGTCGCCTGGGCGACCCTGCCGACCCCACCCGGACTCACCGCCCCGGCGACCTGCCCGGGTGTCCACCCGCGCATCCCCCACCCCCGCAAACCCCCGCACTGCCGCCACTGAACCCGGGAGAGAGCATGAAACCCAGAAGACCCATGCCCACCTGACCCCCAGGTGGGCCCGAACAGCCCGCTGACCCCCGTCAGTGACTGACGGGGGTACCAACTCGGGAGTCTGCCGGAGACACTCGGGGCTCTACGGACCGGATCGGCCCCGCCGCGATCGGGGCCCGTGGAGCTCCCGAACCCCGGGAGCCCCACACGTCCCGTCCCCCATTGGCTCACCAGGAAGGGGCGGGAACTACCCAGAGAATCCCAAGCAACCCGCGAGGTCGGTATCCCAAGGGTTTAGGACAGGAAACTTCCAAAAACCCAGAACCCGACTCTGAACTGCGAAAACACGCCCCCGGCCCGCGTTTCGGCGCGGGCCCTCATCCACCCGACAGCGGCTCCGGCGCCTCCACGCCGCTCATCCACCGAGCCAGGGCGTCCCGATCCACCAACACCATGTGCCCCTCGCCCTGCGCCGCGGCGGCCTCGGTGAAACCGGACGAGGACACGAAGACCCCCTCGTAGCCCTCATAACCGCTGTGCAGCACACCGATGAACGCACGCACGTCGTTGGGCGGCACCGCGTGGTTCCACCGCTTGCACTGCACCACGACCTCCCGGCCGTCCGGAGCACGTCCCACCACGTCCGCCCCGCCGTCGTCGGCGCCGCCCACCACGGTCACCGCCGTGTAGCCGCTCACCCGCATCAGCATGGCGACGTGCTCCTCGAACTCCACGCCCGTCATCAGGTCGACCTCGGACAGATCGACCCGCTCCAGGGCCCGGCGTTCCCTCGTCCGAAGCCACCGCCCGCGTATCCACCAGACCAGGAACGCGCCCACCAACGCGCCCGCCGCCCACAACATCGGACGCGCCGCGCTCTGCGCCACCCACGCGCCCACCATCAGAGCCACGACCAGGGCCAGGATCACCGCGTGCCGGTGGCGCCACACCAGTCGCCACTCTCGGGGGCCCTTGGTCTCACTGTCGGGGGAGATACCTGTCATGGAGGGCACCTTCCCGCTGTCCGGTCGACCTCACCGCTCACCGACAGATGTCGCTGTGTCCCTCGCCACCCCGTTCGCCAGGCCTGCCCGATAAGGTCTCGATCGAGGTGTTCTGTCCTTTTCTTTGGAAGGTGAGAGAGACCGAGTCATGAGCGAACATCGCAGGATCCTGGACCGTGTGTACGCCCTGAAGAACCCCCAAGAGGCCGAGAGCGCCTACGACGAATGGGCGGCCACCTACGAACACGACACCACCGAGGGCATGGGTTACGCCGCGCCCACCCACGCCGCCGAACGCCTGAGCGCCCTGCTCACCGACCGGCCCGAGGCCGAGGTCCTCGACGCCGGCTGCGGCACCGGGCTGGTCGGCGCCGCCCTGTCCGGCCACGGATTCGAGGTCATCGACGGCTTCGACCTCTCCACCGCCATGCTCGACAAGGCCCGCGCCAAGGGCCTCTACCGCGACCTCGCCAAGGCCGACCTCACACAGCGCCTGCCCGCCGGGGACGACGCCTACGACGCGGTCATCTGCGTGGGCACCCTCACCGAAGGACACGTGGGCCCCGAGGCCTTCGACGAACTCGTCCGCGTCGCCCGCCCGGGCGCCCCCATCGTCGTCACCGTCCTGGACCGCATCTGGGAACCCTCCGGCTACAAGGCCAAGGTCGAGGCCATCGAAGAGGCCGGCCTGGCCCACCTGGAGGAGTCCACCCCGCAGAGCGTCTACCACGTCAAGGAGAACATCACCTGCAACCTGGTGGTCCTCCGCGCCCAGTAGCCACCGCCCCGCCCCGCCGCCCACCCCGGGCGGCGGGGCGGGTATCCCTCAGAGCGTGTCCTCGCACATACGGGTCAAGAAGATTCCACTGGTCGGACTCTCGGATCAGGTCCTGGTAGCCATCGTCCACCCCAAGCCCTCCCGCAGGGAAGTGGGCCCCGCCAGGAGGGCTGACCGAACGGGAGCGGCGTGTCCTTCCGACGTTGCCCACCTGCTCCCGGTCGCGCGGGAACGAGCACGAAACACGTAGCGAACACCGCTCGGAGGCTGTTGGCTCAGGATCCACTCGGCCTCTCGGGCCTCGCAGTCGAGGCGACCGGGGAGTGTATCGATGGGTACGACTCCTGCCGCCACCGAATTTGCTGGACCAAGCCCACGCAGAGCGGTCGGTCGACGTGTCGGGGGCGATGAAGCTTCTCGGCCGGCTCTCCGAAGAGTGGAAGGGGACGGGCCCGTTCCTGAGCCCGGCGGATGGGGAAGGCCTGAACCTTTAGCTCTCCTCGGCGTAGTCCTCAAGGTACACCGGAATGATTCTCTCCAAGAGCCGACGGTCCGCTTCCGTGAGGTTCTCGGGGAGGATGAGAAGGGCGTGCTTTCCCTCGCGCAGAGGGAGCTTCAGCTCGACCTTCTCCTTCTTGGGTCGAGGAGTGGTCTGGAGCTTCCGAGTGCCCTTGTCCCCGCTCTTCCGTTTGGTGGGTGCTTCCCATGCGGCGGGGTCTCTTAGGTAGTCTCCGTAGGAGAGAACAGCCCTTCTGAAGACGTACTCATAGGTGTCCAGAGTGGACTCCTTGAGCTGCGGGTTGGTAGTGCGAAAGAGATGGACCGCATGCTCGATGTCCAGTTCTAGGACATTGATTCTGGAGGGATCCTTTCTCAGGCTCTCAAGAACGAGTTGGCAGGCGCGCACGTGCTGCTTGGCTGTGGACTCGGTCATTTTCTTGCTGTCCTTCGCCCACTCCCAGAGTTGGATGAAGTTTTCGCCGTTGGCCCTTGGTGTCATCGCGTATCCCGTCTGCTCATGCTCCTAGAAAAAGGATAGGGGATGTACGGAGCTAGGGCAGGATACAGGGAGGATATTCTCGCTTTCAAAGAACGATGTTATGAGAACTCCGCCTTTTGTTCCTATGCGCATCCTGTCGGTCACTCTGTGTTCGGGTTGTTGTTTCGGGGGAACGAAAGGAGAGCCTTCGGTGTGCGCGAGCGGAGGTATGTCCTTCCGTAACAGTTCGCGTGCGGGGGCCCGTGGTGATGCTCTGGGGCCGGGAGTGGAATCTCCCGGCCCCAGGTCTTCAGCCTCGGCTCAGCAGTGACTCCAAGGCGTGCGACGCCGCGTCTCGACGAAGCCGATCGTGGAAGTACTGGTTGCGGTAGTTGCGCAGGCAGCTGTAGCAGGAGGTCTCCACCCCGCAGTCACACGCCGTGACCCGGTCCAAGGCCGCCTTCAGGACCTCGGGGAAGTTCGCGGCGATCCGAGTGGCGCCGCCGGCACCACCGGGAACCGTGTCGAACAGCACCAGGGCCATGGTGCCCGGCGTCCTCCGGAAGGTCGCCCCGTCGATGTCGTCACGGCTGATGTCCAACGCCGAAGAGGCGCCCTCCAGCAGCGCGTACAACAGGGAGTACCGGACCGGTTCGGAGGCGCGTCCGATGTCCAGACGGCCACCGAAGGAGATCTCCACGATGTCGGTCTCGTACCGATGGGCCAGGGAGAGATGGGCGAGTGGGCCCTGGCACCGATTCCCCTTCAATGGATTCTCGTGCTCGGTGGGCGTCTTGCCGGTGGCCGTCCCGGTACCCCAGCCGCACCAGCCACAGATCAGGAAACCGCTTCCTCTGGGGCCGTCGGAGATCGCCACCAACTCACCTCTGCTGCCCGCCTGACACAGGACCTCGCCCCCACCGGGCAGGGGCCAGATGTGGTTCTCGGGATCGGCCGCCAACCGCAGTACGTTGGTGGAACCATGCCAGGAACGCTGCGGGGGCGTCATTCCCGCGGGTTGCACCTTGGCACCGGCGACGAAGCCGAACTCGGGAACGATGTACTTGGTCCTGCCTTCTCGGGCGGCCACACCGCAGGAGCGACACACACCTTCCAGTGGGTCCTTGGACTCCTCGTAGAAACCACAGTCGGCGCACACCCGGTAGTGGTGGGGGTGCAGTTCACGTCCGGGGAGCCGGTAGATGCCCGCCGAGGTCCACTTCTTCCCGCCCGCGATGATGGAGCTTCCAGGGGCGTACTCGTAGATGGCCGAACTACGGTCCCGCGCCAGTTCCAGGCGCCTGCCGACGGGCTCTCCCGAGTGATGGGTGCGCAGTTCGACGGTGTCCACCGGGAAGCCGTACTTGGGCAGCACGTTGCGAGTGGCCAGGAAACCCAGGAGCGGGCGCCGTACCACCGTGTTGATCGTCTTACCGAATCGCTCCGCCAACATGTCCTTGCGTGCCTCGAAGGCCTCCACCCGGCGCCGTTCGAAGTCCTCGACGTCTTGGGTCACCTCCAGATGGATCCTCTCCAGGAGCTCGGTGAGTCCGCCGACCCAGCCGCCTCCCGCCACGTCGATCTCCTGCGCGATCTCCGCGGGCAGGATCCTGAGCAGGGCCTCGGTGACGTGGCCCGGCACGGGGGAGAGGAAGTCGACGACCCGGGTGGCGGGAGCCGGCCGGTCCTCGTCGCCGGACAGGAAGAACTCCCCCACCTTGTTCCAGGACTCGCCGGTGGTCTGGAACCAGTACCGGAAGAACGCCGCCATCGCCACCGAGTGCGCGTGCCGGCGATCGATTCGGATGTTGGCGAGCGGCACGTAGGGCGCCCGCACCTCTCCGGCGATCATCTTCTCGGGTTCCTGGTATCGGAACAGGTCGTGGGAGCGACGTTGCGCGTAGGTGACCACCAACGCCGCGGAGTCCGAGCGCCGTCCGGCCCGCCCCGCACGCTGTACGTAGTTGGCCGTGGTGGGTGGCATGTTGCGCATGAACACCGACTGGAGCTCACCCACGTCCACACCGAGTTCGAACGTGGTCGAGCAGGACAGCGCGTTCACCCGACCCCTGACGAACTCCTGCTGCACGTTCGCCGCCTCCCGCGCCGACCACTGCGCGGTGTGCTCCTGAGCGGTCAACGCGACCGGGTTGAGCGTCCGGTACAGGTGCCGGTAGTGGTCGGTGTCCTTGTCGGCGTCGGGGAGGTCGTAGGGGCGCAACGTTCCGGGACAGTTCATGGTCGGACACACACCGCGCACCGACACCGGATGCAGACGCCGACAGGCGTCGCACTGGTAGGGGGCCTTCTCCGGAGTCACCAGGGACACCTCCAGCCCCTCGTGGTCGACCTGGTAGAGCGTTCCCAGCACACGATCGTCCGTCGAGACGAACCAACCCTCCGGCATGTCCCGGAGCAGGTCCCACACCTTCTCCAATACCTTCCGCGCCGGTGCGTCGTCCTCGGAGACCCCCAACCTCTTCAAGACCCGTTCCAGGTAGTTGAGCCGTCGGTTCTGCCCCGAGGTCGGCACCCAACTGATCACCTTGCGCGCACGGTCGGCGCCATCTCGACGCACGTACACCGGACCGAGCCGGGGCATGAACGCCTCGTCGTCGGCGGCCACGCCCTCGGGCATGCTGAGGGCGCCCTGTTGACGCAACGTGCGCACCAGTTCCCCGAACAGGTCCCACACCTCGTCCTCATCCAGCCCGAGCCACTCGGTGAACGCCCGAGGCAGAGACACCCCCTCGGGACGGGTCAGGTCCGCCCTGAGCAGGCCGCGTCCCTCCAACGACTGGCGGTCGTCGGTACTGACCAGCTCACTCATCACCCAGGGACCGACCCTGGACGCGCGCTGACGCTTGGACACCTTGCGACCGAACAACCCGGCGCGCTTGGCGGCTTGAGCGGTCTCGTCGATCAGGTCGTCGATTCTCAGCTCATCGCCCGGGTCGTGGATCGTGGTCATGCCCTCCAGGACGAGACGCCGGTGCTGGAACGTTCCATAGCTGGTCTCCAGGTAGGGCGCGAAGAACGCTGCGGCCTGGCGGCTGTCGTTGAACATCAGGAGCTTGCGTCCACCCCCGGGTTGGTCGGCGACCTGGGCGTCCGTGTCCTGGGGCAGAGCCTGGTACAGCGCGGTGGCCACGACGGCGGCGGAGGCGTCGTTACCGCTCTCGAACCGGCGCAGGGTGTGGGTGCCGAGCGCGCCACAGTTCAAACACCTGGCCGCGCGGTCTCCCTGGGTCTTGATCAGTCGGACCTCGCGTAGGGAACGATCGGGACACTCGATCGCGCACGAGCCGGAGGGTGAGCCGAGTAGGGAGCCGCAGCCCACGCACAGGTAGGCGTTCCGGGTACTGACTCTGCTCGCCTTCTCCAGGGTGTCGTCATCGTCGTCGACGGTGATCGGCGTGCCGCCCAAGTGCAACCACTCGGGCTTCTTCTGCCGCGAGGTTTGTGGGAGAAGCCGTTCCCCGCGCCCCTCCGCTTCGATGCTCCCCACCAGGTACAGGTCCCCGCACCTTTTGCAGGAGCCGATCTCGAAGCTGGGCGCCGAGCAGGTCTCGCAGGTTTCGTGCCGGGCCAACGACACGTGCGGTCCCTGGTCGGTCAGACAGGCGAACGCGCCGTCGGTGGCCCGGGTGAACAAGTGGTATCGGGCCGACAACAGCGGTGTGCCGTCGGTGTCGCGGATCATGCTGGCCAACGCGACAAGGTCCGCCAATGCCCGTACCCGATCGGTGGCGGTCAATCCTTCGGTTCCGGAGGCGGTCTCGGGGACCGCGTCGAACAGCTCCTCCGCCAGCTGCTCCAGAGGCTTGGGCCCGCCACGGGCCAACAACACGCGCAGATGTTGCAACCGGCGTTCCCCGGCCAGGAGCGTGAAGGCGGAAGGAGCCTCGGCTCCGTGTTCGGCCGCGACGCTTCGCAGGGCGCGGCCGGGATCGTCGTCCTCGCGTACGTTGCGGTAGTCCAACGCGGACAGCGGACCCCATGTGGAGTGGGGCATGGTGTCCTTGTGGGTGGCACGGATCAGGTCCTGCCTGGTGGGATCACCGTCCTCCCAGTCGAATGGTGCGTCGAAGAGACGCTGTGCGAAGGTGGTGACCGCGCTCGCGTCGTCGCCGACGGTCGCGCTGGTGGCGATGCACTGGAGTTTTTGGCCCCGAGCGACACGATCACGCAGCCGGCGCAGCAGCATCGCCAGTTCAGCGGCCTTGGCCCCGTCGTAGACGTGCGCTTCGTCCACGGCGATGAACTTCCAGTGTCCGGCGTGCTCGCCCTCGAACAGGTCCAGGTCCGCCGGGCGCAACAGCAGGTACTCCAGCATCGCGTAGTTGGTCAGCAGCAGATGCGGCGGGCTCTTGCGCATCTGCTCCCGGCTGAGGAGTTCGTTGGGCGGAGGGTTCTGGCCCGGGTGCAGGGCCCTGAAGGAGTCCAGGGCCTGCTGTTCGGTCTCCTTGGTCTCCCCGGTGTAGCGACCGAAGGTGATGTGCGGGCTGGTGGCCAGCAGCGTCTCGCGCAGTCGTTTGAGCTGGTCGTTGGCCAGCGCGTTCATCGGATACAGCAGGATGGCTCGAACCCCGGGGCCCAGCTCGCCGCGTTCGTGCTCGGCCTGGAGTTCGTTGAGGATCGGCAACAGGAAGCTCTCGGTCTTCCCAGATCCGGTCCCGGTCGCCACCACCAGGTTGCGGCCCTGACGGGCCTTGCGGATCGCCTCCTCCTGGTGGTTGTACAGCGGTCGGTCGAGATGGACGGCCGGGCCGGTGGGCGAGGCGAACCCGGGGGAGAGGACACCCTCCTCGACCAACTCACGCGGTGCTCGACCGGTTTCGTAGGCCGGGGTGGCCTCCAACAGCGGCCCCTTGCTCAGCAGGGGGCTACCGGCGATCTGCTCGGAGAGCGCGTTCGCCAGGGACGGGTCTCGCAGCGGCAGCAGCGAGCCCAGGTAACGGCGGTAGCCGTCACCGATCATCGCGCTCACGTCGATGGGGTCGAATCGGGAGGTCATCGGTTCTGCTCCTTGGCGATGTGGGCGCGTTCGGCCCCGGCGAGGGCCAGTTCGGCCAGGACGATGTCGATGCGGACGAGGTCGGGGGCGTGCCGGGCCAGGTCCCCCCAGACGGCGCGTTGCCCACGGGCCAGGGAGGTGAAGGCGGGCACTCCGCGTGCGGCCAATCGTGCGGACAGGGCCAGGGCCAGGGACGCGGCGGGCAGGTTGCGCCATCGGGCGGCGCCCGGGGCGTGGCGTGGTTCCAGCAGGTCCAGGACGGGGCGTCGGTAGGTCTGGTCGAGGCGTTTGGCCAGGTGCAGCACGTTCCCGGCGATGGCGGGCGCGGCGGAGCGCATCCGGTGCATGGCGGGTCGATCACGCGCGCTGAACAGTCCCAGAGCGGCCTGGGTGCGCGAGTCCTCGTCCAGCAGGGCGCGTGGGACCACTCGGGCCGCCTGCCAGATCGCGGTGACCTGGTCCGGTGACATCCGGGCCAGGTGCTCGGCGTTGGCGTCGAACCTGCCCGCGCCCGAGGCCGGGTCCGCTTTCCCCCGAAGCAGGGTCATGGCGATCCCACCGCACCGCCGTTCCAACTGTTCCATCAGCTCGGCGTGGTCGGGGTCGGAGACCTCGGCGTCGATCAGGGGCATGAGGTCGCTGGTGGCCAGGGCGGCCGCCGCGGGCAGACGGTGCCATAGTTCCGCCGCCTGCCGCACGGGCACGCGTCCACCCGCCGGAGAGGCGACGAGTCCTCCGGTGACCAGTGCCCATACGCTCTCGGCGGCGGACAGGTCGGCGTCGCCGTGGGCCATGAGCGCCGGAAGCGGTGTGTTGCCCAAGGCGTCGGCACAGGCGATGATCCGCTCCGGGGGCACACCGGAGCTGATCAGGAGGTCGGAGGCCCCCAGCACACGCCACAGGCGAACGGCGTTGTCACGCGAAAGGGGAAGCGAGTCCAACCCGTCCCCGGTGGCGAAGGCGGCGCACAGCCTTTCCTCCTCCTCGTCGGAACCGGTGGGTCGTCCCCCGGCCGGACAGCCCAACACGTTCGGGTCGTCGCTCTTGGGCCAACGGGGATGGTCGGTGACCGACCACGGGTCCTCCACGGCCAACAGCAGACGCATTGGACCGGCTTCGCGCAGTTCGTCGGGAAGGGGGATGCGCCCGTCCGTGGGCACGGCCAGCACGACCGGTGCCCGCCATGGCGCTCCGCGCAGGTACACGGCCGCGCTGACGTCGTCGATGCCGGCGAACCCTTCGAGTTCGATCACCCCGCCGCGGACCTCCGCGCCGCTCGCGAACCTCCTGGGCCGCACGACGGCCACGGGCATCGGTGTCGAGCCATGACCCACGACCAGACGCAGATGGCGCCGCGCGGCGGCCGTCTCCACGAGCTGCCCGAGGGGATAGCGGTGCGTGTTCGTCCCGAGCACCGAGACCGCCTCCACCCGCTGGACGACGTCCGTTCCCTGCAAGGCGAGCAACTGGCCCGGATCCGGTTCGCCCTCGGGCACCCGCACGAGCAGGTCACCGGACTCCGCGATGGACTCACAGTCCAAACGCGCGGCTTCGACCCGCCACCGCGGGGACGTCTCTCCGGTGGTGAGCAGACGCAGGTGCGGGGGCTCGACCAGTAGGGACACCACCGAGGTCCCGGCGCGCACCGTGACGGGACGGGCCACCTCCTGAGGACCGAACCGCGGATGGGCGGGCTCGACCTCGACACCGTCGGCGGCGCCCAAACGCGTCTCGGCCGGCGCCAGTCCTCCTGGTTCGATGACGCGCACCCGCGGTGCGTGCCGGGCGTCGAGCCCCTCGACGATGGTGATCTGCCGGCTCAACCCACGCCCGAGCGGGCCCCGAACGTTCACGGTGTAGGAGCCCACCACGGGCGATCGCAGGTCCGCCAGAAGGACGACGACCTCACCGGAGTCCGCCCGTACGCGAGAGATCAGGCGGCCCTCCTCCGCCGACCGCACCTCCACCGACCACTCCACCGACACGCCCTCCGCATCGGGCAGGACCACGGAGGGTCGGTGCGGATACACCGGTGCCCCGAGCGGGGTGGTCGCGCCGGGAACCGGTTCGGGCAGTTCCAACCGGGGTCGCTCCCGACCCTGGGCACGGTGGTGGGAACCCCCTTCCAACCGGATCGAGTCGCCTCGGTACAGCCGTAGCCGGCGCAGGGACCACCCCTCCCAGCCATAGGGCACGTCGAACCCACCACCCAGGTCCGCCACCGTCTCGGACTTTTCGAGCACGTGGTCGCCGGGATGCATCACCCATACCGGTCCGGGCGACAAGGTCGCGTCGGTACCGGTCAACGCGCCGGAGTCGTCGAAGACCAGGAGTGGGTCCAGCGGATCGATCAGGTCCAGTTGCTCGCGTACCCCGAGCCCCTGCGGGGTGACGTTCACCGAACGGGTGGGGCCGGCGAGCGCGAACACGGTCGGTTCGGCCGCCGCGCCCCAACGACGGCGGGTACGCACGGTGTGGGTGCCCTCGTCGGTGGTGACCTCCCACGAGACGTCGAGGTCGTCGGTGCCGTCCAGGACCGGCAGGACGACGTGGATTCCGTGGACGAAGGGGTCCAGACGCAGACGTGCCCGGGCCGCGCGGGGCGTGGCGGATTGCCAGAGCGGCTGTCGGGGGAGGGCGCCCCGACTCGCCGCGCGCTCCAACGCGGCTACCGCCGGGGCGTGGAACCGCTGGGGTAGCCCCACCTCCCGAGGAGCGGCGTCGGGGTCCTCGCGCAGGAGGTCCATCAGTTGCATGCACCGCTCGATGGTCTCCAGGGCGTAGTCACCGCCGGAGGAGATGAACCTGTCGGCCGGCATGTCCATATCCCGGAGCCGGTGACGACCGGAGACGGCCCACAGGTGGAACCCGTAGGCGTCCAACCCGGGTTCCACCGCGCTCCGGTGCAACAGCAGGTCGAAGACGTCCCCCAGACAGTAGGTGGGGATGCCCGAGTGCATCAGGATCGGATCCACGTAGGGGTAGGTCATCCCGGGGAAGGTGTCCACGCCCAGGATTTCCAGGGAGCGCAGGAAACGGGTGCCCCAGGCCTCGGTCTTGCGACGGGAAACGGGGACCTTCGTGCTCTCCCACAACGCCGGCCAGAAGGTGCCGTGGGCGTAGTGCCGGGTGGCCACCCCCACGGTGACCGCCGCTAGACAGGCGGGCCAATGGTGCAGGTTCGAGCGCCCGTAAACGTCGAGTTCCCGGGTGAAGATCGCCCCCAGCGCCCGAGCCGCCTGGTCGAGTTCCTTCACGTTGAAGGGGGACTCGGAGACGAGGGAGACCGACTCCAGGCGCGGACGCCACTCGGCCTCGCGAACGTCGAGCAACTGCCGTGGCGTGACCTTCCGCGGGTGGGCTTCCGGTTCCTCCTGCTCGAAGGGCAGGGGAAGGGGCAAGGACATGGCCGGACTCCAGGGGGTGTGTCGTCGGATGGAGCGGTGATGCCGATGCCATCAACATAGGGACCGGGTGAAAACATTGTCAACCTGAGTAAGGCTGTGGTGTACTGTTCACGACCGAGGAAAGGAGGCTTCGATGGCGGAGAACACGAGCGTCACCGCGGCCGACATCGCGCGTATCGCGCAGGTGAGCCGGACCACGGTCAGCAATTGGCGCCGACGCCACGGGGACTTTCCGGATCCCGTCGGGGGCAGCGGGAACCGGGTGCTGTTCGACCTGGACCAGATCGAACGGTGGCTCGCGGACAGCGACCGCATGCCCGAACGCGCGCCCCACGAACAGGTCTGGGAACGGATCCGGGTGACGTCCACCGAGGACGGCGACCTGGGAGAGGTCGTCGCCGACGTCCAGGAACTGTTGCTCCACCTGTCCCAGGGGCGGGCCACGAAGAAGGCGGTGGACCGGGTGGCCACCCACCAAGGAGGAACCGACCTGGCCGAAGCCGTGCGAGGAGCGGCCACCACCCCGGACGCCGCCCGGGAACTGTCCGCACACCTGCACGAGGCCTACCTGGCCGCCTTGGGCGGCAAGGCGCACCTCACCCCCGTCCCACTGGCGCGGTTGATGGTCGACCTGGCCGACGTACGCGGAGCCGAGGTGTTCGACCCCGCCTGTGGCACGGGCTCCCTGCTGCGCGCCGCCTCGGAGGAGGGAGCGGTGGGCCTGTACGGACAGGAGGTCGAGGAGGCCGGCGCACGCCTGGCCCGGGCACTGGTCGGGCTGGTGCCCAGCGGAGCCCCGGGACGGGTCAGGGGAGGAGACTCCCTCATCGCCGACGCCTTCGACGGACGTCACTTCGACGCGGTGCTGTGCAACCCGCCCTTCAATCAGCGCGACTGGGGCGCCGACGAACTCGCCTACGACGAACGATGGGCCTACGGGGTCCCACCTCGCTCCGAATCCGAACTCGCCTGGATCCAACACTGTCTGGCCCACACCCGCCCCGGCGGCCGCGACGTCGTACTCATGCCCCCGGCGGCCGCCTCCCGGCCCTCGGGCCGCCGCATCCGGCGGGAACTGCTGCGGCGGGGCGCGCTGGCGGCCGTCATCGCTCTGCCGATCGGCGCGGCCGCGCCCCTGCACGTGGGGCTGCACCTGTGGGTGCTGGAACAGCCGGAGGCGGAGGCCGTGCAGCGGCATCGGGTGCTTTTCGTCGACACCGAGAGCAATCGGGGTGGGGGAGAGGACCGCAGGCCCGCGGACTGGGACGAGCTACGCGATCGAGTGGGTCGGAGTTGGCGAACGTTCCTGGACGGGCCCGACACGGTGGTGGACGAGACAGGGTTCAGCCGGGCCGTGCCCGTGGTCGAACTGCTGGACGACAGTGTGGACCTGACCCCGCAGCGCCACCTTCCCGCCGCCGTCCCCGAGGTGGGCCCGGCCCAGGCGCACGAGTGCGTGGGCAAGGTCAGACGAAGACTCCTGCGTACTCTGGAGGACACACGTTCGTCCGTCCCCGGTGTCGGGTGGGGCGCTCGGGAGCCGGGGGAGTGGCGGATGACCACCCTCGACGACCTGGCCCGGTCCGGGGCCTTGGCCGTCTACCGGGCACCGGTTGTGCCCGTCGTTGATCTGGACGAGGGCACCGGGCCAAGGGTGTTGACCCCCGGCGACGTCAACGGGGGTGGCGAGGCGAGCAAGCGCCTCGCCGAACCGGTGGACCCGGAGACCACGGGGCACCAGGTGATCCAGGACGGGGACGTGCTCATCCCTTCGGCCATGACCAGGAGCGGGGCCTCCAAGGTCCGGGTGGCCGCCGAGGTCGACAGCGGTGCGCTTCTGGGAAACCAGTTGTATCTGGTGCGCCCGGACCCCGCCCACATCGATGCGTGGTTCTTGGCCGGCTTCCTCGCCGATGAGGACAACCTGCGCCGGGCCGGGCAGGGCTCGACGATCCTGCGCGTGGACTTTCGGCGGTTGCGCGTGCCGCTGCTGCCGCTGGAGGAACAGCGCCGCTACGGCGCCGCGTTCCGCGAACTGCACGAGTTCCGGCATCGGCTGGAGCATGCCCGTGAGGTCGCCAATGAACTGGGAGAACGCCTCACCAGCGGACTGCGAACGGGGCTCTTGGAGCCGCCGGTCGAGCCGCCGGCGGGCGACGAGGAAGCCGTGGAAGAGGTCACGGGCGCCCCGTGAATCAGACAGACTTGAACCAACCCCGCTGCATGCCCCTTCAGGCGCACACCCCTTCGAAAGGACCCCGGTGAATTCGAGTACCCATCAGGAGATGGTGAGTTTTATCTGGTCGGTCGCGGACCTGCTCCGCGGCGACTACAGGCAGTCGGAGTACGGCAAGGTCATCCTGCCGTTCGTCGTTCTGCGTCGCTTGGACTGTGTCTTGGAGCCGACCAAGCAAGCGGTGTTGGACGCACACGAGAAGTTCAAGGACAAGCCGGTCCACCACGAGTTCGTGCTGCGGGCGTCGGGGCACAGCTTCTACAACACCAGTCCGTTGACCTTCGAGCGCATCGCCGCCGACCCCTCCCAAACGGCGAACAACCTCACTCACTTCATCAACGCTTTCTCCTACAACGCCCATGAGGTGCTGGAGAAGTACGAGTTCGAAGGTCAGATTCGGAAACTGGACAACTCCGGCCTGCTCTACCAGGTGGTGGGCAAGTTCGCCGACCTGGACCTGTCTCCGGATCGGATCTCCAACGTCCAGATGGGTTACATCTTCGAGGAGCTTCTCCGTAAGTTTTCCGAGATGTCCAACGAGACCGCTGGTGAGCACTTCACCCCGCGTGAGGTCATCAAGCTGATGGCCAATCTTCTCTTGGCTCCGGATGAGGACGTTCTACGTACTCCCGGCATCATCCGCCAGATCCTGGACCCGGCCTGTGGCACCGGCGGGATGCTCACCGAGATGCACGATCACATCACGGCTCTGAACCCGGATGCCAAGGCGGTCGTGTTCGGCCAGGAGCTCAACCCCGAGTCTTGGGCGATCTCGCGATCGGACCTGATGATCAAGGGACAGGACCCCGAGCACATCAAGTTCGGCAACTCCTTCAGCCACGATCGGCACCAGAGCCGCAAGTTCGACTACATGCTCGCCAACCCGCCTTTCGGTGTGGAGTGGAAGAAGGTCAAGGACGATGTGGAGGCCGAGTACGAACTGGGTTCCTCCGGTCGTTTCGGGGCCGGTCTGCCGCGTATCAATGACGGGTCGCTGCTGTTCCTGCAACACATGATCTCCAAGATGAAGCCGGTCCAGCTCGACGAGGAGGGTGAGAAGCGTGGCGGTAGCCGTATCGCCATCGTCTTCAACGGATCCCCGCTGTTCACGGGTGCTGCTGGCTCCGGTGAGTCCGAGATTCGCCGCTGGATCCTGGAGAACGACTGGCTGGAGGCGATCGTCGCCCTGCCGGATCAGTTGTTCTACAACACCGGCATCTCCACCTACTTCTGGGTGCTGACCAACCGCAAGGACCGCGCCCACGAGGGCAAGGTCAAACTGATCGACGCCCGCGAACACTGGACCAAGATGCGCAAGTCCCTGGGGGAGAAGCGCAAGGAGATCAGCGCCGAGCAGATCACCGAACTGACGCGGTTGTACGCGGACGCGCTGGGAGTGGTCGAGGACCCCGAGCTCCCGCTGCACGGCAAGGTGAAGGTGTTCGGCAACGAGGACTTCGGATACCAGCGCATCACCGTGGAAAGGCCGCTGAAGCTGCGCTTCGAGGTCACCGAGGAGACGCTGGTGGAGCTCGCCGCCGCGCTGGACAAGGGCAAGACCACCGCCAAGTACGAGCAGAAGACGGAGCTGGTCGAGGCGATGCGGTCGCTGGTGGGTAGTGAGCCGAGCTTCAAGAAGACGGAGTTCGCCGATCGGATTCAGCAGGCTTTGGCCGAGGGCGGCATCGCCAAGCCGCCGACGCCGGTGATGAAAGCCGTGTGGGGTGCGGTCTCGGTGCGGGACCCCGAGGGTGAGGTTCAGAAGAAGAAGGGGCAGCCGGAGCCGGACGCGGACCTGCGCGACTTCGAGAACATCCCGCTGGACGAGGACCTCGACGCTTACATGGAGCGCGAGGTTCTGCCGCACGTTCCGGATGCGTGGGTGGATTATTCGAAGACGAAGATCGGCTACGAGATTCCGTTTACGCGGCACTTCTACGTGTACACGCCGCCTCGTCCGCTAGAGGAGATCGACGCGGAGCTGAAGGAACTTGAAGGCGAGATCCAGCGGTTGTTGGGAGAGGTGACGAAGTGAGTCCTGTTGATAGCTCTGTTCCCTTGTGGTCTATTGCTCGTGAAGTTCGCCGTGTAGTTGAACCGCGTGCTCTTGGTGAGCAAGTAATTCATTACAGTATCCCCTCGGTAGATGCTACGGGAGGTGGATTGGTTGAGGATTCCTCTACAATCCAATCAGCCAAGTTTCATCTCTTCGGGGACGAACTCCTTGTAAGTAAGCTCAACCCTCGCAAAACTCGTGTGGTTGAGGTGCAAAGCCACGAGCTTCCGGCTGTGGGATCTACGGAGTTCGTTTCTCTCGTTCCTTGGGGGTGTGATCGCCGGTTTCTAGGTTACCTGTTGAAGTCAGAGACGACTCGCCAAGAGTTGGATTCCCGCGTTCAATCAGTTACGAGAAGCCACCAGAGAGTTTCACCAGAAGAGGTACTACGCCTCTCTGTCAAGCTCCCTCCTCGGGATGATCAGCGACGCATCACTGACTTCCTCGATGCTGAGGTTGCTCGGATTGATGCGCTGGTGGCTGCAAAAAAGCGCGCTTCTGATCTAATTGATGAGCGAAGGGTGGCTCTCACGTCGAAGCTGTGCCTTCGCGGTGTGCGTGAGTATCCCGCCGTGAAGGATAGTGAAATTGGCCCATTGGGCACTGTTCCTTCACATTGGAGTGTTGTTCGCAATAAAAACCTTATTAGGGAGGTCAGTGATCTATCGGTTGATGGTTTTGAGGAGCTTTTGACAGTTTCTCATTTGACGGGGGTGACTCCTAGGTCTGAGAAGAATGTTTATATGTTCATGGCAGAGTCCATGGCTGGTTATAAGAAATGCCAGTCAGGTGACTTGGTTATTAATACTCTATGGGCGTGGATGGGGGCGCTGGGATTTTCAAAGTATGATGGAATTGTCAGTCCGGCGTACGGTGTTTATCGGTTCACGTCCGATGGCCTCCTGTCGGATTATTTTGACCTCCTTTATCGTACTCCGGAATATGTTTGTGAAATGACTCGTTACTCTAAGGGTGTCTGGTCATCACGTCTGCGTCTATATCCAGAGTCATTTCTTGCTCTTGGTGTCCCTGTTCCACCGCTGGACGAGCAGAAGGAGATTGTTCGAACGTTGGAGGAGGAGTTGGAGCCTGAACGGCGTCTCCAGGAGAAGATCCGGCAATCAAACTCCCTCCTGCTCGAACGACGACAGGCGCTGATCACCGCCGCTGTCACTGGTCAGATCGATGTCACCACCGCGCGAGGAGCTGACGTGTCATGAGTCCCGTGTACGACGAGAGCACCTTCGAGAGCCACATCGTGGCCTCGATGCTGGACCGTGGTTGGACCCAGGGCGACAACAGCTCTTACAGGCCTGAGCTGGCCCTGGACACCGCCCAGCTCTTCACCTTCATCGGTGCCACCCAGCCCGACACCTTCGAGGAACTGGCCACCCGTTGCGGCGGCTCCCAGGACCAGGCCCAGGCCACCTTCGCCAAGACGCTCGCCAAGCGAATCGACACCGAGGGCACCCTCCACGTCCTTCGTAAGGGCATCACCGTCGAAGGGCTGAAGTTTGCTCTCGCCTACTTCAAGCCCTCACACACCATCGCTGAGAACGCCCTCGCCGACTACGACGCCAACCGGCTCAGTGTCACCCGACAGCTGCGTTACGCCACACGGGACGACAGTCAGGGCAGAGCGCTGGACCTGGGACTGTTCGTCAACGGTGTCCCCGTAGCCACCGCCGAGTTGAAGAATCCCCTCACCGGGCAGAACGTCAACGACGCCAAGCACCAGTACGTCCGTGACCGGGACCCGCGCGAACTGCTCTTCAACAAGCGCGCCCTCGTACACTTCGCCGTCGACCCCGATCTGGTGTTCATCACCACCAAGCTCGCCGGCAAGGACACCCGCTTCCTGCCCTTCAACACCGGTTCCGAAGGGCCGGGGAACACCGGTGGGGCCGGCAACCCACTCCCCGCCGCCGACCAGAGCGGATACCGCACCGCCTACCTGTGGGAAACGGTCTGGGACGTCGACAACTGGCTCGACCTTCTAGAACGCTTCATCCACGTCAAGCGTGGCAAGGACGACAAGGGCCGCCGACGCGACACCGTCATCTTCCCTCGCTTCCACCAGTGGCACGCCGTGCGCCGCATGGTCGACCACGCCGCACGCCACGGCGCCGGGAACAACTACCTCATCCAGCACTCGGCCGGCTCGGGCAAGTCCAACACCATCGCCTGGCTCGCGCACCGGCTCTCCTCCCTGCACACCCCCGCCGACGTCTCCCTCCTGGACCCGGCCGCCGTCGCCAAGGGCCTCCAGCCCAACACCCCCGTCTTCGACAAGACCGTCATCATCACCGACCGCTCCGTCCTGGACAAACAACTTCAGGACACCGTCGGTGACTTCTCTCAGGTCGAAGGACTGGTCGGGCGGATCAGCGGCAAGGGTGGTTCCAAGTCCGCCCAGCTCGCCGAGGCACTGTCCACCTCCACCAAGCGCATCATCGTCGTCACCCTCCAGACCTTCCCCGCCCTGCTGGAGTACCTCAAGCGCGAACCCACCGAGATCCGGGGCGGCCGGTTCGCGATTGTGGTCGACGAGGCCCACTCCTCCCAGAGCGGTGAAGCGGCCAAGGACGTGAAGAAGGCCCTACGCGACCTGGGCCTGGACACCGACGACGACACCGACGACGACGGCGCTGAGACCAACGGCGAGGTCACCCCCAAGTCCACCGAGGACGCGCTACGCGAATCGGCCGCCTACCGGGGCCGTAGCGCCAACCTGTCCTACTTCGCCTTCACCGCCACTCCCAAGCACAAGACCCTCAACCTGTTCGGCGTGCGCAACGAGGCCACCGGTCTCTACGAGCCCTTCCACACTTACTCGATGCGCCAGGCCATCGAAGAGGGCTTCATCCTCGACCCGTTGCGCAGCTACATCACCTACGGCACCCAGTACCGGCTGCTGAACGCCAACACCGAGGACCGTGAGGTCGACGCGGCCAAGGCCAAGTCGCAGCTGGCCAGGTTCGCGCTGTTGCACGACTCCACGCTCGCCCAGCACGCCGAGACCATCGTGGAGAACTTCAACACCGTCACCCGCAAGCAGATGGGTGGGCGGGCCAAGGCCATGGTGGTCACCCGGTCCAGGCAGGCGGCCCTGTCGTTGTACGAGGCGATCGGTAGCTACCTGAAGGACAGTGGTGCTCCCGACCCTGGCGCCCTCCTCGCGGTCTCTGGATCCTTGAAGAACCGAGCAGGCGAAGAGGTCAACGAGCAGAAGATCAACGGGTTCCCAGAGGGTGAGCTGCCGCAACGCTTCGCCGCCACCCTGGCCGATGACCCCATCGCGGTGAAGCGCAACGGTAAGGAGTACCGGCTCCTCATCGTCGCGGACAAGTACCAGACGGGCTTCGACCAACCGTTGTTGACCACGATGTTCGTGGAGAAGTCCCTCAAGGGTGTGGCGGCGGTGCAGACCCTGTCCCGGATCAACCGGACCCACCCGCTCAAGTCCCAGAGCGACCTGCGGGTGCTGGATTTCGTCAACGACGCCGAGGAAATTCGGGACGCCTTCCTGCCCTACTACGAGCAGGCGGTCACCGCCGAGGCCGACCCCGACATCCTGCACACCATCGCTCACCGGGTCACATACGAGTTCAACGTGCTGGTCCGGGACGAGATGCAAGGGTTCGCCGATGCCTTCCACAAGCTGGACGTCCAGCCCGGTGCCGACAACCTGAAGAACCACCCCGAGCTCAACAGGTTCACGGCCCTGGCCGTCGAGCGGTTCGCTGCCTTGCTGGAGAGTGAGGAAGAGGACGAACGCACCGACGCCGATCGCTTCCGCGCGGACTTGAACGACTACGTCACCAAATACGCCTTCCTCTCCCAGATCATGCGCTACCCGGATACGGATCTGGAACGTCTGTACCTGTACGGCCGGTTCCTGCTGCGTGTGCTGCCCGCCCGCAAGGATGGGGGAGTGGACATCGGTGAGGTGGACCTGAGCCACCTGAAACTGTTCCGCAAGGGCGAGAGCGACCTGAAGCTCAGTTCCGATGAAGACCAGGAGCTACCCGGGTTCTCGGACGGGGCCGGCAGCGCCTACGACCCGAAGAAGGAATTGCTCTCGGAGATCATCGAGATCTTCAACGAGCACTTCGGCCAGGACCTCAGTGAAGCCGACAAGCTCATGATGGAGGAGCGCCTCCAGACGGTCATGGATGATCCCGATGTCGAGATGGCCGCCGTCAATAATGATGAGGGCGCCTTCCGGCACAAGTTCGACCCGGCGATGAAAGAAGCTGTCATGGATCGCTACGAGAGCGGGGCCGACTTCACCAATCGCTACATCGGTGAACCGGATTTCCAGAGCTCCATCAACCGAGCGATGAGTCGGGCGGCCTACCGGCTGCTTCGCCAACGCAACGGCCTCAGCGCTGCCTGAGGGAGGCTTGGCCGTCTCCGGAAGCGGCGGCCCCTCCGGCTGCAAGTCAGCAGGAGGGGCTGAATATCCGTGATCTTGTACCTGTGGTAACCCTCGGTGCCACCACAGGTACAAGATCGTTGAGGAGGGGAATGGCTAGCGGGGGTCAGACGCCCTTGGCGGTGCCGAGGAAAGCTTGCCACTCACCAGCGTCGAAGAAGAGCGCCCCGAGCTCGCGGCTCTGGGTGTCTCTAACCCCGGTGACCGGCCCCTCGGCAACCTCCACGCAAGCGCCTTGTTCGACGCTGTAGCTGGAAGTGCGGAAGTCAGTCGGTAGGTGCGCCGCCTCCACACAGTTGTTGTCGCCTCCGCTATAGCTGGACTTGAACCACTGGATCATCGGTACTCCCTTGCCAACGAGTCGATGCGGTCCATCGTGTCAGACGGTGAAAGCGCGGCCTGGCTCAGGTTCTTAAAGGCTTCTCTGTAGCGGCTGACGCTCTCAACACTCTCAAGGTACAAATCGCCCATCATGCCCTCGATGTAGACCACATCAGGGTATTGGTCCTCAGGGAACGAGAAAATGGTGAAGGCACCTTCCATGGCCGTGTGCGCGCCTGAACCGAACGGGAGCAGGCGTAGCGTCGCTGATTGACTGCTTGCGGTCTTGTGCAGAGCCTCCAGCTGTTCGGCCATGACCTCTCTGCCGCCGATAGCACGCCTGACCACGGCTTCGTTGAGGATGAAATCCAGGTGGAGGGGCTTTTCTCGCTCGAAGATTCTTTGCCGTGCCATGCGTGCCGAGACACGGCGCTCGACGCTCTGCATGTCATACCCGGGGCGTAGGGCTTGGATGATGGCGCGTGCGTACTTCTCTGTCTGGAATAGACCCGGAACGAGTTCTGAGGAGTAGTACCGGATCAGGTTGGTCTCGTCTTCCAGGGCGACGAACGATCCGGTGAAGACATCCTGGTAGGAAGTCCACCAGCCTCGCTTCTTGGCATCCTTCGCCAGCTGGATGAGGGCTTCCCGCTGAGGGCTGGCCACACCGTAGAGGTCGAGCAGCCCCTGGATGTCCAACCAGTTCACCCGAGGGCTACGCGCGTTCTCTAGCCGGAAGAGTTTGGAGACGTGCCAGTCCATGTGGGCGGCGACCTGCTCTTGGGTCATCTTCGCCTCGGTCCGGAGTTCACGCAGGGCCTGAGCAAGCCGGTACTGCCGCACGGTGGGGATCGGTTCAGCCATCGCGTCCTTCGTTCTTCAGCGTCGTGTTCTGACTCTGGCGTGCCTGTGAACTGCGTTCTTGTGCCCAAAACGGATCTTCTTGGGTAATCTACACGCCTTTAACTTGCAGGCTTGTAAGTTGATGCCTGCTGGGTTTTACTGTAGTCGGCTTCACACACTCCGTGGTGCTGAAGCCGTGAATCACGGCCGGGAAGCTGACGTCGCTGATGCCAGGCGACTTCGGTCTCTCTTCAGGTCGTGGAGGTCGCCTGGCTACGGGTTGGTGACCACAAGAAAACGGGCTCTGGGGGCGATTACGGCGCCCCCAGAGCCCAACGACAACACAGGACTCTCTGCATGAGGAGTTGTGCGTCATGAACATTGTGCCGCGTCCCCGCGCGCCGTTCCACACCCCCACCCCGCCCTTCGCCGGGCGCCGGTGGGCTTCGCGCGCCTACCCGGGCGATCTGGCCCAGGCTTCCTGGGTTCGTGAAGATCTGCGCGCGGATCTGTACCGCATCGAAGGCCTGTGCTCGGATCTGACCGACACGGTGATCCTGTGCGCGAGCGAGATGTTTTCAAACGCGTGCGATCACTCTCGCTCGGGTCAGCTCGATGGCCGGGCCATCCGGAACCTGTTCATGCCCGACGCACACACCTTGTACGTGGGCATCATCGACGACGGGGCCCGCACCGACGCCCCCACCTTCCCCCACATCCCGCACCAGCGCACCGTCACCGATTGGGAAGAGGCCGAACGGGGCCGGGGCCTGCTGCTCATCGACCACCTGGCCACCCGCTGGGGTAGCCGAGCGGTGGTGGACTTCCCGTTCTGCGCCGGCCTGGGCACCCTGGTCTGGGCCGAGTTCACCCTCACCACCGCCGCTGACACCACTGGCAGCACCGGGGCTCAGGTATGAGCCCGGGACCGGTCTCGGCCGAACTCCGAGCGGTCCTGGACGCACCCCGCGGCCGGCGTTTCTCTCGCCCCCACGCCCCGACTACGACCGCTCTCGCCCGCGAACAACGTCTCCTGGCCCAGATGGCCGACAACCCCCACGGGGTCCTCCCACTCTGGGCACCCCTGTACTCCACCCGCATGACCGAAGACGAGCGTCGCGCCCACGAAGTTCCTGAACTCTCCGAGCGTCCTGAGAGCCCGTGGAAACCCACACCTGCTCCGCAATACCGGCCGCGGCCCACGATCCCGCGCCCCAGGCCGGCCCCGGACGACGGCCCGCCCCCGCCCCGGCCGCCGCGCCCACCACTTCCGCGTCGGCCCCGCCGCCCGCACAGCCACCGCAAACCCCGTCGCCGCCACTCACGGGTGGGGTGGCGCCTGTGCGGCTACGCCCTGGCCACCGCCGCCGGAGCCCTGGCCCACCACCTGGCCTCACCCCTGCTCTAAGAACCACCCGACCCAGCCACCACAGGGCCGCGCCGCACCCAGCCCGGCGCGGCCTCCAATGGCCCATCCTGGTGTTTCGCGATCGCGGTAACGTCACCACCATGGACGCGATGGAAACCCGCCAGGGTCGCTGGGTGGTGCACGCAGAGCGCAGCCTGTACGACAACCCGTGGGTGAGGTTGGGCAAGGCCGACATCACCACCCCCTCGGGGAGCAGGTTCGAGCACCACACCGTGACCCTGCCCTCGGCCGCGGTCATTGCGATCCTGGACCAGGGCGAGGAACACGTCCTGATGAGTTACCGGCACCGCTTCGTGCCCGACGTATGGGGGTGGGAGCTCCCCGGAGGACTCCTGGACCCTGAGGAGAGCCCAGAACAGACCGCTGTCCGGGAGGCCTTGGAGGAGACCGGACACCGAGTCGGTTCGGTGGAGCACGTGGCCACGTTCGAGCCGATGATCGGCACGGTCCGCAGTCCCCACCACG
Source organism: Nocardiopsis listeri NBRC 13360 (assembly GCF_001570765.1). Classification (GTDB taxonomy): domain Bacteria; phylum Actinomycetota; class Actinomycetes; order Streptosporangiales; family Streptosporangiaceae; genus Nocardiopsis; species Nocardiopsis listeri. Next base: position 123,452 of record NZ_BCSH01000008.1, on the reverse strand, counting down.
TCTTCGTTGGGCATGAGGCCGAACTGGTCGCGGACCCGACCGAGTTCGACGAGGGTGTCTACGAGTGGGTGCCCCTGCTCAAGGTCCGAAGCCTGATGGGGGAGGGGAAGGTGCAGAGTTCGGGCACTCTCGTCGCCCTACTCCACCTTCTTGTCTCCTGACAGGACCCGGGCCCCAGCAACCGGGACAAGCGAGCGCGTGGGCGGACCGAACCGGAACGCTCGGACGACTCGACGGCGCGTCGTGCCTGTCGGCGGGCCTGAGTGAGGTCACCATGAGCGGAATAGGCCAAGGCCAAGTCGGTGCGTAACCTGGCCTCGGCACGCCCCAGCCCCATGGGCGCGATCCCTTCCAAAGCCCGAGAAAGGTCCTCGATCGCCTCGGTGTGCCCGAGGCGTGCCGAACAGTGTTCCCGTCAGCGCAGCAGATGGGTGTGGCCCAGCATGAGAAAAGGCAGCGCGGCATCATCCGGTTGTTGAGGAAGGAGAGCGAAAGCCCGCTCCAAAGCTCTCTAGGACTCGGACTCCTGGCCCAGACAGGCGCGCACTTCTCCTCCGGTGGTCCACAGCAACGAACGCGACAGCGAGGGCAATGACCCGTGTCCGTTGGCGCGCGGATTCCAGTACCGCGAGCGCCTCGCGTTTCCTGCCGCTATCCAGCAGCACGTAGATCTACTCGGCACCCACATGGGCCGGCGGTATGGATCTGAACCGCGAGAATTCCGGTCCCTGGGTAAGTCCAAGAGCAGTCTCGGTCAGACCCTCGGCATGACGAATCGGATCTCATGGGCGGTCGAGCCATCCCTTTGTCCGATCGAGGCCCTTTGACAGCATGCTCGTCGTCGTGACCCCGTCGAATCGCCATTCGAGGACACAGAAGCCGTGTTGCCGGGCAGGGTGGGCGGTGGGTCGTGCCCGAGGCGGCCGGGGCCCGTACGATGACGGGCCCCAGAGGCTCAAGTACAAGTCAGTGACTCTGCGGCATGGCGGCCTTCTCCTGTCTGTCGCGCATCCTGGTGACCATGGCGATGGTCACAGTGGCGAAGAGTCCCAAGATGGGCAGGCCGATCCGGGTGAGTGTCCACAGGCCCTGTCGCATTCCGGCGTTTTCGACAACATCCTTGGAAGCGATACCGAACTCGGTGTCCGGATTTTCGCAGACGATGTCATGGGTGCCGGTCTCAGTGATCTCCAAGGTCTGGACCAGGTCCCATTCCTCGGCCCCGAAATCGTAGCCACTCGTCCCCTGCCGGTGGGATTCTCCGCGAGCGCCAGAGGGAGTCGTGACCGTGCAAAAGCCCTCGAACGTCAGACCATAGACCCCGAGTTCACCGATGTCCTCTTCCTCGACGTCCAGCCGGACCTCCAGATTACGGCCTACTTCGCTGATGAAGTCGGGTGTGGGATGACGTACCCAGGGGCCCAACACGAGCAGGATTCCGAAGACCACCAGCGTGACGGCGGCGCAGACCAAACTCGCGACGTAGCCGCTGCGCAGAGGACGCTCACGTGGAGCCTTCGGGGACTTGGGGGACAGGGGCGCGGAAGGGGAAGACATGGCGACATTATGGCAGTGGGTCACGACCAAGAGTGAGTGACGGATCGGTGATGCCTCTGGGGTAGCTGTACCTAGAGATCGGGGCCGGTAGCCGCTTGTCCGATTGAGGACCTCCGGCTGCGAGCCTCACTCCGCGACCCCCGTAGGATCGCCATTCGATGACGCATGAGCCGCGTGGCCGGGCCGGTTGGCGATGGGCCGCGCCCGAGGCGGATTGGGGCCCGGTGCACACCACACCCGAGCGGATCGCCGGCCGGTACGAACTCGTCGGTAGTATCAGCACCGGCGGCATGGGGCAAGTCTGGCGAGGCTACGACACCGTCCTCGACCGCGAGGTCGCCGTCAAGGTGATCCGTCCCGACGCGGTCGCCGACCCCAGGCTCTACGACGAATACGCCCGCAGGTTCAAACGCGAGGCCCGTGTCACCGCCCAGATGGAGAACCCCGGTGTGCCCGCCGTCTACGACGCCGCCATCGACAAGGACAAGGGCTCGCTGTACCTGGTGATGCAGCTGGTGCACGGGGTCTCGCTCTCCGACACCATCAACGAGGCGGCACCCCTGCCGGTCGCCACCGCGGCGGCGGTGGCCGCCCAGATCTGCGCCGTACTCTCCGAGGCGCACGCGGTCCCCATCGTGCACCGTGACCTCAAACCCGGGAACATCATGGTGGCCGACGACGGCACGGTGAAGGTGCTGGACTTCGGGATCGCCGCCGTTCTGCGCACCGACGTCACCCGCCTCACCCAGACCGGCACACCCTTGGGCACCTACGCCTACATGCCCCCCGAACAGGTACGCGGCCTCCCGGCCACCCCCGCGAGCGACCTCTACTCCCTGGGGTGCGTCCTGTACCAGATGCTCACCGGGCAATCGATCTTCCCCGACGACTACACCGTCTTCCAGTTGCAGGTCGCACACGTGGGGGAGACCCCGCTCCCTCCCTCGGTCCACTTGGACGGGCTGCCCCAAGACCTGGAAGAACTCACCCTGGACCTGCTCGCCAAGGACCCGGAGGACCGCCCCGCCTCGGCACAGGACGTCTACGAACGCCTCGTCCCCCATCTACCGCTACCCGAGCCGTCCGTCCCGGACCGGCCTCTGCCTCCGGGAGCCCTCCCCGACCCCACCCGCCCCTACCGGCGCCCGATATCGCCCCGGCCCAAAGCCGTCATGGTCGCCCCGACCAAGCCACTGCCGCCCAGGTCGGGGGAGACCACCTTCGGTGCGGCCCCCATCGTCGGCCTGGCCCCGGGCGAACTGGCCGAAGCCGACCAACACGCACAGGCGCTCATCGAGGAGGGGCGCGTCACCCAGGCCATCGGTGTCCTGGACGACGTGATCGACCCGGCCGCCACCGCGCTGGGAGCAGAGTCCGCCCAGGTCGTGGAACTACGTCTGTTGCGGGCCAACGCCCTGGCCATCAACGGGGACGCGCGCCGAGCCCTGCCGGAATTCACCGACCTGGCCGACATCCTCGAACGCCAGGCCGGTTCCCGGGACGAACGAGCACTCCTCTGCCGCCAACAGGCCGTGTACTGCATGGCGCAACTGGGGGAGAACACCCGGGCGCTTCGGGAAGCCGAACACGTCCTGGACCGGTTCCGGCGCGTCTTCGGGGAACGTTCCGAGGACGCCCTGGACCTGCGCAGGGAGATGGCCATGTGGAGACTTCGCTCGGGTGGGACCGAACAGGCCTCCTCCGAATTGCGCTCGCTGTACGCTGACCTGCGCGCGGCCTACGGCCCCGGTGCCCCCGAAACCCTCCAGATCGCCGAGCTCCTGGTCAGGCTGGGAGACGGTCCCCGCTGACCCCGGACCCAGGCCACCCCAAAGCCGCAACAGCCAGAAGGAGACCTCCCCCATGCCTCAGCTCTTCCTGGGACAGCAGTTCTTCGAAAGCGGAGAGTACGACGAGCTTCCGCCGTCGGCGCGCAAGAACGTCCGGCTCGCCATGGAGAAGTTCGGCCTGCTCACCCCGGCCGAGCTGAAGGCCGACAAGGGCCTCAACTTCAAACCGCCCAAAGCGCGTCGCAGCCGCGACATCTTCACCTTCAAGGTGGACAACTTCTACCGCGGCGTGGTCCTGGCCCCGCCGAGCGGTGACAGTTACGTCCTGCTCAAGGTCATGAACCACGACCCCGCCTACGACTGGGCCAACAAACAGGACGCCGACGTCAACCGGCTCACCGGCTCGGTGGAGATCTGGGACGACGAGGGGCTGGACCGCCTGACCTCCGGGCTGGAGGAGAAGACCGATCCGGCCGCCGCTGGACAGGGCCTGTTCGCCCAGGTCTCCGACGGGGACCTCCGCACCCTGGGCCTCAGTGAGAAGGTGCTGCGTGCGGCCCGCACCGTCGTGGATTCCGACGCTCTCCCCGGCATCGTTCCGCTCCTGCCCGAGGACCAAGCCGAGGTGTTGCAGTACCTGGCCGCCGGATTCTCCGTGGAGGAGGTCTGGCGCGACATCGTCGCCCACCGCCCCTCCGGCCCGGTCAGCGGCGACATGGACACCGCCATCCGCAACACACCCACCCGTGTGCGTCTGGTCTCGGGTCTGGACGAGTTGGAGGAGATCCTCTCCCAACCCTTCGCTGCCTGGCGCATCTTCCTGCACCCGGCGCAGCGCAAGGTCGCCTACAAGGCCAGCTACCCCGGCAGCTACCAGGTCACCGGGGGACCGGGCACCGGAAAGACCGTGGTGGCCATGCACCGGGTCAAACACCTGCTCACCTACCTGCGCCCTGACGAACGCATCCTGCTCACCACCTTCACCAACGCCCTCGCCGACGCCCTGGGGACGGGGATCCGTCGACTCGTCGACGAGCCCGCACACATGGAGCGGCTCGACATCACCACCGTCAACTTCCAGGCCAGCAAGGTCCTGACCGAGGAGAACGGTGGGCGTGCCCCGCGGTTCATCAGTGACGTCCAAGAGCTCGACCGCTGGCGCACGATCGTCCAGGACCAAGGTCTGGAGTGGAACGCCGAGTTCCTCCAACAGGAGTACCGGCACGTCGTCCTCGCCCAGCGTCTGGACACCCTGGAGGAGTATCAGGACGCCACCCGTAGCGGAAGGGGAAGCCGTCTCGCCGCTGCACAGCGGGAACGGGTGTGGAAGGCCATGACCGCTTTCACCACCGGTCTGGACGCCGACGGGACGCAGACCCACCTTCGCGGCTGCGACCTGGCTGCCCGAGTCCTGGAGGAACGAGGTCCGCGCTTCCGACACGTGGTGGTCGATGAGGCCCAAGACTTGCACCCCGCCCAGTGGCGGTTCCTGCGCGCCGCCGTGACGCCCGCGCCCGACGACCTGTTCATCGCCGGTGACCCCCACCAACGCATCTACGACGCGAAGGTCTCCCTGAAGACCCTCGGCATCAACGTGGTGGGCCGTTCCCAGCGGCTGCGCCGCAACTACCGCAGCACCCAGCAGATCCTCACCTGGTCCCGGCCGTTGTTGGACGGGTCGAAGGTGGAGTCTCTGGCCGACGGTGGAACCGAGTCCCTGGCCGGATACCGCTCGGCGCTCCAAGGACCCAGGCCCACCACCTACGCCGCCGCCGACCACGAGCAGGAACTGGACGGGCTCGTGGAACGGGTGCGTGAGTGGATCGACGCCGGGGTGGAACCGTCATCGGTGGCGGTGGCCACCCGGGTCCGGTGGGTGGCCAAGGACGTGGTGACCGCCCTGAAGGAGGCCGGGATCCAAGCGCGCGATCTACGTGGAGCCGACGAGGAGACCCCCGGTGTGCGCGTGGGCACGATGCACTCGCTCAAGGGCCTGGAGTTCCGGTGTGTCGCCGCGGTCGGGGTCTCCGACGGAGCGGTGCCCAACCCCAAGGCGATCACCCCCGAAGAGGTGGACGAACTCCAGCACAAGGCCGACATGATGGCGGAGCGGTGTCTGCTCTTCGTGGTGTGCACCAGGGCACGCGACCACCTGCACATGTCCTGGCACGGCGCACCGAGCCCCTTCCTGACCGAAGCTGGCATCGCCTGACCACGCGTTTCGGATAGAGGATCGTAACGGCGTTCAGGCGGGCCCAGGTCGGGCTCGGAAGGGCCGAAGTCCTCTTCAAAACGCCACGCTCGGACCGTCGACCGCCGTGCACTCGGCGGGCTTTTCACGAAATCACAGGGCCTCACCGGTCCCCAGTGAGAGGGCTCTCAACACCGGACCACCGGCGGCGCTCACACCACCGGCCACGTTCTGGCTGAAGGAGCCCTCATCGATCCCGATGTCACCGCCGCTGGACCCCTTCGATTCGGCCTCTCGCAGCACCTCGTCCGTGAGTGGTTCGAGTTCGACCAACGCGGGTCCTTCCCCGGGGGCTCGACTTCGATGGCCGGATAGTCTCCCGAATGCGATGCGTACACCGCGCGGGCATCCTCCACTACGCGGTACCGCCACAACTCCCCACCTGTTCCCCCGCCAGCGCCGCGGAGCCGTCCTCCCAGGGGAGCGGCAAGACCGACAGGTACCGAAACGGTGTCGATGAGCCGAGCCTCCTCCGGGACCCCCACAGCCAACTCATCGGCTCGACCCGTTGTGGGTGGTGGCATCAGCCGTGGAATGATTCGTGCCCGAAGACAGCCCGCAGCCGGCCAAAGGAAGAAACAGCGCCGCGCGCACCACCGCGGACAGTCGGGCCCGTCCCACCACACCCTCATGATCTGTCCTTCACCACTTCTCCCAAGCCGTTCCCAAGGTCCCACGAAGTCATCGACCGTGCTCTTCGACCGACACCTTGGAGACGGAAGCGGAGCCCTCTTCGTTGAATTATTCCAATGTCGCCAGGACCCCCATCGCAGTTCTCCCCGGCGATGCCGAACACCTTCAGAAGACCGCGGAACGCTTCGCGGCTATTCACCAGGAAGCGGAACCGGCTCATGCCCAATACGTCCAGCCCCTGAACCAGAGCGAGATCGCCCTCGGTGTCGATCAGCGCCCAACCCTAGAAGCCTCGGCCCTTGGTCCGTTTCCAACGGGGTCGCGCTGCCATACGGGGCCGGGTGGTTCTTCTCCGCACCCAGGGGACTGTCGCAGGGGAGCCCTACAGTCGACGACCATGGAACTCTCAGAAGCACGATCCCTCCAGCTTCCCGCCGGCCGTATGGTGTCCCCGGCTCAGGGGGAGCCGATCCTATGGCTGAGTGACGCTCCGGTTTCATCGGGCCTGTGGTCTCGGATGCTCGCCGAACATTCCCGTTTCGGTCTGTGGCCCTTGTTGCTGGATGGGCGTCACCACGAACCCGATCGACCATGGGAGTCACAGGAGTTGACCGTCTCAGGGTTCTCCCGTCTCACTGAGCATGACCCGGAGGAACTGCTCACCACGTGGTGGAACGAGCACGCTCACGTCAAGGACGGTGTTGCCCCTCCGGAGTCACTGGAGACCGCGCCGTTCGGGCTCTGGCCGGGCCGGGCGCCCGCCCATGGCGTTCAGCGAGGAGCCGCTGAGCAGAGGGCGTGCGAATACGCCGAACTCCTCGTGGAGTACAGGCACGGCTACAGACTGGGGCTGGTCCGAGCCAGGTCGGGGGCCGAGGCGATGACCGAGTCCGGATGGACGGGGCCGCTCAACTACGACAATGACACGGCCGTGTTCGCCTGCGTGGTGGCCGACTGGGAGCGCCGCTTCGGCGCGAGAGTTCTGGGCTTGGGGTTCGACACCCTGACCCTGAGTGTGGCCGCCCCACCCACCGACATCGATCAGGCTCTGCGCGTGGCGGCCGAACACTTCGCGTTCTGCCCGGACAACATCCTGCAGAATCCTCCGCACCGACTGAGAGCCTACGCCGAAGCCTTGATCGAACGTCCCCTTTGGAACTTCTGGTGGGACTGACCGTGTCCGGACACCCGGACGGACAACGGCCGCACACACGCCGTGCAACCGACTCTGGCGGAAAGTTCCGCCGAACCGGAGTGCGTTCGGCACCGCGGCCCATGTCGAGGGTGGGGTGCCCTCTCGGCACGGGTGGGACCTCCGGATAATGGTGGCTCATCACGACGTGAACCGGCACGACGATCACGCCGTGTTCGCCATGGCGTCGACCGATCGGATACCGGACTGACATGCGTGCCTACCTATCCTTCCTGACCACCAACCGGCGACCGCTGCTGGGCTGCTTCGCCCTCTTCCTGTTCTCCGCCTTCGGTCAGACCTTCTTCGTCTCCCTCTTCTCCGCCGACATCCGCCAGGACCTCGACCTCACCCACGGCCAGTTCGGTTCCCTGTTCATGCTCGCGACCCTGGCCGGTGCCCTGGCGATGACCCAACTGGGCAAGGTGGTGGACCGTCACGGCGCCGGGCGGATCGTTCCCGCGCTCACGCTGATGCTGGCGTTGGGTGCCGCGATCATGGCGCTGGCCACGCAGGTGTGGATCCTCTTCCTGGCCCTGTTCGTCCTGCGGCTGTTCGGGCAGGGCATGATGACCCACACCTCCTTCACCCTTACCGGACGGTGGTTCGACCGGGAACGTGGCCGTGCGACTTCGGTGGCCACCCTGGGATTGAACGTCGGTGAGGCCGTGCTGCCGCTCGCGATCGTCGCCCTCCTGGCCGTCGCGGGATGGCGGGAGGCGTGGTGGATCGTGGCCGCGCTGCTCCTGTTGCTCGTGTGGCCGATGTCCGTTCTCATGCGTTGGAAGCGTACGCAGACCGGCGCGGTCGATGGTCGACCGGTGACCGGGGTCCGCGGTTGGACACGACGTCAGACTCTGCGGGACCCCTACTTCTACCTGCTGCTCGCCGCCATGGCCGCACCGGCTCTGGTCGGTAACACCGTGTTCTTCCACCAGGCGTACCTGACCGAACTGCGTGGGTGGTCCCCGGCCCTGTTCGCCTCGGCCCTGTCGGTCTACGCGGTCACGACCGTGGTGTTCAACCTGGTGGGAGGCGTCCTCGTCGACCGCCTCACCGCACTGCGGATCGTCCCCTTCTACCTGGTTCCCCTCGGCCTGGGGCTGCTCGTCCTGGCGACGGTGGAAGGGCCATGGAGCGTCGTGCTGTTCATGCTGCTGTACGGGATCACGAACGGGTTGTCCCTGAGCCTGTTCGGGGCGGTGTGGCCGGAGGTGTATGGGGTGGAACATCTGGGCTCCATCCGGTCGATCATCGTGGCGGTCCTGGTGTTGGGATCCGCTGCGGGTCCCGGTGTCACCGGGCTACTGATCGACGCCGGCGTCGGTTACCCGGCCCAGGTCATGACCCTGGGCACCTACTGTCTGCTGGCCTCCGCCGCCGCGGCGTGGTTCGTCTCGCGTATCCGGACTCGACTACGGGATGAGCGGATCGAGGTGGTGTGAACCGGCCGAGCACCATGGACTGAGGAAACCCGGTACCTGGACGCCGTTCCGTCTCTTCGTCGACCTCGCGCGCGGCGTCCTCCTGGGGTGACCCACCCTCCATCACGCCGCCGATGGGGATTTCATGGCCCAGGTCTCGGTCATGAGGCGATGCCGCCACAGAGACAGGACGCTGCCCTTGCCCGCCCGAAGCGGGCCGGGTGCTTCCGACAGGATCGACCGGAAGCACCCGGGGCACGCGTTCCTTGGGTCAGGCCAGGCCGAGACGGTAGCGGCCGGTTTCGCTACGTCGACCGTTCCGGTAGGCCCATCGAGACGGTGGTCGAGACGGGTGACCTCCAGCGCGATCTCCTTGGAAACGGTGGCGGTCACCTTTTCCAGTGGAAACCCCGGAAGAGGCCTCTGGGCAGGGAGTACCGGTGGTCATCCAGGCCGGTTTCACACAGGTCGGGTGAAACGCGGCTAGGGCGGCTTCACCGAATGCCTTGCCCGGGTCGGTCACCAGCTGCCGGGGGAGGTGCCGAACGGCGCCTGCGAAGCCCCGTCAAGGGACCTCCACCACGGCTACCTCGGGTGCCGATTCCGCTGACAGGTCGATCACGGTCAGTTCGGTGTTCTCGGGAACGTCGAACACCAGCTCGTACTCGGTGCTGTTGCCGGGGTTGGTCTCGTCCGCGAAGGCGCAGATGTTGTCTTCCGTGGAGTACTGGGTGCCGTTTTCGGAGTACGCGTACACCCCTTCCCAGGAATCCGACGGCGGGTAGGCCGGCGTCGACCCCACGTTCTGCGCCCTGATGGTGAGCACGTGGTACTCGCCCGACGCGGAGTACTGCTCACCACACGAATCATCGTTGTAGGTGGCCGAAGTGCGCGAATCGGTGACCTCGTAATCGAACACACCGTCGCTCGGCTCGCCCTCCGGAGGCCCGGCGGGTACTTGGGAGCCGGTGGCCGGCGAACGTATTCGTGATCGTCCCGCGGCGGATGACCCGGCGGTATTCGACATCGAGTCCGGCCACCGATCCGCCACCACCTCGCGTTTCCGCTCGACCTGTCCGGCGAGACCGCCCTCCGGCGTGCTCCGCATTCGTGACTCACCTTCTCGGGGCGTTCCGATTTTGTGGACATGGGCCGGACGATCCTTCCGCGCTGCGTGCTCTCGTCTTGGTGCTGTCGAGGCCACCTGTTGGTGCGGACGGGGCCGTTCACGCGCCCCGGTGGCCGATGGGGGTGGAGGGCGGGGAGATCGCGGGGGTGATGGCCGCCGGCGTAGGAGAAGGGGCGAGAGGCTCCAGGCGTACGGTCTCGTTTTCATCGCAGCCGGTCAGGAGCAGGCCGAGGGTGGCGGTGACGAGGCCGAGGCAACTGCGCATGGGAACTCCTTGAGCTGGTGTCGTATGTGAACACTATAGGGTTAACTAGGTTCACATATACATGGTGTATGTTGTGTGAAGCGATGATAAAGAGTCTTTCCCGCCTCGCTCCCGATCCTCGGCGGAGTCGACTCCGCCGGTATCCACATCCACCAGACCGGAGTGATCCCATGAGTTACGGCCACTACCCCCACGGTCGACCCGCTCCCGGTCCCCGACCGGGCATGTCCACCGGTGCCAAGTTCGGCCTCGGATGCCTCGGATGCCTCGGGTGCTTGGGCATGGGCGTGATGGGTTTCTTCGCTCTGCTCTTCCTCGGAGCGCTGGTGTCCACCACCGACGACGGGGGTGACACCACGGTGGCCGACGCCCCGACCGGTACCGACGAAGAGGGCGGTGGAGGCGAGACGGAAGACGAGGGCGCGGAAGATGCGCAGCCCGAGGAAACGCCCCCGAGCCTGGGAGAGAGCATCGAGCACGGAGACTGGGAGATCATCGTGCACGCGATCGAGTACGACGTCCCCACCGCGCAGCTCGACGAGTTCTTCGCCGAGGAGCCCTCGGGGCAGTGGGTCACCGTTGAGTTGACGGTGAAGAACATCAGCGGTGAGCCGCGGTCGTTCGGTGAACGAGACCAGGTCCTCATGGACGAGGCCGGTTCCATGTACCGGTATGAGCTGTGGGCCTCCACGCTGTTCGGCTTCGACACCAACCCCGGTTCCGAAGAGACCGGCGTGCTCGCCTACGACGTGCCGGTCGACTTCGAGGTCGACCACATGCTGGTCAACGGACAGGGCGGCTTCGCCGATGGAGTCCGCGTCGACCTGGACTGAGCCGGGCCGTGGGCCTTCGACGTTGAGGCTCTGGTTCGCAATCCCTCGTCCGAGTGAGTCAAGAGTCCTTTCCGGTTCGGAATTCGGTGCGGACGGCACCGGGAAAGCGGTGATCTGCCATGGCCGATGATTCGGTGCGCACGGAGGACGGTGCACTCGACCAGGTGCGGGAGGGCGGCCGTAGAAGGCCGCCGCTGCCCCTGGTGCTGATCGTGGTCGGGGCGCTCGGCGTGGGAGCCCTCCTGGGGTGGTCGTCGCGAGTGCCGGAGCGCACACCGGTCTACCTGGAGTTGTCCGAACGGCACGAGTCGGCCGGATCCGACCTGGAACAGGCTCTGGAGAAGGAACTGGACTACCAGGACACCATCAGTGGTCTGCGCGAAGAGGTGGAACAGCTTGAACGCCCCTTCCGGGAGCTGGACGAACGCGAGGACGGATTGGACGACCGGGAGGAAGGGATGGACACCCGAGAGGGTGAGCTCGACGACCGTGAAGGCGATCTGGACGAACGCTCCGAAGAGCTGGACCAGCGAGAAGAGGACCTGGACACCAGGGAGGGCGAGGTCACCGACCTGGAGACCGAGGCCGAGGAGAACAGTTTTCCCGGTTCCGGGACCTTCCTGGTGGGCGACGAGATCTCACCGGGAACCTACCGCTCCGAGGGCACCTCGAACTGCTACTGGGCCAGGCTGTCCGGAACCGACGGTTCCTTGGATTCCATCATCGCCAACAACTTCGGCGGCGGCAGCCAGATCGTGACCATCAGCGGTTCGGACGTGGCCTTCGAGACGAGCGGCTGCGGTGAGTGGAACCGGGTCTGAGTCTCGGGCGGTCCTTGAACCCGTGGCTCGATGCCGACCAGGGTTGTTCGTCTCGGGTGGACGCCCTCCCTTGCGACACCGCTGCGGGACGTGTCGTCGAAGGTCAGTGGGCCAGAGTGCGCCTTGTCCGCACCGAGATTCAATTGTTAACTATATTCACAAGCAGTCCGTGTATGGTGCTATCTGTGAAGTGATCGATGTCCTTGATGATCAAGACGACGGAGCAGCCCTCCCGGTTTACCGGGGTGGGTGAAATGCCCCCAGAGGCGAAGCTTGTCCTGAATCCGCATGTCCCTGCGGCCCCGTCGTGAGAACAAGCCCTGCCTCTGACATCGATCCTTCCGATTGCCTGGTTCTCCGGCCGAACTTCGTAGGAAGGTCGCTATGGAATTCTCCGAGAAGGTCTCCGCTCTCAGCACCAAGGTGCAGAACCAGCGGGAGATGACTCAGACCGAAGAGGCGGCCAAGACCGCCTTCGTCATGCCCTTCATCGCGACGGTCCTCGGATACGACGTCTTCGATCCGCGTGAGGTGGTCCCCGAGTTCACCGCCGATGTGGGGGTGAAGAAGGGGGAGAAGGTCGACTACGCCATCATGCGCGACAACGAAGTACAGATGCTCATCGAATGCAAGAAGTCGAACGGGACTCTGACGATCGAGAACGCCTCACAGCTGTACCGGTACTTCTCCGTCACCAACGCGCGGATCGCCGTCCTCACCAACGGCGTCGAATACCAGTTCTACACCGACCTCGACGCGCCGAACCGGATGGACTCCAGGCCGTTCATGGTGCTCGACCTCGGTGACGTCGACGAGAGCCTCCTTCCCGAACTGCGCAAACTCACCAAGTCGTCCTTCGACCTGAATTCGGTGATCGACGCCGCCGAGAAGCTCAAGTACATCGGCGCGATCAAACGCACCTTGGCGGAACAGTTCCAGGAGCCCGAGGACGAGTGGGTCAAGTTCTTCGCCGGCCGCGTCTATGACGGATCCTTCACCAAGCGGGCGCGCGAGCAGTTCACCCCGCTGGTCCAAGAGGCCGCGTCCACCTTCCTCGACGACCAGGTCAACATCCGGCTGAAGAAGGCCTTGGAGACGACACGTCCCCAGTCCGATTCGGCGTCGATCGACAGCGCGGAGGTCGCCGAGGAGGACCTGGTCCGAGGCACCGGGATCGAGACCACCCTGGAGGAGCTGGAGGGATACCAGGTCGTCAAGGCGATCGCGTGCAGCGAGGTCAAACCCCAGCGGATCGCACAACGGGACTCCAAGAGCTACTTCGCGATCCTGCTGGACGACAACAACCGTAAGCCGATCGCGCGTTTGCACTTCAACGCCAAGTCGAAGAAGTACCTCGGCACCTTCGACGCGGAGAAGAACGAGACCCGCCATCCGCTGGGATCGATCGACGAGATCTACCTCCACGCCGACAAGATCCGTGAAGCGGTACGCGCTCATCTGGAATGAGGGCCGTGATTCCTCTCCTCCTCTGGCCGGTTGTTCAGCTGTTCGGTGCTCCCGTGTCGGGGCTCTGCTCCGTCGGCACCGCCTGTGAACCGGCCCAGGTGGTGGAGAAGAAATGGAGGGCCGCCTCGTAGAGCACACCCGGAGCACGCACGTACAGGCAGGGGGAGTGCCGCCCGTGCCTACCCCGGTCGTAGAAGGTGATGTAGGCGGCCTGGTCCGTGACGATGACGCGGTACAGATGAGGCAGATCGAATCGGCGGAGTTCGATCCCCTCCCGGCCCTTCGCCACGGAGCTCAGATAGGAGGTATTGGCGCGGATCTGGTTTCTCAGCAGATCGGGGGTGAACCCCGGGTCGATGGGTTCCAGCTCCGCGGCCCGAAGCGCCAGCCATTCGCCGGGAACCGCGTCGGGATCGGGCAGCAGCACCCGCACGGATTCGACCCGGCCGGTGGTATCCGACCACAACGGCGTGAAAACGTCCCTGGTGAGGGTGTTGCCCCGGCCGGTCAACACCCTCACCCAGCGAGCCCGCGCCAGATCCCGAGCCACATCCTTCTCCGCCGACGACTGCCGTCGGTACACGCGGTGCACACCGGTTCCGGTCAGCCGGGCGAGTAGGGCCACCAGCCACCAACGAGGGCGGGAGGATCGCATCCACCCCACGAGGACGAGGATCATCGTGGCCAGGATCGAACTGAGCACACCGAGGACGAACGCGACCATGTGATCACTTCCCTTGTTCGGATCGCTGGGGACCAGAGCGGGTCAGAGTAGATACGGGAGCAGTTCGTGGACGACGTGCGCCGCGTTGTGCGCGGCCAGAGCATGGGCGTCGTCGTCCTTCTGCGCGTCCGCTCCGTCCGAGATGCCCCGAACCACGACCCAGTCCGGGTTGCCCTCATCGCGCACCGAGTTCTCCTGCCAGAACTGGCTGAGCCCGCCCGACTCCATGTCCACGGCCATGACCTTGTCGTTGTAGTGCTTCAGCCACTGCCGCTCTTCGGCGTCTTCGTGGGCGATCACGGCCTCCCCTGAACCGATCAGGCCATGGTGGACCTCGAAGCTGCGCTTACGGTGCCCGTCGACACGGCCGCGGATCACCGCCGGCTCTCCCCGGTCGGTGAAGTAGGCGTTCGCCGCGTGGACGACGCGGGCCGGTGCCTGCCGTTCCTCACCACGGCGCTGAACGCGGTCGCCGGCCGTGATCTTGCGTGAGTCGTAGTAGACGATCCGGGTCGAGACGATGACGTCACCGATACGGCCACCGCCGGCGCGGCTGGGGGAGCTCCCAAGTCCGCCTCCGATGCCGACCAGGACCCACAGACGTGGGGAGAAATGGTGGCGCAGATGGTCCAGTGCCGACATCACCGAGCGTTGCCCGGGACCGAGGGTCTGGGTGGCCACCACGCTCGCCGTACCACTTTCGGTGGAGACGTCACCGGCGCTGAAGAACAGGCCTTCTTGTTTGCGGGGCCGCTCCAGTCCCAGTTCGTCGAGGATCGCTCGTGTCTCCACGGGCAGGATCGTGACGATTCCGACGTCCTTCCGTTGGTCGGACTCGGAGTGCGCCGAGGAGGTGCGTACCTGGGAGGGCCGTGTGGGGTCCGAGGGCGTGATCATCTTCGCCTGGTCGCCGACCGCGGTGTTGGTGAAGCTGTTGGTTCCGCCCATGTTGACGATGCCACTGTTGTTCGGAGGTTGGTGGAGGCTCATGCGGCTTTCCCGTTCTGTGAGTCATTGGGGGTGGAAGGAGGGTTCTGCGTCTGCTGGTGCGCCTGGTCGCCGACCGCGGTGTTGGTGAAGTCGTTGGTTCCGCCCATGTTGACGATGCCGCTGTTGATGATCTGTAGCGCGCGATCATCGAAGTCGGAGACGTCGACACCGTGAGAGTCGAGGAAGTCGCTGGTGGCTTTGAGCAGCCGCTGTTCGACGTTCTTGATGTGGCCGAGAAGCGTGGTCTTGTCGAGTTGGACCTTGCTCCAGTCCTCCGCCAATTCCTGGCGAACGCTGATTCGACTGCCGATCCCGATATTGCGTCGAGGAACGAGGGTGAAGTCGATGCCGCGGAGCACCAAGGCCCGGTGTAGGAGGCCGGAGAGGGCCTTGGCCAGGTAGAACGGGTAACGGGTGATGCGCCCCAGTGAACGGATGTGGCGAGGGAGGCGGAACAGGTCGTGCCAAGCGGCACTGACGATGGCCCGTTTTCCGTGCTGGCCGAACTCTTCCGCCTTACGGAAGTCGTCCGGATTACGGGTCAGTGCGCAGGCCGCGAACGCCAGGCTCAGCGTTCGGCCACGCACCCTTACCTGGAGCAGCACCGTGGCGACCAGCTCTCCTCCCGCGTCGGGGACGCTCACTTCGAGGAAGTGCTGGTGCGCGGAGTCCTGTCGGTCGATGATCCGGCGCATCGCGACCGGATCCACCGATTCCCGCAGGATGGAGCGGTCAGTGGACACGTCCGAATGGGAGACGTAGATACGGTCGCGTACCTGCGCCGGAAGACGGACGTTCTCATGGTCCTCCCGAAGGTCGGCGACGGCCGCGCGCAGGTGGTCCATCAGTTCGTGCGGCTTGAAGGGCGGGTGCCGGTGTTCCCGTTCGTGCAGGGGTTTGTCGTCGCTTCCCTTGCGCAGGAGTTGGACACTCATGGGTGGATTCCACTGGTGGATCAGTTCCCCCGCTCCGATGAAGGGTGATTCCTCACCGAAGAGCGTGAACACACCCGCATCTTCGTCCTCGCCGTCCTTCTTGTGGGCGGGGCGCTGATAGACCACACAGGGATGCTTCTGCTGCTCGTCGACGACCTTCTCCCGATGGGAGAGGCGCTTGGGTCTGAGAGCGGTGGCCTTGTGAGCGTGGTTGATGCACGCCTGGCGCAGACCACCGACGATCGCGGTGAGGAGGGCGACGGCGCAGCCCAGGTAGAGGGCCAGAGTTCCCTGAATGGGATGGGAGAAGGCCAGGACCATCATGGCGAGGGCAAGGACCAGGGCGAACGCGCCAGTGTTCTTGAGACGTTTGCTCTCCTCCCCGTACTTCCAGCTGGACCTGGAAGGCAACTTCGGTCGACGCTTGCGCCTCTTCTTCGTCAGTAAGGGCTCTTCGGGTCGTGTGAGCTCCTTGGAGATCCGCCAGGCGTGGTCAAGGAGTACGAGAAGTACGTATCCACCGGCGACCAAGAGGGTCGTCACCGTCAACCCCCAGAAGTAGGGCGCGGCGAGGGCGGTGAGCAACCCCGACCTCGACAACGAGGTCAGGTGCAGGGACAACCACGCGTGGCGCATCACCGGAACGAGGTCGAATTCGTAGGAGGGGGCCGCGCGTCGTGAAGGGGCCGTACACACCTGTTTGATGACGAGGTCTCGGAAGTCCTCGTCGATGTGCACACCGGCACAGAGGTGACGGGTGGCCCCGGTCGGTTCCTCCTGTTCCGGAGGAGGGCGAAGGACAGGGGATGGAGAGACGTGAGCGGTGATGGACATGCACTTCTCCTGTGCCGATCCAGTTAAGGTCGGGATGACCATAAGTGGATCGGATGATTAAAGTCAAGATGACCTTTAAGGGGGGCGTAGTGGACGAGCGCTTGGCGCGAGCCGTTGACGTGGGGTTGTCCCTGGTCACGGTGGACCTGGCCATCTTCACCATCAGGAACGGGGCGTTGATGGTCCTGTTGATCGAGAGAGGGGAGGAGCCGTTCCAAGGGTGCTCGGCCTTGCCCGGCGGGAGGGTCCGAAGACAGGAGACCCTCGACCAAGGTGCTCGGCGCGAACTCTTGGAGGAGACCGGGATCGACGGCTCTCGGCTTCACCTGGAACAACTCGGTGCCTTCGGCGATCCCGGCCGTGACCCGCGGGGGCGGGTCGTCACCATCGCCTACCTGGCCTTGGGGGCGGACCTGCCCGAAGCCGTGGGAGGAAGTGACGCGGCCCATGCCCACTGGGTGCCGGTGGGGGAGATCCTGGAAGGTCCCCTCCTCCTGGCCTTCGACCACGACCGCATTCTCGGCGATGCGCTGGAGCGCGTTCGGGAGAAGCTGGAGTACACCACCGTCGCCACGGTCTTCTGCCCCGAACCGTTCACCCTCAGCGAGCTAAGGGAGGTCTACGAAGTGATCTGGGGGCGTGAACTGGATCCCAGCAACTTCCGACGCAAGGTCACCAAGGCGGAGGGGTTCGTGGAACCCAGCGGGGGGCAGCGCGCCCAGCGGGCGGGGCGTCCGGCCGCCCTGTACCGCAAAGGAGGCTCTTCGTTGCTCACACCGCCTCTGCTGCGTTCGGCCTCCTGAGCGGGGAGGGGTGGCTGCCCGCGCGGCCGGGTCGCGTTCGCTGAGAAGACGAACGAATCCGAACCGGTGAAGTTGCTCGACGCTACGTCCCCAGGCCATCTTCAACGCGTTCGAGCTCAGCGAGGGCGGAAATCTTGTCCTCAGCGGTCATAGCGAGAGGACGCTGCTCGCCTCTGACGTCGAGCGGGAGACGAGCGAGGTGCCGGCCGGTGGCCCGAGACGGTGCCTATGGGCTACCTTGATCGGCAGTGACACGGGGTGCCCTGAATCCACTGATTCGGGCTGAGATAACACCCGTCGAACCTGATCCGGGTCATACCGGCGAAGGGATGTCCGTACACGGCCGGTGGTATCGGTGGTCGAAGGGACGCCTTCGCCCATGTCAGAAAGGCCACCGATGAGTTCTTCCCGCACCGCGCTCCCCATCGACCAGCAGACGGTCGTCGTCACCGGCGGGGCCCGAGGGCTCGGGTCCCGGCTGGTCCAGGCCTTCCTGGGGCAAGGCGCCCGTGTGGTGATCAACTACCTCCACAGTGCCGAAGCAGCCGGCGAGCTCACCGCCACCCACCCCGATCGCGCCTTGGCCGTGCGAGCGGACGTGCGCGATCCCGAACAGGTCGCCGCGATGGTCCAAGCCGCGGAGGGCCATTTCGGCTCCTCCATCTCCACCGTCGTCAACAACGCGCTCGCCGACTTCTCCTTCAACGGCGACGCACGGCCTCACGCCGACACGCTCACCCCACAACACCTCGACCAGCAGTTCAGCGGTACCGTCCACGGCGCACTGAACACCGTCCAAGCCGCCCTGGTCTCCATGCGCGGCCAGGGGTTCGGTCGGGTCATCAACGTGGGCACCAACCTGTTCCAGCACCCGGTGGTCCCCTACCACGACTACACCGCGGCCAAGGCGGCGCTGTTGTCGCTGACCCGTACGCTCGCCCATGACCTGGGCCCCGACGGCATCACCGTCAACATGGTCTCCGGTGGTCTGCTGCGCACCACCGACGCCAGCTCCGCCACCCCCGAGGGCGTCTTCGACATGATCGCCTCCTCCACACCGCTGCGCCGGGTCACCACCCCTGCCGAGTTCGCCGACGCGGCCCTGTACTTCGCCTCCCCTTGGGCGCGCGCGGTCACCGGTCAGAATCTGGTCGTCGACGGCGGGCTGGTGATGAATTGATGGCCTCCGCTCCCGCGCCCGACCAGGATCCCGACCGCCGGATGCACCTCAACCTGTTCATCTTCGGCTGCGGTCACCACAAGGCCGCCTGGCGTCACCCCGACTCGCCGGCCGAACGGATCGGTGACATCACCTACTTCGAAGGACTGGCCCGCACCGCCGAACGCGGCCGCCTGGACGCGGTGTTCTTCGCCGACGGCCACGCCACAGGCGACGTCGCCAGTGGCCCGTGGTGGTTCCTCGAACCATTGACCACTCTGGCGGCTATGAGCCGGGCCACCCGGCACATCGGTCTGGTCAGCACCGTCTCCAGCACGTTCTACACGCCCTTCCACGCGGCACGCCTGCTGGCCTCCCTGGACCACATCAGCGGAGGACGAGTGGGCTGGAACGTGGTGACGTCCATGTTCGACACCGAGGCCCGCAACCACGGATACGAGCGGATGCCCGCGCACCAGGAGCGCTACGCGCGAGCAGAGGAGTTCGTGGAGGTGGTGCTGGGGCTGTGGGACTCCTGGAGCGACAAGGCCTTCCAGTATGACCGGGACGGGGTCTTCGCGGACCCGGACCTGGTGCGCCCCATCGGCCACCGGGGAGAGCACTTCCAGGTCGACGGACCGTTGAACGTGCCGCGCCCGGTACAGGGCAACCCGGTGCTGTTCCAAGCGGGCTCGTCGGAGCAGGGACGCACGCTGGCGGCCCGCCGCGCCGAGGCCATCTACTCCGTGGCCTATGACCTGCCCAGCGCCCAGGACTACTACGGCGACGTCAAGGCGCGGATCCGGCAGGCGGGCCGCGACCCTCGGTCCGTCGCCATCATGCCCGGACTGGTCACCTACGTCGGTTCCACCGAACGGGAGGCCCGAGCCAAGCAGCGCGAACTGGACGAATTGCTGCCGACCGAGGAGTCATTGCGGCAGCTGGGCCTGTTCACCGAACAGGACTGTTCTGACTGGGAGTTGGACGCGCCGGTTCCCGAGCTGCCGTCACTGGAGGAGTTCACCGGTCCCAAGGGACGCTACGAGACCATCTTGCGCATCATCGACTCCGAACGGCCCACGGTGCGGCAACTGCTGGGCCGTCTGGCCGCCGGCGGCGGACACTGCACCATGGTCGGAACGCCCGAGCAGATCGCCGATCGGATGACCCGGTGGTACGAGAACGGTGGCGCGGACGGGTTCAACCTCATGCCGCCGTCGTTGCCGGGCGGGATCGAGGACTTCGTGGACCATGTGGTTCCCGTCCTGCAACAGCGAGGGCTGTTCCGTCGCGAGTACGAGGCGGACACGCTTCGGGGCCATTTGGGTCTGGAACGGCCGCCGTCACCGCACTGAATACGGTCGGGAGGTCCGGGAGACGGGAGGCCTGAAGAGCCGTCCTCGACCTGTCCGGACCCTCCCTGCCCGTAGGAGAGGCGCGCGGCAGCAATCGTCTCAGGGCTGCTGAGGGCCGGCAGACCACCGTGTCGGGAGCCCCGTTCGGATGTGACCGCCTTGCCCCGAACCCTGTGTGCCGAGCACGTCGCCCTGTTGGAGAAGGTGGGCTTCCGGAAAGGGGACCCACCGCTGTAGCGCACCTCACGGAGGGAGGGCGTTACAGCGGTGGAAATCGCTTTCCCTATCGTGTGATCACGGGATGACCACTGGCGATCGAGACCCGGTTGAACGCGTTGATGAGCGTGGTCGTCCACTCCACCGCGGAGATCTGGGCGGTGGTCAGGTGGGCGGCCGCACGGGCGTTGATCGCCTGCCGATCGACGGTGGGGTCGATGACGGTGAGGGACTCCGCCAGGAGCAGAGCGGCCTTTTGCATGTCGGTGAACACGCCGGCCTCACGCCAGGACGGCAGCACGTCCAGGACGCTCTGCTTCACCCCGGCCTTGCGGGCCTTGGGAACGTGGATGCTCAGGCAGGTCGGGCACCCGTTGATCTGGGACACCCGGACGTTGATCAGCTCGATGGTGTCATCGCCCAGACTCGCCTCGTGCGAAGCGGCCCGGGAGGCCACGGCCGCCTTGCCGAGCGCCTTGTACACCGTGGGGTGTTCCTTGTCGATGTAGGGACGCTCCGCGCTCATGCCTGCTCCTCGGTCGTCTTCTGGACCAGCTGCAGGTCCGCGGGCCTCGGCTTGCGGAACCTGCCGCCCTGGGCCGTGTACTCCTCGCCGTGCTCCTTCGGGTACTTGGCGAACAGTGGGCACACGGGTACGACGGTGATGTTCCTGCGGACGCTGTCGGCCAGGGCCTGGCGCATCACGAGTCCGCCCAGACCCCGCCCACCGAACTCCGGTGAGACCTCGGTGTGGAAGAAGACGCGTTCGTCCTCGCCTTCCGGCGGGTCGATGAAGTCCGCGCGGCCCGCGAGGGTGCCGTCCTCCAGGGTCACGGTATAGGCGCTGATGGCGCGCGTTTCGTCAAGGGCGATATGCACGACAGCGCCGGTTTTGTCGGTCTGTGGCTCGGTCATGGCGAAGACCTCTCCATGGGGATCGTGCCGGTCCGGTCGATGGCTGGCACGACGGCGCCTCGGCCCGGCGGGGTGGGTGACCGGGGTGGTTCAGTCCTGGATCTGTGCGTGGGGCGGTGGGTTCTTCCTCGGCCTCATCCTGACCGGTGGCAGTTCAGGGGCGGGGATCCACCCCATCCCTTCGCGGTTCTTTCCCGGGCCGCCGTGACCCACGTAGCCTTCGACGCGACCGAACCGCTCACCGTGGTTCTGCCATTCCTCTCTGTACTGCCGGATCTCCTCGGTGGTACGGCCCAGGAAGTTCCACCACATGACGAGCTCTTCGGTGAAGGGGGCTCCTCCCACGAGCACGAGCCTGGCCGGCTCGTCACCGCCGTTGGCGATACGCAGGTTCCGGCTCCCCACACCGGTGTAACCCACGGCGTCCTTGGGCACGCGCACGCCCTCCAGCGTGATGGCCTCGCCCGTGTCCACCAGCAGGCCGTGCTCGAATCCGGAATCGACCGTCAGGTCGAGGGCCGCGCCGGGATCGAGCCTGATCTCGGCCCCCACCAGCGGCGAATACATGCTCACCGGGGACTGTGAACCCAGCAGTGAACCGAGGAAGACGAGCGCGGAACCGCCGTCGAAGGTGACGGGCTCGGGGACGAAGTGCTCGAAGTCGCGGCCCGGCCGGTTGCGCGCCTCCTCGGGGAGGGCGATCCAGAGCTGCACCCCGTGGAGTCGGTCGGTGTCCTCCGTGGAGGTCTGGGAATGGCAGATGCCGGCGCCGGCGGTCATCAGGTTCATCTCACCGGGAAGGACGTGGGCGCTGTTGCCACCGGAGTCGATGTGGGCGACGGTACCTTCGAACAGCCAGCTCAGCGTCTGAAGTCCCGTGTGCGGGTGCGGAGCCACGTCCATACCGCCGCTGGCCGATACGTCGTCCGGCCCGTAGTGGTCGATGAAGCACCACGCGCCGATCAACGAACGCTGCCGTTGCGGCAGGGTACGGCGCACGTTCATGGCACGCGGTCCGCCCAGGGGCACGTCGCGGGCGGTGATGAGCTCGACGGGAGCTCCACCCTCCCGCTCGGCCCACGGCCCCGGAAGGCCACCATCGACGCACACGTGGGTGTCCGGGTTCGCCTCGGGGTTGGTCATCGGGCTGGTCCTTCCGCCGCGGGTTCGGATACGACGGTTGTGATCTTGATGATCTCTCCTCCAGGCCAGGCAGGTGTAGGAGCGTGCAAGCTCCGCCTGTACTCAGCCCCAAGGTACGCGCACGCGCCTTCCTCGCGCCAAGGCCCTACCGGGAGGTAACGGGCGGACTACGGCGTGGAATGACAGCGGCCGCCACAGTCCGGGCTGTGGGGCCTTGCACCCGATGTCAACGAACCAAGATCACGATGCGAAATCTCCGTGAGTGACCAGCGGTCGAGGCATGAGCCTTAGAGCGTGTTTGAGAAGGGTCAGGAAATGAGGTCTTCGCTCGTCCAAGCACGCTGACGGACGGTATCTCGTCCTCGGGCGAGGCGTCGGGCCATCTGACCGATCGCGGCCCAGCGCACCATCGCCTCGGACACCGCCGGGTCGCGCTCGTAGTCCCGTGCCAGACGACGGTGAGCGGTCAACCACGCCAGCGAACGCTCCACCACCCACCGCCGCGGGATCACCGCGAACCCCACCTGGCCAGGAGCCTTGCGCACGATATGCACAGTCGTGGCCACGAACCTCTCCGCCCAGGCCACCAGCTTTCCCGCGAACCCCGCGTCAGCGAACACGAACCGCACCGGCGTGCACAGGTACAGACTCAACAAGGTGGTCCTGGCCCCGTCCCGGTCCTGAACCGAGGCAGCCATCACGCACACCACCAGCAACAACCCCAGGGTGTCGGTGACGATGAACCTCTTACGGCCGTTGACCTTCTTGCCCGCGTCATAGCCCCTGGTCCCCTGGCCGACGGTGTCGGCGCCCTTGACGCTCTGGGAGTCGATGATCCCCGCCGAGGGCTCGCCCCCGCGTCCTTGAGCGGTGCGCACCCGACGGCGCAGCACGGCCATGACCTGCTCGGTGACCGTGGCTTCCTCCCAGCGGGAGAAGTACCAGTACACGGTTTGCCAGGGTGGGAAGTCCACGGGCAGGTGCCGCCAGGAACAGCCGGTACGCACCACGTACAAGATCGCGTCCACCACGTCGCGGCGGGGGTGCTTCTCGGGTCGGCCTCCGGTGTTGGCCGGTGGGAGCAGGGGCTCGATCAGGGCCCACTGCTCATCGGTCAGGTCAGAGGGGTAGGTCGGGCGTCGCGGCATGGGGCTCATGCTTGCGGCCTGACAGCAGCAGCGTGGGGGAAGTGCCCGGACCGTTACCCCTTCTCAAACACGCTCTTAGGGTTCGTTCGATGTTCCTGCTCAGCTCACCTGCGACGAGTGCGGTCTGTTTTTTCAGGTAGAAGGGTCGGTCTGCCATGGAGTTCTGTGAAACCACAGGTACCCGAATCCCTATACGTCCGCTTCCCCAGCGAGCTTTTGTCGGAGCCAGGTGGGTATGTGTTCGTAGTCGCGAGGAAAGTACTTGAGGTCGTTGGTGTATCCCCATGCCGCGGGAAAGAGAATGTGAGGGTCTTCGTCGTAGTTATATTCGACCTGGAAATTTCCAGGTCGAGTGATTGTGAATTTAATCGAAAACCAGGCTCCCTCGCCTTCTCGATACATCCCTGCGCGCAAGTTGTCGAGTAAAGGTCCGATAGTATTAGGACCCCAGCCTGCTATGTTTTTTCCGTATGTATCGCGCACCTGAAACTTAGAAGAACTGTGGTCGATTACGGCGTTGCTTCTATACATTATGTTTTTCCATCCTTGTGGTGCCCGCAAAAGAATGGACTGGCAGATCTTCTTGATTAGGTCAAGCTGTTGAGTTTGATTAAGGTGTCCCCTTTTGAAAAATTTGCTTACCAAAGGATGTTCCTTGTGTCAATTAAGCGGTGGTAGGTTGCTGTACCGCTGAGGTTCCAGTGAGGTGATCCCAGCGGGTTTCATTTCAGGCGTCCATGCTCGAAACACGTGAGAACGAGCGCGGCTCTGACGATGCCTCCGATCTTGCCGGGGCTGGCGGTGATGACGCCGATGCCAGCACCCTGATATCCCAGGTCGGCCAGCGTGGGCAGGCCTTGGGCCGCAGGGGCGTAGAGCGCACTGAGCACGTGGGCGCGGGTCGGGGGCAGGCCGTTCGCTGATCGGGGCTCGACACCATTGATGAACAGGGGAAATCCGTCCGGTTCCATGACGCCTTGGAGGTTGCCTCCGTGGTGGCGGGACTTTCCCGAGTACCAGAGGTCGATGCTGCGACCCTTGAGGCTGGTGGTCTTCTCCAGGCAGCGGTCGGTCAGGATCACCATGTCGTCGAGTACTAGGTGGCCCGCGCTCGCCTTGTGGGCCTCGTGCCGTGCTTGGCGAAGGTCACGGTCCTGATCGGCGAGTTCGTAGGTGGCTTGGTCGATGTAGCGGTAGCCGGTGGAGCGGCCGATGCCGTGGTCGCGTGCCAGGGTGGCAGGACCGGTCCCCTCGGGGAAGTGGCGCAGGGCCATCACCGCTTGGTGGAAGCAGGTCAGGGCGCGGGTTCGGTTACGGGTACCACGGAGCTTGCGTTCGGCGGGCAGAAGGCGGGAGAGGAAGAGAACGGCTTCCCTGGGGACGTCAAGGATGGCACTATAGGCGACCAGGTGGAGCCTTTCACGGTAGCCCGGCAAGATTCGATACCTCGCCTTCTGCCTGGGGCTCACGTCTATGTCTGCCGAACGGTCATATCTCCACTCGAGTCCCGATTTCCGCTTTCCTCCTATCTCAGGGACGCTGGGATCACCTCATTGTAACTGAATCCTTCCGAATTGGCTTCAGGGGTGACTATTCCATATTTTTCTGGTTCGGCAAAATAAGTGGGGTCTCCCGGGATGGTATCGGTCCCTAGTATCCCCTCGATTTCCTTGAGTGCTTCAGATAGGCGCGTTTTGTTGTTGTAGTAAACTTTTGGATGTGGTTTTCCTGAAAAATCGAACCACATCCAAATGTCATGTCGGACTCCGAGTGCCACACTGATATCATCTGGATCCAGGAGAATTGAGACATCGACAAGACGGTTTACTCTCTTCTTCTCCCCATCAGCGTTGATCCAGTACCCTGAGCCCAGAAGTTCGATCTGGCCCACATGTGTATCCGTATGGCCTACCGGTTGGCTCTCCGTGATTCGCTCAGTAATGAACTCTTCGTTCAACCTTTGGAGATCGCAAAGGGAGACCCGGGAGCGAAATCCGATCGAACCTTGTCCGTGTCGGTGCCAGGATATTTGTATCCCGGCAAGTTCCATAAGGGCTTTTTGGTCGAGGGCTCTGGATATTGACAGCGTCATAGCAGAAGCACTATCAAGGACTTTTCCATTCTCAATTTCGACATACCAGCCCCAGGAAGCAATTTCGCTAGATGCGCTGAGTATCTGAGTCATTTAAGACCTAGTCCGGGTAGATTTGTGCGTCTTCCGGAACGGTCATGACTCCGTCTAACCTGCGGCAGGTTCGGTCTGTTTCGTCCAGGCGGGAGAAATGGGATTCCGTGGTGTTCTGCGAAGCGATATGCAACCGAATCCCTACCCATCCGCTTCTCCATCGAGCTTTTGTCGGAGCCAAGCAGGGATGTGTTCGTCGTTGCGAGGAAAATACTTGAGGTCGTTGGTGAAGGCTGGGCCGGTGAGAGTCGGGATTTCAGGATCCTCATAGTTGTATTTTACGGAGAATCGTCCGGGACGGGTGACGGAGTAGCGAACCGAGAACCAGGTTCCTTTTCCATCTCGGTAGAGGCCCGCCTTCAAGTCCTCGAACAACAGGTTGATCTCAGCTGGTTCGCTGGATTCGAGGGTGTCCCCGTTTTGGTGTTTGACCGTGTACGTGGTGAACGACTGATCGGCTACCGAAGCGCGGGTGTAAAAAATCTCAGCCCAGTTGTCAGGTGCCTCTTCGACCATTTTCCGGCCAATTTTCACCAAAAGCTCTTGTTGCTTTGCTGGATCCAGTTGCTTCCCGGTGAGTTCGAGAAGTCCTGCATCTGAGTATCGTTTTCCCATGGATTACTCCTCTTCTTGGTGAGAGATGGTCGTGGCAGTCGGCCCCGAGACTGCTTCGCAATCCATCACTCGCTCCTATTATCACTCGGATTGCATGCGGGGTTCCTCGCTGAGTTTCTGTTGGAGCCAGGCAGGGATGTGATCGTCTTCTCGAGGGAAATACTTAAGGTCGTTGGTGTACCCCAATGCGGCAGGGAAGAGGATATGAGGATCTTCATCGTAGTTATATTCGACGTGGAATTTTCCAGGCCTGAGGATGGTATAGCACATTGAGAACCATGTGCCTTCTCCTTTTTGGTACATGCCAGGGCGAAGCTCCCTTAATAGAGGATTCAGTGTGCTTGGCCCCCAGCCGGCTATATTGGCGCCATGTTCATCTTCCACACGATAATCGGACGAGCTGTGATCGAATACTGAAGCCCTTTCGTATACAATTTTCGCCCACCCTTGGGGTGCCTTGTCTAGAAGTTCATGGCCAATCTTATTGAGGAGTTCTAGCTGCTGATCGTGGCTTAGGTGCCCCCTTTTGAAATGCTTGCTGGCCAAGTTTTACTCCTTGTTCTAATGCAATGGTGGAAAGTTCTCATAGTCTAGTGGCTTCATGGGTACGCCATTAATGCTCCATTCGATATGGAAGGAGGATGGCGGTGGGTTGATGAACTTGCCAGATTTGGGTGGATATTCGATCCGAGGCATGCTTGGATCGAACTCGCTAGTGATCTTCGCCTGGATGTCGGGCTTTCCAGGTTTTAGGGCAACCGCATCGTTCCATTCACCATTATTGAAATCCGGATTATTGAAATTATGCCATTCGTCTCCATGTTTCAGTAGTCCGCGCCAGCTGCGCTCCAAGTTATAGAATGACCCGTCGATCGTCCCGTGTTCTTCGGGGAGTCGGTCCGAGAAGGCGGTATTGGTTTGATTTTGGTTGATGTCGAAACGCATGGGAGGCATATTAAGAATCTCTCCCGGCCCAAAGAACTGTGTGCCGAAGAGATGTCCTCCCTGAAATTCAACTTTCTGATATTGAGGAACCTCTCCCGGTCCTAGCTATCGTTTTTCTGTCCCTGGGCTCCTCGTAGGATTTTCGTTGGAATCGGTCAGAGGGGAGGCAGACTACTTC
The DNA here is from genome assembly GCF_001570765.1 of Nocardiopsis listeri NBRC 13360. Lineage (GTDB taxonomy): Bacteria > Actinomycetota > Actinomycetes > Streptosporangiales > Streptosporangiaceae > Nocardiopsis > Nocardiopsis listeri. The sequence goes on along the minus strand of NZ_BCSH01000008.1, from coordinate 95,945 downwards.
AGGGGAGGTCTGTAAACCAAGGGGTGATCATCATTATCGAACCGTGATGCTATCTCCCATTTTGTCCTCCGGGCGAGAAGGTCAAAGAAGGCCTGAACCTTTTCGGGTGCGTCCATCCATCGAGCCTGGTCAACATCTATGACCGTGGGGTAGTCGTCGCTGACGTCGGCTTCGATTCCGATCGTAATTCTTCCCACTTCTGGGCGCACCCCCTCGAAGGAAAATCGGAAATCTCCTTCGATGATTTCCTGCTCTGAGGTCAATTCTGGGAAGTCTCGAATTTCATTCAAAGCATCATTGAGCTCAGCGGAAATCCAGATGAACTCTACTCTCGACATGTCACTCCTTAGGGCCAGACAATCACGTAACCGTCGCCAATGATGATCAATTCATCTAGGTCTCCTCCATTTTGATGCAGGGTCCGCCCAATGGATTTCATGACTGTTTCGCTGTCGACTTGAGGCCCACGCAAATCCAAGGCCATCATGCTCGACTGCTTCCTCCCTTTTCGGATGTTCGCTTCAATGGCTCGGGGGCTACTGGATTCGAGAATTTTGAATTCAATTGTTTTTTCTGTGCCCGAAATGACGGCATCCGGAGTTGTTCTCCCGTCCACTGTCGATTCAGTGACCGACTGGACCCTTAGCCCGTGATCCAAGAGGAATTGAGCAACTTCTCGCTCCTTGGACTCAAAGCTTTCCCAACCTTCATCGATCAGGCCGTCGCGTCGCAGGTCGTCAACCGAAACTTGGGATTCTGAATATCGGCCCGGAGCAGTCTGATCGGGACGAGGGACTCTGCCTTCCGTGTCCACCTTATTCGGAAAAACATCCAGTAGTCTTTCCTGGTTTTGCGTCGGCGAGTTCGTGGCATCCTCGCCATCGCCGGTGCCGTCACCACGGTCGTTGGTGCCATCATCGCCGAGTCCGGTGCGGTCGTGGGGAGGTTGGTCGCCCCCACCTTCGCCTCCGCTGCCGGTGGCGGGTGTGGGTTGCTCGGTCTCCTCGCGTGGACCGGTCCTGCCCCGTGCATCATTATCGTGGTGCTGGTCGGGAACGTCGTCCTGGCGGTCGGACCCATCGTCGCGGGGTCCTTGACCGCCCTCCTCATTCCGGGGAGTGCTGGAGCCCTCGGATTGGGGGTCGTTGCCAGAACGCGGCTTCGACGTGGAAGTCTCCAACTCCCGGTCGGGGTTTCTCTGTGCGTCCGTGTCTTCGCGTCGAGACGGGGATGCTGACTGATCGTCCCCAGCAGGACGACGTTGAGAGTCTTCGCTGCGGGGGCGGTCGCTCGACCCCTCGCCTTCCTGCGACGGGCTGCTCTCGTCCCGATGTGGTGTGGTCGGGGCCTGAGGGGCCGAAGCGTCACCGGAAGTGGGACGGTCTGTAGGGGGAGATGGCGTGGGCCGGTGCTGGTTCGGGTCCAGCAGCGATTCCTGCGTCATCGCGAGTTGGTCGGCGAAGCGCTCGGTGGTCGGCGTGGCGCCATCCGGACGATCCTGAGGGAGCGGGCTGCTGGGCCAGCCCTCGGCCCCGGGCCCACCACGCGCCCTGAAAACGTCGGAGCTCTCTGAACCGGATCCGCCAGAGCCGGTGCCAGGGGACCCGCCGGAGCCGGAATCCCCGGAGGGCATGTCCACCCCCGACCCGACCACGATCTTGACCAGCTTGAGCGGTAGACCTCCGGTCATCATCACCGCGTTGGTGGCGATGGTGGTGTTGGAGTAGGCGACGCCGTCCTCACGGGTGGACCAGGCGGTATGGCCTTCGATCAGCTCGTCCTTGGTGTCTCCTATGTTGTCGACCCACCGGTCCCACCCGGCGCCGGCCCCTTCTTGCCCGTCTTCGCCTGGTTCCCACAACCACCCGTGCTCGTCGTGGATACCGATCAGAGCGGCTGTGTCCATCCCCGCGTCGATCCAGGCGGCCTTGGCGTTGTCCTTGCGGCCGGTCGGATCGAAACGCCACCCGTTGTCGGGATGCCAGAAGCCGATTTTGGACTGGAACCCCACTGCTGTTCCCCACAGCACGTCGGTGACCACCGTGTCCCACACGGCTTGGCCGTAAGGGTTGTCGAACTTCGCCAGGTCGGGATGGAACTCCTCCCTCGCCCAGTTCGCGACGTTGTTCACCGTGTTGTTCACGTAATCGAAGGACAGTTCCGGGTCCAGCGGATCCATGTCGACGTCACCGGCGTCGGTGGGCAACCCGTAGACGAGAACGTCATCTCCGCTCGCCTGGTCGGGGGAGGCATAGGCGGGTCCGTCGAAGAGGTTCGAGATCCGGGTGGCACAGTCGTTCTCGGCCTCGTTGAAGGTGGCCCAAGCTGCGTTGACCGCGCTCTTGAGTCTGAGGTTCTCCTGCAGGGCCCACTCGTCGGTTTCGTCGTCCTTGTCCAGCCACCACAGCTTGTTGTCGTGGTTGCGGTTCCAAAGACTCTGGGCCTCGATCTTGAGGGTGTTGAGTTCGCCCCTGGCGGTTTTTGCGGCTTCGGCGAGATCTTCCAACGCGCCGGCGACGGTGGCCAGGTCGCTTTCCAGGCCATCACCACGGTCCACGACCGGGTCCATCTTGGCGAAGAGCGTCTCGCTCTCGGGGGCCTCGTAGTGGGCTTGGAGTCCCTGCCAGGTGGAACGCATGTCCTCGGCCCCACTGGCGATGTCCTCCCCGCCGCTGCGTAGCGTTTCAGCGGCGTAGTTGAGGGACCACACGTCGGTCAGGGGATAGGGAATGGCCTCAGGGTCGATCAGCGTGAACGGATTGGGGTCCACGCCGTCCTGGGGCTCGGTGGGTTCGAAACTCACCAGGAAGCCTTCCGGGGAACTGGAGCGGGGGTGGGGGTGGGGTTGGTCAGGGGGAGGTCAGAGGTCGAGGTTCTCCGCGGTGCCCGCCTGGCGTTGTGCTTCGGCGGCCATGTCCTCCTGGCCCTGGGTATAGGCCGTGGTGGCGTCGGTGGCGCCCTGAAGACAGGACAGGCTCCGTGTGAACATGGCGTCGGTTTCGCCGCTGAAGTGTTCGAAGAATCCGGATAGGGCGGATTCCACCGGTGGGCTCTTGGCATTGGACAACGCCATGTCGATCCCGTCCGAGGTGGAGTCGATGGTGGAGGAGAAACCTCCTCCTTCCAAACCGATCTGGTCTCCGAGGTCGGTCAGTACCAGTGAGACCCCGTAGACGTCGATGCTCCATTCGCTCATCGGTCCTCCTTGCCGGGGGAAGGGGTGAAACGGTGGGGGTGGAACTCCGCTCCGGGGTCGCTCTCCACCTGGCCGGCGGCGATACGGTCGGCCTCGATCATGTCCTGCTCGATGACGTGCGCCCTCAGGCGGTTCAACGAGGTGCGGACACCACCGACGGCTTTGGCCATCCGCTTTCCGATGGGTTTGGTGCCGAGCCGTTCCTTGCCGGTCTTGGCGAGCTGTGGTTCCTTGAGACGCTCAGCCGTGGACGTGGGGCGCGCAAACCCGGACGTCGCACCGTCGTCGACACCCTCAGGAGGCTCGACCATCTCGAATTTCATTCAGGAGCCTCCTCGGTTCTTTCCTGACCCCGCGGGGGTCTGTGGCCTTACCTCAGCAGTATGCACATAGGGGGTGACTCTCCATGAAGGGCCATGGTTCGTAGGAAAGGTACATCGATGCGATTGAAGAGGCAGCGCACCGGTATTCGTCGCAGAACATGCAGATGAGAAAGCTGAAACCCTCAAAAAAGTGACGCACGGCACTTTTTCTCGTTGGTGGTCTTCGTTGGAGTCAGGGGCGCCGAGCAGGCTGCAACGGGCGTGCCTCTCCTCAGGTCGACGCGAACAGGTGGGCCGATTGCCGCTGGGCGAGATCCAGTGCGCGCAAGGGGGCGCTCGCGTCCGCCAACACCGGATACCAAACCGCCTGCTTGTCGCCCTCACCCAGGAGCACACCCGGAATGGGTCCGGCCTGGGCGGCGCCAGATCCGATACGGAGCAGGTGGTCAGGTCCTATCGCGAGCCCGACCGGAACGGCGGGTCCCGTCCATACCGGTTCGTAGGTGAGGTCGGGGCGACCGGGAAGCCGGCGCACCCGCAACGCTCCCAAGAGCCCCTCCCCGGCCAAGTTCTCCACCAGGGTGGGGAGTTCCTCGAAAGGCACCGTGTTCTCGTTCTCGAACCCGATGACCACCGAAATTCGCTCCAGGACTTGACTTCCACGCCAGGAGAGACGGGACTGTCCCGAGAACGCAGGACCCTGATCCAGCGGTCCGGACAGGTACAGGATCCATGGTCGGGGCCTGCGGCGAAGAGCCGATTCGATGATTCGCGCACGGTCCCAGGCCAAGAGCGCGGGCTCATGCGGGCCCCAGACCGATGGTTTCGCTCCGGTGAGGTGCTCGGTGATGATCTGCGTGGCCCGACCCAACTCCGGGGTGAAGGGGTCTTGATGCAGAACGGACACGTCCACCACCAGGTGGGTTCCCGATGTTTCGGCGAAGTCGGCGAGGAACCCAGAGACCGGTGCCGCGTCGGGGTGCCTTGCGGTCCAGTTCGGCCCGACCGGTTCCTCGACCGGCCGGAAACCGTAGGTCTGGTCCCAGTGCACGGCCAGTCCGGTGAGGCCGTCGAAGTGTCCACCATCCTCGCCCTGAACGACCCAGCGCCCTAAAGGGCCGGCCAGGAAGGCGCGGGTCGCGTAGGTGAGCCGTGCGGTGGCAGGGGTGAGTACCTGTAGCGTCTTCTCCCGTCCGTATGTGGTCACCGCGTCGCTGAGCCAGGAGGAGAACGGCACCACGTCCCGATCCTGGGCGACCAGGAGCGCCCGGTCCGCAGTTCGCTCGGCCGCGGGGTGCCGGGTGTCCTCTCGCAGGTCGAAGTCGGCCCTTCCCGAGGTCCACACCGCCCCGCCGAGGCGTAGCGCGAGTCCATCGGAGAACCGATGCGCCACTTCACGGCCCTGTTCGTCGGGGCATGCGCGGGTCTCCATCCACCAGTAGGACTCCGGGAGGCCGGCCACGACGTCCTCGCCGAGCAGACGGACTACGTCGTCGGTTCGCTCCACCTCCCGGCCGGGCTCCAGGGTGGCCAGCAATCGCCCGTCCTGGTCTCGAACCTGGAGGACGTCAGTGTTCCCGTGCCAGTGCAGTCGCAGTTCCGGATCGACGTCCTGCAAGGCGTCGACGATCGCCTGTTCATCGGGGCGTCCACCGACCAGGGCCACCACGTCGTAGCTCAACGACTCTCCTTCGTTGTCCGGCGAGGGTGACCGGCCATCGTCTGAAACAGCCACGGGCGGGCCACTTTTCGTGGCTGAGCATAACCAGATCCCCACGGAACATCCGACGCGTCCCCTTGAGCCCTCGCTCCCCACCGGCTAGTACGGTCGGCTTCCGAGCTGGGAAGCCGACCACTGTACGTGTTCGCGGATCCTGCCCTGGTCCTCGGGAAAGACGGTTTCCCAGTCGTGCTCCAGGGGGATCCAAGCGGCCGGTTGGCCGTCCTCCTCGGACAAGGGGAGGGCGCGGTCGATGGTCGTCACGTATGAGAGACCCAGCGTGGGTTCCCAATCCGAACGGTAGGAACGCACACTGACGGCGGCGGGCACGGGATCGAGCTTCCCGGCCACGCCGGTTTCCTCCAGGAGTTCGCGAGCGGCCGCTTCGATCGGTGTTTCCCCGAAGTCGACCTTGCCCCCGGGAGGTACCCAGCCGCGCCGGCGGTGCCGAACGAGTAGGACATGGCGGTGCTCGTGATCGAGTGCCCAGACCTCCGCCGCGATGGGTGGAATGGACCCGTGGCGTGCTTGCTCCAGCCAGGCACGGGCGTTGTCGAACTCTTGGGTGGCCCGAAGGGTGTCGGCCGACACCGCGTCCAGGGTTCTCGGTGTGATGGGGGAGCGTGTCACCCGAACGACTGTAGAAGAAATGTCCACCTGGGTCGGGTGGAGCGCGCCCCTGAGAATTCGGACGTGCCTGTCAGCGTGGTGGTCGTTCGAGAGGAGATGCCGATGGGAGGCATTCGTTTCCACGCCGGGTACCGAGTCCGGTTCTAGGATGACGGGCATGACTGAGGACAAGGTACGGCGTGGGCGTCCACGCAGTGAGGCTTCGCGGCGGGCCGTGCTCGAGGCGACCGCGAGGTTGGTGGGCGCCAAGCCCTATGACGATCTGACGATCGAGGGGATCGCCGCCGAGTCAGGGGTGGCCAAGACGACGATCTACCGGCGGTGGAACTCCAAGGCGGAGATCGTGCGCGAGGCGACCCTTTCCGGGTTTCTTCGGGTCGGAGGTCTGGAGGTGGGGGACACCGGGGACCTTCGAGCGGATCTGCTCGCCTGGGTGTTGGGATTGCGGCAGGAGGCGTTCGACCCCGATCACATGAGCCTGGCGCGCGCGGTGCTCTCGGCGGATCTGGACGCGGTGGGGCGGAGCGCCGAGGGCTACGTCGGGGTGTGGGACGACCGGCACCTTGTTCAACGGCTGCACAGGGCGGCCCAGAGCGGTGTCATCGAGCCCAAGGAGGACTTCTCGGCGGCGGCGGCTTCCCTCAGCCACACCATGGCGGTTCGCATCCTGGCGGGGGTCCAGCCCTCTGAGCAGTGGTGCGAGGATCTCGTCGATCTCGTTCTCAGGGGTTTGTCAGGGTGAACCCTGATATTCGATACGCTACGTAGCGTTTAGTATTGCCGTCATGGCACTACTACTCCATCGTCTTGGGCGCCTGGCCGCGCGCCGGGCCAAGACCGTCATCGCGTCATGGTTCGCCCTCTTGTTGCTCGCGTTCGCGGCCGTCGCCGGCTTCGGCGGGCAGCTGACCACCGAGATATCCCTGCCGGAGCTGGAGACACTGGAGGTGGCGGACCGCGTCGATGAGGAGTTCCCCGACTCCGAACTCGCCGGAGGCAGCGCCGACGTGGTGGTGCGAACCACGAACGAGGCGCCGTTCACCGCAGAACAGGAAAGCGCTCTCAGGCAACTGATGGAGCGACTCGAAGACCACGAACCCGTCACCACGGTCGCCGACCCGTTCGCCACCGAGACCGACATCGCCGCCGGATACGACGAGATCGACACCGCACGCGAGGAACTCGACTCCGCCCGAGCGGAGATCGACACCGCACGAGAGGAGACCGAACCCGCGCGGGAACAGATCGAAGGCGCACAGGAAGACCTCGACGAGGCCATCGAGCAGGCCCGCGACGACGGCACCCACGAGGCCGCCGCAGCCGAGTTCGAACAACGCCAAGAAGAGCTCGACCAGGCCCTCACCGAGCTCGAGGCCGCCGAGCAGGACCTGGAACAGGCCGAGCGTGAACACACCGAAGGCGGCGCGGAGCTGAAGCGCGCCGAGGCGATGCTGGAACTCGTCGAGGACGCTGCACTGGTCTCCGACAACGGAGACACCGCCATCATCACCCTGCGGTTCGACGGCGAACTCGACGGCGTCGCCCCCGAACGTCTCGACGAACTCACCGACACGCTCACCGAAGCCGACATCGACGGCGTGGAGTTCCTCACCGGTGAGGAACTCTCGGTCCAAGAAGCGCACCTGATGAGCATCGTCGAAGTCATCGGCCTCGTGGTGGCCACCGTCGTGCTGTTCGTCATGCTGGGCACGTTCATCGGCGTCGGCCTTCCGCTGCTCAACGCGCTGCTCGGCGTCGGAGTGGGCGTGCTGCTGACCGTGTCCGCCTCGGCGTTCGTGGACATGATGGCCATCACGCCGACCCTGGGTCTGATGCTCGGCCTCGCGGTGGGCATCGACTACGCGCTGTTCATCCTGCACCGGCACCGCACCCAGCTCAAACAGGGCATGAGCGTGGCGGACTCCATCCCGCTGGCGAACGGCACGGCCGGCAACGCGGTGATGTTCGCCGGAGCCACCGTCATCATCGCGCTGCTGGCGCTCAACGTCACGAGCCTGCCCTTCCTCGGCATGATGGGGACGGCGGGCGCGTTCTGCGTGGCCATCGCCGTGCTCATGGCGATCACGATGACCCCGGCACTGCTGTCCCTGGTCGGTCCACGGATCCTCGCGCGAAGGGAACGCAGGGCCCTGGAGGAGGTGTGGCACGAAACCGTCGCCGGCGAGGCACCCGCACGTGAAACCGCGATCGACCGGCCGATGAGCACCCCCAAGGCGATCGGTGTCGTGGTGCTGAGCCTGGTCGGATTGGCCGTACTCGCGGTGCCCACCCTCGACCTGCGTCTGGGCCTTCCCGACAACAGCGCCCAACCGGAGGACACCGCCCCCTACCAGGCCTACCACGCCACGGCGGAGGCCTTCGGAGCCGGCTGGAACGGCCCCTTCCTCGCCGTCGCGGACCTTCCCGGTGGTCTTGGGGACGAGGCCGCCGAACAGTACCGGATCGACATCGCCGAGGAACTCGGGCGGCACTCCGGCATCGTTTCGGTGATGCCGGTCGCCCTCAACGACGAGAACACGGTCGCGGCCTTCCAGATCATCCCCGTGGACGGCCCCACTGCCGAATCCACCGAAGCGCTGGTGCACGAGTTCCGTGACGGTGACCCGCTGGAGGGAACCCGGCTGGACGACGCGGAGCTGTCGGTCGCCGGTTGGCCCGCGGCCAACATCGACATCTCCGACATCATCGCCGACGCGCTACCGCTCTACCTGGTGTTGGTCATCGCCCTGTCCCTGGTGCTGATGATCATGGTGTTCCGGTCCCTGTTGTTGCCGGTGATCGCCACCCTCGGCTTTATCGGATCCTTCGCCGGGGCGATGGGAGTCGTCGTCGCGGTGTACCAGTGGGGCTGGTTCGGTGGGCTCTTCCCCTTCGGTGATCCAGGGCCCGTGCTCACCTTCATGCCGGTCCTCGCGGTCGGTGTGCTCTTCGGGCTGGCCATGGATTATCAGCTCTTCACCGCCTCGGGGATGCGCGAGGCCTATGCCCGGGGATCGGACCCACGGCTCGCGGTCCGACAGGGTCTGCGCGCGGGACGTTCGGTCGTCGTCGCGGCCGCGCTGATCATGGCGTCGATCTTCGCGGGTTTCGCGTTCAGCCCGGATCCGATGTCGGCTCCCTTGGGACTGGGGTTGACCGTGGGTGTGCTCATCGACGCCTTCGTGGTCCGACTGCTGTTGGTGCCCGCCCTGCTGCACCTGTGCGGGCCCGCCGCCTGGTACCTCCCGAAGTGGCTCGACCGGATCCTGCCCGACGTCGATGTCGAGGGCGCGGCGTTGGAACGGCCACAGGCCCCCCGGGCCTTGGATGGGCCCGCCGAACGAGTCGGCGCGGGCCGGCCCTGAACCCGTTCCGTCAGGGCGGTGGTCATCGGGTCGACGAGGATGGGGTGGCCGCCGGTCCGTGAGCCCGCCGCGTCGGCTCGGCCGCGGGCGGGCAAGGGACGAAACGGGTCCGTACACGGGCTCCCGTGGTCCGGCGCGTGACCCGAGTGGCGGAATGGATACACCCGGGGGTATGTTGTCATCCACAGGGTGAAAGGAGGCCGATATGAAGCCTGAAATGGTGGGCGACGCGATCACGCGACTCAAACGCGCCCAGGGCCAACTCTCCGGTGTCATCTCCATGATGGAGGAGGGGGAGGACTGCACGGCCGTCCTCCAGCAGTTGGCCGCGGTCTCCCGCGCCCTGGACCGGGCCGGGTTCAAGATCGTCGCGAGCGGCATGCGGCACTGCAACACCGCGCGCGAGCGGGGTGAGGAACCCGAGCTCACCGAGGAGGAGCTGGAGAAGCTCTTCCTGGCCCTGGCCTGACGCTTCGCGGGTGTGCGACCCATGGGCGCGCACCCGCGAAACGAACCTTTGTGAGGCACCCTTGTTCTCGATCAAGGTGCACCCCTGGCCTTCGGATACTCCCCCCGGTATAGAACGAACTCGGACGTCACTTTCTCGCACCAAGGGCCCCATCCGTTCTCCAGATACTCCCCGGGGTATCCAGGTCGGATTCGTCACCACGGAAGGAAAATCATGAGCGACCACGACATCGACGCGCGCACCGTGCGCGACCTCCTCGAAACCGATCCGCACACCCTGCTCGTGGACGTGCGCACCCCCGCCGAATACGAGAGCTCCCACATCCCCGGTGCGATCAACCTGCCCTTGGGTCGCGTGGACGCGCACCTGGAGCGCATCGTCACCGACGCCGACGGCCGCCTCGTCCTGGTCTGTCAGTCCGGAAACCGGGCCGGGCAATGCCGGGACAAGCTGGCCGGGGCCGGGCTGAGCGACACGGTCGTGATGAACGGCGGCATGAACGCCTGGGAGGCTCAAGGCGCCCCCGTCGTGCGGGGACGTCAGAAGTGGGCGCTCGAACGCCAGGTCCGGTTGGTGGCCGGCACCATCGTCCTGACCTCCGTACTCGTCTCCCTGGCGTGGCCCCCCGCGGTGGCCCTCGCCGGGATCGTCGGCGCAGGACTGGCCTTCGCGGCCGTCACCGACACCTGCGCCATGGGCATGGCGTTGGCGCGTCTGCCCTACAACCGGCCCTACAACGACGTCGACATCGAGGACTCCCTCTCGCGGATCGGCGCTCGCCGTTGAGCCCCGTGGCCAGGGTCGAACCTTGCCCCTTGGATACTCCCCGGGGTATCGATCCCGCGTGGGCACACCACCTCGAACTCTCCACACCGAACTCTTCGTCCAAGGAGTGAACATGTTGCTGGAACGCGTCTACGACAACGACCTCTCCCAGGCCGGCTACTTCATCGGCTGTCAGGCCAGGGGAGAGGCCATCGTGGTCGACGCCCGTCGAGACATCGACGACTACCTCGACCTGGCCCGCGCACACGGCATGCGGATCGTGGCCGTGACCGAGACCCACATCCACGCCGACTACCTCTCCGGCACCCGTGAACTCGCGGCGGCGACCGGCGCCACGGTGTACGTCTCCGGGGAAGGCGGCCAGGACTGGCAGTACGGCTTCGAAGCGCGAAGACTCCGCGACGGCGACACCATCACCATCGGCAACGTCACCGTGCGTGCACGCCACACACCCGGACACACACCCGAACACCTGTCGTTCCTGGTCACCGATGGCGCCTTCAGTCAGGAACCGGGCTACATGCTCTCCGGTGACTTCGTCTTCGCGGGGGACCTGGGCCGCCCCGACCTGCTCGACGCGGCCGCCGGAGGGATCGACACCCGGTTCGAGGGCGCACGTCTGCTCTTCACCAGCCTGCGCGAGGTGTTCCTGACCCTGCCCGACCACGTACAGGTCCTGCCCGGACACGGCGCGGGCAGTGCCTGCGGTAAGGCCCTCGGCGCGCTCCCGGCCACCACGGTCGGCTACGAACGGCTCAACGCCTGGTGGGGGCCGTACCTGCGCGAAGACGACATGGACGGCTTCGTCGGGGAACTGCTCGACGGCCAACCCGACGTCCACGCCTACTTCGCGCGGATGAAGCGTCAGAACAAGGAAGGGCCGCGGATCCTGGGACCGCTCACCCCGCCGCCCGAACTCGGCACCGAGGAGATTCGGAAGTCCCTGGACCAGGACGCGATCGTCCTCGTCGACACCCGATCCCACACCGACGTCCACCGGGGAACCGTGGCCGGGGCGCTGAACATCCCCGGCCCGGACAAGGCCGCGTCCTTCGGGGCCTGGACCTATGATCCCGAGACCGAGACCCGGCCCCTGGTGCTGCTCACATCCGACGCGGACGACGCCCGTAAGGTGCGCGACCATCTGCTCCGCGTGGGCATCGACCGCGTGGCCGGTCACACCACGACGATGGAGGGCCTGCCGACTTTCGTGCCGGAACGCCTCGCCCCGACCGAGCTGGCCGAAGCCGACGTCGCACTCGTCCTGGACGTGCGCAACAGGACCGAACACGCCGAGGGGCACATCCCGGGATCACGGCAGCTCAGTGCCGGTCGGGTCCTGTGGAACCTCGACGCTCTGCCGAACGAGGGCACCATCGTGAGCTACTGCCAGGCGGGCGCGCGTAGCTCCGTGGCGGCCGGGGTGCTGCGCCGTGCCGGATACCACGTCGTCGAGCTCGACGGAGGGTACTCGGACTGGGTGGCACGGGGGCGAGGTCGGTCCGCCCCCGAGACGATCAGCGGTTGATCACCCCGACCGGGGCGGTGCCGGACCCGCTGGCCGGTCCGCCGGGGGAATGGCACCGCCCCGCTCCCTTGACGGCGGCCGGTCGTGTCCACGGCGCCCGGCCTCGAGAAGAAAGTCGAACATGGAGTTCCAACCGGTCCTTGTCCTGGGCCTCGCGGTGGTGGTCGGGCTCGCGCTCGGTCTGCTCGGAGGCGGCGGTTCCATCCTGATGGTCCCGCTGTTGACCTACGTGGCGGGGATGGAGCCCAAGGAGGCCATCGCCGCGTCCCTGTTCGTCGTCGGTGTCACCTCATTGGTCAGTACGTTCACGCACGCGCGGGCGGGCAACGTCCGTTGGCGCACCGGGCTGGTGTTCGGAGCCTCCGGTATGGCGGGGGCCGTCCTCGGCGGACTGGTGGGCGGGTACCTGCCCGGCGCTCTGCTGATGATCGCCTTCGCCCTGATGATGGTCGCCACCGCCGCGACCATGCTCCGGGGGAGGGCCGGGGCCACCGATCGGGCCGAAGAACCCGGAGCGCTTCCCCTGCGACGGATCATCCCGGACGGTGTGGCGGTCGGGGCGATCACCGGGCTCGTCGGTGCCGGGGGAGGATTCCTCGTCGTGCCCGCCCTCGCTCTGCTCGGTGGCCTGGCCATGCCGGTGGCGGTGGGAACCTCCCTGCTCGTGATAGCGATGAAGTCCTTCGCCGGACTCACCGGCTACCTGACGAGTGTGAGCCCGGACTGGGCGTTGGTGGTGATGGTGACCGCCGCCGCGATCGCGGGATCGCTCGTGGGCTCGCTCCTGACCTCCCGAGTGCCCGAGGCCGCACTGCGTAAGGGTTTCGGGGGTTTCGTGCTGGTCATGGGCGTGCTCGTACTGACGCAGGAGCTCCCGGATCCCTTCGGTCCGATCCCGGTGGTGGCCGTGGCGGTCCTGGCCGGGGTGGTGCTGGTGTGTCGCCTGATCGGTGATCGTTGTCCGCTGGTGCCACTCCTGCGAGCACGGAGCTGACGGCGACTCGCCGATGCCACTTCAGCCTCGCGAGACCTCGGGGAGTCGGCCACCGCCGACCACTCCGGCCAGACCCAGGGCGGCGAGGAAGAGCAGCGTCCACTCCACGCCCAAGAGCGTCAGCAGCGAGCTGACACCGCCTACCACCAGCAGGATCAGCCCCATCGCCGAGTTCGACACCGCCACGTAGGTGGTGCGCAGGTCGCCTTCGGCCATGTCGATCACGTAGGTCTTGCGGCCCACCCTGATCCCTGTGTGCGTCAGCGTGAGCAGGAAGTACGCCCCGATGAAGACGGCAGACCCCCACGCGGTCTCTCCCCTGAAACCTGGCAACGACACCACCAGTACCAGTACCAGGATGATGGCCGAGGCGATCGCGGCCCCGAACGTCATCAGTTTGCGGCTCGACCAGTCGGCGAGCCGGCCCGACAGGCGACCGCCCACCAGGGCCGCGACCCCGGAGGCGATGACGTACCCGCCCAGACCGGACAGACCGGTGGTGCCCGAGTCGGTGGCCAGGGTGACCACGAACGGTGGGCTCAGGGCCGAGACCAGCAACAGACCGCGCACCGTGACGAAGTGTCGGAAGGCCCGGTCATCGCGCAGCAGGCGCAGGGTTTGGACGAACCAGTCGTGCCACCGCACCGGCTCGTGGTCGGAGGCCCTCCCCGATCCTTCGGCCGCCGAAGCCGACTCGTCGGCCGGTTCCCGAACCCCCGCGTAGACCCAGGCCACACCCGCCCACAGGACGGCGCCACCGGCCAGGACCCAGGCGAGCCGGCCGGCGTCCAGGTCCTCCCCGCCCAGTACCCGGATCGCCACCCCCAGGGTGATGGCCACGAGCCCGGCGGCGGTGGTGGCCAGCCCGTTGATCTGCCCGCGTTCGCCGCTGGGAACGGTGCGCCCTTGGACGTCCTTGGAGGAGATCGAGCACAGACACCGGCCCAGGGAGAAGATCGCCAGGGCCACCACGATGACCACACCGGCGGCGAGCCCCTGCGCGAGCGCGGCCGTCGCCGCCATCACCGCCACCGACATCGCCTGGACCAGCGCACCGAAGACGAACACCCACTTGCGGTACCGCACCCGCAGGATCAGGGGGGTCAGCAGTGCCTGCGGCAGCATCGAACCGGATTCACGGATGGGCACGAGCAATCCCACCAGTGCCGTCGGCACACCCAGGGCGTGGAAGAGCCAGGGCAGCACGGTCGAGGCGTTGACCGTCTGGTCGCCGGAGGACTGTAGGGCGTTGGCCGACACCAGGCGCAGGCCGTTGCGCGCGACGTCGGCGCGTACGGGATCGGGCAGGTCGGACTCGCTCTGCCGATCGCGTCTGACCAGAGCTGAGTAGATTCTCTCGGTCGGGGTCATGTCCTCAACGCTAGGGATGGAAGGTGTCGTGGCCCGGGTGCGCCACTCCGGATCCGGGGTGAATCCGGGTACATAGTGGAACCCCTACCCCCCGTTCGTTCATCGAAGGCCGACTTCGACGAAGAGTCGGATCTAAGAAAGGAGCGCCGAATTTTGGGTACCTACGCCGTTACCGGAGCCGCTTCGGGCATGGGCGCCGCGAGCGCCGCCGCCTTGACCGAGGCCGGGCACACGGTCATCGGGGTCGACCTGCGCGACGCGGAGATCATCGCCGACCTGGGCACCCAGGAGGGACGCGCCGGAGCGGCCGAAGGGATCCTCCAAGCGAGTGATGGGTCCCTCGACGGAGTCGCGGCGGTCGCGGGTGTGGGGCCCGACATGAAGGACCCCGCCGCCGTCATGTCCATCGACTATTTCGGCCCGGTCGCCCTGTTGGAGGGGCTGCGGCCGGCCCTGGCCCGCTCCGAGGCCGGGCGGGCCGTGGTGATCGGATCCAACTCCGCCACCACCGTGCCGTTCATCGACCAGACCCTGGTGGACCTGGCCTTGGCCGGTGAGGAGGAGGCCGCCCGCGGGCACGCGGTCCGAACGCAAGAGGACGTACCCGACAAGGTCCGGGCGTTCGCCCCTTCCATCAGCGCCTACGCCACCTCCAAGTTCGCGCTCGCCCGATGGGTGCGCCGCACCGCGGTCACCCCCAGGTGGGGTCGCGAAGGCGT
Source organism: Nocardiopsis listeri NBRC 13360 (assembly GCF_001570765.1). Taxonomy (GTDB): domain Bacteria; phylum Actinomycetota; class Actinomycetes; order Streptosporangiales; family Streptosporangiaceae; genus Nocardiopsis; species Nocardiopsis listeri. The sequence goes on along the minus strand of NZ_BCSH01000008.1, from coordinate 80,844 downwards.
GCTCCTCAACGCGATCGCGCCCGGCGCGGTGCTCACCCCGCTCATGATCGGTTCGACCGGCACCGCCCCTGACCCGGACTCCTTCAACACCCCTATGCCGCTGGGCGAGTTCGGTCGCCCCGAGGAGGTCGCGTTCTGGGTGCACCAGTTCCTGCGCCCCGAGGCCCGTTTCACCACCGGGTCGGTCCTCTACGTCGACGGCGGTACCGACGCCGCCATACGTCCCGAGGACTTCCCCACGGCGATGACGCTCTGAACCTTCCAGAGGAAGCGGCGCACCGGAGGGTGCGGCCGGACCGTCTCGGGCGGATACTGGGACCATGGCGATCATCTACGACGCGACTCTGACACCGGACAAACCGACCCTGATCGGTTCCTGGCTGGATGGTAGACCGTGGACGGGAGAGGGGCCCGACGAGGTTCTGGGTACCTACCGGTTCGACGATCCGAAGGGAGAGGTCGGGGTGGAGGTGTTCCTGCTGCGGCGCGCCGGCCACCTGCACCACCTCCCACTGACCTACCGGGGTGCGCCCCTGCCCGATCACGAGGAGTACCTCGTGGGAACCCTGGAACACTCCGTCCTGGGGGCGCGCTGGGTCTACGACGGCACCGCCGACGAGGTGGCGCTCGACTGTTTCCGGCGGGCGCTGAACGGCGAGCAGGAACAGGCGGAACTGGAGGTCTGGAAGGACGGCCGTTCGGTGGGGCGACGTCCACAGAAAGTGCTGATCACCAGGGAAGCCGGTGAGGAACCCGAGGTCGGTGAATCCGGCGATCGGGTCCTGGTCCCGCACGTGCTGGAGTCCGAGCCCCGAGGAAGGTGGCGGCTGCGTGCCAGGTGGGACGGAGGGGAGGCAGTGGTCGCCGCGCTGACCTGACCGTTGGTCCCAACCGGCCGTGTCCCCGTCCGCCCTCGCTTCACCGGCGAGGGCGGACTGCGGATAGGTTCGAACCCGTGAGCGTCGACACATGGGATCGGGTCGCCCGCGTCGACCGGAGGGCACGGATCGCGGGCGCCGCCCTGTTCTTGACCAACGGTGCCCTGTTCGCCAACCTCGTCCCCCGGTTTCCCGAGATCAAGGCTGACATCGGTATCGACAACGCCGTCTACGGCGTGGCCGTGGCGGCCTTCCCCCTGGGGGGCGTTCCTGGCCGGTCTGGCCGCCGCGGTACTGGTACGGCGGTTCGGGTCGGCGAACGTGGCCGTGGCGGGCACCGTCCTCACCGGGTTCGGGTCGATCACGGCCGGTCTGGCGCCCTCCACCGCCGTCTTCGTGGCGGGACTGTTCTTCGCAGGGGCCATGGACGCGGTCACCGACGTGGCCATGCACGTTCACGGCATGCGTGTGCAGCGCCGCTACGGCAGGTCGATCATCAACGCCTTCCACGCGGTGTGGTCCGTCGGCGCCATCCTGGGTGGATCGGTGGCCGCGGGAGCCATCGCGTTGGGGCTGTCGGCCGGTGTGCACCTGGGCCTGTCCACGGCACTCTCGGCCATCGTCGCGGTCACCGCGCTGTGGTTCTGTCTTCCCGGCCGGGAGGAACGCGCCGAGCGTCGGCCGATCCCCGAGACGGCGAGGAGCGAGGCGGTTCCGCCCACGGGAGCAGGGAGGGGAACCGTGTTGGTGGTGGTCGCCCTGGTCCTGATCGCGGTCGCCGGAACGGGCGTGGAGGACGCCGGGAACACCTGGGCCGCGCTCTACCTTTCCGGTCCGCTCGGCGTGCCGGCGGCCCTGGCCGCGGCGGGGTACGTCGCCCTGGTCGCCGGACAGTTCCTGGGTCGGGTCTTCGGTGATCGGCTCGTGGACCGCTTCGGGCAGCGCTCCGTGGCGCGGGTCGGCGGGTCGGTCACCGCCGTGGGCATGGGTTCGGCGCTGCTCTTCCCCACGGTCCCCGGAACCGTCCTGGGCTTTTGTCTGGCCGGTCTGGGCGTGGCCACGCTCGTCCCCGCCGCCCTGAACGAGGCCGATGAACTCCCCGGCCTGCGCCCGGGGACCGGACTCACGGTGGTCTCCTGGCTGATGCGCCTGGGTTTTCTGCTGTGCCCTCCACTGGTCGGCTTCATCGCCGAGGCCACGGAACTGAGGATCGGGCTGATGGTCGTCCCGGTCGCCGGAGTACTGGTCATCATGCTCGCCGGGGTCCTACGTCCCGGACCGACGGCAGGGCCCCGAAGAGGGTAAGGGCCAAGGGTCATCCGGAGCCGACCCCGGGGCGGGCCGTGGCGGCCCGCCCCGGGCGTCACTTCGTCGGTTCCCGGTGGTCGGCTACCCGGCCGAGCGCAGCCGTTCGATCGTGCCGTCGAGGTCGCGTTGGACGAGGTCGGGCCGGATGAAGTGGCCGCCGTCGGGCTCGTGCGCCTCGTAGGCGATGCCCGCCTCGTCGAGTGCGGCGCGGAACTCACGCTGGCCGAGGCGCACTTCGTTCTCGGTGATCTGGTCGAACCAGTTGACGGGATCGGGGCTGGACCCCGCGGCCAGGAAGACGCGCTTGCCCCGGTAGCTCTCGATGTTCTCCACGGCGTTGTCCGCACTGACCCGGGCCTCGTTCCAGGGCACGCCGTAGACCGTGCCACCGCCGAGTTCGACCGCGGCCGAGGTGACGTTCGCCCAGTGGGTGACCGCCCCGAGGTCGCGGCGCATGCTGGCCGGGCCCGAGTGCGAGCTCACCGAGGCGAAATGGCCGTAGTACTTGGCCGTGTACTTGAGCGCTCCGAAGCCGCCCATGGAGAAGCCCGACACCCCGCGCCCCTCGGGATCGGCGAAGGTCCGGAAGTTGGCGTCGATCCATGGGATGACCTGCTCCATGTGGAACGTCTCCCAGTTGCGCGGGCCGACGTTGGAGCCGACCGGGTTGCTGTACCACCCGCACGGTCCACCGTCGGGCATCACGATGATGATGGGCCTGCCCGCGGACAGGTCCCGGATTCCGCTGCGATCCCAACTGATGAAGTCCTGGCCGACTCCGCCGCCGTGCAGCAGGTACAGGACCGGGTAGGTTCGGCCGTCGTCCCGGTAGCCCTCGGGGAGTAGGACGTTGACGGCGGGGTTCCAACCGATCTCGGGGGTCTCGAAGCGGTAATACCACATGCGGGGGTCGGACTCGTCGCTCTCCACGACGTTCAGCCCGGCGGCGGATACGGTGTCCGCGCGGGCCGAAGTGGTCGTGGCGAGGAATCCGCCGGAGGCGGCGGCCAGGCCGAGGGAGATGCCGCCGATGGTCTTGAAAGCGTTTCTACGGCTGGGGTGGTGCTGGTTCACCGTGACTCCTGCGGGGGTGATGGGGGGTGTCACGCGGCGGGGCGCCGGTGTCGTATCGGTCTCGGGAGAGACGGCCCTTGGTGGGGCGCGCGGGGACCGGCCAGGACAAGGGCGGTGGGTCGGAGGAAAGGAGCGGTGACCCCCTGTTCAAGCGGGTCCGAAGCCTCTACTCTCCCTCGTGTGTAGGAAACCAACGCCGAAGATGCTACACGCGAAACTAATCTTTGTGGAGACCATATGTGCGGTTCCTGCTCGGCCCCCACCCCCGCTCCGAGCGGTACCGACCCATCCCCTACTCCATGGTCCCGACGCGCGCTCATCGGGCTCGGACTGGGCGCGACCGTCGCCGTGGCCGGCCTCGGCGGCGCCACGGCCCACGCGGCCTCGGCCATGAACGGCGCCTGGTGCAACCCCGCACTCGGATACTTCCCCAACGGGGGGCACTACGGCGCCCCACGCGGCGGCGGCCCCCACGCGGGCCAGGACGTCACCAACTCCACCGGAACGGCCGTCTACGCGGCCGCCGCGGGCACCGTCGTCCGCCGATCCTGGGGCGGTGGCCTACCCGGACGCACCGGTGAGGCGCTCGTCCTCGACCACGGAGGCGGTGTCTACACCTACTACGGCCACCTGAGCGCCTACCGCGTCGCCCTGAACGCCTCGGTCTCGACCGGGCAACGCATCGCGGACATGGGCGCCACCGGCAACGTCACCGGACCCCACCTGCACTTCGAAACCCACAACGGGTCACTGGGATCGCACACCGACCCCGTCCCGTTCATGTCCGCGCGCGGAGTCGACCTGGGCGGAGGGTGGTCCAGCATCGACCCCGAATCCAACGGATCCCGCGTCCGCGCCATCCAGCACCTGATGAACCAGCGCGGAAGCTCACTGGAGGTCGACGGCTACCACGGGCCCGTCTCCGTGGCCGAGATCAAGGCTTTCCAACGCGACCAAGGTCTGGTGGACGACGGCCAGGTCGGCCCCCTGACCTGGCCGCACCTGATCTACGAGCTGGAGGAGGGTGTGGCCGACGGCTCGCACGTGCGCGCCCTGCAAACGGTGATGAACAAGCGAAGCGCCGGGGTCGAGGTCGACGGCAACTTCGGGCCCGTGATGCACACCGCGGTGAGCAACTTCCAAAGCGCCAACCGTCTGGTCTCCGACGGCCAGGCCGGCCCCATCACCTGGCGGGCCCTGGTCGGTTGACGAACCTCGGGCCGGGATCGTCGGCCCCGGCCCGAGGCCACCGGCGCACGGGACCGACCAGGTCCGGGCGGGCGCGTCGCGAACGAAGACCGCCCCTCGACGCACCCACACGGACCGGGCACGCGGCGCACATCATGGACACCGACGGGTCAACGGTCGTCGGTGACCGATTTGCCGCCCTCGCCCTTGTCGATGGTGAAGGCGTCCACGACCTCACCGGCTGCGGTGGTGGACACGTACTCCAGGGTGGAGCCGTCCACCGAGACCGACTGGAAGGTCTGGGTGTGGCTCACCTGAACCCGCGCCTCGGCGCCGTTGGAGGTCCAGTTCACGTCGTCGGCCTCGTACATCTTGGGGCCGGTCACCGCGACCACGTAGACCGGCCCGGTGTGCATGTCGGGGTCCTCGGTGCGGTTCTCCACCAGGTTGCCGCGACTGTAGGAGTGGTCGTGGCCTTGTAGGACCAGGTCCACGTCGTACTCCTCCAATACCTCCAACCATGCCCGGCGCAGCGGCTCGTTGTCCCGGCCGGGGCTGTTGGAGAACAACGGATGGTGGAAGGTGACGATGGTCCACTCGTTCGGGTCGTCCTCCAGAACCTGGACCAGCCACTCGGTCTGCGACTCCAACCACGCGTCGACGTCGTCGACGTCGGCGTCACGGTAGTTGGAGTTCAGGCTGATGAACCGCACACCCTGGTAATCGGTGTGGTGAACCGTCTCGTTCAGGTCCACACCCTCCGCGGGACCGTTGCCTGCGCCGGGGAACTGCGGATTCCAGTGGCCGCTGAGTGCGTTGGAGGAGTACTCGTGGTTTCCGGGCGTGGTCACGTGGTTGATGCCGCCGGTGCCCTCGGCCCCGAAGGCTTCGTACCACTCGCCCCACTGCGAGTCGTTCTCGGCGTGGTCGATCAGATCGCCCGCGTGCACGGCGAGTCGGGCTTCGGGCTCGGCGGTCAGGGCGGCCCGGACCACGGGCGCGGCCCCGGCGGAGATGTCGTTCTGGATGTCGCCGAAGTAGAGGAAGTCGAAGGGCACCGCGTCACCGTCGGCGGTGGTGAAGCTCTGCCAACGCCCGGCCGCGCCCTCACCGGGGACGACGCGGTAGCGGTACTCGGTGTCGGGGGTCAAGTCGGTGAGGGTGACCCGATAGTACTGACGGTCCGCGGTCCGCCCGGTGGGTTCGGCGGGCAGGAGCGAGGTCGAGGACGCGCCGCGCACCGGAATGAGCTCCAGGTGTGCTCCCTCGTCCAGGTTCTCGGTTCGCCAGGTCACGTGCTGGGAGGTGGCGGGGTCGGCGGTGGGGGAGAGCAGGACACGTTCGGGAGAGGTCTGGGCCCAGGCGGTGGAGGGCAGGGCCACCGCGGGCACCACGTTGAGCGCGCCGAGGGCGAGCAGGGCGAGGGGACGGTGGGCCTTCGAACGGCGGGTGACCGACATGGTCGGGCTGCTTTCCGGGTGGGGGCGTGAACACGGCGAACCTAGCCAGTCCGCGGTAACGAACCGTGAACACGCCGCTGCCACCGCTGTGCCCATCGATGAACGGGCGAGTCGGTGCGCGAACCGGAGCGGATCCTGGAATCGGCGGTCCGGACATCGGACCTGGACCGCCCGATCGCCCTGATGTTCATGAGGACCCTGGGACACCTCACCGATCATGGCCAGGCCCGGGACCTGGTCCTTCGGCTGCTGGACTCGCTGCCATCAGGGAGCTTCTCGACGATCAACGATGGCACCAACGTACTCGGTACGGCCAACTCGGAGGCGCACGAACAGTACGACCAGAGCGGGGGAGCCCCCTACCTCCAGTGCTCATCGGAGGAGAGCGCGGCCTTCTTCGAAGGCCTGGAGCTCGTGGAAGCGGGGCCCGGTGAGCCGGTGGCGCGACGAAGAGACGGGGTTCGGGCTCCCACCCGAGGTCGACAGGTACGAGGCGTGGCTCACACGCCCTGAGCGGCGACTTCACGACCGTTCCAGGGCGGACAGGTCCACTTCGGGGGCGCTCACGTACTCCACCCCGGCCTCGGGCGGCACGGGTTCCCCGGACGCGGCGTCAATGCAGTGGGCGTTGAACATCTGGGCCTCGTCCAAGGGGACCAGTCGGCGGTACTCCACCCGCCATCCGCGGACCAGCTTGAGGGGGATGATCGTGCCATCGGGACGGGTCTCGTGGACACGGTCGGTGAAGGTGCGCACGATCAGGGCGGCCGGGGTCTGCCCGGTCAGAGCCATGTGCAGGCGCTCGATCACCACCGGGTGTTCCACTTCGAAGTGATCCGCCCACCGGTCGACGGCGGTGGACATGACGTATCGGAAACTCAGGTTGAGGATGTGACGGTCACCGGACAGGTCTTGGAAGAGGGAACGCAACAGGGTGTGCGCGCTGGTGGAGAGCATGATTCCAGTGTGCGCCGCGACAGGGGCCCGGATGGGGTTGTCCACAGGCCCGATCCGAAGAATTCCGGGCGACCCCTTGCCGGGGAGTCATGGGCTTGAGTGTTGTACAGGATGCCGGGGTGCGGAACCAGACCCGGTACGGGTGATCGGGAAGGTGGGTCTGGGAGAAGGCGACCAGACGCTCGCCGTTGGGTCGGCCTCGCGGATGAGCGCGCGAGCCCGTTCCACTTCGGCCACCGGGCCCGGGAACGGCGCGGCGGCGTGGACGGCGGGGACCCTCACGGTCGAAGAGGCGCTGTCCATGGCACCGAGGTGGGCATCGGCCGGAGCGCTCACCTGGATATGCGTGCACGTGGCCGGTGCCTTCTCCCCTCGGGGAATTCGACTCAAGGGGCCGGGTACCGAGTCCTGGGGATCGGTACCCGGCCGGGACGGTCGGAAGGATCAGATGATCGGACGACCGTCCTTACGTGCTCGGCTCCAGTCCTTCAAGAAGCCGCGCGCGAGGAAGTAGAAAACGAAGGCCACGATGATGGGCCAGATGAGCACGTAGCCGGTCAACAGCAGGGTCGACATGGGGTTCCTCTCTTGCTCTCTTGGTCAGTGCTTCGGAGCGTTGTCGTCGAGGGCCTTCTCGGGCTCCTCCTCGCTGTCGAACGAACCGATGCGCTTCTTGATCAGGGCGAAGTCGAAGGACTCCTTGTTGCGGAAGCTCATGAGGTAGCAGACCAACGTGCTCACCGCGTAGGCGACGAGCGACCCACTGAGCACGTGGTAGTCGTGCAGGAACCCGATCCCGAACGGTGCGGTGATGAGCGCGGCGATCGAACCGATCCACAGCGCGGGCTTGAGCCCGAAGAAGCCGAAGGACATCAGGCCCAGGACCACGCCGACACCGACGACCGACAGCACGTCCACGACGAGACCGACCGGGGTGTCCATCGGCAGCATCTCGAAGCGGACGGGGATGAAGATCGCCACGGCCGCCAGGGTGGACACGGTGAAGGCCACGTTGGTGACCTTGCCCCAGTAGAAAGAGGCGATGACCGGGAAGACCAGTGCACCCCACAGGGCGCCGACGAACACGAGCAGGTCGAGGATGCTCATCTGACCGCTGGCGAAATACAGGGCCGCGGCGGTGGCGACGATCATGGTGACGCGGCCGATCAGCAGCATCGTCTTCGGGTCGGCCTTCTTGCGCCCGGCGACGTTTTGACCGTAGACGTCGGCCATCATGATCGACGAGAGCGCGGCCAGGTCGGAGTCGGCCGTGGAGGCCAGCGCGCCGATGATCATGATGAAGAAGACGCACAGCAGGATCGGGCCCAGGAAGGTGGTCGCCATCTGGGGAATGAGGTTGTTGACGTCCCCGTTCATCGGTTCCAGGCCCAGGTAGAGGGCCATCACACCGAGCATGCCGATGCCGATGACGGTGGCGCCGTAACCGATGGTGGCGGTGATGAAGGTGGGCTTGATGAGGTCTTCTCGTACCGCGAAGAGGCGCTGGGCGATGGTCTGGTTGCCGATCGCGTAGGCCAGGACGGCGGCGATGTAGGGCGCGCCCTGATTCAGGAAGGCGTCCGAGGAGAAGAAGTTCGACTGCTGGGGGGTCAGGTTCTGCGCCCCGGTCTCGAACATGCCGGGGCCGCCGGCGGCGTAGAAGACGACCGGGATGATGACGACCACGGCGCCCAGCATCGCCATCGCCTGGGCGAAGTCGGTGAGTACCGAGGCGCGGAAGCCGGACCACAAGGTGTAGAGCAGGACACCGGCCGCCATCACCACGATGCCCTGGGTGAAGCTGAAGGGCGAAAGCATCGCGACCAGCGCACCACCGGCGATGAAGTTGGAGGTCAGTGAGATGACGCTGCCCAGAACGTTGGAGCCGGCGAGCATCAACTGACTGGAACGTCCATGGCGGGCGTACATGACCTCGGCGAGAGTGTGCGCGCGAGGGGCGACCGCACGGATGCGTCGCCCGAAGGGGTAGATGAACAGGATCATCAACGCGCCCCACAGTCCGTAGTGGATGGGGCCGGAGATGCCGTAGGTGTAACCCGCCGTGGCCGAGGCGTACATGGAGGACGCCCAGATCCATGTCGCGGTCATGGAGGTGGCTGCGATGCCGAAACCGATGTTATGCCCGGCATTCATGTAACCATCGGCATTTTCCTTCTTCTTGCTGATCATGATCGACATGAACAGCGTTCCACCGAAGAAAAGTGCGATGAGAAAAATGGTGACGGGGCCACTCAGTTGCTGGGCCGCCATTTCCTCCGAGCTCATTCATTTCCTTTCTGAGGACGGGCGCCGGATCACCCGTCGGTTTTTGTGGCACGCAACGACCATGGAGCTTCGGCCCGTGCGCACGACGCTGTGCGCTGGGCATCCGGCCGTGGTTTCGTCGTCGCGTGGGCCCGCCGATTGCGGATCGGCGGGGAAGGTGGCCGTTTGTCCGCCGCCCGATGTCGCGTGATCCGTGTGGGACGCATGGGGCGGTTGGGACCAACAGACGGACTATAGCAAAAGGTGCAAGTCGGGTGATTTTCGGGTGTCGTATAAGTCTGAAGTGGGTCACGGGGGGAGTGATTTGGCGATATCGTTCTGTTATTTCCACGTGATCTTCTGTGGCAGAATGCACTGCATTTCGGGACCTTCGGCGTGCGCTGTGAGCTGTGGGAACGCCGCTTCTGACCGGCTTCCCGCGTTCGGGGTGGTGTGACTCGCGGCGAGGGGTGAGGTGCTCGATGGGCGTGTGTCCCTGGTGGGCGTTCGAGCGTGTCGGCGTTACATACCGACCAGTCGGTTTCCATGGTGGGCATCACCGCTCACGCTCGGTGCGTCCAACGACCGCACAAGGAGTGGCCCATGGCCGTCGGCCCCTCCGGGTCGGCCCCCGCGGACATGTCGGTGCGGGGCGGGGAGGATCCCGTTGTCATGCTCGACCTGCCGCGCCTCACCCCCAGAAGGTCGCTCCTCCTGCGAAGGGGACTCACGACGAGCGGCCCTTTTTCGCGGAAATACGGAGCCGAACCGCTCTATGCCGGCGACGTGTTCGCGCCCCTTGATCGCTGAAGACGTGCGCGGGTGGGGCGCGGTCCTGCCGGTGCGTTATCCCGATCGAGAAACGTTCGGTCGCATGGTCGCCGACCCCGAATACCAGAAGATCGCCGATCTGCGCTCCGCGGCTTCGAGTGAGACAGTGCTCTGGCCGACCCGGCCTCGGGGCTCGCGCCTTGATTCCCGAACGTGTCCTTGGGCGACCGCGAGGCCCGAAACCCTCAGGAGAACATCGACTCGCGTTCGTTCACCGAGCAAGGTCCTACGAAGCCGATCGGGCCGGAGCTCGCCGGCCGTTGTGGGGATCCCTTCCGAGCCTCAGGGGGTGGGGCGGACGCTCACTGCTCGAAAGTGTCCGAAAAGTTTCGGAAACCTAGTTGATCCCGGCAGATGCGGAGGAACCGGGTTCCAAGGTTATCTGAGGCTAGAGTCGTAAGAAAGGTGACTGACCAGGCAAGATGGCAACTGAATAGCCGTTAATGTTTCCGAAATATTCCGGAAATTGTTGACGAGCGTACGTGTGGAACAGATACTTCATGGCACGGCGAAAAGCCGACCCCGCTGCGCCGCACGGCGCCGACACACGGTGACGCGTCCCTGGTCACCAAGGGTCCTTCCGTGCCGCGCCGCCTGGCCCACCAGGAGGAAGACGACCATGAACGACACCCCCCACCCCACGTTCGACCGCAGGAAATTCATCGGACTCACCGGAGCCGGCGCCCTGGCCGTGGCGGTGCCCCCGCTGCTGCTGCCCGGCACCGCGCATGCCCAGACCATCACCGAGAACCAGACCGGCACCCACGACGGGTACTTCTACTCGTTCTGGACCGACGGTGGCGGTTCGGTCTCCATGACCCTGGGCGCCGGGGGCTCCTACAGCACCCAGTGGAGCGATACCGGCAACTTCGTGTGCGGCAAGGGCTGGAGCACCGGAGGCCGAAGGAACGTCGACTACTCGGGGAGCTTCAACCCGTCCGGCAACGGCTACCTGTGCCTGTACGGGTGGACCTCGAACCCGCTCGTGGAGTACTACGTCGTCGAGAACTTCGGCACCTACCGGCCCGAGGGTGACTTCCGCGGCACGGTGAACAGCGACGGCGGAAGCTACGACCTCTACCACACGATGCGCTATGACGCCCCGTCGGTGGAGGGCGACAGCGATACGTTCCCGCAGTTCTGGAGCGTGCGTCAGTCGACCCGTACGGGCGGGACCATCACCACCGGAAACCACTTCGACGCCTGGAACGCCGCGGGCATGCAACTGGGTGACTTCGTGCACTACATGATCCTGGCCACCGAGGGTTACCAGAGCAGCGGAAGTTCCGACCTCAACGTCAGCGGTTGAGACCGGGGGCGCGACGGACGCCGGCCGTCGTGCCCCCCGTGCACCGGGCCCGGTCCGTGGCCCGGTGCACGGGCGCGCCTCGAACGTGCGCCCCACCGTCGAGCGATCTCTCCGACCCCTGCGGGGCTTCGACTCAGGCCCCGGTGCCGGCCGCGGCCCGAGCCGGGGTGTGGAAGTACTGGTGCGGTTGGAAGAGACAGATGTTGGTCTCGCTCTGCACGTTGGAGTCGGTGGCCTCCACGAAGTAGGCGTAGGGGGTGTCGGCCGCCAGGTCGGCGCCCACCCGCACAGAGGAACGGTTCAGGCCGGCGTCGGTGTGCCCGCGCATGCGCTCGACGAAGATGTTGTCCCACCAGGTGAGGTTCTGGGTGTCGAATTCCTTGGCCGACCCCCCGGTGGACAGACGGAAGATGTAGTGGGCGTCGGGTCCGCCCAGGTCCTTCAAGGTCGACCAGGAACACTCCAGCTCATCGTCGGCCGGTACCGTCCCCAACCGGGTTCGGCCCGAGGGAGCGAAGGACTCCGCGAGCTCGCTCCGGTGCGAGGTGTAGAACTCCACCAGGCGCCGCGAGGCCGCGATGTCGTGGTGACGCGAACGGGTCCGGACCTCACCGTCGACCCCCGACACCTCGATGGAGTACACGCCCCCGGGCAGGAAACCGGTGGGGAGGTTGACCATGTACCAGTAGTGGTCGAGGGCGTGGTCATAGATGTGGCCATTGGTGTTGGCGGGGGTGAACTCCTGGTCGGCGAACTCCACCCGGTACCCGTCCGGGCCGCGCGCGGTGATGGATCGAATCAGTTCCGGGGTGGGGACCCCCGGGGTGGGATGGAAGGAGACGAGGAACTTGTGCTGCTCCGCGGGAAACGGTGTTCCGTCGAAGTCCCAGAAGACGTCGCAGGCCATGAAGTCGTAGATGCGCAGGGGGCTGTCGTCCACGCGGGTCTCCCTTGTCGGTCGGATGTTCTCCGTCTCACTCTCTGCCTCGGGCTCGGGGCGCGCATCGGTGGAACACCGCGATCTGTTCGCGGTGCGGGGGTCGGGGATCGGTGATCCCACCCGTTCGTCGACAGGCCCCGTTGACGCCCTGGTGCGCGGCGCGGATATTCACTCCCTGAACACCGGATGGCCGGTGTTCTCCTCCATCCAAGGGAGACAGCGATGGGAACATCGACCCCCGCCCGAAGATCCGCCGCACTCCTGACCGGGACGCTCCTGGCCGCCGCCCTGGTCGGGGTCCCCTCGGGGGCCGCGGCCTCCGCCGACGTCGTGGAGGTCGCCGGTGGTAGCGGTCCCCATGAGGCCGGATACGTCACCGATCGTCGCCTGCCCGCCCACACCGTCTATCGACCCCTGGACCTGCCCGAGGACGAGCCCCTGCCGATCGTGGCCTGGGGCAACGGCGCCTGCCGCGCCGATGGGACGTGGTTCGAGAACATCCTCACCGAGTTCGCCTCACACGGTTTCCTGGTCATCGCCAACGGTCGCCCGGACGGTTCGGGCAGCACCGACGCGGAGATGCTCATCGAGTCCGTGGACTGGGCGGTCGATGAGAACACCCGGCTGTTGAGCGAGTACCGCGGACACGTGGACACCGAACGGATCGCCGTCATGGGGCAGTCGTGCGGTGGGCTGGAGACCTACGACGTCGCCGACGACCCTCGCATCACGACCACGGTGATCTGGAACAGCGGCATGTTCAGTGATAGGGACCCGGGCCGCCTCGACCACCTGCACGCCCCGATCGCCTACTTCACCGGCGGGCCGAGCGACATCGCCTACGACAACGCGCTCAACGACTGGCGCGATCTTCCGGAGGGGTTGCCCGCGTTCATGGGCCACCTCGACGTGGGGCACTACGGGACCTTCCCCGAACCCGACGGCGGCGAGTACGGGCGGGTCGGTAGCGCGTGGTTGCGCTGGCAACTCAAGGACGACACCGAGGCCGCGGGCATGTTCGTGGGCGAGGAATGTGGTCTGTGCGTCGACCCCGAGTGGGACGCGCAGAGCAAGAACCTGTGATCGGCGCGGTGGGCCGCATCGCCTCGGCCCACCGGCCTCACCCCGCTTCACACCGGACCCCCACGGGTGCGCACCCGTTCTCTCGGATGTCTTCGGGAAGAAGGGCGCGGGTTTCGGACCTCTTGACGGAAAGCGCTTTCAGTGTCAATTTGTTCCCCTTCGCACCAGGAGGTGGAACCTTGTCCCCCGGTACCCCCGTGCACATCCCTTTTCGGTTGACCGCACTCACCGCCGCCGCACTGCTCCTCATCCCCGGCTTCGCCGCGGCCGCACCAAAGACCCACACGGACATCGGCCCCCGACATCTGATGGAACTCGAGCGGCTCGACCGTGGACTGGTCGCCGTCGACACCGACGAAGGCGTCCACCTGGGATGGCGGCTGCTCGCCCACGAGGTCACCGGACACTCGGACACGGGACTGACCGGCCCCGACTTCCGCGTCTACCGGGACGGGGAGCCGATCGCGACCGTCGCCGACGGCACGAACCTGTTGGACGTCGAAGGATCCACCGACTCCGAGTACCGGGTCGCCGCGGTGGTCCGTGGCCGAGAACAGGATGCCTCCAAAGCCGTCGCCGCCTGGGTCGACGGCCACCTCGACATCCCCCTCGAACAACCCGAGGGCGGCACCACCCCCGCCGGAGACGAGTACACCCACACCGCCAACGACGTCTCCGTAGGTGACGTGGACGGCGACGGACAGTACGAGTTCGTGGTCAAGTGGGACCCCACCGATTCCAAGGACGTCTCCCAGCCGGGCTACACCGGTAACACCCTCATCGACACCTACACGCTCGACGGCGCCCTGCTGAACCGGATCGACCTGGGCGTGAACATCCGCTCCGGTGCCCACTACACCCAGTTCCTGGTCTACGACCTCGACGGCGACGGCCGCGCCGAACTGATGTTCAAAACCGCGCCCGGAACGAAGAGCACCACCTACGGGCCGGACGGGGAGGTAGTCGAGGAAGACCACATCACCCTGCCGGACGAGGACGTCGCGGCGGGCGTCACCCACGAGGACGACCACCGCATGAGCGCCGAGGACTACTACGACCACGTCGTCGACCTGTTCCTCGGTTGGCACGAACACCCCGAGGTGGTGGCGGGCGACTGGCCCGTCACCCTGGAGAAGGCCTTCGGGATCGTCCCCGAGTACGACTACCCGCTCTCACGCGCCGACGCGGAGGCCTTGACCGACCACTTCATGGACGTCTACGCGCCGGGGCGCAGCGAGAACAACCGGTTGCGCGAGTTCGAGGGGTTCATCGTGGACGGGCCCGAGTACCTCACCGTGTTCGACGGTCTCAGCGGCCAAGAGTTGGACACCGTCCCCTACGAGCCAGGCCGCGGGGACGACGGCCTCCTGTGGGGCGACTACGCCATGAGTCGCATCGAACCAGGCAACCGGGTGGACCGTTTCCTGGCCGGCGTCGCCTATCTGGACGGTCGCACCCCCTCCGCGATCTTCGCTCGCGGCTATTACACGCGATCGGTGATCGTGGCCCACGATTTCGATGGTGAACGGATCCGGGAACGCTGGGTGGCCGACAGCGGGCACGTGCCCATGGACAACCCCTTCGACGCCGCCCCGCACGAAGGCGTGGGCACCGACCCCCGACTGGGCACCCTGGCCGGGCAGGGTTTCCACTCCCTGAGCGTGGCCGACGTGGACGGCGATCACCGCCAGGAGATCGTCTATGGGGCCGCCACCCTGAACCCGGACGGCGCTTTGCGTTACTCCTCCCACGACACCCTGCCGCCCGGAAGCGGATCTCCGGGTGAGTACGTCAAACTCGGCCACGGCGATGCCATGCACACCGGCCGGTTCACCCCCGATGGTGACGTGCGGATCTGGACCGTCCACGAGGGCGCCACCATGGCGCCCTACGGTCAGGCCATGCGCGACGCCGACACCGGCGAGGTGCTGTTCGGCTCCTATTCCGGGCGCGACACCGGCCGCGGCATGGTCGGCGACGTCGACCCCGGTAGTCCCGGTCACGAGGTGTGGTCGTCGATGCCCCCGGGTGAGGATGGCGATGGTGGCCTGTGGTCGGCCGACGGCGAGCGGCTGGGCGAGCAGGTCCCCGGCACCGACATGAGTATCCGCTGGGCGGGTGACATGACCACCCAGATCATCGAGGGCGCCGAGGTCGACGGCGAGGCGGAGTCCCCCACGATCGAGGACTGGGACCGTGGCACGCTGCTGAACGCGGAGGGCACCTCGACCAACAACGGGACCAAGGGCAACCCGTCCCTGGTCGCCGACGTGCTCGGCGACTGGCGGGAGGAACTCGTCCTGCGCACCGAGGACGGATCGGCGCTGCGCGTGTACACCTCCACCGAGGAGACCGAACACATGCTGCACACACTCATGCACGATCCCGGGTACCGGGTCGGGATCGCCTCGCAGCAGACCACCTACAACCAGCCGACCTATCCGGAGTTCTACTTGGGCTCGGACACCGACTGGTCACGGGTGACCGTGCCACGCCCCCTCTATCCCCGCCCCTGACCCCTGGTACGGGTGGTGCCGCACGGGGGAGTGCCGAGCCACCGAACGGCGGCCTCACATCCGATGATTCTCTTCGCGAAGAACCTTGAACAGGCCCGCCTCCGCCGGACCGTGGGGGACCACGAGCAGACCATGCGGGGTGGCTTCGGCATGGAGCGCCTGTTCGGAGAGCGTCCACCAGGCGTAGTGGATCTCGTCGCGACTGATGAGCCGGTCGCCTTCGTAGACCTCGTAGGTCATGTTCCAGGAGAGCTGTTCCGTACCGATCGGCTCCGCCTCGGCCCAGCCGACGTAGTGCCGCCCTCCGATGTGGAGTTCGGCCATCCTGGTGCGCCCGACACGTTCCGGCTCGACCGGTGCGGGCAGGTTGAGCAGGACGAACGCTCCCGGAGTCAGGCGGGCCACCAGGTCTTCCCAGAGCCGATCCCGCTCGTGCGGGCTGAAGTGGCCGATGAGGTTGGCCGCCACCACTCCGCCGAGCCGGTTCGGCAGCCGGGCCGAGAGTAGATCGTCGCCGTCCACGGTCACTCGCGGACGTAGGTGCGGGTCCTCGAACACCCGTGACAGCAGGACCGAGCGCAAGGGAAGCGACGGCTCGATCGCGAGGACGTGTGCTCGGGGAAGGGTGCGGGCGATGAGCCGTGTTCCCAGGCCGCCGCCGGCACCCGCGTCGACCACGGGTCCTGCGTCTGTGGGAAGGTCTCGCAGGGCGTCGGCGACCGTCGTGCCGTGGTGTTCCCACCACCCGGTGATCATCGGGTCGATGAACTGACCGGAGTGGTCGTAGGGATCGTCGTGTTCGGGCAACGTTCGTCTCCTTGGTCGTACCTGGGAAGTGGACGAGAGCGGTTGCTCGGTCTTCCCATCGATGGGTGTCGGTGGACAACGGTTGGAAGGGACTCTTGGTCGGTGGGTCGTTTCCGCCACCCCGGTTCCCTGGTCACGTCGAGCGGGCAGGGGCCGGGAGGGGAGGGGAGGGGAGGCGATCGCTGTCACCGTCCCGCCTCTGGTCATCGGCAAGGGGAAGGCGACCTCTTCGCGTGAGCCGAATCGAACACCCTTGGGCCCGTGTCCGATTCCGAAAAGATTTCCGGGGCAGGTGAAAAGCCGTTCTTGTTCGACGCTTCAAGCGGCGATGGAAACCATTGTCATGATCGCATCGATGCAGGTGATGGCTTTGCTTGGCCGTCGAACCCGTTCCGCTGTGCATGTCGGGGCAAAGTATTGTTTCCGTCTTCGCGGACCCTTGAAGGGCGGATGGCGAATGGATACGTTATTGCTGTTTTCGGGATCATCGTGAAGGAACCGTATTCGGGGGAGAGTATGGCGACCGCACATCTGACGCACCAGGGCCACGCACACGAGCATGGTGAGGGGTGTGGTCACGTCTCCGTGCCCCACCACGACCATGTGGACTACGTGCACGACGGGCATCTGCACCACGTCCACGACGACCACTGGGACGAGTGCTCCACCGAGGAACACGTCGCCCACGAGGACCACCCGCACGAGCACGGGGAGGGCTGCGGGCACGTGTCCGTACCGCACGAGGACCACGTGGACTACGTACATGATGGGCACCTCCACCGTCGGCACGACGACCACTGGGACGAACACCCCGCTTCCTGAGCACGATCGTGGTCGCGGGCCCCGGGAGAGGTGTACACCCGGGACCCGCGGGCCGGTCGGATCGCGAACGGCGGTCCCCGCCCGGGGTCACCAGCTCGACTTGGTGATCCCGGGCAGCTCCCCTCGGTGGGCCATCTCGCGGAAGCGAATCCGGGACAGGCCGAACCTGGTCAGGTGGCCGCGGGGTCGACCGTCCACCGAGTCGCGGTTGCGCACCCTGGTGGCGCTGGCGTCCCGGGGCTGTCGGCGCAGTTCGGTGACGGCGGCGGCGCGTTCGGCCTCGCCGGTGTGCGGGCTCTTGATGAGCCGCTTCAGCTCGGCACGGCGCTCTGCGTAGCGGGCGACGACCGCTTTGCGCTGTTCGTTGCGGGCGATCTTGCTCTTCTTGGCCATCAGACCCTTCCTCCTCGGGCGCGAATGTCGGCGACCACGCGTTCGATGCCTCGGGCGTCGACCACCTTCATCCCCTTGGTGCTGATCCGGAACTTGACGAATCGCCGTTCACTGGGCAGCCAGTAGCGCTTGTTCTGGATGTTGGGGTCGAAACGGCGTTTGGTGCGGCGGTGCGAGTGGGAGACGGAGTTACCGAAACCGGGTGCTTTTCCGGTCACCTGGCAGACACGGGACATGCTGGATTCCTCCTGGTCAGCTCTGTTTCGTCGAGGATGGGTAGGGCAGCAAGGCCATCTCGCGGGCGTTCTTGACCGCCGCGGCGATCAGGCGCTGTTGGCGTGCGGTCACGCGGGTGACCCGGCGGCTGCGGATCTTTCCCTTCTCCGAGATGAATTTGCGGAGAAGGGCGGTGTCCTTGTAGTCGACGCGGTCGGCGTCGCCCAACGGGTTGGCGAAGCGGCGTTCGCGGGGTGGCTTGAGGGTGCGGCGATGGCGGGTGGGCATGGTCACCTTTCTGAGAACTCGGCGAAGGGATCGTTCTGGAAGTCCTGGTCGGCTTCGGCGTCGGTGACCAGGCACGAATCCAACAGGGACAACAGGCGCCCGCTGTCCATACCGACCCCCGTGAAGGACAGGTGCTGGCGGCGATCGCCCACCACCGGGTCCCAGTCCAGGAGGGCGGAGGAACGCCGGGCGGGTGAGACCAGGTCCATGGCGGCGTCGGGGAGCGCGGCCATCCAGGGGCCGCCGTTCTCCACCATGAGCAGGTCCTGGTGGGAGTCCCACACCAGGAGGGTGTCGGGCTGACTGGCCAGCCAGAACCTGCCCCTGCCTCGCAGGCTCAAGGAGACGATCTCCTCCAACGCGTCGGAGAGCCGATCGGGGTGTAGCGGCCGGGTCCTGGACCAGGTCACCGAACTCACGCCCTGCTCTTCGGCGTGATCCGTGTACTGGGCCCAGGCCGGGTTGATCCGGGTATGGGTCGACTCGGGGTCGAAGCGTCCGCCGAGAAAGTCCTGGAGGTCCGAGCCCGAACGGACGATCGCGGCCGCGGGGTTGAGCTGTTGGAGCAGTGTCTGCGCATGACGGTCGGACCCCGCGCCGTGCAGGACGATCACGTTCGGGTACTCCACCTGCCGGTTGAGGACTTCGGCGACCGTGCGGGAGTCGTCTTGGGCGATGTCGAGTTCGCGGTCGCTCAGATCGTGGTCGCTGCCCAGGTCCACGGTCAGATGGGCGATGTCGACGGCGGTGGCGACGGTGACGAGGTGCAGCCTCTCCTGCGCGGCGATGTTCTCGGCGGTCAGCCGGGGCTCCACTCCGTCCCAGGACTCCACGACGCACAGGTCGTGTCGGCCGGCGTCCGCGGTGCGCAGGAGGAAGGGGATGAGGTCCTCACGCAGGGTGCAGGAGGCACAGGCGTGGTCGAGGTTCACCTGCTCGCTCCCAGCGGGGCCCGTGCGGTCGCGCACCACACGGTGTACGGCGCCGTCGCCGATGTCGTCCAGGTCGTGGTGTACGGCGATGGAGCGCGGAACGGTGGCCAGTAAGTCGTCCACGGCCTGACGTCGCGCGGTCGCGTGCAGCCCGGTGACCAGTGCGATGCGCATCGGGTACTCCTCTCCGAGGTGCCTTCTCCGGCTTGGAAATGAAAATCGTTTCCATACTCTACACAGTCTCGAGGGGGCTCGGTGCGCCCGTTCGGGGTGGAGGTGGTTCGGGCGGGCCGGTCCTCGCGCGTGCTACGGTACTGATAATCATTTTCATCTAATCGAGTCGCGTCTCCGGGAGTCCTCCTCGTGTGCGTAGGGCGATGCCGACACCGATTCGGCCGCTTGCCTCTGGTGACCCCACACCAGGCGGTCGACTGACATGGTCAACACACCCAAGTACGACGAAGCCGTGCTCCAGGTCCTGGACCGTAGTTCCCGCTTTCGCAGCTGTCGGGAGATCCTGCGGGACCTGGATCGGTCGCACTCCTGCGCCACGGGTCCGCCGAGCCTGTCCACCATCTACCGCACGGTCCACCGGATGTCCCAGGAGGGTGTGCTGGACACGATCCAGTCGCCCGAAGGGGAGCGTCTGTACCGGCGGTGTGGAACACCTGTCCGCCACTACCACCTCTTCTGTCGTGTCTGCGGTGAGGTGGAGGAGATCGCGCAGGTCGCCGAGATCGCAGCGGTCGTGGAGAAGATCCGCTGCCTGAGTGATTTCGCTCAGGTCGACCACACCTTCGAACTGACCGGTGTCTGTCCACGTTGTCTGTGATCGCGTGAGCCCGCCCTCGTTGGTCTTGGAGCTCCGGACGCGGCGCGGAACGCTCGTGAAGGGAGCGCTGTGACCTCTCATCCCGATAGACCGGGAAAGTCAGATGGATCCGACGAGGGTGTCGCCCTGGTCACCGGTGCCGCCGGAGGTATCGGTGCCGCCGTCGTGCGGAGCCTGGCGGCGGAAGGCCACACCGTCGCCGCGGTCGACCGCCGTGAGTCCCCGGCCCGACGGTTGGCGGCCGAACTCGAACACGAAGGCCACCGGGTGGTCCACTACGGCGTGGACATCGGCGACGAGGACGCCGTGGAACGGTTGGTCCACCAGGTGGAGCAGGGTCTCGGGCCGATCACCGCCGTCGCCAACGTCGCCGGTCTCCTGCGCCACGGGGCGACCTCGCACTTCCCGACCCGGCACTGGCACGAACTCTTCGCGAGCAACGCCTTGGGGGTTTTCAACGTCTGCCGTGCGGTCTCTTCGAGAATGGTGTCTCGCGGGCACGGGAACATCGTCACCGTAGGATCCGACGCCGCCTCGGTTCCCAGGGTGTCCATGGCCGCCTACGCCGCATCCAAGGCCGCCGCCACCCAGTTCACCATGTGCTTCGGCCTCGAGATGGCCCCTCACGGGATCCGGTGCAACGTGGTCTCTCCCGGCTCCACCGAAACACCGATGCGTCGGCGGTTGTGGGGCGATGGCACTTCCAGGGAGAGCCTCTCTCCGAACGGGCCGGACCTCACCGACTTCCGGGTGGATGTTCCCCTGGGGCGAGTGGCCGCCCCCGAGGACATCGCCGACGCCGTGGCCTTCCTCCTCTCCGCCAGGGCCCGACACATCACCCTGCACGACCTGCGCGTGGACGGCGGAGCCGGTCTCGGAGCCTGATCTCGACCAACGCGGCCGACCACGTGTGGGCCCTGCCCTGCCCCCGATCCCCACGCCTTCACACATAGAAGGAGACTCCTGTGTCCGCCCTGCCCTCCATCGAGCCCTATCCCATGCCGGGGGCTCCGTCCGCCGAACGGATGGACTGGAAGATCGACCCCGCGCGCTGTGTCCTACTGGTCCACGACATGCAGCGGTACTTTCTCGACGCCTTCACCCCGGGAAGTGAACCGGTCCCGGAACTGCTGGCCAACATCGGTGCCCTCCTCGACCGGTGCAGATCGAGCCGGGTGCCCCGGATCTTCACCGCCCAACCCGGTTCACAGAACGAACAGGAGCGTGGCCTGCTACGGGACCTGTGGGGAGAAGGGCTCAGGGACGATCCCGCGCACAGCGGGATCGTCGAGGACCTGGCCCCGACCCCGGACGAGGTGGTCCTGACCAAGTGGCGTTACAGTGCCTTCGTCCGTACCGACCTGGAGGAGCGAATGCGTGCCCTGGGACGGGACCAGCTGGTCGTGTGCGGTGTGTACGCCCACATCGGTGTCCTCATGACCGCCTGTGACGCCTTCATGCGGGACATCGAGGCGTTCGTCGTCGCGGACGCGGTGGCCGACTTCTCCGCTCGCGATCACGAGACGGCCCTGTCCTACGCCGCTCGCCGATGCGCCGTCACGGTGACCACCAAGGAGACCCTCGTCGCGTTCCAGTCCTGACCGGTGGTGGGGGCGGAAACCGCCCCGCCCCCACCACCGTCCGTTCTCCTAGGCCCCGGTCAGTTCCCGCCGGAGGCGTTTCTTGTCCACCTTGCCCACCCCGGTGAGTGGAAGCCGTTCCACCCGGCGTACCTCGTCGGGCACCTTGAAGGCCGCGACTCCACGTTCGGACAACTCCGCGCGCACCTCCTCCTTGGTCGGGCCCTCCTGCCCCGGAGCGACCAGGAGCGCCACCGAGCGCTCACCGAGCACCGGATCGGGAAGGCCCAGAACAGCGGCGGCCCGTACCCCCGGCAGGCCCATGAGAATCTCCTCGACCTCGATCGCGGCGATCTTCTCTCCCGCCCGGTTGATCTGGTCCTTGACCCGGCCCACGACCGTGAGGTCGCCGTTCTCGGACCGGGTGACGAGGTCTCCGGTGCGGTAGAACCCGTCCGGAGTGAAACACAAGGGGTTCAGCTCCGGCGCGCGGTAGTAGCCCCGGAGGGTGTAGGGGCCCCGGGTGAGCAATTCACCGACTGAGCCCGCGGGGAGCGGATCTCCCTGTTCGTCGACCACCAGGACCTCGTCGGCAGGGGAGAGCGGACGGCCCTGGGTGGTGCACACCAGGTCTTCGGGGTCGTCCAGGCCGGTGTAGTTGTTCAGACCCTCTGCCATGCCGAACACCTGTTGTAGACGGCAGCCCAGTGTCGGTCCCACACTGCGGGCGGTGGCCTCGTCCAGGCGTGCTCCTCCCACTTGGAGGACCTTCAGCGAACCCAGGTCCCGCTCCGACCTGCGGGCCTCGTCCAGCCATGGACCGACCAGGGCCGGGACGAGTGCGCTGATGGTCACCCGCTCGCGCTCGATCAGTTCGAACGCGGTCGTCGGACTCGGGTCCGGGCAGAGGACCACGGTGCCCCCGACCGCGAAGGTGCCCACGATGCCGGGGGAGACCATCGTGAAGTTGTGGGCGACGGGAAGGACGGCCAGGTAGACGGCGTTCTCGTCCACTCCGCTCGCCTCGGCCGAAGCCCGTGCGTTGTAGCGGTAGTCGGCGTGGGTCCTGGGGATCAGCTTGGGGGTTCCGGTGGTGCCCCCGGACAGCAGGAGCAGCGCCAGGTCGTCGGGGGAACGTTCCGAGGAGATGGACGCGGGGCGGGGTCCCTCGGAGGGGGTCAGGAGCGAGTCCCACGGCACCGCGGTGCCGTCCCCGGAGCCACCGGCCACCACCAGGTGCCGTACGGACGGGGCGGAGAGAGCGATCTTCTCGGCGACCGTCGATGAGGCCCTCGGTCCACGACCCGGGGCGACGATCATGGCGCCGGCCTCACCGATGCGCACCAGCGATTCCAGGTCCGCGGGGCCCAGCGCCGGTAGGGCCAGGATCGGTACGGCCCCGATCCGGAAGAGGGCGAAGACCGTGACCACGTACTCGGTGTGGTTGGGCAGTTGCACGAGGACGCGTTCGCCTCGACGGATCGGGAGTCCGGCCAACCCCGAGGCCAGACGGTCCACACGCGCGTTCAGCTCCGCGTAGGTCAGACGCTCCCCACCCGAGACCAGCGCCGGATGATCCGCCCTGTGGGCGGCCTGTTCTTCGAGCAGGTCGTCCAGCGATCCGTCCTCCCAGAAACCCTGCTCGCGGTAGTGACGGGCCGACCTCTCCGGTCGCCGCGGCCAGTCCTGTGACATCGATCCCTCCCGATTCCGCGGGGCCCGGGGTCGACCCCGGGCTCCCGCCGGTGCTATACATGGACATACCGACAATGAAAACGGTTTTCATTATTGCTTGTCGGATTCAACGTGACCACAGGGGGTGCGCGGTTCAGTGACCAGAGAAGCCGGACCGGTGATCGAGGCCATTCGCGAACAGGTGGCCGAAGTACTCGGAACCAGGGGTTTCGTCGACACCGACGACCTCTTCGAGCACGGGCTCGACTCACTCGGGATGATCCGGCTCTCGGGTGCCTGGAGGGAGAACGGATTCGACGTCACCTTCGCGGACCTCTCGGCCGTGCCCACGGTCGCCGCCTGGACCGCGCTGCTCCACCAGGCACACGCGGCCCACCTACCGGAGCCTTCGGGGAACGCCCGACAGCGGGCCGAGGGGGAACCGTTCCCGATGGCGACCATGCAGCACGCCTACTGGATCGGCCGGCAGGACGACCAACCCCTCGGCGCCGTGGCCGCCCACTTCTACACCGAGTTCGACGGCGCCGGGATCGACCCCGACCGCTTGGCGCGGGCGCTTCGGATCGTGGTGGACCGCCACCCGATGCTCAGGGCCCGATTCGACGACGACGGCCACCAACGTGTCGAACCCGTCGGGGCCGAACCCGTGGTCACCGTGCACGACCTACGCGATCTGCCCGCGACCGGGGTCGAACGGACCCTGGAGCGGATCAGGGAGGAGGCCACCCACCGACGCATGGACGTCGCCGCCGGCGAGGTCCTGGACATCGCCCTGAGCCTGCTCCCCGGGGGCGCCACCCGACTGCACGTGGATCTCGACATGATCGTCGCGGACGCACTCAGCCTTCGCGTGCTCTTGGAGGACCTGCGCGGCGCTTACCTGGGAGTGGACGCTTCGCCCCTGGAGTACGACTTCGCCGAGTACCTCGTCGACCGGCGTGAGCGCGGGCGCGAACAACGTGAACGGGCACGCGCCTGGTGGCAGACGCGCCTGCCGGAGATTCCGTCTCCGCCCACCCTGCCGGTCCGCCCCGACGCCGAGGCCCCGGCCCGTCCCACGGACCCCATGACCCGCTCCCGCCGTCTGCACCACCGGCTCACCCCGGAACGGGCGCGAGCGTTCGAGCGACGGTCCCGTGACTTCGGGATCACCCCCGCCGCCGCCCTGGCCACGGCCTTCGCCGAGGTGCTCGGCGCCTGGAACGCCGACCCGGCTTTCAGTCTCAACCTGCCGCTGTTCGACCGTGCGCCGTTGCACCCGCAGATCGACCGGCTCATCGGCGACTTCAGCAGTTCCGTGCTGCTGGGCGTGGACACCGGTGCCCCGATGACGTTCGTCGAACGTGCCCGCACCATCCAGGGCGACCTGCACCGTGCCGTCGACCACGGCGCTTATGGGGGAGTGGAGGTGCTCCGTGACCTGACCCGTCGCAACGGTGGAACCCCGGTACTGGCACCGGTGGTCTATACCAGCGCCATCGGGCTGGGGCCCCTGTTCACCGACGACGTCCAGGAGTGCTTCGGCCACCCCTCCTGGATCATCTCCCAGGGTCCCCAGGTCCTCCTGGACGCCCAGGTCACCGAACTCGACGAAGGACTACTGCTCAACTGGGACCTGCGTGCGCGCGCCTTCGAGCCCGGCACCATGGAGGAGGCCTTCGACTGTTACCGGGACCTGGTCGAGGGTCTGGTGGACGATCCGCGGGTGTGGGAGAGCCGCTTCGAGCCCCTCCTCTCGAACGCGCAGGTGCGGGCCCGAGCCACGACCGCCCTCGACCTCCCCGAACCCGCCCCTCGCCCGCTCCACGCACCCTTCTTCGCCCACGCGCGCACCCGTCCCGAGGACGTCGCCCTGGTGTCGACCTCCGGGGAGGCGCTCACCTACGGTGGCCTGGCCGATCTGGCGCTACGCGTGGCCGGAGCCGTCCAGGCCGGGGTGCCCGTCGGAGCGACCGTCGCCGTGCACCTGCCGCGGGGAGCGGACCAGGTCGCCGCGATCCTGGGGGTACTCGCCGCCGGCTGCGCCTACCTCCCGGTGAGTCGGGCCCAGCCCGTGGTGCGGCGCGACCGGATCCTGACGCTCGGCGCCCCCGAACTGGTGATCACCGACGCCCCCGACCTCCTGACCGGTTCCCAGGTGCCCGTCCTCACCGTCGAACAGATCCGGGACCTGGCACCGGGAACGGAACGGAACACGTCACCGGACTCCGTGGCCTACGTACTGTTCACCTCCGGATCCACCGGTCACCCCAAGGGGGTGGAGATCGAACACCGCTCCGCCGCCCACACCATCGACGTGCTCACCACCGCCCTGGGCGCGGGTGGAGACGACCGGGCGCTCTGCCTGGCCGAGTACGACTTCGACATGTCCGTCTTCGACCTGTTCGCGCCTTTGTCCGTGGGAGGTGCGGCGGTACTGGTCGAGTCGACCGATCGTCGTGACGCGGAACGCTGGGCCCGGGCCGCGTCGGAGGCGGCGGTGACCGTCCTCAACTGCGTACCCGCCTTCCTCGACATGCTCCTGTCGGCGGTGGAGACCGGTACGGCACCGATGCCGCCCCTACGGGCCGTGCTGTTGGGCGGTGACCGGATCCCGCCCGCCCTCGCGCACCGGCTGCGGACCCAGGCCCCCGAGTGCCGTTTCCTCGCTCTGGGCGGCATGACCGAGGCGGCAGTCCACTCCACCCTGTTGGAGGTCCACGACACCGACCCCTCCTGGACCTGCGTGCCCTGGGGGCTTCCACTGCCCGGAGTCTCCTGCCGTGTGGTGGACGTCCAGGGTCGCGACCGCCCCGACCTGGTCCCGGGAGAGTTGTGGGTCGCGGGCGCGGGGCTCGCCCGCGGGTACCGGGGAGACCCTGACCTGACCGCCGAACGCTTCGTCGCCGACCGCGGCCGACGCTGGTACCGCACCGGGGACTCGGCCCGCCACCTCCCCGACGGCTCCCTGGAGTTCCTGGGCAGGACCGACCACCAGGTGAAGGTCAACGGTGTGCGGATGGAGACCGGTGAGATCGAGGCCGCCCTGACCACCCATCCCGACGTTCGCGCCGCGGTGGCCGTCGTGCTCGACAGCCCAGCCCCCAGGCCGGCCGCCGTGGTCGTCCCGCGCAAGGCAGTCGGGAACGACATCACCGAACGGCTCCAAACGCTCGCCGAACACCTGCGCGCCCTGCTGCCCCCGGCGATGGTCCCCGAGCCGGTGCTGGAACTCTCCGAGGTCCCGCTGACCCCGAACGGCAAACCCGACCGCGCCGCCGTCGCCCGACTCCTACGGGAGCATCTCTCCGGCGGCACCGGTCGGCACGAGCCCCCTCAGGGCGAGCCCGAGGCCTTGGTCGCCCGGATCTGGTCCGAGCTGCTGGACACACCGGAACCGGCCCGCACGGACTCCTTCTTCACCCTGGGCGGCGACTCGCTCCTGGCCACGCGCGCCGTGGCCGCCCTCCGCCGCGCGGGCCACGTGGGGGCGCGTGTGTCTCGACTGTTCGCCCACCCGGTGCTCAAGGACTTCGCCGCCACCTTGACCGAACGCGGCGAGGCCACCGACGACCGGCGCATCCACCACGACGCCGACACGCGTCACGACCCGTTCCCCGCCACCGGGGTCCAACGGGCCTACCTGACCGGCCGCAGCCAGGACTTCACCCTGGGCGGGGTCGGCACCTACCACTACACCGAGTTCGACGGCGACGACGTCGACCTCCGGCGCATCGAACACGCCCTGGACCGTCTCGTGGCCCGACACGACATGCTCAGAGCGGTGTTCGACGCCGACGGGAACCAGCGGGTCCTGCCCGGCGCTCCGCCCGTACGCGTCCTGGTGACCGACGCTCGCGAACAGGATGATCCCGGGCCCGCGCTCGAAACCTTCCGCGACACCATGGCCCACCAGGTCCTGGACCCGACCCGGTGGCCGTTGTTCGACGTGCGCGCCCTGCGTTACACACGCGAGGGCGTCGAACGGGTCCGGCTCGGGGTGGGTCTGGACTACCTGGTGCTGGACGCACTGAGCATCATGACCCTCTACACCGAACTGGACCTGCTCTACCGCGAACCCGACGCGCGCCTGGAACCGGTGGACGTGACGTTTCGCGACTACCTCACCCAGGTCGAGACCGATCCCGACGCGGAGAAGCGCTCCCGCCAGTACTGGCGGGAGCGGATCACCGAGCTGCCTCCCGCTCCGGACCTGCCCCTGCGCGTGGACCCGGACCAGATCGAACGGCCCCGGTTCACCAGACGTTCGCAACGCCTGGACCCACAGGAGTGGAGTGCCCTCACCGAGCTGGCGCGCAGGGCCGCGATCACCCCCTCGACGCTGCTCCTGGCCTGCTACGGAGAGGTCCTGAGCGCCTGGAGCGGCCAGACCGACCTGAGCGTGACCCTCACCCTCTTCAACCGCCAGGACCTGCATCCTCACGTCGAACGTGTCCTGGGGGACTTCACCTCCCTCTCCCTGACCTCCTACCGGCGCCGGCCCGGAGAGCGCCCGATCGCGGCGGCCCGGGCGCTCCAACATCTTCTGGGCCAAGACCTGGACCACCGGGAGGCCTCGGCGGAATGGGTGCTGCGCGAACTCGCCCGGCATACCGGAACCTCCCGACCCGGGATCCCGGTGGTGTTCACCGGATCCCTGGGGGTGGGCTCGGGCGTGTCCATGGACCGGTCCGCCGAGTTCCCCCGACGGGTCTGGGGGCTGTCACAATCGCCGCAGGTCCACCTGGACAACCAGGTGATGGAGAGCGGCGGAACCCTGGAGGTCTCCTGGGACGCGGTCGAGGAGCTCTTCCGTCCCGGCGTGCTGGACGGCATGTTCGACGCCTACCTCGACATGTTGCGCACCCTGGCCCGAGAAGGGGAGCGGGCCTGGGACCACGCGGTGGCGACCCTGCTGCCCGAGGGACAGCGCCGATCCAGGGCGTCCGCCCACCGACCCGCGACGGACCCGCCCGCGGGCTTGTTGCAGGACGCCTTCTTCGACGGTGTCCCCCAACGCTCGGACACCCCCGCCCTCATCACGGACCAGGAGACCCTCACCCATGGTCAGGTCGCCGACCGGGCCCTGAGGATCGCCTCCGGTCTGACGGAACGTGGGGTTCGCGTCGGTGACGCGGTGGCGATCTGCCTGCCCAAGGGACCCGACCAGGTCTGCGCGGTCCTGGGAGCACTGGCCGCCGGAGCCGTGTACGTACCCATCGGGGTGGGCCAACCCGAGCTGCGCCGTGAACGCGTGCACCGGACGGCGGGCACGGCCTGGGCGATCGGTGACGGAACCGGCGCCCCACGATCGGTGACGGTGGCCGCCCTGCTGGAGTCCGCGCCCCTGGCGGCTCCGGTACGTCCCGACCCCGCTCAGGCGGCCTACACGATCTTCACCTCCGGCTCCACCGGTGAGCCCAAGGGCGTCGAGGTGAGTCACGCCGCGGCCCTCAACACCGTCGCCGACATCAACGAGCGCTACCGCATCGGCCCTCGCGACCGGGTCCTGGCCCTGTCCGCGCTCGACTTCGACCTGTCGGTCTACGACGTCTTCGGACTCCTGGGAGCGGGCGGCGCGCTGGTGCTGCCCGACGAGGAGGAGCGCCGCGACGCCGAACGCTGGCGCGCACTGTGCGCCGACCACGGGGTGACCGTCTGGAACACCGTCCCCGCACTCCTGGACATGCTGATCCTGGCCTCCCGCGAGGACGGGTTCCCCCATGCCCTACGGCTGGCCCTGGTCTCCGGCGACTGGGTCGGTACCGACCTGGCCCCCGCCCTGCGCCGGGCCAACGGCGTCGGCACGCACCTGGTGGCCCTGGGCGGGGCGACCGAGGCGGGGATCTGGTCCAACGCGTTCGAAGGTGGGCACGTCCCTCGCGGCTGGCCCTCGGTGCCCTACGGGTACCCCCTGCGCAACCAGTGCTACCGCGTGGTGGACCCCCATGGGCGGGGCTGCCCCGACTGGGTGCCCGGGGAATTGTGGATCGGTGGTGCCGGAGTGGCCCTGGGTTACCGGGGAGACCCCGAGCGCACCGCGGACCGCTTCGTCGAACATGAGGGACGACGCTGGTACCGGACCGGGGACCTGGGACGTTACCGACCCGGCACGATCCTGGAGTTCCTCGGACGTACCGACCGCCAGGTCAAGGTCGGTGGACACCGACTCGAACTCGGTGAGGTCGAAGCGGCCCTGGAAGCGCACCCGCACGTGCGCCGCGCCGCCGTGGTCGCCCTGGGGGAACGGGGCACCAGCACGATGGCGGCCTTCGTCGCCTCGGGCGCCGGCACACCCACCCCCGACGAACTCACCCGGCACATGGCCCGGTACCTGCCCGGCCACGCCGTTCCCGGACACGTGACGGTGCTGGACGAGCTCCCCCTCACCGGTAACGGCAAGGTCGACACCACGGTGTTGGAAGACTCGGCCTCGGCCTGGAACGGCCCGAACGGCGAACCCCTCACGGGCCCCACCGAGGAGATGCTCGCGCAGCTGTGGAGTGAGTTGCTCCAGGCGCCGATCGAGGACCGTCACGCCAACTTCTTCGTCCTGGGCGGGACCAGCCTGCTGGCCGTTCGGATGATGACCCTGCTGCGCCAACGGGTCGACGACCGGCTCTCGGTCCGCTCCTTCCTGGCCGACCCCACCCTGGCGGCCCTGGCCGACCAGGTCCGCGCCTACACCGGCGACGACGTTCGGACCGGGGTGATCTGACGCCGTTCGCCGATCCCCCACCGGGCCCGCCGCTCCAGCCCACGCCCAGGCGCACCCCCATCACTTCTTCGGGAGAACCCACCGTGCACACCACCTCCGCGACCCTGCCCGCACTACTCGACGACCTCCGTTCCCGCGGGGTCCAACTCTGGTCCTCGCAGGGGCGCGTCCACTTCCGCGCGCCACAGAACGCCCTCACCGACGAAGACCGCACGATGCTGCGGGACCACCGCGAGGAGGTCCTCGCCCTCCTGGCCGAGGAGTCCGAACCGACCCTGGTCCCCGACCCCGCCTCCCGCCACGAGCCCTTCCCCCTGACCGACGTGCAGACCGCCTACCTGATCGGTCGCGGCTCCGCCTACGACTTCGGCGGGGTGGCCTGCCACGCCTACGTGGAGCTCGCCTTCGACGATCTCGACCCCGCTCGCCTGCGCCGGGCCTGGAACGACCTGGTCGCCCGGCACGACATGCTGCGGGTGGTGGTCTCCCCGGAGGGACACCAGCAGGTCCTGCCCCAGGCACCGGGGGATTCGCTGACCGTCACCGAGATCGGTGACGCCGACCTCGACCTGCACGCGGCCCGCACCCGCGAACGCATGCGCGATCTGGTGCCCGACCCCTCCACCTGGCCACTGGTCCGCCTCCACCTGACCCGGGGCGAGACCGGCGCGCGACTGCACCTGTCCGTGGACCTGCTCGCCGTCGACTACTCCGGCGTCCGGCTGCTCCTGGACGAGCTCGCGGCCCGATACGAGGACCCGGATCACCCCCTGCCCGCCCTGGAAGCGACCTTCCGCGACTACGTCATCGCCCGTCGTTCCCTGCGCGAGGGACCCCGCTACCTGCGGGACCGCGCCTACTGGGCGGAGCGTGTCGACGAACTTCCCCCGGCCCCCGAACCGCCCTTGGCCGAGAACGCGACCGACACCTCCGGCCGGTTCACCCGCCTGTCCACCACCCTGGCGCCACGCCTCTGGGACGCCCTGCGCGAGCGTGCCGCGGAGCACGGCCTGAGCCCCTCAGCGGTGGCGCTCGCCGCCTACGCCGAGGTCCTGTCCCTGTGGTCCCGCAGACCCGACTTCACGCTCAACCTCCCCGTGTCCCAACGCCTGCCGCTGCATCCGGACACCGACCGGCTGATCGGCGACTTCACCTCCCTGTCCCTGTTGGCCGTGCACGCCGATGACGGCGAGACCTTCGTCGAACGCGCGCGCACACGACAGGCCCGCCTGGCCGAGGACCTCGAACACGGCCTGTACACCGGCAACGAGGTGCTGGCCGAACTCTCCCGCCGCCGCCAGGAGAACGCCGTGCTCATGCCGGTGGTCTTCACCGGAGCGCTCAGCGCCGAGACGGAGGCCCACACCAAGACCAAGGCCAAGACGCCGACCGGGTCCTGGGCCGACCGCGAGGTGCACGGGCTGTCCCAAACCCCTCAGGTCTGGTTGGACTGCCAGGTCTCCCGCGTCGGCGACTCCCTGGGGGTGCGGTGGGACGTACGCGAGGGCGTCCTACCGTCGGGGACGGTCCCCGACGCGTTCGGTGCCTACACCGAACTCCTCACCCGCCTGGCCCTGCACGACGAGACCTGGGCCGAGAAGTCCCCGGTGGCCCTCCCCGAACATCAGGAGCGGGTGCGCGCCCGGGTCAACGCCACCGATGCGCCCGTGCCCGACGCGCTGCTGCACGAACGTCCCCTCGCCGCGGCCCTGCGCGACCCCGGAGCCCCCGCCGTCATCAGCGTCGACGGCACGCTCTCCCACGGTGACCTGTGGTCACGCGTGTGGGGAGTGGTCGGGGCGTTGCGGGCCCGGGGCTGCGCACCGGGGGACCGGATCGCCATCGTCATGGACAAGGGCGCCGAACAGGTCGTCGCCGCCTACGCGGCCCTGGTCCTGGGGGCCGTCTACGTTCCGGTGGACACCACCCAGCCCACCGCCCGGCGTGAGGCCATCCTGCGGGACGCCGCGGTGAAGCACGTCCTCACCCAGTCCTGGCTGGGGCGCACCGACGAGCAGGACGAACACGTCCGGACCATCGAGGTGGACACCGTCCCAGCCGAAGCCGCCCCGACGCGGGTCCCGCCCCGGCCCGTGAGCC
This sequence comes from Nocardiopsis listeri NBRC 13360, assembly GCF_001570765.1. GTDB lineage: Bacteria > Actinomycetota > Actinomycetes > Streptosporangiales > Streptosporangiaceae > Nocardiopsis > Nocardiopsis listeri. The sequence goes on along the minus strand of NZ_BCSH01000008.1, from coordinate 48,673 downwards.
CCGACGACCCGGCCTACGTCATCTACACCTCCGGCTCCACCGGAACCCCCAAGGGGGTGATGATCAGTCACCGGTCCGCCCTGAACACCATCACCGACGTGAACGGCAGGTTCGGGATCACCGACCAGGACCGCGTCCTGGGGCTGGCCGCGCTCGGGTTCGATCTGTCCGTGTACGACCTGTTCGGTCCCCTGGCCGAGGGCGGCGCGGTGGTCCTGCCCGCACCCGGACGGCGCGGCGACCCCTCCCACTGGGCCGAGCTGGCCACCGAACACGGGGTGACCCTGTGGAACTCCGTGCCCGCCCAGATGGGGATGCTCGTCGACTACCTCACCACCGCCTCCGCGGCCGCACCCACCTCACTGCGTCTGGCGATGCTCTCCGGTGACTGGATCCCGCTCACCCTGCCCGAACGGGTGCGCGCCCACCTGCCGGAGGTGGCCATGTTCAGCCTGGGCGGGGCGACCGAGGCATCCATCTGGTCCATCCACCACCCCATCGGAGAACTCGACCCCGCCTGGCCCAGCGTCCCCTACGGGCGTCCGCTCGCCAACCAGACCTTCCACGTCCTGGACGAGCACATGCGAGACCGCCCCGACTGGGTTCCCGGGGAACTCCACATCGGCGGCGTGGGCGTGGCCATGGGGTACCTGGGCGACGAGGCCCGCACCGCCGAACGGTTCGTCACCCGACCGGACACCGGAGAACGCCTGTATCGCACCGGTGACCTGGGCCGGTACCGCCCCGGCGGCGACATCGAGTTCCTGGGACGCGAGGACGACCAGGTCAAGATCCGCGGACACCGCGTCGAACTCGCCGAGATCGAGTCCGCGCTGCTGGCCCACCCGGCGGTCCACGCCGCCGCGGTCCTCGCCGTGGGCGGCCGGGAGGAAAGGAGGCTGTCCGCCTTCGTCGAGCCCGCACGCCACCGCCCGCGCCGATACCGCACCACCGACGAGGCGATGGTCGCGGCCGCCGAAGGCGCGGTCGCGGCCGCCACCGACGACCTGGACCGGGACGCGCTGGAGACCTTCCTCGAGGCGATGCGGTCCACGGCCCTGGGCGCCATCACACGCACCCTCACCGAGGCCGGCCTCTTCCAGGGGGCAGGTCACACCGTCGACGAGGTCATCGCGGCCCTGGACACCGATCGACGCCACCACCGCCTGGTGCGACGGTGGCTGCACGCCCTGTGCGAGGCCGGACGGCTGCGCCGCGAGGGCGACCGGTTCGAGGGCCTCACCCGAGTCTCCGCCCGGGACCAGGGCCGGGCCTGGACCCGCCTGGACGAGCTGGAGCGTTCCGTCGACTACGGGACCGAGGTCCTGGAGTACATGCGCACTTGCTCGGAGCGCCTGCCCGAACTCCTGCGCGGCGACCTGGACGTGCGCGGACTCCTCTTCCCCGGCAGCGGGACGGACACGGCCGCCGGCGCCTACCGGGACAACCTGGCCATCCGCCACCTCAACTCGGCGGCGGCCGCCGCCCTGGCCGAGGCGGCCTCCACCAGGACCTCCGATCGGCCCCTGCGGGTCCTGGAGATCGGTGCCGGGGTCGGTGGAACCACGGAGGAGGTCGTGCGGACACTCGCCGGACACGACGTGGAGTACCTGTTCACCGACGTGTCGCCGTTCTTCGTCAACGAGGCCGGGGAGCGATTCGCCGACTTCCCCTGGGTGGACTTCGGACTGTTCGACCTGAACCGTCCGCTCACCGACCAGGGACACGCACCGAACTCCTTCGACGTGGTCATCGCCGCCAACGTCCTGCACAACGCCATCGACGCCGGTACGGGCCTGGCACGGGTCCGCGAACTGCTCGCCCCCGAAGGACACCTGCTGTTCATCGAGACCACCCTCGAACGGGACCCGGCCCTCCTGGTCTCCATGGAGTTCCTGGAAGGCCTGGACGGCGGCCACCGGGACGCGCGGGCCGAACAGGACCAGACCTTCCTCACCCGAGAGCAGTGGGCGACCGCCCTGGAATCGGCGGGGGCCACCGAGCCCCTGGTCCTGCCCGCCGCCGACGACCGCCTGTCGGAAACCGGGCAGAGCCTGTACCTGACCAGGCTCAAGACCGACCGCGTCCCCGTCACCGCCGACGAACTCGTCCGGCACACCGCAGAACGCCTGCCCGAGTACATGGTCCCCGGCCGGTGGGGGCTGCTCGACTCCCTGCCGCTGACCACCAACGGCAAGGTCGACCGGGCCGCCCTGGTGCGCTCCCTGCCCGAGGAGGAGGGCGGCACCGACACCGTGAAGGTCACCGCCGAACCCCGCGACGACCTCGAACGAGCCCTGAGCGCCCTCTGGGCCGACCTCCTCGAACGCGCCACCGTCGGCCGCGAGGACGACTTCTTCGACCTGGGTGGGGACTCCCTCCTGGTCGCGCGCATGGTGGGCCGACTCGGCGAGGCCCTGCCCGACCTCGGCGACATCGAATGGGAGGTGGTCCTGCGCCACATGCTCCGCACCCCCACCATCGCCGGCCTGGCCTCCTACCTGAGGGACCTGTCCGGCCAGGTCGAGGCCGCCGAACCCGGCCGAGCCGACCCCTACGTCCCCCTCAACGGCCCCGGTGGGGGCGCGGTCACCGCCCTGGTCCACGCCGGGACCGGAACACTGATCCCCTACCGTTCCCTGATCACCGAGATTCGGCGCCGCTCGCGCGCGGAGGCCACCCTGGTCGGCCTCGAACTGCCCGACGTCGCGGCCTTCCAAGCCGCCGAACCCGCCACCGTCATCAAGGGGTGGGCCGCCGACTACGCCCGCGCCCTGCTCGACCGGGGCGGTGACCGCTTCCACGTCGTCGGCTATTGCCTGGGCGGGCTCATCGCCACCGAGGTCGCCCGGACCCTGACCGAGGCCGGCGCCGAGGTGGCCTCCCTGACCGCCATCAGCACCCACCGGCCGCCGTTCCGCCTGGACGACGAACTCATCTCCGAGTACGCCTTCGCCGTCATGATGGGCATCGACCCGGTCGCGGTCGGATTCCCCGCCGACGAGAACCGGGTCTCGGCCGCCTCCGACCTGCTCCTGGCCGACACTCCCGGGTTGCTGCCCGACGGCGCCATCGGACGCCTGACCGGGGAGTACGCCGACGTCGCGGCGTGCTTCCACGCCCTGGCACAGGTACCGCGCGCGGTGCGCATCGAGCGGATGTGCGCCGCGGTGCCGCCCTCCGCCGGGACCTACACACCCGAGGCACTGACCGAGATGTTCCACATCTTCCGGCAGAGCGTCTTCGCCATCTCCCGGTACGAACCCGAGCCCTACGCGGGCGACGTCACCTTCCTGCGTCACGGTGGCGCCTACCCCTTCCCCGGCAACAAGGAGAGCGTCATCTCCTACTGGGAGCGCCTGGTCCTGGGCGACCTGGACGTCGTCGAGGTCCCCGGCGACCACTTCAGTCTCCTGGGCGCCCCCTACGCCCCCGGTGTGCTCAAGCACCTGGAGGCCGTCACCGGAGGGGACGTGGTCCGGTGAGGTCCTTCAGCGACGCCGTGATCGGCGTGGTGGGCGCCTCCGGTGCGGTCGGCCGTCACGCCGCGTACGCCCTGCGCTCCCTGGGGCATGGAAGGCTCGTGCTGGGCGCCCGCCGCATCGATCCCCTGCACACACTCGCCGATGGGCTCGGCGGCCCGGTCGAGGTGGTCCCCGTGGACGTGGACTCGGCCGAGTCCCTCGAAGCGTTCTGTCACCGCTGCGACGTGGTGCTCAACTGCGCGGGGCCCTCCTACCGGATCCTGGACCGGGTCGCGGTGGCCGCCCTGGCCACCGGCGCGGACTACGTGGACGTCACCGGGGACACCCCTGTCCAGGACCGCCTGACCGGCTCACCCCTGGCCGGGGAACACCGTGTCCTGCTCTCGGCCGGGGTCCTGCCGGGCCTGTCCGCGCTGCTGCCCCGCTGGTTCGCACGAGGCCACGGACTGCGGGAGATGACCGTCCACGCCGGCGGCCTGGAACGGTGCACCGGGGCCGCCGCCGGAGACCTGCTCCTCTCCCTCCCCGGGGCAAGCGCCTCGGAGGCGGTGTTCGGGCACCCACTGTCGGCCTGGCGTGACGGAGCCGTCGCCGAAGGAGCTCTACGCGCCCGGGAAGGGGTCCGTGTCCCGCACTTTCCGGGAACCGCCTTCGTCCAGCCCTTCCTGACCGGTGAGGCCCAGAGACTGGCCGACGCGATGGGACTCCACCGGCTGGACTGGTACAACGTCCACCCCGGCGAACGGACCAGGGCCGTGCTCACCTCGGCGGTGGGCCGGGCCGACGTCGGATCGGAGACGGCCGAGCGCCTGCGCCGCGCGGCCGACCTGGACCTGATCGGGAACACGTCCTACTACCACTTGGTCTATTCGTTGGTCGACGGAGCCGGCGCGACGCACACCCTCCTCGCCCGCCTCACGGACAGCTACCGGATGACGGGCCGGGTCGGGGCCGCCGCGACCGCCGCGGTGGTCCGGGGCCAGACACCGGTCGGGGTCCACCACGCGGCCGACGTGCTCGACCCCGAACCCACGGTCGCGGCCCTCTTCGACGGGGACGGGGACGCGGCACTGCACCTGTGGCGGGGCGCCGCGACCGCCGACCTGGAGGAGGGCGCCCTGTGAGCGGACCACCCCTGCGCGTCGTCGTCTGCGGTACCGGCTTCGGGCGCTTCTACGTCCGGGCCCTGCGGGGCATGCCGGACACCTTTCGGCTGAGCGGGCTGCTCACCCGGGGAGGGGAGTACTCGCGACGCTACGCCGAGGAACTCGGGGTGCCCCTGTACACCGGCCCCGACCAGCTCCCCGACGACATCGACGCGGCCTGCGTGGTCGTCGGATCGGCGGTGTCCGGGGGAGCGGGCGGTGAACTCGCCCGCTCCCTCCTCGAACGCGGCCTCCACGTCATCCAGGAGCACCCGGTCCACCACGACGAACTGGCCGAAGCCCTGCGCCTGGCCCGGCGCAACAGGGCGATCTACCACCTCAACCCCTTCTACCGCCACGTGGAGCCGGTCCGTCGGTTCCTGGCGGCCGCCGGCGCCCTGCGCAGAAGCGGCCCCTTCCTGTTCATCGACGCCACCTCCGCGATCCAGGTGCTCCACCCGCTCCTGGACATCCTGGCCCGAGCCCTGGGCGGACCCCGACCGTGGGCGCTGAGCCACCCGCTCCAGGCCGACCCCGAAGTGATGGCCCTGGCGGCGCACGCCCAGCCCTACCGCGTCCTCCAGGCGACCGTGGCCGGGGTCCCGCTCACCCTGCGGGTGCAGAACCAGCTGGACCCCTCGGACGGGGACAACCACGCGCTGCTCTGGCACCGCCTCGCCCTGGGAACCGCGGACGGGGTCCTCACCCTCGCCGACACCCACGGCCCCGTGCTGTGGCACCCCCGGCTGTACGCGCCCCGCGACGAGCACGGCCGACTCCTCACCACCGGGCCGGGGACCGAACACCTGGACCAGCCGGCGACCTCGCTCCTGGCGGGCACCGCGGCCCCCACCCACCGGGAGGTCTTCGACCTCCTGTGGCCCCGAGCCCTGGAACGGGCGCTGACCGGTTTCGCCGCCGACGTCCGAGCCGGGACCGACCCGATGGCCAGGGGTCAGTTCGACCTCGGCGTGTGCCGCCTGTGGCACGACACCACCGCCCGGTTGGGGCGCCCGGAGATCATCCGCCCCGATCCACCCCGCCCGCCGACCGCCGACGAACTGGGCCGCACCGCCCTGGAGGAGATTCCGTGAGCACCGCCCATCGCTGGCTGCGTCGCTTCCGTCCCCGCCCCGCCGCACGTCTCAGGCTGGTGTGCCTGCCCCACGCGGGAGGAGGCGCCAACGCCTACCGTTCCTGGGTCTCGGTCCTGCCGCACACCGTCGACCTGGTGTGCGTGCAGTACCCCGGTAGGGAAGACCGTTTCGGGGAGGAGCCCGTCGACGACATGGCGGTCGTGGTCGACGCCGTGGCCCAGGAGCTGGCACCGCTCCTGGACCGCCCCTACGTCGTCTTCGGCCACAGCATGGGCTCCGCGGTCGCCTACGAACTGGCCCGCGCACTTCGCGATGTGGGCCACCCGGAGCCCGAACGGCTGATCGCCTCGGGCCGAAGGGCACCCTCCGACGCACCGCCCGGACGGGTCCACCTGGCCGACGACGACGCGCTCGTCGAGGAACTCATCCGGCTGGGCGGTACCGACCGTGAGGTGCTGGCCGAACCCACCCTGCGGGAGGCGGTGCTCTCCTACGTGCGCAACGACTACCGGCTCATCGAGCGGTATGGACCGTTCCCGAAGCCACCCCTCAGCTGCCCGGTCAGCGTCTTCCTCGGCCAGGACGACCCCGAGGTCGACGCGGTCCTGGCCCGGCGCTGGTCGCAGACCACGACCGGAAGCGTCGACGTAAGGGTCTTCCCCGGCGACCACTTCTACCTCGCTCCGCAACGGGAGCAAGTGGTCTCGGCCCTGGTCGATCGGGTCGACCCCTCTTTGTCCCGCGGTTCGGGAGCCTGGCCCAGCACACCTTGATCCCACGGGCGCAACCACCCGGGGCCGAGCCGCACGTACGCGAACCCACACTTCCCCTTTCTCCCGGAGGAAACGATCCCAGCCATCGACCACTACTCACCGGCCGCCGAGTTCTTCGACCTCGTCGGCCACCGCCACATGGCCACCAGCACACCCGTGCTGCGTTCGGTCCTGACCGGCATGGACACCGGCCACGGTCCCGTCGTCGACATCGGCGCGGGTACCGGTCTGGTCACCGCCGCCATCGCCGAGATCCTGCCCACTGCGCGCATTCACTCGGCCGAGCCCTCGCCGAACATGCGGGCGATACTCACCAGCCGGGTGTTCTCCGACCCCGACCTGCGCCGACGGGTCACCGTCCTGCCCGAACCGGCACAGGAGATACCGCTGCCCGACTCCATCTCGGCGGCGGTGGTCTTCGGGGTGGCCGGCCACATCCCCCGAGCGGAGCGTAAGGAGCTGTGGCGGCGATTGGCCGACCGCCTGCCCCCGGGCGGGATCGTGCTCGTCGAGCTCATGGGTGTGGACACGCCCCGCTCCATCCCCTACGTGCGCATGTGCCGTGAGCCCCTCGGCGACCAGGTCTACGAGTGGTGGATCTCCGGTGAACCGGTCGGCCCACTGACCATGCGCTGGCGCACCCAGTGGCGGGTCTTCCGCGACGGCGAACGGGTGCGCACCGTCGACGACGAATACGACTGGGAGACCTTCGGGGTCGACCGGCTGGCGGAGGAGTCCGGGCTGACCTTCCGGCCACTGCCGGGCGGCGGGCGCGAGGCCACCCCGGAGATCGGAGTGTTGGTCAAATGAGTCAGACCCAGACCGCACCGAACGGCGAGGCCGGGCCGAAGGCGGCGCAACAGCGGTCGCCTTCGCCGTTGCGGACCCTGCTGCGACCCATCAGGGGGCGGATCGGGGCCGCGATGGTGCTCCAGGGACTGGCATCGGCGCTGGGGCTCGTCCCGCTGATCTGTCTGGTCGAACTCGCACGCGCGTCGGCGGCCGACGGCACGATGGACACCGCACGCGTGTTGCTCCTCCTCGGCATCGCCGTGAGCGCTTCGGTCGCCGCACCGGCCGCGGGCACGGCCTCCACCTTGGTCGGTCACCTGGCCGACAACGACATGCAGCTGTCGGTCCGCCGGGCCCTGGCCCACCGCATGTCCCGGGTACCCCTGGGCTGGTTCACCGGCCGCGGATCGGGTCGGGTCAAGAAGGCCGTGCACGACGACATCGAGGACGTCCACTCCCTGGTCGCGCACACCCTGCCCGACCTGGCCTCGGTCGTCACCGTGCCTCTGGTCGCCCTGGTCTACCTGTTCACCGTGGACTGGCGACTGGCCCTGGTCTCGGTCCTGCTGGTGGCGGCGGGGATCCTCCTGTTCTCTCGCGCCATGGCCGGGAGCATGGCGAAGATGGCCCGGTACGCCGAGGCGATGAACCGGATCAACTCCTCCGCCGTGGAGTTCGTGGACGGCATCCAGGTGGTCAAGCATTTCGGTGGCCACCGGCGCTCCCACGAGCGCTTCACCCGCGCCGCCGACGACTTCGCGGACTTCTTCCTGGACTGGTCACGCGGCACCACCCCGGTGACGGTCGGATCCTTCCTGCTGCTGTCGGCGCCCATGGCCACCGTGGTCACCGTGCTCGCGGGCGTGGGGTTCGCCCTCGCCGGGTGGACCGAACCGGTTTCGATCGTGGCCTTCGCCCTGCTGGCTCCGGCCCTGTGCGCGCCGATGAACGTGATCGGCTCCCGGGTACAGCAGACCCAGGCGGCCGGGGCCGCGGCCGGGCGGGTGACGGCCCTACTCGACACCCCCACACTGCACCGGGGGGAAAAAACACCGCCGATGGAAGCCCGCGTGGTCTTCGACGGCGTGTCCTTCTCCTACACCGACCGCACCGACGACGCGACGGGCGACGGGACAACGGAGGAGGCACCCCGAGCCTTGGCCGGAGTGGACCTGGTCCTGGAAACGGGCACCGTGACCGCTCTGGTAGGTCCCTCGGGCGCGGGCAAGAGCACCCTGGCCGCCCTGCTCGCCCGCTTCCACGACGCCGACACCGGATCGATCACCGTCGGCGGAGTCGACATCCGCGAGATCGCCGACCTCTACCGCACGGTCGGCTTCGTCCTCCAAGACGTCCGCCTGCTCGGGGAGACGGTCGCCGACAACATCGCCCTGGGACGTCCCGGAGCCACCCGCGAGGAGATCGAGGCCGCCGCACGCGCGGCACAGATCGCCGACCGGATCGAGGACCTGCCGCGGGGCTACGACTCCGTGGTCGGGGAGGACGCCGATCTGTCCGGCGGCGAGGCCCAACGCGTCTCCATCGCCCGCGCCCTGCTGGCCGACACCCCGATCCTGGTACTGGACGAGGCCACCGCGGCCGTGGACCCGGTCTCGGAGGCGGCCATCCAGGACGCGCTCAGTGAACTCGCCCGTGGCCGCACGGTCCTCGTGGTGGCCCACCGACTGAGCACCGTCACCGGCGTGGACCAGATCGCGGTGATGGACGCGGGCCGGGTGGTGGAGATCGGAATCCACGACGAACTCCTGACCCGGGGCGGCCGTTACGCCGAACTCTGGCGCGCCCAGGCACACCGACGAGACGAACCGGGAGCAGACCAGTGATCCGTGCTTTCCTCAGGGCCCTGGGACCGGAACAGGCCGGTCCCGTGAAGAGGAGTCTGGCCCTGACCACGCTCGTCTCGGCGTTGCAGGGGCTGGTCTTCGCCCTGCTGGTGCCCGTGCTGACCGAACTTCTGCGCCAGGGCCCCCGAGCGGCCCTGGGCTGGGCTGGGGCCCTGGCCCTGGCCGCCCTGGTCTACGCCCTGCTGCGCACCCTCAGCCTCTTCGTCAACTTCCGGGTGGGCGGGGCGATCTCCCGTGGCCTGCACCACCGCATCGGGGAGCACCTGGTCCGGCTGCCCCTGGGCTGGTTCACCGGGAACCGCGTCGGTGAGCTCAACCGGGTCGTCACCGAGGGGGTGTCCCGCAGCACCAACGTGCCAGTGCACATCTACCCACCGCTGGCCGACGCCGTGGTCACCCCCGTCGTGGCGGTACTGGCGCTGTTCCTCTGGGACTGGCGGATCGCCCTGGCCGCCGCGGCCTGCCTGCCCGTGGTGTGGATGGTCTTCGCCCTGTCCAACGACGCGGTGGGGCGCAACGACGCCGCCCGGGACATGGTTTCGGACGAGGCCGCCTCCCGGGTCCTGGAGTACGCCAGGTCCCAACCGGTGTTGCGGGCCTTCGGCCGCACCGAACAAGGCGGTCAGAGCCTGGATCGGGCCCTGAACGCCGAACACGGTGCCGCGCGCCGTCTGCTGCTGCGCATCGTCCCGGTGATGTCGGTCTACTCCTTCGCGGTCCGGCTGATGTTCGCGCTGCTCATGGTGTGCGCGGTCGTGCTCGTCCCGGACGGCGGACTCGACCCCGCCCTGGCCGTGGCCCTGCTGGTGCTGGTGGCCCGGTTCACCCACCCCCTGGCCACGGCCGCCGACCAGGGCGCCGCCCTGCGCATGGCCACCAACCAACTCGACCGGATCAACGCCGTCCTGGACGCCAGACCCCTCCCCGAACCGGAGTCGCCGGTCCCGCCGCGGGGAGCGGTCGTGGAGTTCGACGACGTCACCTTCGCCTACGACCGCAAGGACGACACCCCGGCACTGGACGCGGTCACCCTGCGCGCCGAACCCGGAACCCTCACCGCCCTGGTAGGACCCTCCGGATCCGGCAAGACCACGGTGGCCCGTCTGCTCGCCCGCTTTCACGACGCCGACCGCGGCCGGGTCCGCATCGGCGGGGTCGACGTCCGGGACATCGGCGGCGATGAACTCTCTCGGCACGTGGCCCTGGTCTTCCAGGACGTGTACCTCTTCGACGCCACCGTCGCCGAGAACCTGCGCCTGGCCGCCCCCGACGCCACCGATGAACACCTCGACCGGGTGGCGGCCCTGTCCGGGCTCGACACGGTCCTGTCCGACCTGCCCCAGGGCTGGGACACCAGGGTCGGGGAGGGCGGAACCGCACTGTCCGGCGGGCAGAAACAGCGGGTCTCCATCGCACGGGCTCTGCTCAAGGACGCGCCGGTCATCGTCCTGGACGAGGCCTCCTCGGCCCTGGACGCCGAGAACGAGGCGTTGGTGACACGCACAGCCGTCGAACTCGCCAGGGAGCGCACCGTGCTGGTCATCGCCCACCGCCCCGCCACCGTGGCCGCCGCCGACCAGGTCGTCTTCCTCGAAGGGGGCCGCGTCGTGGAGTCCGGAGCTCCGGAGGAACTCCTCGAACGGGGAGGGCGGCACGCCGATTTCGTCCGGACCCGTGAACGCGCCCGCGGCTGGCGCCTGACCACTTCGGACGTCACGACCCCTCCCGCATCCACCACGAAAGGCCATGAGAATGACCCGGCCCGCACCTGAACCCTTCACCGACCCCGTCGCCGCCACCGCGCCCGACCCCGCCGCCGAACCCGTCCGGACCCACGAGGACACGCCCTTCCCCCTGGTCCGCTCCTGCCCCTTCACCCCTCCCGACGACTACGCCGGGATGCGCGAGCGACCCGGCCTGACCCGCGCCCGAATCCCCAGCGGCAAACGGCCGTGGCTGGTGACCCGGCACGAGGACGTGCGCGCGGCCCTGTCCCACCCGGCCGCGAGCTCCGACGCCCGCCATCCAGCCTTCCCCGCGCTCGGGGACGGGGAACAGGCCGTCGCCGCCGAACTGCGCCCCTTCATCCGGATGGATCCACCCGACCACACCCGTGTGCGCCGCATGCTCGTCGGGGAGTTCACCGTCCGCCGAGTGCGCGCGATGCGTCCGGCGATCGAGGCCGTGTGCGCCGAACAGGTCGAATACCTGCTCGGTCGCCAGACCCCGGCGGACCTGGTCGCCGACTACGCCAACCGGGTGTCCACCACCGTCATCTGCCGGCTGCTCGGCGTCCCCTTGGATGACCTGGAGTTCTTCCGGCGCATCACCTCGATCTCGGGCAGCCGGGACAGTACCGCCGAAGAGGTCAACGCCGCCCTGGGCGAACTGTTCGGCCTGATCGACCGGCTCATCGACGACAAGTCGAAGGACCCCCAGGACGACCTGATCAGCCGCCTGGCCACCGGGCCCCTGGCCCGAGGCGAGATCACCCGGCACTCCCTGCTGTCCCAGATCGGCATCACCCTCAACGCCGGGCACGAGACCTCCCGCAACATGATCCCGCTGGCCGCGTTGGCCCTGCTCGAACACCCCGACCAGATGGCACTCCTGCGTGAGGACCCCGACCTGTGGCCGGGCGCGGTGGACGAACTGCTGCGCTACCTGTCCGTGGCCGACGTGATCACCCTGCGGGTGGCCACCGAGGACATCCCCCTGAGCTCGGGCACCATCCCCGCGGGCGACGGCTACATCGCCCTGCTCGGCGCGGCCGACCACGATCCCGAGGTTTTCCCCGAACCCGAGCGCCTGGACGTGCGGCGCGCCCAACGCAACCACGTCGCCTTCGGTTACGGCACCCACCAGTGCGTGGGTCAGAACCTGGGTCGGCTGGAGATCGAGATCGCCTTGCGCGTCCTGTTCGACCGTGTCCCCACACTCCGGTCCGAACTGGCCTTGGCGGACCTGCCCGCCCGCTCTTCCTCGGCGATCTTCGGGCTGGACGAGGTTCCGGTCTCATGGTGACGCCCACAGGTTCCACCCTGCGCCTGACCGCGGACCGGGAGGTCTGCGCGGGCGCGGGCCAGTGCGTGCGCGCAGCACCGGACCTGTTCGACCAGGACGACGACGGCCTGGTGGTCGTGCTCCGTGCCGATGTGCCCCCTGAGGCGAGCGAACGCGCCCTGACCGCGGCCGACTGGTGTCCCTCGGGCGCCGTGGCCGCCCACCGACCCCGCTGATCCCGCTTTCCACAACCCCGGGTCCACAGACCCCTTCCGGGGACGTGTCGAACACGGCCCCGCCCCCGAGAAAGGCCGAACGATGAGACGACGATTCCTGCCGGTGGGCACCCTCACGGTGCTCCTGGCGGCCACCGCCTGTGGTGGCGGTGGAGGCGACCGGGCCTCCGCCGACGACGCCACCCTGCGCTACGCGGCGGTGGGAGCCCCGGCGGCCACCACCCACGATCCGCACGGGCGCGTCGGCAACGAATCCGACTACCTGCGGTTCGCCATGCTCTACGACGTTCTGACCGTGACCGACGAGGACGGGGCCCTCCAGGCCCGCCTGGCCCGGTCCTGGGAACCCGACAGTGACGACCTGGACCGATGGACCATCGCCCTCCGTGACGACGCCGTCTTCTCCGACGGTGAGCCGGTCACCGCCGACGACGTCCTGTTCTCCCTGGAGCGCATCCAGGGCAAGGGCGCCGAGAACAACGGCCGCCTGTCCATGTTCGACCTGGAGTCCTCCTCCGTCGTGGACGAGCACACCCTCGAACTGGTCACCCACCAGCCCTACGCGGAGGTCGGCGGCGCCCTGGCCTCCCTGACCTTCGTGGTGCCCGAGGGCAGCGACGACATCACCGAACCGGTGGTCGGCTCCGGCCCGTTCCAACTGGCCGAACACGACGACACCACCGCCGTCCTGAACCGGCACGACGGCTGGTGGGGTGCGCCGGCCGACTACGACACACTCCAGATCAGCGCCATGCCCGATCCGGGGGCGCGGGCCGACGCGGTGGCCTCGGGGCAGGCCGACATCGCCGGAAGCGTGGCACCCGCCGGCGCCCGGCAGTACGAAGAGGACGACTCCGTCCAGGTGGTCACCCGGCCCGGGGGAGTGAACTACCCGCTGGTCATGGACCTGGGCAGCGAGCCCTTCGACGACGCCGACGTGCGCGAGGCCGTCAAGCTCGCCCTCGACCGGGAGCAACTCGTGGAGACGGTCTTCCTCGGTTACGGGGAGCCGGGCGCGGACCTGCTCAATTCCGAGGAACCCTTCGCCCCCCGGGTGGAGCCGGTCGAACGCGACCTGGACCGCGCTCGTGAACTGCTGGAGGAGGCCGGACACGGGGACGGCGTCGAACTCACCCTGCACGCCACCAACTCCTACCCGGGCATGGAGGAGACCGCGGCACTGGTCGCCGAACAGCTCTCCGAGGCGGGCATCGACGTTCGGATCGAGATCGGAGCGCCCGACACCTACTGGGCCCAGGTGTGGAACGTCGAGCCGCTCTACCTCAACAGCCTCGGCGGGAACGGGTTCGTGGACTTCGCACGGATGGCCCTGGTGTCCGACGGCCCCATCAACGAGACCGGCTGGAACGAGCCCGAATGGGACGCCGACTTCGCCGAGGCACTGGCCACCGCCGATGACGACGAACGACACACCCTGCTCGCCGACCTCCAGCAGCGGGTCGCCGACGACGGCGGCTACGTGGTCTGGGGCACCGGAGACGGTATCGACCTGGCCGCACCCGGTGTGAGCGGACTGCCCACCGGTCCCGGCTTCCACCGTCTGTTCATCGAACAGGTCGAGGCCACCGGTTGATGCCCGGCCCCGCGACCGCCCCCGCGGTGGCCCTTCCACGCTCACGGAAGGCCGCCGCGGGGGTCTCACTCCTGTTCTCCCTGGTCCGGGCGACGCTGCTACTGGGCCTGGTCTCGGTAGCGGTCTTCACCGTGACCGAACTCCTTCCCGGGGACGCCGCCGACCTGCGGGCCTCTCCCGGGGCCGACGAGGAACAGGTACGACACCTACGGCAGGAGCTGGGACTGGACGTCGAACCCTGGCGGCGTTACCTGGACTGGGTCGGTGCCCTGATCAGCGGGGATCCGGGCACCTCCCTGGTCAACGGTCGCCCAGTCGTCGACGCACTCGCCCAGAGGCTGCCCGCCACCCTCACCGTCGTGGCAGGAGCCATGGCGCTCGTTGTTCCCGCGTCTTCGGCCCTGGCCTGGTGGGCGGGCACGACACGGCGAGGACGCCGGATGCCCACCGCCGTTCTGACGGGGGGCGCCGCGGTCCCCATGGCGGTCGTGGCGGCGGCCCTGGCCGCGCTGTTCTCGGGCCATCTCGGCCTGGTGCCACCGGTGTCCCTGATTCCCCCCGGCGCCGCACCCTGGCACCACCCGGAACTGCTCTTCCTCCCGGTGATGTCCATGGCGCTGCCCACCGCGTTCTTCGGTGGGAGCCTCCTGTCGGGCTCGGTCGCCGACACCGTGCGCATGCCCCACGTGGTCGACGCCCGACGCAGGGGCGTGCCCTCCTGGCGAATCGCGCTGGTGGACGTCCTTCCCTTCCTCCTGACTCCCTTCGTCCGGGTCGTGGCGGTCTCGGCGGGTGGCCTGATCGCCGCCGCGACCGTGGTGGAGGCCCTCTTCGGGTACCCCGGCATGGGCTCGCTCCTGGTCTCGGCCATCTCCACACGCGATCTGCCCGTCGTGCAGGCCACGGCCGTGCTCGCCGCCGCGATCGTGCTGCTGGGACTGTTGCTCGCAGACCTGTCGGCCGCCCTGACCGAACCCGAGCACGGGAGGACGACATGAGAGGGCTGTTGGTGCCGTTGTCACTGGTCGTGGCAACGGCCCTGGTGCTCTTCGGTGGATGGTCCACGCCCTACGACCCCAACGCCACGGCCGGTGCCCCCTGGCAGGCGCCGAACCCCGAATACCTGCTCGGGACCGACGCCCTGGGACGGGACGTGTGGTCTCGGGTCCTGGCCGGGGGAGGCCGGCTGCTGACCGTTTCGGTGGTGGCCGCCGTGTGCGCCTCCGTCATCGGCATCGCGGGTGGTCTGGTGGCGGGATGGTCCGGTGGGTTCGTCGCGCGCCTGCTCACCGCCTGCGCGGACCTGTTCTTGGCCCTGCCGTCCCTGTTGCTGGCCCTGGTGGCCGCGATCGCCCTGCCCTGGCAGTCGGCGGTCGTCGTGGCGACGGTGTGCGGAGGTGCCCCGCTCACGCTGAGGGTGGTGCGCGACGCCGTCCGCTCCGTCCGTTCCTCCGGGTACGTGGAAGCGGCGCTCCTGCGTGGCGAGCACACGAGCTCGGTGCTGCTCCGTGAAGTGTTTCCGGCCATGCGCGGACTGGTCTGCGCCGACCTGGGGCTGCGGCTGGTGGTGGCGATCCAGGTCTGCGCGGCACTCGGCGTCCTGGGACTGGGCGTGAGCCCGCCCGAGCCGGACTGGGCTCTCATGCTGAGGGAGAACATGAGCGGGGTGGCGAGCAATCCGTGGGCGGTGGCCGCACCCGCGATCGCACTCGGTGTCACGACGCTCCTGTTCGCACTCGCCGCCCGACCGCCCTCTCGGGAACACGATGACCGCCGCCCGGCAGGGACGGGGCGAGAGGAGACGGACCATGCCTGAGGGACTGGACGTGCAAGCGCTACTGGTCGAGGACACCCGGGGTCGAGTGGTCGTCGGGCCCGTGGACCTGCGAGTCCCCGACGGAGGGGTGATGGCGCTCATGGGGCCTTCCGGCAGCGGCAAGACCAGTGCGCTCCTCGCGGCGCTCGACGCCCTGCCCCCAGGGCTGCTCCGCCGTTCCGGACACGTCCGGTGGCGGGGAGCCCCGGTGCCTCGGGGGCGGGGTGGGCGGCGCTGGCGCCTGACCAGGGTGGGGATTCTCGGCCAGGACCCCGCGTCGGACCTGCACCCCCTACGGTCGGTGGCCTCCCTCGTGGCCGACGCGCTGCCCCTCGGAACACGACGGGAGAACACGGAGAAGGTGCGCGTGACGCTCACCCGGCTGGGACTGGACGCCGACCTTCTGTGGCGTCGGCGTCCGCGCGAGCTCTCCGGTGGCCAGGCCCAAAGGGTGGCCCTGGCCCGCGCGATCGTCGGTGACCCCGAACTCCTCGTGCTGGACGAGCCCACCAGCGGCCTGGATCCCGCCACGGTCGAGCTCGTGCTCGACGTGCTGGAGCAACGGCGAGGACGCCCGAACCGAGCCACCGTGGTGATCACCCACGACCGGGGGTTCGCCGCCCGAGTGGCCGACACCCTCATCGACATCGATGAGCCCGGGGCCGCCCACCGGAGCGCCACCGGTGTCCTGGCCTCCCGAACCCCACACGGCTCCCTGGCCCTCGGCCTCCATGGGATCCGCCTCATCGGACCGGATGGTCGGGAACTGCTCGAGGAGTCGGAGCTGGCCGTCCGTTCAGGGGAGGCGGTCGCCATCCTGGGGCCCTCCGGAAGCGGTAAATCCACACTGCTCAGGAGTCTTGCCGGACTCCATCCCCCGGCAAGGGGTTCGTTGTCCCTGGACGGACGTCCCCTCCCCACCGGGTACACGGACCGCACTCGGGAGTCACTGAGAGCCGTCCAACTGGTCGGCCAGAACCCTGTCGGTGTCCTCAATCCCGCCCAACGCGTCGGAACGGCGCTGGCACGCCCGGCCATGGTGCTCCGGGGCCTGACACGAGAGCAGGCCGTGGCGGAGGTCCCCGAACTCCTGAGGCGGGTAGGCCTGCCCGCGGAGACCGCAGGCGCCTACCCCGGCCGCCTCTCGGGCGGCCAACGGCAGCGGGTGGCGATCGCCCGCGCCCTGGCCGCGCGTCCGCGGGTGTTGTTGGCCGACGAGGTATCCGCGGCCCTGGACACCGCGAGCGCGCGTACGGTCCTGGATCTCCTGGACACCCTCCGTGCGCGGGAGGGTCTGGCCGTTGTCACGGTCACGCACGATCGGGAGGTCGCCGCCCGCGCGGACCGCGTCCTCACCCTTGATCCGGAGCGCCGGACGCTACTGCCCGCCTCACCTCGAACGTGAGGGAGGCTCCGGGCGCGTAGGGGACCACCTTCCTTCGTGCACACGAGACGGAGCGACGACGTCGAAGGCCATGCCGATCGGCTCCCGGTCCGGGGCCGGTAGGGAGGACGATGATGAGTCTGATTCGAGGTGTGAGTTGGAAACATTTGGCGTGGTTGGTTGTATTCACATATTAGCGTGTATGGTGTGGGTGTCTTCGGGTTGAGTCATAGTTCCGGAGACCCTTCTCCCGTTGCGCGCCGAACCGACCGGTTCGGTGTTCACGCCCCACGGCCTCGTCGCCACCGCACAGACCCGGAGCCCACCATGACCCGACCCCAGCAGCCCTTCCAGCCCCAGCCGCCCTACCAGCCGATGCCGTCGAAGCCGGGTATGTCCACCGGCAAGAAGCTCGGCCTGGGCTGCGGGGCGTTCCTGCTCCTGCTCTTCCTGATGGGCGGCTGCGTGGCCGTTCTCTCGTCGGGATCCGACGGCTCCGGTGCCTCGCAGGACGCCTCGGAGCAGACCGGGGAAACGACCGAAGCGGAGGTCGACGAGGTCGCGGAGGAGCCGGTCGAGGACGGGCCCGTCGTGCTGACCGCCGAGGTCGCCGACTTCGTGCCGAGCATTCTGCACGACGGCGGCGACTACACCAGCGTGCACGTCACCGTCGAGAACAACGGCGACGAGGCCATCGAGGTCAACCCGTTGTACTTCGCGATCGTCGCCGACGACGGCACCAAGAAGGACACGACCAGCGCCCTGGGCATGTCCGAGTCCCAGATCGACACCGTGACGCTCGACTCCGGGCAGCGCGCGGAGGGCGTGGTCACCGCCGAGGGGGCCTTCACCCCGGCCTCCGTCGAGTTCGAGGAGAATCTCGGCCTGGGCGTGACCATCACCGCCGACGTCGGCTGAGCGCCACCACGTCCTTGAGACGACACGAGGGCCCGACCACCACTAGAACCCAAGGAAAGGTGGTCGGGCCCTCGCCGGCGTCGAGCTAATGCAGGGTCGTCCGGTCGGTGGTGAGCTCCACGGCCAGATCAACGGCCTGGTCGGCCAGTTCCGTGCCCAGTTCCTGCAGCTCCCGTAGCGCCCGACGGAACCGTTCGACTCGACGGAAACGCTCACCGTGGGCACGTTGCTCCTGGATGGACAGCACAGGGAGGCGGAACCGCTGCGGTTCCAACCGCAGCGAGCCGCGCATGCTGCTGCTGACCCGGGCGATGTGTCCACGCTCGGCCTCGCTGCTGACGAAACCCGCGAGGAACCACGGGTCCACGGCCGCCGGGTTGGTGCTCACCACGTACAACCCGCCGTGGAGGTGGGCCCCGGCGTCCTCGGCGGTGACCACCCGGGCCAGCGGGCGTTCGGTGACCACGGGGATGACCACATCGCCCTCCCTCAACGGTGGGTTGCGCATGGGATCGGCGTCCACACGTTCGGTCCGGGTCGCCGGTGTACCGCGCATCACGTCCTGCGGCGTCAGCACCCGCGCTCGGACCTGTGGACCGCCCTCCTCCTCGGGGCGACGGGCACGGTGACGCCGGATGGTGACCGAACCGGCCTTGGCCAGTTCGCCCAGGGTGACGACCGGGGTGGGCGCGGCCTCGGGCAGGGTCTCGGGGACCTCCGGAAGCAGTGACCGCAGTGACCGTAGCGACCGTTCCATCTCGGTGCGTCGCCGGGCGAACAAGTCGAGGTCTCGGGCGCTCGAACGGGGCAAGGGCAGATGGCGGCGGGGGGTGAGATCGATCTCCTCATCGAGCAGTTCCACCGGTTCCACGGCCCGCGCCGCACCCGGGACCTCCTTGAAATCCTCCGGGGAGTCGTGGAAGTCCTCCCAGAGCCCGCGGATCCGGCCGATCACGTCCTCGGGGCGTTCCACCTGTTCGGGTTCGGTCGGCTCGGTGTCCACCAACAACAAAGGAGTGGGTGTCGTCGTCTCGTCGGTTCGGCGCAGCACCCACAGCTGTAGCGGGACGGCGTAGTGCGCGGCGAAACCGGCGGGCAGCGACACCACCGCGAGGAACGCGCCCGACCGCAACAGCGAACGGCGGATCCGCCGTCCGGAAGGGCGTTGGGCCGCGGCCGGGGGCATCAGCAGCACGGCGGTGCCGCCCGGTCGCAGTTGGGACAACGAGTGCTGCACCCAGGCCAGGTCGGATTCCAACCGAGGCGGTAGGCCGTGCACCCACCGCGGGTCCTCGCCCAGGTCCTCCACACCCCAGTTGCGTTCACCGAACGGGGGAGCGGTGACCACCGAGTCGGCCGGATCCGAGGTGAAGGCCGGTTCACGAAGGGCATCGCCGACCCGCAGTTCGGCCCGTTCGTCCAGGGCGTCGTCGAATGCCAGGCGCAGCGCGGTCAGCCACAGCGCCGACCGGTCCCGGTCCTGGGCGCGCAACGGTGCGTTCCCGGCGCGGGCTCCCGCCACCAGGACCTCGCCCCCACCACAGGCGGGATCGGTCAGCGCGCCGCCTCCGGCGAGGTGGACCATCAGGGTGGCCAGGTCCGGGGGGAGGTTGTGCGAACCGGCGGGGGAGCGTTGCTCCGACCTTCGGCTCATACGCTCCAGCACCGGAGCGGGTCCGCTCTCGGCGACGGCGCGCACGGTCGTCTCCACCAGGGCGGGGAGTAGTGCTTCGGGGACCTGGGCGGGCCGATGGTCGGCCAGGCAGGCCGAACCGGAGGCGCGCAACCGTGTCTCGAAGCCGTCCAAGGCCGCGCTCACCAACGCGGCCGGGTCATCGGAGGGGAGCGCGGGATGGTCGCGCAGATGCAGGGTCAGCGCACCCACCAGCCCGAGGAGGTCCTCTACGGGAGCGGAACCACGCAGGGAGTCCACCACCTGCCACAGCCGCTGGTCGGGGTCGATGGTAGGCACACCGCGGTGGGTGGACAGCCACTCCTCGATCTCCGCCAGGTCGAAGCGGGGACTGCGGTCGGTGCCGCCGACGGGGGTGGGAAAGTCGTCGTGGCGTCGACGCCAGTTGCTCACCGCTGTCGGTTTGACTCCGGCGATACGGGCGATGTCGGCGGAGCTCACCTCCACGTTGTCCATGTCCCAACCCTTCCTGGCCGACGGTCGGACCGACTATACACATGTCCTCAGGTATCGATGCGGAAGCGCGCATCCGTGAGTGGTTGGGCGACTTCACAGACCAGACTTGGTGTGGAGGAGCGCGAGATGGCACATCCCGCCAGGGCCGAACGGTGATATCCGGGTGCCGGAAGCGGACATCCCGCGTGTTTCGTTCCACCGCTCGGGCTGGGTATCACCCCGGGGGATGGACATGGACTACGCCCACGTGTACGCGCTCCCGATCCCTCAACCGCGCCCTGCCCCCGATGACGGTCCGCCGCCGCGGTGGTTACCGCCACCTCCACCGCGCCGCCCGGGCGACAGCGGAGCCTGACCCCTCCGTCCGAACCGTCCGAACCGTCCGAACCGTACGAACCGTCCGACCCGATTCCCCTCGATCGGGCCGGACGGTGTTCCCGGCACGCCAGAATGGATGCATGGCCCAGCAGCGATCCCGCCGTTCACGGCGCTCCACCGCCCCGCGACCTCTGCCCACCGAGGCGTCCTGCCCGTGCGATCGGGATGAGAAGTACGGAGACTGTTGCGGTCGTCTGCACGCCGGTACGGCCCGTGCGACCACCGCGGAGAATCTCATGCGTTCGCGCTACAGCGCCTTCGTCGTGGGCGACGAGGACTATCTCCTGCGCTCTTGGGATCCCACCACCCGGCCCCGGCACGTGGGGCTGGACCCCGACACCGAGTGGACGGGGTTGGAGATCCTGCGAACGGGTGAGGGGACCCCCTTCCATACGCAGGGCACCGTGGAGTTCCGCGCCCACTACAAGGAGGAGGGCCGGGCCGGTGCACTGCGCGAGCACAGTCGGTTTCGCCGCCACGAGGGCGAATGGGTCTACCTGGACGCCCTCGCCGACCGACCCCTTCCCGCGATGGAACGGGCGCACGGCGATGGGTCCGACACCGAACCGGTCCCCGCGCGCACCGCACCGCCGCGCGCGGCCGGCCGCCTCTCTGATGTCTCCGAAGGGACGTCGGCCCGCGCGATCGCCGAGGGGAAGGCCTGACCTCTCACTGTTCCATGGGCCGCCCGAACGCTCGAAGCCGATCGGCCAGTTCCGCGGACCGGGCCGCGGCTTCGGGAAGCGGGTGGTGACGGGCCAACGCGTCCAGGACCGTCAGGGCGTCGGGGTGTGCCCCGAGCACGATCGGGTCGGCGTCCATCAACAGCAATCGGTGCACGTCGGGGCTGTCCTCGGCGGTCAAAAAGGAAGTCGGCCCCGAATCGTCGGAGGACATGGCCGCGGCCACCATGTCGATCACCACCCATGGTCCGTACTGGGCCAACAGCCGATCGATGCCGCGTTGGTCCAACATTCCGGAGGAGAGCAGGACCATCGCGGCCAGGCAGGCCTCGGTGCTGTGCGGTGAGGTCAACAGGGCGCGCAGCCGCGGTTGGAGTTCGGAACTGGTGGTGTTGAGCACCTGGGCGGCCACCCACCGGCGCAGGGCCAGACCGGGCCCTCGCACCACCTCGATGATCTGTCGCAGGGCCTCTTGCGGTCCACGCCGGTCCGACCACCGCGCGGCCTCCAGTGAGCGTTCCTCGAAGGGCAGCACGGCCAGGGCGTCCAGGAACCGGGAGGCGCACGCCTCGGCGAGGGTGTCCACGATGGGGGCGTGGATCCCCACCTCCAGGAGTAACCGTCGCACCCCGTGGCGGCCCAGCGCGGTGAGTTCCACGGTGCATCGGTCCACGCTCTCGTCCTCGGGAGCGTGATCCAACGCCACGGCCCCGGTATCGGAGAGCTGCCACAACACGTTCAGGAGTAGATCGGTGATGTGGGGCGTATCGGTGGACTCGGTGCGAGGGACCGGTCCGGACAAGGCCTCCAGCGCCAGGGTGTCCAGGTCGGGCCGGTGCCCGTCGGGGGCCTCGTACAGGAACCGCAACACCTCCGGAAGCAGGTCGGGACCAGTGGTGCCGGGCACGGGATCGTGAGGACGCGACAGGTCACCTCGGGCGTGCGCGATGGTGTGTTCGAACTCGTGGAACCACCACTCCAGGACCTGTTCGGGGTCGCGCACCCGACGTTCCAGGTCGGGATCGGGGCGGGCCAGGGAATCAGCGATGTGGACCAGCCCCAGACGCAACGCGGCGGACCAGGGCACCACGAAGTGGGCGACATCGGCGACCGAGTGCAGTGCGCCGAGCCAGATCACCCGTTGATCCAGGTGACCGGGCAGGTCGTGCGGCCACAGGGAGAAGCGGGAGATCGCCGCCCGTGCGTCGTCGATGCCGGGGACCCCACCGGAGGTGACCGGGGTGGCGGGGGCGCTCCAGCGGGCGAGACTCAGGGCGTCGCACAGCAGTGGGGAGTCCAGAGCCATGCGGGCCAGGACGTCGGTCGGTGGCAGCGATACGGGCCTGGCGGACAGGGGAGGTCGTCCCCGCCGTGGCGGTTCGTGAGAGGGCATGTCCGGCCCCGTTTCCAGCATCGGGTGTGAGTGTGAGCGAGGGTGACCCCTTACTACCGTTCCACGCCGGCCCGGTGGGGTGGTTTCGCGCAGATCGGTACGAATCCGGGAGCGAGGAACCCGTGGCCGGGTCGTCCACAGGCCGGGAGATCACCGGTGCGCGTGGGGACGACGAACCCTAAAATCGAAACCATGGACCGACTCGCCGCGTTGGACGCCCACCTTCGCACCATGCCGCCGGAACGGGTCGCGGACATCTTGTCCACCATCCCCGATGGCGCCGTCCGCTACCGGACGGCCACCCCCGACACCCTGCTCGACCTGATCATGATCCTGGCCTTTCGGCCCACGGTCTTCGAACGGCTGCCCCTGCCCCACCACCAGATCCTGCGAGCGGTGGTCGCGGTCGCCGAGAACGCGCAGGAGCTGCTTCCGGGCGGGCCGGAGGGCACTTGGCCGCGCAGACGGAGATCCCTCGTCCAGGACCCGTTCCTCCTGGGGCCGGTCGACCACGAGGCCCTGCTGGCCAAGGTGGGCGCCGACCGACCCGGGCCGACCAGGATGCGCGCTCAGGAATGCGTGTCCGACCTCCTGGACCTGGCGGTCCTGTGGCCGGACGGTGACGGCGGCTACCACCTGCCCGACGACGCCGGATACCAATTCGGCACGCGAGGTTTTCCCTGGGCGGTGGAGGAGGCCCTGGACAGATACGGTCTGGCGACGTTGCGCCGGATCGCCCTGGCGTTGGGGCTCGACCCCACCGGGGACTGGTGGGAACTGAGGAAGACGTTGGCGGGGGCGCTCACCGACGAACAAAAGGTGGTGTCCCTGGTACGCCGTGCGCCGCACGAGGTGCGGCACCGGATCCTGCAGATGACCTTCTTCTCCGATCAGGTGGAGATCGCCTGGACCCACCTGGTGGGGCGCATGGACCTACCGATGGACGGAACGGGCGACGACGAACAGGACTGGCTGCTGGAACACGGGTTGTTGCTGCCGGCCGAGTACGAGACCGACGACGCCCTCATCTTCGAGGCCGCGCGCGAAGTGGCCCTGACGATCCGGCGTTCCTTCCCACACTGGTTCGATCCGACCCCGCCACGGGTCACGGGACCCCCGGTCGAGGGGGAACCCTCGGGACGTGCGCCCGGTGCGGTGGAGGAGATCTCCCGGGAGGCGCTCACCTTCCTGGCGGGGGCGGACACCCGACTGGTGGCCACGCTCATCGAACGCCCCGGGAGGTTGCGTCGTGACGGTCACCTGGCGGTGCCGTCGCGACGCAGGCTCACCAAGGCGGCGGGAGGGAACGAAGACCTGGCCAGGATCTGGCTGGAGGTGGGAGCGCGGACCGGGCTGTTGATCGCCGAGAACGGTCACGTCACCCTCTCCGACCAGGTAGGAGCATGGTCGGCCGCCGCTCCGGAGATACGCCTGGTGGCGCTCCTGGAGGGCTGGGCCCGGCGTGCGGAGGACGGCCTGTGGTGGCCCACCGACGACGAACCCGTGGCCTCCGGGGCAGTGGAGGAGGGCGCCGACGCCCGCAGTAGATGGGCCGTGGTGTGCGCGCTGACACACGTGCCGAGCGGAACCACCCTGTGCATCGACGGCGCGCGGGCCACACGGGATCTGGTCGAGGAGAACAAGAAGGCACCGGGAACCGAGTGGCTGCTCTCCGCCGCACACTGGTACCAGCCGTTGACCGCCGTCGACCCCGAACATGAGTTCCGGGTCCTGCGTGCCTTCCGCGAAGCCGAGGCCCTGGGGGTGGTGTGCGTCGGCGCCACCACCCGTGTGGGTCGCGCGCTCTCCCAACGGATCCGCTCGGCTCCACGGGCCGAGGATGCTCCGGGGGAAGAAGTCCTGGCGGCGGTTCGGGAGACCCTCGGTTTGGGAGCACCGGAGCCGGGGGAGAGCTGGGGCGGGCCACTGGACCTGGTCGGTCCGGAACACGCCCGCCACCGCGAACTGACCCGGTGGGCCCGAGAACTGTTCGGGCGGCCCTGGACGTCAGGACGGGGCGACGCCGACCCCTTTGGAGCGGGCCCGGGGAAGGACGAGTAAGCGTCCCGGTCGGGGAGGGCGTGCACAGGAGTGCCCAACGGCCGGCCGGGGTGTATGAGGATCCCCACCGAGATCGGGTGGGTGATCGGTGTGTACGACGGTCGGTTCCGGGTACCCGCCACCACCCCGGTGAACGCTGACGGAACGTGAAAACGGCGAGGGTGGAGCTTTTCGGCTCACACCTCCTTCACTACCGTCCCCGTGGGGTTATCGGGATGTTATCGATCGTTCGTCACGTTCTCTCCAAACGCGGAGCGGGCGAGTCCTGACGATCCCATCACCGTGTGTAAGATTCCCGGGTGTTCGCGTCAGCCGAGTCACTGACACATGCGACCTACCTCCCAGCCACAACCCCTGCCCGGGTGGACCACGTGCCCAGCCACGCGCGTGTCCGCGTACCAGGGGTTACACGTCCGCCCCGTGCCGTTCCTCCTCGGGGCCGTTCCGAGAGGTGGATATGTCCCCTGACACCGTGGGCCTCGCACTCCTACTCCTAGGATTGTTGCTGCTGGTCTCCAAACTGGTCCGGGTCAAGTGGAAGCTCACCCAGAAGCTCTACCTGCCCGGCTCGATCATCGGCGGCGGCATCGCCCTGTTGCTCGGCCCCGACGTCCTCGGCTGGGCGATGGGCCTGCTCGCGGACCAGGGCGTGGCGGTGGGACTCGCCGACCGCGTGGCCGAGGGCGGCCTGTTCGGTGTGGATGTCATGTCGGTCTGGTCAGCCCTGCCCGGCCTGCTCATTTCGGTGGTCTTCGCCAGCCTTTTCCTCGGTAAACGACTGCCGAAGCTGCGCGAGGCCGTCGACCTGGCCGGCCCCAACCTGGCCTTCGGTATCACCGTGGCCAGCGGCCAGTACGTGATCGGTATCCTCTTGGCCCTGCTGGTCCTGGTGCCCTTCCTCGACGTTCCTGTGGTCTCCGGAGCGCTCATCGAGATCGGGTTCCTGGGCGGCCACGGAACCGCGGCCGGACTCGGCACCACCTTCGAACAGGTCGGCTGGGCCGAGGGCCAAGACCTCGCGCTGGGCATGGCCACCGTCGGCCTGCTTTCCGGGGTCATCATCGGCATCGTCCTCATCAACTGGGGCGTGCGTCGGGGCAAGACCTCGGTGATCAACGCCGACAACAAGGGCACCGATCGTGAACAGGCCGGTCTGATCGAACGCGCCAACCGCACCGCCGGTTCGACGATGACCGTGCACCCCTCGTCCATGGACCCCCTGACCCTGCACTTCGGTCTCGTGGCGGTCGCCGTCATCATCGGTCAGCTGATCCTGTCCGGACTGCAATGGCTGGAGCAGGCACTGTGGGCCGAGACCATCGAGGTCATGGCGTACGTGCCGCTGTTCCCACTGGCCATGATCGGCGGCATCGTCGTCCAGATGGTGATCGACCGTTTCGACCGCAACGACATCGTCGACGAACGCTCCGTGGAGCGGATCCAGGGCCTGTCCTTGGACGTGCTCATCATCGCTGCCATGGCGACGCTGTCGCTGCAGGCCATCGCCGACAACATCCTCACGTTCGCGATCCTGGCGATCTCGGGCATCTTGTGGTGTCTGTTCGCCTTCCTCTTCCTGGCGCCGCGCATGATGCCGAACTTCTGGTTCGAGCGCGGCATCGGCGAGTTCGGCCAGTCGATGGGCGTGACGGCCACCGGCATGGTGCTGATGCGCGTAGTGGACCCGGAAGTGCGTACCCCCGCCTACCCGGCGTTCGGATACAAACAGCTCATCTTCGAACCCTTCTTCGGCGGTGGACTGGTCACCGCCGCGGCCATCCCACTGATGGTCAGCCCGCTGGTGGGCCCCTGGGGTTTCCTGGGCATCATGGTGGTGACCATGGCCGTCGCACTCTTCTTCGGACTGGTGGTCCTGCGTCGCCGACACCGAAGGGTGGAGCGGGCCGCGACCGAAGAACGAGGCAAGGCCACGGTGTAGCGTCCGAGCGGGTGGCCGGAGGTGGGCGCCCACGCTTCAGGGCGAGTGCGGTGCGCGGGCCCGGGCGGCCCTCGCCCGCGCCGCCACCTCCGGATCGGGATGATGACTGCCCAGGGCCCGCAGAACCTCACGGGTATCGGGATGCTCCGGGTCCCAGAGCCGGTCGACGTCGTCGAACAGGTGTCGGTCGATGCCCTCGGCGGCCTCCGAGACCAGGAAGGAACGCATCCCGGCCTCGCCCAGGGCGGCGGCCGCGGCGAAAACGTCGATGGCGGTCCAATGCCCGAACCAGGCACTCAACGACTCGCGTTCCTCCTGCGGGAGCATGTGCGAGGACAACAACACCACCGAGGCCAGGCCCGCCACCGTGGGCTCGGGCTCGACCAACAACCGACGCAGACGCTGACCGATGCGTGAACTGATCAGGCCCAGGACCAAAGCGGCGTTCCAACGACGCAGTGCCCTCCCCGGCCCGGCACAGACCGCGACGACCTCCCGCAGGGTCTCCTCGGGCGCACGTGCGTCCGACCACGAGGTGAGCCCGACGAGCCGGCCGTCGGGGGAGAACGTGGCCAGCGCGTCCAAGAAGGCGCCCGCGTCGAGCCGCACGAACTCATCGAGGAGAGGAGCCGAACGGCCATGCGCCAGCAGGATCTGCCGTACCCCGTACCGGCCCAGGTCGGTGAGTTCCACCCAGAGCGGGTCGGTCCGGTGATCGCGAGGAACGTCCTTGGGCGCCCTGGGAGTGCTGTGTCCGACCTCGACCGCGCCGGAATCGCGTAGCTCCCACGCTCCACGAGCGAGCCTGGCGGTGCTGTGCCCCGGGCATACCGTCGGCAGATGGACCTCCTCCTGAGCGGGCACGACCTCCTGGGTCAGCATGCGCAGCGGGACACGAGCACCGTTGGGGGACTCGTACAGGCGGTCCAGAGCGGTATCGGGTGAGACACCGGCCACCTCCCGCAGTGAGCGCTCCACGCACTCACGGAAACCGAGCATCCACCAGCGCAGGACCTGTTCGGGAGCGCGCACTCGGCGGTCCAGGTCCTGAGCGGGCCGTGCCTGGCCCGTTTCACACTGGATCAGCCCCAGCCTCAGGGCGACACGCCAGGACCGGATGAAACGGTGTGCCTGTTCGGGGGAGCCGATCCGCCGCAACCACTCGTCCCGGCGGTGGGGATCCCGGCACAGGTGGTGAGGCCAAAGACCGAACCTGCGGATCGCGTCGCGGGTGTCGTCCAGGTCCGGTAGACCGTGCGCGTCGACGTGGGTGATGGGGCCGCACCAACGGGCCAGATCCAGGGCGTCGCCCAGCAACGGGGTCGCCAAGGCGGACCGGGCCAGTTCCCGGTGTGATCGCAGAGACACCGGTCGGGCGGCGAAGCGATGGTGGGCCGACGCGTCCGAGTGGTGCGATGACATTCCTGCCCCCGAGTCCTGGTGTCTCGAACTCCCTTTCTCTCCCTTGTACAACGCCTCGCCACGTCCGTGTGGTGGTTTCGTCGACATCGTGGCGACGAAAGCGATAGAAGCGTGGTTTCGGGCATGACGCACCGAGCCCTTCGTCATGACCCCTTGAGATCGGCGGCCGGTGGGTGTCCTTCGTGGCCTACCGTCAGGGCCCACGCGGAACGTACCCGGAGACCAACGTCAACGGGGTGGATCAGTGCAGGTACGAGGCCCCGTTCAGATCCAGGACGGAGCCCGAGGCCCACTCCGCTTCGGGGGACGCCAAGAACAGCACGGCCGCGGCGACCTCCTCGGGGGTGGCCACCCGCCCGAAGGGACTCTGCGCGCGCACCTGGTCGGTGACGCGGTGGGCCACCCGTTCGGTCGCGACGAAACCCGGAGCGACGGACGCCACTCCGATCCCGTGCGGAGCCAGTGCCACGGCCAGGGACTGGCCCAACGCATGCAAGGCGGCCTTGCTCGCACCGTAGGCCGGGTGCTCCGGCTCCCCCTTGAACGCACCCCGCGAGCCGATGTTGACGATGCGTCCGCGCACCCCTTGGTCGATCATGTGCCGGGCGGCGCGGTGACCGACGTGGGCCGCGCCCAGGACGTTGACGTCCAGGGTTCGACGCCACACCTTCACCCACTCCTCGAAGGGCGTCTCGGCGATCGGGTGGGGCAGGTTCACGGCCGCGTTGTTGACCAGGACGTCCAGCCCGCCGAGTCGTTCCAGGACCGTCTCGACCAGTTCGGACGCGGCGGCCGGCTCGCTCAGGTCGGCACCGACCAGTACGTGGCCGTCACCGGACAGCAGCCGGAGGGTCTCCTCGGCGCCCTCCCGGCTCGAGTCGTAGTGCACGGCGACCCGATCTCCCGCGTCGGCGAAGGCGATGGCGGTCGCGCGACCGATACCCCGCGCGGCACCGGTGACCAGGACGTGACGACTCATGAACGAAGACCCTTCGATGACGGCGACGGCGCACCGAGGCTACTCGAGAACGACCCCGCCGACCCCGCCGCCCTGGAAACGGTCGAGACCGCGCTGCTGTGCCTGGCCCTGGAAGGGAAGACCCCGGCCGACGACCGGGCCACGCCGAGCGGATCCTGCACGGCGACAGCGCGAACCGCTGATTCGACAAGGCCCCGCACACCGAATCCGAGGATCCGGTGCGGCCTTCTCCGACTACGCGGCCCAGGGTGCCAACGCCACGTTCAGCAGCCGCGATTCCAACAGCGAACACGCCAAGGCACATGGCCCGGGACCGACCCTCGGCCCCGGGGCGCTCACCGTCCGGTGGTTCGAAGCGTGGGCTTTGAGCCACCGGACGGCGGGACGTGCACCCTTGCCCGCCCCGCCGGTCCCCCGGTCGGGGCGGGCAAGGGTGAGAGCGCGGGCGCCGCACCGAGATGGCCTTACCCGTTGTAGAACACGGGTGTGCGACGGGCGGCGCGGGCCGGACGCGGCCCCAACGCGCCCAGGGCGATCGCACTGAGCACACTGTCCGCGGCCGGATGCCCCGATCCCCACATCAACTTCGTGACGGTCTCCGGGTCACGCCAGAGTTCGCGGTCCTCCGGCAACGGCAGCCCCGAATCCACCCGAACGGCGTAGGTGTCGAGCACGGCCATCACCAGCTGCGCGATCCGGACCCGCCCGGCCCGATACCGGGCGTGCGCCACCCAACCGCCCAGGACCGGGTGATCGCGGTAGGTGTCCAGTACCTCGTCGGCCTCGGCTCCCACTCCCCGAAGCACCCGGAAGGCGTGCACACGCAGCCGCCAGTCCGCGGGGTCGGTACAGGCCGCCAACAGCGACCGGGCCGCCTCTCGCGCACAACGCTCGGCGACCCACTCCGCCCCCATCGTCTCGATGTCGACCGACCGTGAGTTCCAAAGGAGCAGCAACAGTGCCCGCGCCGAGAGATCGCAGACCCGCGGATGCTCCAACAACGGCTCGTCCCGCTCGTGTCGACGATGGGCCATGCCGTGGTCACCCAACCTGGTGATGCGCACCTGGCCGTTCGGGAGGGGCTCCACCGCACCCGAACGGATCAGGGAGTGCACCGCCGCAGGAATCCCTGCGACATCGTCGAGTTCGTGCGCCAACTCCTCCAAGGACCGACCACAGCCGGAGGTGAAGAGGACGTCCAGAACACGAAGAGCCGGATCAGGGCCCGCCAGGACAGGAAGGGCCCGCGACCAGGCCCGCACGAGGCGCTCATCGTCACGCCAGATCCCCATGGCGTCCTCGGGCAGGACGTCGGAGGCGCTGGTGTACAGGAACCCGGCACGCAAGGCCGCTTCGAACACTCGCGGGATCTCCTTGGGGGTCAAACCCAGATCGGCGGCCGCACGCCTCCGGTCCTCGGAGCGGAATCGCTCAGGCCCGCCCCCGCGAACCAAGGGCACCGCCGAACCCACCCATGAGGTCAACCGCAAGGCGTCGATCAGGCCCGGGCAGCCCCGCGCTTGAAGAGCCGCCTGACCCACCGGTACCAGACGGATGGTCAGTGGACCCTCATCGCGGGTCTGCGGACGCCACCGAAGGTCCACTTCCTCCTCCGACGAGGACATGGTCTCCCCGAAGGAAGCGTCGCAGTGTTCCCCCCGCTGGTCGGACGTTTCGAGGGTGCTTCCGTCCATCGGCGCGGATGTGGTGTCCACGGTGACCTCATCGATCGGTTCACGGTGGTGTCGACCGGTCGCCGGGTCGGGGCACCGATCGACCTTGGAACGATCACCGGTCGGCCGCCACATTGCCCTCCGCGCGCAGCCGTCACCCGCGCCTCGCAGGGGGACCCCCATCCCACAACGGGGCCGACCTGTGGGCGGGGTCTTGGTCTCGTCGTGCTGTCGGCACATATCGCTCATCGCGGTGTGCGGGCTCCTGGTCCTGGGCGGAGGCTCTTCGGGGGCGCCGTGCCCCCGAACCCGCTCGGGGCGCTTCGGGCCTGGAGGGGTGAGGGTGGGCCGAGGCCGGAGGAACTCGTTGAGGGTGCGCAACCCCTCCTCGACGGCGAGGGAGAGCAGATACGGGATGGTGCCTCGGAGCAGGCGGAAACGGACGGGTTCGACGATGGTCATGGTGCCCCACGGGAATCAGGTGTCGGGATGGCCGTGACTCCATCGTCGACGAAGACGAAGAAATCCGCAGAAGGCCTGTGGATAACCTTGTTGTCCCAGGTCAAGTGAGCGAAGAGAAAGTGGAGGCAGGGTCCGAGACCATTCTGGCTGAATACCGGGATGATGATCGGCCCGCTCCTGCCGCACGGCACACTCGATCACGACGGGGAGTACATGGTCCGCCCCTGGCCGCGCGAGGTCTGCCGGTACGGGCCCTTCACCGCACCGTTCAACGTCGCGGACGATCCGGCGATCAGCCTGCCTCCGGGGTAGAGCTCCGAGGGGCTGGCGACCGGCGTGCGGTCGGTGGCCGGGTATGGGTCAACTACCCGTGGCTGAAGCCACGGGCTTGGGGGTGGG
The DNA here is from genome assembly GCF_001570765.1 of Nocardiopsis listeri NBRC 13360. Classification (GTDB taxonomy): domain Bacteria; phylum Actinomycetota; class Actinomycetes; order Streptosporangiales; family Streptosporangiaceae; genus Nocardiopsis; species Nocardiopsis listeri. The sequence continues at coordinate 17,027 of NZ_BCSH01000008.1, read as the reverse complement.
CGCCCATCTGGTGGATGGGTCCCTCCTCCCGCGTCCAACACACCTCCTATGTGGAGGGTGGGGGGCGGTTGACTCGCGCCCCGCGATCCACGCCGCTTCGCCTCGGTGGGCGAGGTCGCGTGCGGCGTTCACATCGGCGTGCAACACCACACCACAACTTCGGCACACGAACCGGTTCCGGGTGGGCCGGTTGCGTCTGGAGGTGTGGTCGCACTCCGAGCAGGTCTGGGAGGTGTAGGCCGGATCCACCACCAGGACCGGCACCCCCACCCTGCGAGCCTTATAGGCGATGAAGTCCCGCAGTTGGGCGAAACTCCACGCATGCAACGCGGCGCGTTGTTATTTGGCCTGCCGTACCCGGCCACGGATGCCCCGAAGGTCTTCAAGGACGATGCCGTGATCGGTGCGTTCGGCCCGCTCCACGATGCGTTTGGAAATCCGATGGTTCACATCCCGCGCCCGCCGTGCCTCCCGGCGGCGCAGGCGCTTCAAGACGCGTTTGGCGCTTTTGGTGTTCTTGGCCTGGAGTTTGGCGCGAAGTTGGCTCTGTTGCCTGCGCTGCCGGTTCAGGTGACGTCCGGCGAACCGGTCCCCGGTGGAGGTGGTGGCGATCTCCACGATCCCCAGATCCACCCCCACCCACCCGGCAGGATCCGGGTTCTCCACCCGTTCGGGCACCTCACAGGTAGCGGACAGATACCACTGCCCGTCCTGGCAGGTCAGATCGCTCTCACCCTGGCGGCACTCGGCCAACAGCTTCAACTGCTCCGGCGAAGAGGTGAAGCCCAGGTTCTTCATCCGCCCGGCCACCGTCCAGATCGAGACGGTGCGTGCGTCCATCTGCCAGGACAGACACCGATCATCGAAGGGTTGGGCCGCATGAGCGCGGAAACAGATCGGGGTGGACTCGATCCGTGCCCGGCGCGCAGAACCCTTCCGGCCCAGGTTCTGGGCTTTCAGGTTCGCCTGGAGTGCCTGTGCCTGTTCTGGCGAAGGCAGCAGCTTGACCCGCGCCACCAGCTTCATGGTCCAATACGCTAACCACCTCTGATCCGGCCATGGGGCCGAATCAGAGAACTTCTCCGCCTTTCCTGGTCTTCGATGGCCGGGAAGGGTGGGCGGGGGTGTTTCCTCCCGGCCCTGAAGGACCGGGCTTCCACACCCAGAAATCAGGTGAAAGGGCCTGCTCTTCGAGGTGGCCGTCCAGCTGGAACAGGACGTTTCCCTGGCGGAACGCCGGCCTTGGTGAGGAGGCTTGTGTGTCCCGCGCATCGTGGGTTCGTCTGAGGAGCGTAGCGGGGCCCACCTTCTCCGCTCTGGCGGGTCAGTGGCTCGACTCCGATTCCCAGTGCGGACTCGACTCCATGTAGGGCTGATCTTCGGTTTCGAAAGGGAACCTGTACCCATCGTCTGGCCCGTAGGGGGACGCGTACTCATCGGCGGGGTCTTCGGTAGACGCGTACTCATCGGCGAAGCCGAAGCAGGACTCGTCCTCGAACCGGTCCACACCGACTCTGGCGAAGGGCGACGGCGAGGGACCACAGGGCTCTGCGGAGTCGGCCCGCCGTACGGCATCGGACAGGCGCGAATCCTGGCCTGCATATTCCAGGACGGTGTCACCCCGAGGACGGTCGGTCATGGAACGAACGAAGTCCTCGGGATCACCCGGTGCCAAACCGGCGTCGAGAAGTTCACGGGCGGCCTCGGACGGCTCCCGACTCGCCGACCACTGGTCCAGCAGGGGTTCGATGTCGATCGGTCGAGCCGCTGCCGCCAGTTCCAGGAGTTCGGTGGAGTTCAACTCCGTGACCGGTGGTGTGGCGGGTACCTCGACCCCACATGCGCTCAGCCGGCGGGCGACGCAGTGATCGCCCAGCCCCGTGATCAGGTGCCGACCGTCGTCGGTGGCCGTCACCGCCCCCAGGTCGGTCAGTACCTCCAACACCCGGGGCAGATATGACTCCGGGTTCGGTTCGGCGCACACGTGGACCAGCTCGCCTGGAGACAGGGCCCTTCCGGTGAGGAAGAGTTCGCCGAGTACCAGGAAGGGTGTGGCCCCGGGCCGGGCGGTCATGGTGGACAGGGCATCGGCCCAGGCGTCGGCGACCGCACCCGGGGTCCTTCCCACCCACGCGTGCGCCGCCGGTCCGGGACGGGCGTGCAGATAGTCGGTGCGCACCAGGCCCGCGGCGCGGGCGACGGAGAACAGGAACGGGATCTCGCCGGAGGGGACACCGAGGGCTCTGGCCGCCTCGGTGATGTCGTTCTCGCCGAGAGCGTCGTGCTCGGTGTAGGGGCGAAGCAGTGCCTGCGGGTCCATCCACGCGGACAGTCGTGCGGCCAGGTGCAGGATGGGGCACGCTTCGGCGCGGATGTCCAGGTCGGCTACGGGCATGGGCAGGTAGGGGCGTGGTTGTTCGGGGTTCTCGGTCTCCCCGTACCCCAGGCGTTCCAGGAGAGGGGCGGCGACCTCCAGCGGCGCCTCGGAGACCGGCTCGGCGTGCTCGGGTCGACTCAGGTCGACCTTCTCGATCGCCGTGCGCAGCCGGCGCGGGGTCTCGGTCGACACCAGGCGTGCGTCGGTGACCAGGTGGTCGCACCAGCTGAGCCAGGTCTCACGGATCAGTTCGGGCAACCGGTCACGGTGACGGAGCAGGGCCGCCACCTCGTGGACGTCGTCCACGGTCCAGTCACCGGGGTCGGTGGCGCCCGTGTCCTGGTGGGCGCTGAGTAGGAGTACCAGTGCCTCGATGTGCAGGGCGGGAGGTTCCTCGACGGTGTGCGCCCAGTCGATGCAGGCGGAGATGGCGGTGCGAAGGCGCTCAGTCATTAAGTCTTCACCCAAAGTGACGGGGGTGGCCGAAACGGCATCAGACTAGCCGCACGCGGGGGGCTTGTAGGGGGAAACGCGGAAACCTGCGCCCCCGTACGCCCGGCATGCCTGTTCGGACGGTCGTCCGGTTCGCGGAGGAAGGGTCCACCATTCCTCGCGGTCGCGGATCGTCATGACGAAGATGGTGAAAACCCTGGAAAGGGTAGCGAAGGATCCTGGTTCGGGATGTGAGTGGGAAAGGGATCGCTACCGCGTTTCGGAGTCGGGTAATCATCGAAGTGCCGGCCGGTATCGGCCATGGGGCGAAGTTCGTCGATCGAGGGACTGTCTCGGGCTGTCGCAGGATAAACCCGGACGGATCGGACGTAAAGGGCAGGTTGGCGCTACCGGAAGGCGTGGATGGACTACCCGTCGGTGAGGTTTGTGGATACCCCATGAGAGTACGTATTCCGGTAAATGCGATGATCAATCGTATTTCGCGCGTGCCCTCACCATAGGAGGACCCCCGGCGTGACAAGGAGTGTCGGATCGGAAAGACCCACCGAATGGCCCGAAGACATGGACGTCGACGAACTTCTCGGTCAGGGTTGGCGTCCCACGCCCTTTCGCGAGTTCATCCTCAAGATCCACAGTCGCTGTAACCTCGCCTGCGACTACTGCTACATGTACGAGATGGCCGACCAGGGTTGGCGCTCCCAACCCAGACGTATGGCCAAGCCCACCGTCGACCGGGTCGCCGAACGCATCGCCGAACACGCCCGCACCCACGGCCGTGACCGTGTCGACGTCGTCCTGCACGGCGGCGAACCCCTGTTGGTCGGTCCCGACCACCTGAGGTATGTCGCCGAGTCGTTGCGCAAGGCCTGTGACCCCGACGTACAGATCGCCCTGCGCATGCAGACCAACGGCGTGCTCATCGACCGGCACTACCTTGACCTGTTCGAGGAGTTCGGTATCCGGGTCGGTGTCAGCATCGACGGTGCGCGCGAGGACCACGACCGGCACCGCACCCGGGCCAACGGACGCGGCAGCCACACCGAAGTGCAGGCCGGCATCGAACGCCTCAACACCCGCGACCGCCGACTGCTGTCCGGACTGCTCACCACCGTCGACCTGGAATCGGATCCGGTCGCCACCTTCGAGCACCTGATCGGCTACGACCCGCCCGGTATCGACTTCCTCCTGCCGCACGGCCACTGGGACGAGCCGCCACCGGGCTGGTCTCCCACCGAACCCCACTACGGTCGCTGGATGGCCGCGGTGTTCGACCGTTGGTACGGCGCACCCGAACGCGAGACCAACGTCCGTATGTTCAACGAGATCATCCGCCTGATCCTGGGTGGTTCCTCCCGCGCCGAGAGCATCGGGCTCTCACCGGCCGCGCTGGTGGTGGTGGAGACCGACGGGAGCGTCGAACAGGTCGACAGTCTCAAGTCCGCCTTCGAGGGGGCCGCGCACACCCCCTTGCACACCTTCACCCATCCCTTCGAGGACGCCCTCTACCTGCCCTCGGTGGCCGCCCGCCAGATCGGTGCCCGTGCCCTGAGTCCCACCTGCGCAGATTGCCCACTGGCCAAGGTGTGCGGCGGTGGACTCTACCCGCACCGTTACCGCTCCGGCCATGGTTTTCTCAACCCCTCGGTCTACTGCGCCGATCTCTACCACCTGATCACCCACATCCACCGGACCGTGGCCGCGGACGTGGCACGGATCAGGAAGGAACTCTAGATGCCGGGACCGGTCCCCGCCCCGCTGTTCGACGACCTGGCCCGAGGATCAGGTGGGAGGGCCGCCGCCGCCCACCTGAGCTCCGCGCAGTACGGCAAGCACCTGCTCCTGCTGCGTCGCGTCGTGGACGTCGCCAACCAGACGGGGCACCCCGGGGCCGTACGCGCCCGAGACGCCTACGAATTGCTGGCCCGCGCCCAACAACACGCGCCCGACCCGGTCGCGCGGGTGTTGCGCACCCCCACCGTCGGGGTATGGGCGCGCCGTACCGCTTTGGCCCTGGCCGGTCACCGCGCCGAACCCGCCCGCATCGGGGCGCTGTCCGCGCTCGCCGTGTCAGCGGCCCTGCGCGCCGGCGTGGACGCCCGCGTCGAGGTTCCCCTGGACGGCCCGACCGTCCCGTTACCCTCCCTGGGACGTGCCCTGGTCGGCGAGGCGCCCTCCGCGCTGGTGGAGATCGACGACGGACGGGCCATTATCGGGGTGGCGGGCAGGTCCGTGGTGGAGGTCCCCGAGGACCCGCACGAGGACGCCCCCGGATGGCACGCCTTGCGAAGACTCGCGGCCGAACACCGAGGTAGGCGGCTCGAACTGCTCCTTGACGATCAGGACCCGGATCGCATGCCCGGTACCGATCTGGTCGCTCGGCGTCTGGACGCGGAGGAGCTGCACTGGTGGCGAGGCACACTGCAACAGGCATGGGAGTCCCTGGTGGACCACCACTGGACCATCGCGGAGGAGACGGCGGCCATCGTCACCACACTGACCCCCATCACCGCGCCGGGCGGCAAGGTGTACACCAGCGCGACGGCCCGGCACGCCTTCGGGAACCTGGGGTCGTCCCGTCCCACCGGACCGGTGCCGTTCGCGCTCACCTTCGCGCACGAGGTGCAACACGCCAAGCTCACCGCCCTGCTCGACCTGGTCGACCTGACCCTGCCCGAGGACGGGAGTCGCTACTACGCACCCTGGCGCCCCGATCCTCGTCCCGCATCCGGGTTGCTGCAGGGTGTGTACGCCCATCTGGGTGTGGCCGGGTTCTGGCGCCGTTACCGGCATGTCGCCGAAGGCGAGGAGGCTCGCCGTGCCCACGTGGACTTCGCGCACTGGCGCCGATCCACGGTCGACGCGGCCCACGTCTTGGCCGACTCGGGGCGGCTCACCACCGACGGTAAGCGCTTTCTCGCCCTGACCGACCACACCCTGCGGGAATGGCAGAACGAGCCGGTCCCGGACTCGGCCGAACGCGCCGCGCGGGACGCGGCCCGTCGCCACCTGGACCGGTGGCGCGCCCGCAACGGGACCTCGGGCTGAGCCCGGAGGTCCCGTCGTCACACGAGGCCTTGCCGCTGGTGTGCGGCCCTCACAACAGGGGCGGATCGAAGTCGGCGACCAGACGATGGTTCTCCTCGCACGCGCCGGTGAAGGGGTGTTCACGGCCCAGGGCGCGCACAAAGGCGTCGTAGGTGTGGTCGGACAGTTCCTTGGCCGCCGTCGACTTCTTCTCGGCTCGCAGGTCCAGCACCAGGTTGGAGGCACAGGCCAAACTGCTGGGGTGTTCCTCTCCCACCAACTCGCGGTAGCGACGCAGTGTCCCCTGACCGAGCCGTGCGGCGTTGTCGGTGTCGCCCAACGCCGCCAGGTCGCCGGCCAGGTTGGTGGCGGCGGCCAGCGTGTAGTGGTGGTTGCGGCCCAGCCGGGCCTCCAAGGCGATCAGCGCGCTCTCGTTCATTGATCGGGCCCGCTCCGGGTCGCCCAACAGCCGGTACAGGAGCGCCACGTTGCTGGTGCAGCCGTGCTTGTAGGGGTGATCGTGACCGTAGGCCTGGGCGTAGCGCAGGTCGGTGTCCTCGGCCAGTTCCAGTGCGCCGTCCAGCTCCCCGGTCATCCGCCACAGGTTGGCCAGGCACATCGCCGCGGCCAGGGTGCTGGGATGGTGGATACCGTGCAGACGCAGGTAACGGGAATGGGCGTCCTGGCCCAGGTCGAGGGCTTCCTCGACCTCACCGGACAGGCGGCGGGCGATGGCCAGGTCCACCTGGGTGCGCAGGGTGCGAGGGTCCTCCACCCCCAACTGGTCGCGACCGTAGGCCAGGGCGTCTTCGCCCAGATCACATGCTTCCGTGTAGTCCCCGGACAGGCGTACCGCCTGTGCCAGCGCGTTCCAGTAGGAGAGCAGCACGGGTGAGCCGCCGGTCGGGCCGACCCGTTTGAACAACATGTAGGAACGTTCGTGCCTGGCCTGGGAGCCGCCGAAGTCACTGGTCAACGCATGGTCCAGGGCGAGGTTGTTCAGAGCCCGTAGGGTGGCGGGATCGTTGGGCCCGAAGGCCCCCTCGTACTGGCGCAGTACCTCCTCGTCGTGTTCGCGGGCCTTCCAGAAGTCACCGCGGGCACGGTAGTCGGCGCCGCGACCGGAGAGCACCGACAGCGTGTCGGAGTGGTTCGCGCCCAGGACCCGCGTCATCGAGGGAAGGATCGCCCGGTTGATGTCCTGGGCTTCGGTGAACCTGCCCAGGTCGCGCAGCCGGTTGGCGTACTTGGCCTGGGCCCGCAGTATGTGCGGATCCTCGTTGCCCGAGTCGGCGCTCCACTTCTCGATGAATCTTTGTGCGTGCTCGCTCGCGGTCTCATAGTTGCCCGAGGTGTACAGGAAGTCGAGCATGTCCAACCCGAACTCCCGCACCTGCGGGATGGCCGACTCGGCGACCCGCGCCGGACGCATGTGGGAGAGCAGCTCCAGGTAGCGGGCCTGAGAGGCGGGGTCGGTGAAGTTCTTGGGAGCCGCGGCGCTGAGCAGCGTCCACACCTCCAGCCGGATCTCCTCCTGGGTCTGTTCGTCCAGTTCCTCGCGTACCAGCGCCTGGATCAGTCGGTGCACCTGGACGGTGCGGTTGGAGTTGTCCAGACGGACCAACGCGTACCGGCCCAACTGGCCGATGGCCTTGCTGAGACGAATCGGGTCGGACATCAGCTGTGCCATCTCCGGGCGCACCTTGCCCTCGTCCACGGGGAAGAACAGGTCCCGGGGAATCGGTTCGGGCCCGAAGAAGGCGCAGCACCGCAGGAGTTCCATCGCCTCGGGCAGGTTCTCCTGCAGCTTGGCCACCGACAATTGCCAGGCCGCCGTCATGGGCTGGGGGTATTCGGGCGGCTTGCCCTCCCGGAGCAGAGGGCCGGTCCGCTCCGACAGCAGCCCCAGGTACTCCCCGACCGACATCCCGGTCTCGGACTGTAGGGCACCCGCCTGTTCCAGGGCCAGGGGCAGATGCCCCAGTGCCTCGGCCAGCTCGGTGGCCTCGTCGCCACTGATGCCCCGAGGGATGCGCTTTTTGAGGAACTCCACGCTCTCGTGCTCGGCGAAGACGTTCACCGGGACGGTCTCGGCGACCCCGCCCCACCGGTGGTTACGCGTGGTGATGAGGACGTGTCCGGGACCTTGGGGGATGACGTCGTTGAGCTCTTCGGGCTCGTCGGCGTTGTCGAAGACGAGCAACCACCGAGAGTAGGGATCGCCCTTGCGCAACGCCTCCAAGACCCCGTTGGCGGCCTCCTCCACACCGGTGACGGCGGGCCCGGGCAGTTCCAGATGCGGTGCCAAGTGGGCCAGTGAGGAACGGACCAGGCCGGGCTGGTCGGCCATCACCCACCACACCAGGTCGTACTCCTCCCGGAACCGGTGTGCGTACTCCACCGCCATGAGCGTCTTGCCCACGCCCCCGTACCCGTGAAGGGTCCGAGGCACCACCGGCTCGGGGGTGGGTACGACCGCGGTCACCTGGTTGAGCAGGCCCGCGCGTAGTTCGTTGAGTTGTTCGGTGCGTCCGGTGAAGTTCTTGTGGCGTGGAGGAACCCTGCCCCACACCTCCGGGAATCGGCTTCTGCCCTGGCCGGGAAAACGCCCCTGGGAAGTGGTCACTCGGTGTCCTCCGTTTTCACATAGGCCTCACCAGGCTCCCTATTCCTCACACTGTGGAAAAACCCTGGTGTTGTGTTGTTGGAAGTCGATCGGGAATCACTTGTGAAAACTCAGCGTAGGCGATGATGTTAGTCGGCAACAGGTGTGTGGTAAGAACTCCCTACGACAACCGGTTCGAATGATCACGTGAAAGGGCGGTCCCCGCCGTCCTTTCACGGTGGTCTGTCGAAAGACGGTGACACGGAGGGAAGGACATGGCGGAACACGAGTTCGGCGGCGCCACCGCCTTGGTCGACGTCGGCGGGTTGTCCCTGCGCGACCTCGATGGAATCGGGGATTCGGTGATCGCGGAGGCCCTGCGCTCGGTACTCGACCCGAGGGAGGCCGGCGTCGAGGTGGTCGCCGGGTTCGTCAACGACCCGGAATGAGAAAACGGCATGGTGGTCACGGGTACGGACATCATCCGTGTCCGTTGTCGTCACCCGATCGACAGCCATGATTATGTCGCGCTCGTGTTGGGCAAGTTCTCCAGAGAAGCGCGGACACGTTCCATGGTCGGATGCAGCCTGAAAGCCACAGGAATGTCGCCGGGGCTCGAAAGGGAACCTGGTTCGTGGCACTATGGACAGCGCTGTTTCGCGCCAGAACCGTCCTTGTTCTCGCCGGCCGGGAGCCCTCCCATGACACGAGCCGTCCTCGGGCGCGCACACGGTCCCTTCGTCGGGCTGCGCCACTATCTGGCCCGGGACCGCCCGCTCTTCCTCGGCCGAGACGAGGAGACCGAGGCGGTGGCCCGGGCATGGACCGGGCATCGCCTCACGGTGTTGCACGGCGACAGTGGCGTCGGCAAGACCTCCTTGGTGCGGGCCGGGGCGGCTCCCGCCCTGGCCGACCAGGGCTACACGGTGCTGCCCACCGGGGAGCTGCGCTTCGACCCCGTTTTTCCCTCCGCGGTGCTACCCGCCCAGAACCCCTACACCCGAGCCCTACTGGCGGTGTGGAGCCCGGACGCATTCCCCACCCACGTGCCGGGCACCTCGCTCATCGACTTCCTGCGCGCCCGCACCGAAACCGACCGCTACGGCCGTTCCCGCCCCGTGTTCGCCGTATTGGACCAGACCGAACTCCTCCTGCGTCGCTCGCACGTACCCGAGCGCTGGCGCAAGGACTTTTTGGAGGAACTCTTCGGCGCCCTGGAAGCCTGTGCGGACCTGCATCTGCTGGTGACCGTGCGCAGTGGACACCTCGACGAACTGCGCCGACTCGTCGACAAACGGGAGGTCGAACACGCCGAGGTCGCACTGGGACCCTTCACTCCGGACACCGCCCGTTCCGTGGTGGCGGGCTGCCTGGCCACGGTGGGATCGCGGATCGGGCCGATGGAGCCCGGGCGGCTGGTGGAGGAGGCGCGCACCGTCCGTACCCCTGATGGACACCCCGACCACCGCACCAAGGACGTCGAGCCGGCGCTCGTGCAGTTACTGGGGCTCACCCTGTGGGAGGAGGCGGCGGAGCAACAGACCACCCTCGTCCCCGAAGACGACACCGAGATCGACCGGGCCCTCACCGGACGTCTGGCCGAGCTCCTGGAGGAATCGGCGGCCGAACACCTGGTCCCACCCGATGTCCCACAGGCCTGGCTGCGCAGACTCGTGGTCTGCGGAGATCGAGGCCCGACCGGCCCCTCGCACGTCGACCCCAACGGCCCCCTGCCCCTCGGCATCGTCCACACCCTGGAGGATCGGCGGCTGGTCACCACCCATACCGAGGGCACCACCTGGGTCTTGCGCCACCCCCGCCTCATCCGCCCCCTCATGGGCTTGGCCGTGTCCCCCTACGCCCAGGAGATGCGCGCCTGGGGCGAGGAGGACCGGCTGAGCGTAGCGATCAGCGCGCGCACCCGAGGGGAGTTCGTGCTGTCCGCCGAACACTCCACGCAGGCATTGCGGTCCCGCCCCGCATCCGGCCCGGGCACGCACGCGCTCTTCACCGCCCTGTCTGCCGACCTGGCCTTCGAACGAGGTGAACTCCGGGTCGCGGCCGAGTACTACGCAGAGGCGGCCCGAACCCGGGAGTCCGTCGGCGAGGGTGCCGCGGTGCTCCGCCTTCTGGTGGCCGAGGCGCGCAGCCGGCTCCTGGGCGGGGAACGCGCGAGCGCCCTGAACCTGGTCTCCGCCATCACTGGTCGTGTGCGCGGTGACCCCAGTCTGCGGGCCGGTATCGGCCAGGTGCTGTGGCTGGCGGGACAGCCGGAGGCCGCCTTGGACGAGTTGGAAGGCGCCCTGCGGGGCGGAGGTGGCGTCTCCGAGGCGCGGCGTACGCGCGATGAGATTCGAGACGTCGAAGCCAAGGAACAGACGCCCCAGAGACACCGATGGAGAGGGTGAGGAGTGGATCCGACCGTTCTGGTGGCGCTGATCACCGGCGTGGTGACGGCGACCAGCACCCTGGGTGCCACGGCCCTGGCCGCCTGGCGGGCCGAGACGGTGGAGCGATGGCGCGCCGGGCACAATCTCGACTTGGAGCGGGAACGACGGACGAACGAACGCGAGCGAGCCCGCGTTCGTGAGGTCCGACAACGTCTGGAGGACGTTCGCCACGGGGTACACCGGCTCGACCAGAGCATGCGGCAGATCGGCGCGCTGCGCAGACTCGGACCTCCCGGAGAAGGTGGGAACGACCTGGCCGAAGAGGTGCGTGAGTGCCGAGGTCACCTGTACGAGGCGGTGATCGCCGTCGAACGCGTGCGCGACCTGGTGCCGACGAGTGAGCAGGAGACGGTCGACAGGCTCAGGGACGCGGTGGACCGGACCCTGGGCCACGTCCAAGCACGGCCGGACCCGGATGGGGGAGCGGAGCCGGTTCATCGTGAGCTGATGGAGGGGCTTCGAGAGCTCGCGGAGGTGTTCGGGCGGGGCGGGCACGATTTGGTACCCGCCGTACCTGAGGAACCAGTGTGACGGTCAACGCGACGGACCCGGTGATGGTCACCACCAAGAGCAGGGTGGTGTGCACGCCCAGGTGTTCCAACGCGTAGCCACCGACCAACAACCCCAGGGGCAGTGCGGCACCGGTGAGGAACCGCAGGGTTCCGGTGAGCCGACCCAACATTCGGGAGGGGACGTGGGTGGTGTGGTAGGTGGTCACGGTGACGTTCATGTGCGCGCCGACGAACCCGATCCCGCCCCAGACCAGCGGCAGGACCACCGTCGCCCAGTCGGGGCCGGCCCGGTCCGCGCCCAGCAGCACCACGGTCAGCAGCAGCCACGCCCACGTACACACCCGCACCATGCGGGCCGGGTCCAGCCGGCGGACCAGGTACGGCGCGGCGATGGCGCCGAGCAGGCCGCCCGCCCCGGTCGCGGCCAGCACCAGTCCCAGAACGAAGGGTGAGATGCCCTCTTGGCTGGTCATCAGCATGATGACCAGCCACACCACCTGGAACAGGGCGTTGGTGACCGTGCACACCATCAATGAGAGCAGCAGGAAACGGTCACCGCGTACCAGGACGAATCCTCCGGCGAGCTCACGGGTCAACCCGACGACCCTGGACCCGCGTCGGCGGTCGCGGCGATCACGGTGGGCTCGTCGACCTCGCGCCGAGGCGCTCTGTCGGCGCATGGGGGGAAGCAGCAGCGTGGCCCACAGCGATAGCAGGCACACCAGGACGTCGAACAACGCGGGCAGACCATGCGCCAACCCGTACAGGGCTCCGCCCAGAGGACGCCCGAGCATCTGGGTGGCGTCGTTGCGCGCCTCGTTCTTGGCGGCGGCCCCGGCCAGCTCTTCGTGTGGGACCAGATGGGGGACGGCGGCTGCGCCGGCGGTGGAGTGCAGGGTTGCGCATACCCCGTGCAGGGCCGAGGCGAGGGCGAGGATCACCACGGGGGCGTCCAGTAGCAGGACGGGGGCGACGAACAGGGCCACGCACAGGATGCGCCCGATGAGGCCGGCGACCATGACGCTGCGGGGATCGTGTCGGTCGACCACCAACCCGACCGGGATGTGCAGCAGGGTCCGGGGAACCATCCCCGCCGCCCCGATCCACCCGGCCAGGGAGGGGGAGCCCGTGTGGAACAGGGCCAGGAGTGGGACGGCCAATCCGAACGTCATGGTGCCGAGGCCGGAAAGGGCCACACCGCTCCACAGCAGGGCGAAACGGTGACGCCAATCGACGATCGCCCCTGACGGAACGGGATCACCATTGATTTTGTCTGTGCTGGACATCGCTATCCGTGCCGGTGGTCGAACGGTGTGGCTCAAAAGGCCCGAAAAGGACGTTCAGGTGATAAACGCAAATTCGGCATGTACCGTGTGCTCGAGCCTGTGGTGCCCCGGTCGCGTGATCGACGCCGTTCTCCAAGACAGCGATCATCGTAGCGGGAAAGAATTCACCTTGCCCGTGGTTGTAGAACGTGGGGCGCCGGGTGGCAAGGGGGGAATCGTGCTTTGTCGAATTTTTCCCGCGGTTTTGACTCGGTTCGGCCCGAACACGGATGTGGTCGATTGACCTGAACCGGGGTCGAGGTCCTAGCCTCCTCGGGTGGACCGAAACGAAGGAGAACCGTGAGCGGCGATGACACCCTGAACCCGGTCCCCACGCCCCGAGGCGTCCTGCGACGCTTGGCGGACGACCGCAACGTCTGGCTGTGCACCCTGCGCGCGGACGGCTCCCCGCACCTGGTGCCCGTGTGGTTCGTCCACCTGCGTGAACGCTGGTGGATCGGGGCCTCGACGTGCTCGGTCAAGGTCCGCAACGCGCTGCGCGACCCCCGAGTGAGCCTGGCCCTGGAGGATGGTGACCACCCCGTGGTGGCCCAGGGCCTGGCGACCGTGCGCGAGGACTTCCCCGACGACGTGCTCGCCGCCTTCGAGGAGCGCTACGGCTGGGATCCCCGCACGCCCTACGGAGCCGACCCGCGCCGATCCCTGCTGGAGGTCGGCGTCACCCGCTGGCTGATGGCCGGGGCCGCCCCCGAGAGCGCTCCGTCCGGGACGGCGCCGGGCACCTCCTGAACTCCGACCGGCCCCTGCCGGACCCGGATCAGGAACGGGTTCACCGCGTCTTGGGTGTGGAAGCCCGGTCTTTCAGAGCCGGGAGGGAACACTCCCGCCGGCACTTCCCGGCCATCGGAGACCGGAAAAAGGCGGAGGAGTTCTCCGATTCGGTCCCCTGCCCGGGTCAGGGGTGGTCAGCGTGTTCGGTGATGAAGCCGGTGGTGCGGGTCGAGCTGCTGCCTTCGACGGAACAGGCGCAGGCTCTCAAAGCGACCCTGCACGTCTGCAACGAGGCGGCCGACCACACCTCCCAGGTGACTCAGGCCACCGAGGCTCGCGACAAGTACGCCCTGCAAGAGGCCGTCTACCACGAGTTGAAGGGCCGGTTCGGGTCGTCGGCGCAGCCGACGGTACGGGTACTGGACAAGGGCGCGGACGCCTACACCACCCGGCAGGCGAACCTGAAGGCCCGGAACCCGGACATTCCGGAACCCGGTCGGACCGAGAGGCTCAGCGGGTGACACCGCTGCGGGCGCCCAGGGACGCGGCATCGGCGGCGGCCCTGCCCGCATACCACCCGTCGGGGTCGGCCGGGCCCCGCACCCGCGAGGTGGTCAACGCGCCGAACGCCTCATCCACTGCGGCCTCCACAGCGGCCTCCCGCGCGGCGAACATCGGAACCAGGTCGGTGCCGGTCTCGGCGCCGACCGCTTCCTCGGTCGACCGCGCGGACTCGGTGAGCCGTTCCCCGACCCGCACGGCGAACGCCGCCATGAACGAGGCCCGGTAGTCCTTGCGCGCTCCGCGTCCGGACCTGTCCCGAGCCGATCCGCTCACCCGCATGGCCTTTTCCGCTTGGACCAACAACGACGTGTAGAGCAGGTCCACGGCCTCCACGTCGCCAGGGAAACCCATCACGGTGCTGAGCCCCAGTTCGCGGTGCCACACGGCCCGACAGTGGTTGGCCTCGGCCACCTCGTTGAGCAGCACGGCGCGGTGATCGTCGTAGGGGGAGTCCACTGGAAGCCTGCGCGCGGATGCGGCCTCCGGTTCCTCGGGATCGGCTTCCACCAGGGCCAGGTCGATACTGTGTCGGGCCATCATCTCCTGGGCGCGGGCGGTCAGTGCCTCGGCCTCTTCGGGAAACTCGGTGGACTCGGCCTTGGCCAGCAACGCCCGAACCCGCTGCAACCGGCCCTGGTCCACGGCTGCCGGGGCCCGGGCACCGGGCCGAAACGTCCCGGGCGGTGGGCCCAGACGACGCATCGGCGGAAGGGTGCGCAGGATCGCCAGTAGCCGCAGCACCACCTCGACCGCCTCGAACCTCATCAGCCCGTGTTCGGCGGACAGGTGGTCCAGATGCCGTTCCTCCGACAGGTGCGCGGGGTCCACACCGAGGTCGCGCACCTGCTCGGTCCATCGAGGGTCGACAGTGGCGCGGGAATGGCGTTCCAGGTCGACGGTGACGGCGTCGGCGCATACCGCCGCGGCCAACGAGTCCGCTTCACGCCGCACGTGGCGGACGGTTTCGGCGGGTTGCCAACCACGTGCCCAGGCGTCGGCCACCCCGAACAGCAGGGTGTCGAAGAGCGAGCGCGCGGCCGCCCCCGCCCAGTGGGTGTCCTCCACGTCGGCCAGTCGGGCCGCGGCGAGGTCCACCCCGAACCCTTCGCGGCGACCGACGATGGCGTCGACGGCTTGGCCGATCACCTCCATGGGGGTGTCGTCGGGGGAGGGCCCGGCCCACTCTTGGACGTCCCGGTCGGTGCCGTGTCGGCGACCTTTCCTGCCCACGTGTTCTCCCTGGTCGAAGGGGATCTGAACCGACAGACCATCCTACCGGCCGGTACAGGTGCGCTTCGTCCGTGGGTGTCAGGGCTTGCGGACCACGCCTCCGTACTGGGCGGCCTCAGGGAACTCTCCGACCCGGGACGGGTCGGGACGCCGGTACGGGAGGGGGACGATGCCGGGATCCAACAGATCCAGCCCCTCGAAGTAGGCCTCGACCTGTTCGGGAGAGCAGGCGGATGGGCAGGGCGGCGTTCTGGTTCCACGCGAGGGCCGAGTCGATGGCGGGGGCGGCATCGGTCATGGGTTCCCTTCACGGTGGGCCGCCATGGAGGCGGGACAGCCTTATCCTCCCCTTGGGAAAGCGGATTCCACAAGGTTGAAAGCCGTACCCCATCGGGCTTTGAGGCTTCTCGCAGGTGGTGCGGGGCAGTGAACGGAAAAGTGGGGGGCCGGCACGTCAGGGTCGACGTGCCGGCCCCACCGACGGGTGGAGAAGGGCCTCACTCCTCCGGGCCCACCTCGACCAGTTCGGGATGGACGCTCTGCGGGTCGTCCAGGATCGGTTGCTCTTCGCCACGAAGGTGGTGGTCGAAGAACCCGGTGGAGTAGTCGCGCGTCAGCCGCACACCGTGCTCGGGTTCCAGATCACCGAACTGTGCTCGCCACTGCTCCGGGGTGAGGAGGTCGCGCAGGCCCAAGCGGTCCATGACCACGCCTTTGTCCAAGGCGTTGGAATGACCCGAGTCGGTGACACGGATCCACTGTCGCCAACCGGTCAGCCCCTCCCAACGTTCGTCCCACCCCTCCCAGGGGTTGCCCTGGTCGTTGGCGAGCAGTGCCAAGGGTCGGCCGATCTCACCCTGCAACTGGGAGGCGTAATAGGGCCCGTCCAGGTTGATTCCGGCGGCCACCCGATCTTCATCCAACATGCTCTGGGCGACCGCGCTGCCTCCCCAGGAGTGCCCGATCATGCCCACGGCCCCGGTGTCCAGGGCTGGTGACCATTCCAGGACCTCGCCCCTTTCCAGCTCGTCGAGCAGGAAGGTGACGTCGGCGGCGCGGGTTCGAGCGCCCAGGTCCCAGTCCTTGGCCTGGCAGCCGGCGCACTCCTCGACCAGTCCGTCGGGGAACTCCACCGGGGCGGCCTCGTTCCGGTGGTCGATCCCCGCCACCGCGAATCCGTGCGAGGCCAATTCCGTGGCGAGTGACGACGCCCACACCCGGGAGAGGCCGGAACCGGGGGAGAAGAGCACCAGCGGCAGAGCGGTCTCGTCGATGGGGGCGGTGTTCGGTGAGGTGTGCGTGTCCACTTGGACGAGTGACTCGGCGGGCAGGTCGTCCCGGCCGAGTTCGGCCACGGTCGCCTCGGCCTCCGCATCGGTCAGGTAGGGCGCACGCTCCCCTGTGTCGTCCTCGGTCGGATACCACATCGTCACCATGAGTTCCCGCTCGCCGCCGACCCACGGGTCCTCGCGTTCGGCGTCCACAAGGTGGAATTCGGTGCCGCCCACCGCGTACTCGCCGGTGGGTTCGGGCAGGGACACCCGGGGCGGCGTGGGAGGTTCCTCCTCGGCGCCGGTCAGGACGGCGCTTTTCGCGCCGCAGGCGGCCACGGTGACCAGGCCGAGCACCCCGGTCAGGGCGACGATCGTTCGTAGGGGGAATGCCATGCGATCCGTCCCTCGTGTCGACTCCGTTTCCGTCAACGCTAGGGGTCCGGGGCCGGCGCGTACGAGGGGGCGGAGTGGAGGAGTGGTC
>NZ_BCSH01000007.1 GCF_001570765.1 Nocardiopsis listeri NBRC 13360 | reverse complement strand
GGCTCAATAACACGCCTGTGCTTCACGGCTCTGCCTCGGTCACCGTGTAATCGGGAACGGAGGGCTACCGGACCGTCAACACCACCGACTCTTCCTGCGCGATCCAGGAGTGGTCGGTTCCGCGCCCCCAAGCGATGTAGTCGCCCTACTGTTCCAAGACGACGTCCCGATCGGGGGGCTCAACGCGGAACCAGCCACTGATGAGCACTAGCAGAGCCGTCCGTTGTTCGCCCCTGATCCACTCGGTGGTGTCTCCGCGTGGATGGACACCCCATTTGATCTCCACGTCCTTGCTGTGGCGAGGATCGGTGGTGTCTTTGAAGTGGCCGAGAAGCTGTGGCTCCGGCCGCCAGGGGTGCCGACATCGCCGACGTCGAGGCCCTCCTTGCTTTGCGCCGGGTCCGTCGGGCCATCGGGTGGATCCCTCCGGGGGTGTTGAAAGGGCAGGTCTGGCGGCTTACTCCGTGGGGGGAGTGCCCCTGGCGGTATCAGCGCTCCCAAGTGACCTGAATAAGCCCGGCCTTCTTCGCCGACGCACCGATGATGCCGCCCGCGATCGCTCCCAACCCGCCGGTCGCGACCGCGCCGATCACCACACCAGCCACGGTTCGGCCAGTACTGGTCCGCTCCGCGCTTTGCCCCTGGGTGGCGGCTGACCAACCGGCGGACACCATCCGCGGAAGATCCTCCTCGACCTGCTCGGCGGAGGAGTACTGGCGGACGATCTGCCGAAGACCGAGCTGTTCGGCTTGAGCGCACTGCGGGTCGAGCATGTACTCGGCCTTGTGCAGATCACCGTGCTCAGCGACCAGCGCGGCGAGCTTCTTCCCCGCAGATGACGTTTCGATCGATGCCTTCCCAGCAATCGGTGCGGTCTGCACCATACTGGGCTTCTTCGAGATGGGAGAGGGCACGAGGGGCTTCCAACCGAGCATGGCGTAGTACCACTGGCCGTCGTCGCTGACAAATGCCTTGTTGGGGGCGATCTTCACCAAGAGGGTTCCTCCCACGGGGGTTCGATTCTGGAACCGATCTTATTTCGACGGCCCTGATCGAGGTGGAGGTTTCAGCGACACCACACCCGCGAATGCAGCAACCAGGGAAGACACACCCGACAGTACCCAAGACGTGGCCGCACCCGGACACACCACAATATCGAGTCGGGGCTGATGATCCGGCTCATGCTCATGCTGCCGGGGACGCGTTTGGGGAACCGGGATGCGGCTTTTCCAGGATGCTCTCGGGCGGATCGTGAGGATGGGGCGACGGTGGGGCCTGGTCCTATGTCTGGTCGGAAGAGAGCGTTACCGGCGGTGGCGACCGCGCCCTGGCGGATGCCTTCCACCAGTTGCAGGATGCTGAGAACTCTGAGTCGAAGGACTTTTCATTGGAGGTGGGGCACGGGCCCTATCAGGTGGTGAACTCGGCATTGGGGTGCAGGGGGAACATGTTGTTTGAGCTGCCCCGCAGCCGGGGGAGAAGCGGTTGGAGGTGTTCCGCGAGGCGGCTGCCGGCGGCACGCTGGTGCACCAGCTGCGGAACTCGGCGCTCACCCATGCGGCCGAGGAGGGCACCAACACCGGCGTCCTGCTCGCCTATTGCGTCCTCCCCTCCGTGAACGGGGCAGCGCGTTCAGCGTCGTGCCCTGGACATCAGCTTGCGGGGGACTCATCCCCCTGGCCTTGTTCAACTTTGATCTGGAGCAGATGCGGAGAAACCGCGAACCCGTGACGGGAGTACGCCGAAACCGCCCTGGCGCTGGAGTGCACCGTCACCCGCTCGAGTCCAAGTTCGCCCGCCCACGCCAAGACCGCATCGATCAGCTCACCGCCCAGGCCACGGTCGCGCTCGTCCGGCGCGACGTACACGCACTGCACATCACCGGACATCCGCTCAAGCGCACGCGGAAGCGGTACGCGCTGCGTGATCGCCAGCCAGGCCATCCCGATGACCACATCTTCGCGGACCAGCACCATGCACCGATGGGAGGACTCGTTCTCCCGGGCCCACGCCACGAATCGGGGAACGAACTCCTCCAACGTGGTGTCGGGAGTTCCGTAGAGCTCCTGCATCCACCGCCATCGCAGCCCGGCGACAGCAGCTAACTCGTGGGACTGAACTGAGCGAACAGCGATGTCATTCATGACTTCATACTGGCGCGGCTCCGCCGGTTCCGTCAGCACGACAGCCGTTTCGGCCACTCCCGCACTACCGGACCGGCCGGTGACCAAGACCTCACTCTGTTGAACGGCAAGCTCATCGCCCGGTGTCGTCCTCGTCGAAAGCGGTGCTGGAGGCGAGCGCCAGGTCCACCGCCTTGGCCCCGGCACCTCGGGGAGCCCGGGTGAACGCCGTCGCTCCGGGCCATGGCCAGATCGGCTGGATGGATGAGGAAGCGCTTCCCCGAGTGAGGCGGATCGTACCGATGGGCACGCTGGGCGCCCCGAGCGACATCGCCGGCGCCGTGGTCTTTCTCGCCTCGCAGTAGGCCCGTTGGATCACCGGACAGATTCTCCAGGTCGCCGGGGGCCCTGCGTTGTAGGGCTGTCTGTGGTGGGCGTTCCCGTCTCAGGTCCAGCGGGCCATGATGAGGCGCTTCTCGTCGAGGACCTCCGTGGGGGTGAACCCGGAGTGGATGAAGAAACGAACGCGGTCCTCACAGCCCTCGCCCCCTTCGGGGATGAGGAAGACCCACTCGACCTTCGCCGCGAGGGCCTCTTCCATGAACTTCTCGATGAGATCGCCGCCGATCCCGTGGTGGCGCTGTTCCTCGTCGACGACGATCGCCAGGATGTACCCGTGCGGGGGAGGCACCGGAGCGCCGGAACCCTCGTACTCACCGTCGAGGATCCCCTCCAGCCAACCGACGATGTGACCCTCTCGCTCCGCGACCAGCACGACCAGGTGATCCGGCCACAGGTCCTCGGGGTAACCCTGCAGGTCGAAGTGCGGGGCCTCTTCGGTGATCAGCGTGGCGATCCCGGGCCCATCGCCCGGGACGGCCTCACGCACCACCGTGTCCATACCTCCATGCTCACGCCATCGGCCGTGTGTGCCAAGGAGGCACGACCGATTCGAAGAACCCCGCCCAACGCGACCCGGGCCGCCCTGGTGGGCGCCACCCGCTGACGCTCGACTCTCCGGCACGCTCGGACCTCTCCTGAGACGACCCCTCACACACCCGCCGGTCACCTCAGGCGTCCTCCGGCCCTCGTCCACCTCCGCCCAGCCCCTGGTGGTCGGGGGTCAACGCGAACCCCACCAGGTGCTCGGGCAGGTGTCGCTCGCACACCCGGCGCAGTTCGTCCCGGTAGCGCCGGATCGCCGGCCGGTGGCGCCCATCGACCCGCTCCTCCAGGTCGCGCAGGGCCGCGGACAACCTCCGGGTCACCTGGGTGTGTCCCTCGCACTGCAGCACCAGCTCGCTGAAGGCCAGTTCCACGAACCCCTCCCAGGTGGGCATCGGCATCAGAACGCGGGGAACCCCCTGACGATCGTGAACGGTCCAGGTGTGTTCGGTGACCTGCGCGAAGGCCTCCACCAGGGTCTGGACCCGGTCCACGCACTGCACCACGGTGGTCGGATCGTTCTCACCGAACGCTTGAGCGCGCACGCCGATGTCGACGATCTGTCGCAGACCGAACGCCGGATCCCGGTAGGTGGACCGCTCCTGTCCGGTGCGCAGCGTCCGCGCCGCGCGTGCGACGGCGCGCGGCTTCCTCCCGGACCGGACGGTCAGGACCACGCTGTCGGCGGGCACGTGGTCGCCGATCCTGGGAACGACCCGCACGAAGGCGTCGTTGCGTCGCGCCCAGGCGGCCAGCCTGCGCTCGTCCACCCAGGTCAGCACCCCCGCCCGGGTCTGGGAGAGCACCCTGGTGACCTTGGCGCCGGAGGGCTTGGGGGGCGAAGGCGGGGGAGCGGCCAGGGCCATACGGCGAATCTGTGCGAGCGTCCCTCGGGTGAGGTGGTCCATCACCGAGGTCACCCGCATCAGGGCGACCGTTCCCTGCACGAAGAACAGGAAGCTCAGCAGGCACAGCAGCAACAATAGGATCGACAGGGTGGTGGAGACCACGGGCACGAAGGGATTGTCCTGATCGGACATGAGCCCGCCGAGGTAGAGCACCCCGATGGTGTAGACGAACGTGCCGAGGAAGACCGTGAGCGTGAGCTTGGTGGTCCAGCTGCGGGTGAACAGATGGACGATGCGTGGTGAGAGCTTGTCGGTGGCCATCTGCAACGCCACCAGGGTGATGCTGAAGACCACGCCCATGACGGTCAGGGTGGCCGGTCCGACGGTCTGGATGACGGTGCGCCCGTTGTCCACCCAGGCGGACCGGTCCTTGGGGGAGATCTGTAGGTCCCCCTGATATTCGACCAGGAAGTGTCCGACCGCCACGTCGACCATCGCGGTGGCGGGCGCCAGGACGGCGAAGAACACCATCCCGGACAGCGGGACCATGACGAACGACTCCCGGACGCGCTCTCCCAGCGCCGACCTGGCCAACTTGTGTGGTCTGCCCATGTGCCGAACCTAGCCGGCCGCGGGTCTTGCGTCGGATCCGACACGGGCGGTGCGCGGGACTTCGCGCGGCTACCCCTCCACACGGGGTCGAATCGGGAAAGGGTCGTCGAGTCGTGGATCTACTTCCGAATCTCTCGGACGTCCACGGGCCGGATAATCCGGGAACGGAAGTTCGGTAGACGTATCGTTGTCCCTTGGGTGCTCTGCGCGTGGATCGACGAGGGGCGTTCTCGGGCAAAGCGGACGGTGTGCGGGAGCGAGGGGCAGACATCGCTCCGGAATTAGTTTAATATTCAACTTGTTGGAGCGAGTGACCGACGCAGGACTTCAGGAGAGGACGAAGGCCCATGGACGTACGCCCCTCGGGGATCCACCACGTGACCGCCATCGCGAGCGATCCCCAGGCCAACGCCGACTTCTACCTCAACGTCCTGGGCATGCGCCTGGTCAAGCGCACCGTCAACTTCGACTCCCCAGAGACCTACCACCTGTACTACGGCGACCGCGCCGGCAACCCCGGCACCATCATGACCTTCTTCCCCTGGCCGGACGCGCCCAAGGGCAGGATCGGCGCGGGGCAGGCCACCACCACGACCTTCTCCGTCCCCGAAGGTTCCTTGGGCTGGTGGGCCGACCACCTCTCCGCGCTCGACATCCCCTTCACCAGCCCCACCGAGCGCGTCGACGAGGACGTGCTGAGCCTGCGCGACCCCGACGGCCTGCTCATCGAACTGGCCGCGAGCGCCGACCACCACGACACCGACCCCTGGGACGGGGGAGCGGTGCCCACCGACCACGCCATCCGCGGAATCCGCGCCGTCACCCTGACCGAACAGGACGCCGAGGGCACCGCGCGGATGCTCGGCGACCAGCTGGGTTTTCGGCTGCACGGCGAGAGCGGTGGCCGGATGCGCTTCCACACCAACGACTCCGGTGACGGAGTGGGCACCATCGTCGACGTGTTGGCCGATCCCAAGGCCGAGCGCGGCCTGGTCGCCGCCGGAACCGTCCACCACGTCGCCTACCGAGCCCCCGACACCCCCGTCCAGGACGCCTGGCGTCAGCGCCTGGCCGATGACGGGGTGGGGGTCACCGAGATCCGCGACCGCAGCTACTTCACCTCGATCTACTTCCGTGAACCCGGTGGGGTGCTGTTGGAGATCGCCACCGACGGCCCCGGTTTCGACTACGACGAGCCCCTGCTGGAACTGGGACGTTCGTTGAAACTGCCGCCGTGGTTGCAGCCCCGCCAGGACCAGATCGCCGCGAACCTGCCCCACCTGGAGGTGCCCCGGTGACCACCACCGAGGACTTCGTCCACGTCTTCGAGCCGGCCACCGAGCCGGACGCGCCCACGCTGTTGCTGCTGCACGGCACCGGCGCCGACGAGCACGACCTGTTGCCGCTGGGTCGTGCTCTGGCCCCGGGCGCGGCGCTGCTCTCACCGCGCGGCAAGGTCAGTGAGAACGGCATGAATCGTTGGTTCCGTCGCTTGCGCGAGGGTGTGTTCGACGTCGAGGACCTGATCGAGCGCACCGCCGAGCTGGCCGAGTTCGTCAAGGCCGCCACCCTCACCTACGGCCTGGACCCCAAGCGGATCGTGGTGAGCGGTTTCTCCAACGGCGCCAACACCGGCGCGGGGCTGCTGTTGCTGCATCCGGGGCTGGTGGCGGGGGCGGCGCTGTTCGCCGGCGGTGCTCCGTTGCAGGGGCGCGAACCCGATCCGGTGGACCTGTCGGGGACCCGGGTGTTCCTGGGCAGTGGTGTCACCGACCCGATCACCACGATCGACCAGGCGCGGCTGGTGGCCGCCCAGCTGGGGGAGCGGGGCGCGAACGTGCGCGCCGAGGAGCACCCCGGGGGACACCAGCTGCCGCAGTCGGTGGTCTCGCGCGCTCGGGAGTGGTTCGCGCAGGCGGGTTTCTAGACCTCGAGGGCCCGTCCCTCGGGCCCTCGACGAACGGCGGTGGCGTTCCCTGTACCTGGACGCCACCGCTTCTTCGTGGCCTCTTGTGAATCTACAGCGTCAAGGTGGGCGTTCCGTTCATACCCGGTTCAGTCCACGTGCGCTGGTCCCGGACGAGCCCAGTGTTCGTGCAACAACCTGATCTGCTCGGGCAGAACCCGCGCCACAGACAACTCCGGCAGCGCGTCCACCTCGAACCACGCCACCTCGCTGGTCTCGACGCTGGTGAAGGAGGCATCCAGGTCACCCACGGGTTCGCACACGAAGAACAGCTTGTAGATGTGCCGGTCGTACACCGGGGTGTGGGGCCACAGGTGCCGGTCCAGGACCCCCGCCAGGTGGGCTACCCGTACGGCCAGCCCGGCCTCTTCGGCTACTTCGCGTTCGATCGCCTGCCGTGGGCTCTCCAAGATGTCGCACCATCCGCCGGGCAGGGTCCAACGGTGTTGGTCGGAGGCTTCCCGCACGAGCAGTACCCGGCCCGAGGGGTCGAAGACTCCGGCGCGTACATCGATCTTGGGTGTGGTGTAACCGGCGGTCGCGGCGACCCGGCGGTCGTAGGCGGGCAGGTCTTCCGCGGCGATGGTCTGCATCAGATCGCGGGCCAGGGTCCCGATGCGGTGGAACCGTTCGATGTCGAACCGGTCGGTGCAGTACGCCAGTCCTGACTCCGCCTGGGCGGTGAGTTCCATGGCGATGCGTCGGATGTCGTCCGAAGACATGGAAGATGTGTTCACTCGTCTCCTTGGAGTGCGGTACGGCCATCGGACGGTTTCGGTGCATGTTCGTACAGGGTTGAGTCGGGCCCCGAGTAGGCGGGCGATTCAGCAGATCATGGTTGGCCCCCCAGGATCCGTGTCGGAGATCGTAACCGCACCCCGAAACAGGACAATTCACCAGGTCCGCTGACAAAGTGGCCGACCGGGCCGGCTAGATTGGCACGCGTCCCCTTCCCCGCCCCTGAGAAGAGCCCATGATCCCCTCTCTTGCACCCCAGGTCCGCTGATGGACCCCGAGATCCTGGGCCTGCTGTTGCTGGCCGCCGTCGCCGCCGGATGGGTCGACGCCGTGGTCGGGGGAGGAGGCCTGCTCCTACTGCCGGCCCTGATGGTCGCGGCCCCCACCACACCCCTGGCCACCCTGCTGGGCACCAACAAACTCGGCGCGGTCTTCGGCACCGTCTCCGCCGCGGTGGCCTACGCCCGCAGGGTCGAGCTCGACCGCCGGATCATCGTGCCCACCGCCACCCTGGCCCTTCTCGGGTCGGGGTTGGGCGCGGGCCTGGCCACCGCGCTGACCGCCGACGTCCTCAAACCCGTCATCATGGTCGTCCTGGCCGGGGTGGCGCTGCTGGTGGTCTTTCGCCCGACCATGGGCACCAGCCCCGATCCGGCGCTGCGCACCCGTAACCGGATCCTGGCCGTCCTGACCCTGGCCGGTCTGGGCGTGAGCTTCTACGATGGACTCATCGGCCCGGGCACCGGCGTGTTCCTCATCATCGCCTTCACCGCGGTGCTGGGCATGGATTTCCTGCACGCCTCCGCCGCGGCCAAGATCGTCAACGTGTGCACCAACATCGGCGCTCTGGTGGTCTTCGGCCTGGGCGGGCACATCGACTGGGTACTGGGCTTGGGGCTGGCGGTGTGCACCATCATCGGCGCGCAGGTCGGCGCACGCATGGCGCTACAACGCGGCGCCGGGTTCATCCGGATCGTTCTGCTCGTGGTGGTGCTGGCGCTGCTGGTACGCATGGGCTGGGACGTCTTCGCCTGACCCGCACCCACCAGGAGACCCATGACCGTCATGACGCCCGTGCCCGCCCGAGCCGAGCACGCCGCCCCCATCGCCCACCTGCGAGACGACCACACCCGGCGACTGCGACGAGGCGGGATCGACCAGTGGGCCCCGGGGGAGGTCGCTCCCGCGCAGGTAAGGGCTCAGATCGAGCGCGGCCAGTGGTGGGTGCTGGAAGAGGACTTCCTGGTGGCGGCCGTGCGCGTGTTGGAGTCCGACCCGCAGGTGTGGCCCGAACCCGGGCCTGAGGCGGCCCGTTACGTCCACGGACTCATGGTCGACCACCGGGCCGCCGGTCGCCGGCTGGGGGAGGGGCTGCTCGCCTGGATCGAGGCCAGGGCCGCCCGCGCCGGGTGCGCTCTGGTGCGGTTGGACTGTGTGGCCGCCGACCCCGGGTTGTGCGCCTACTACGAGCGTCTGGGTTACCGGGCCCGAGGCCGGACATCCTTCGCCGAACACCTGGCCTGGCACCCGGTCATGCGCTACGAGAAACCGGTGACCCGCACCCCTTGAGCGGGGGCGCCTCGCGTGTCGAGCAGTACACCGACCCGACCTTTTGCGAGAGCGGCAAGAAGACGGGCTTGAAACGCATAGCCCTCCTAAGGTGCCAGGCATGAACCACACCCACACCGCCCGCCACACGCACGGAACCGACACCGACGTCCAGGCGGAAATCCTGGACCTGGACGCCGAGGTCCTCGCCGAACACACCACCTCCATCACCGCC
This sequence comes from Nocardiopsis listeri NBRC 13360, assembly GCF_001570765.1. Lineage (GTDB taxonomy): Bacteria > Actinomycetota > Actinomycetes > Streptosporangiales > Streptosporangiaceae > Nocardiopsis > Nocardiopsis listeri. The sequence goes on along the minus strand of NZ_BCSH01000007.1, from coordinate 155,857 downwards.
TGGCTGCCGCTGAAGAGCGACCCACACCACCTCGTGGATCTGGGCTGCGGTACCGGTACGGGCACTTTCGCCCTCCTGGACCGCTTCCCCGACGCCCACGTCACCGCCGTCGACGCCTCCACCGAACACCTTCAGCGCCTGCGCACCAAGGCGCGCGCCCTGGGCGTCCAGGACCGCGTGCGCACGGTACGGGCCGACCTCGACGAAACCGCCTGGCCCGACCTCGGCTCACCGGACATGGTGTGGGCCTCGGCCTCGATGCACCACATGGCCCGACCCGAGCGCGCGCTGCGCAACGTCCACGACGCTCTCGCGCCCGGAGCCCTGTTCGCCGTCGTGGAACTGGCCGGCCACCCTCGCTTTCTGCCCGAGAACGCGCCCGAGGAGCGGCCCGGCCTCGAAGAGCGCGTCCACGCCGCGGCCGACCGTCTCCAAAAGGAACACATGCCCGGCCGCGGCGCCGACTGGGGGCCGATGCTGACCGCCGCCGGCTTCACCGTGGAGGGCCAACGCACCATCGCCGTGGACATCGAAGGCGACCGCGACGAGGCGATCGGCCGTTACGCCCTCGGCGTCCTGCAACGCATTCGCGGTGTCATCGCCGACAGGCTCTCCCACGAGGACCTCACCGCGCTCGACCGCCTCCTGGACCCCAGCGGCCCACACAGCGTGCTGCGCCGCGAGGACCTGACAGTACGCACCGAACGCACTGTCTGGGCCGCCCGTCGCACCTGACACCAGGATCGAGGAGGAGCGCCACAGGAGCCGGCGGTGATCGCTCAGCGGCCAACGAACGGGCCGCGCGCCCCTGACACGGATCTGTCCGGTCTGCCCGGTCCTGGCGCACGAGGGGCGCGCCCGGGTCGTGGCGCTCGGGGGCCCAGAGCGCACACGATCGTGGAAGGGGTTGTTCGGTCGCCGATGGGTCACCTGATCCGTGGCCTCGGGAGTTCCCGCCACTTTACGGCTCGCCGTGGCCCGGGGTGGAGCAGGCCTACACCGCCGGGTCCATCCCACCCGTCAGAGCGGCGGTGACGTCCTCGACGATGCGGTGGGCACTGTGGTGGTTGGCCGCGCCCCAAAAGTCGTGGTCCACCCGATAGACCTGCTCCCGCCGCACCGCGTCCAGGTTCGACCACACCCCGTCGGTGAAGGTGTCCGGAGCGTCGGCGAAACCGGACCCGGCCATGACGAACACGACATCGCCATCGCCCTGCTCCAGGTTCTCGTAGCTGCGTGAGATGAAGTCGGTGTCGCCCTCGGCCTCCGACTGGGTCTCGGGCCGGGCGAAACCCAGGTCGTCGACGACCTGACCGGGGAAGGACGCCGGAGTCTCCAACCGGATCTCGGACTCGTCCTGCAACCGCACCAGTGACACCTCGGTCCGGGCCGGGTCGACCCCCGCCTCCTCGATCCGGGTGCGCGCCCGCTCGATGGCGGTGTCGTAGGTGTCCAACGCCTCCTCGGCCGCCTCCCGGGCGTCCAGGACCCGGGCGACCTCCTCCAGGTGCCCGCGCCAGGAACCGGTGCCCTCCCATTCCAACAGCACGGTGGGGGCGATCGCCTCCAACGAATCCAACATCTGGGCCTGGGTGCCCATCGGGGTGTCCACACCGATGATCAGATCCGGTGCGGTGGTGGCCAACTCCTCGATGTTGACGTCGTCCTCCACCGGGGAGTTGGTGACCAGGGTCAACGCCCCACCGTCGGCGTCGGCGGGCAGGAACGGCGCCAACCCCTGGTCGGCCGAACCGGGGGTGCCCATGGTGCCCACCACCTCGTGCCCCAGACCGGTGACCGCGGCCAGGGTGGGACGCCACAGCACGGCCACGCGTTCGGGCTCGGCGGGGACCTCCACCCGGCCGTTGGTCCCTTCCACGGTCCGGGTCCGCCCGTTCGCGGAGTCCTCCGAACCGGTTTCCTCGGAGCCGGGCCCGCACCCGGTCAGGGCGAGCGCCCCGGCCAGGGGCAGGCAGACGAAGGCGAGCAGGGGGCGTGCGTGCGACATCGTTGGGGGACCCTTCCGTGCGAACATGACGTAGGTAAGGCTAACCTGTCCCAGTGGTGTTCTTCCGGGTTTCCCCGGTGCCATACGATGCGACGTCGGCACCGCCGGCACCACCACGCCCCCCACGACCACCATCCGTACCCGCACCAGAACGGGGAAGCCGTGGCCCTGCGCGCGCCCACACCAACGCGCCCCACCCTCACCCGACGCGTGATCCGCCCCATCGGCCTCATCGTCGCCCTGGCGGCCCTGGCCGTGTGCATGCTGCTCAGCGTCACCGTGGGAGCCAAACCCATCCCCGCCGCCGACGTCTGGGCCGCACTGACCGCCTACAACGGCGGCTACGACCACGACGTCATCCGCACCCTGCGCCTGCCCCGCACCATCATCGGTGTGTTCGTGGGCGCCGCCCTGGGCATGGCCGGCGCCCTCATGCAGGCCCTGACCCGCAACCCACTGGCCGAACCCGGCATCCTGGGCATCAACTCCGGGGCCGCGGCCGCCGTGGTCATCGCCGTGTTCCTGTTCGGCCTGAGCGGCGCAGGGCTGGTCTGGCCCGCCTTCGTCGGCGCCGCAGTGGCCGCGATCGCCGTCTACGCCCTGGGCTCCCGCGGCCGCGCCAGCGCCACCCCGGTCCGCCTGGCACTGGCCGGAACCGCCCTGGCCGCCGTCCTCCAAGGGCTGATCTACGGGGTCATCGTCCTCAACGACTTCGTGTTCGACCGCATCCGCTTCTGGCAGGTGGGCTCCCTCACCGGACGCGACCTGGACCTGTTCTGGCAGGTCGCCCCCTTCCTGGTCGCGGGAATCGTGCTCACCCTGGCCCTGGGCCCCTCCCTGAACGCCATCGCCCTGGGCGACGACCTGGCCGCCACCCTGGGCGCCCGCATCCCCCTGATCCGCGCCGGCACCGCCGTGGCCGTCATCCTGCTGTGCGGAGCCGCCACCGCCGCCGCCGGACCCATCTGGTTCGTCGGCCTGATCATCCCGCACGCCGCCCGGGTCATCACCGGCCCCGACCAACGCTGGATGCTGCCCTACTCCGCCGTCCTGGGCGCGATCCTGCTCACCGCGTCCGACACCGTCGGGCGCGTCATCCTGCCCGGCTCCGAACTGGAGGTCGGCATCATCACCGCCTTCGTGGGCGCGCCCCTGTTCATCGCCCTGGTCCGCAGTAGAAAGATGGCCCAACTTTGAACAAGACCCTGGCCCCACCACGCCCCGACGAGCACACCCACACCCGCCCACGTGGCACCGTGGCCTGGCGCAGCAAGGGCGAACGCCTCTCCTTCCTCCTGCGCCCACGCACCCTGATCGTGTGCCTGGTCCTGGCCCTGGTGAGCGTGGTCGCCCTGGTGGTCTCGGTGACCGTCGGCGACTACGAGATCCCCCTGTCGGCGGTACCCGGCGCCCTGATGGGCTATGGCGAACGCCTGGACGTGTTCTTCGTCCAAGGCGTACGCCTACCCCGCGCCCTGACCGCGATCGGAGTGGGCGCCGCCCTGGGCGTCGCAGGCGCGGTCTTCCAAAGCCTCTCGCGCAACGCCCTGGGCAGCCCCGACATCATCGGCTTCACCTCAGGGGCGGCCACCGGCGCCGTCTTCGCCATCCTCGTCCTGGGCGCGAGCCGCCTGGTGGTCTCCCTGGGAGCCGTCGCCGGCGGCCTGATCACCGCCGCCGTGGTCTACCTGCTGGCCATGAAGAACGGAGTGCAGGGCTACCGGCTGGTACTGGTCGGAATCGGCGTCTCGGCCATGCTGGCCTCGGTCCGCGACTACCTCCTGACCCGCGCCGAACTCACCGACGCCCTGGGCGCACAGATCTGGATGATCGGCAGCCTCAATGGACGCGGCTGGGGCGAGGTCGCCGCCGTCTGGATCGGCTTCGCCCTCCTGGCCCCGGTGCTGTTCGCGGTGGGCCAACGCCTACGGTTCATGGAACTGGGCGAGGACGCCGCCCAAGGCCTGGGAGTGAACACCCGCTCCACCCAGGTCATCGCCCTGGCCGCCGCCAGCGCCCTGACCGGCGCCGCCATCGCGGTGGCCGGCCCCATCGGGTTCGTGGCCCTGGCCGCCCCCCAACTGGCCCGACGCCTGACCCGCACCGGTGGCACCACGCTGATCGGCGCGGCGCTCATGGGCGCCACCCTGCTCGTACTCGCCGACCTGGTGGCCATGCGCGCCCTGGCACCCACCCAACTGCCGGTGGGCGTGGTCACCGCCGTCATCGGCGGCAGCTACCTGATCTGGTTGCTGTACACCGAATGGCGCGGCGGCCGCGCCTGAACCGCCCGCCCCGAACCCCTTTGACGTCCCGCGCACCTCGAAGAGAGCGACGATGAACGACCACACCCGCCTGACCGGCCAAGAACTGACCCTCGCCTACGACCAACGGGTCATCTCACGCGAGCTGGCCGTCACCATCCCCGACAACTCCTTCACCGTCATCGTGGGCCCCAACGCCTGCGGCAAGTCGACGCTGCTGCGCGCCCTCTCACGCACGCTCAAACCCTCGCAGGGCAACGTCCTCCTGGACGGACAGACCATCGGCTCCTACCCGGCCAAGGAGGTGGCGCGCCGCCTGGGCCTGCTGCCCCAGACCTCCATCGCCCCCGACGGGATCGGAGTGGCCGACCTGGTGGCCCGCGGACGCTTCCCACACCAGAGCTTCCTACGCCAATGGTCGGCCCAGGACGAGGCGGTGGTGGCCCAGGCCATGGAATCCACCGGAGTGACCGCCCTGGCCGACCGGTCGGTGGACGAACTCTCCGGCGGCCAACGCCAAAGGGTGTGGTTGGCGATGGTGCTGGCCCAGCAGACCCCACTGCTGCTGTTGGACGAGCCCACCACCTACCTCGACATCGCCCACCAGATGGACATGCTGGACCTGTGCGCGGACCTGCACGCCGAACAGGGCCACACCCTGGTGGCCGTGCTGCACGACCTCAACCACGCCTGCCGCTACGCCACCCACCTGATCGTGATGCAGGACGGAGCGATCGTGGCCGAGGGCGACCCGGCCACCGTGGTCACCGCCGACCTGGTGGAGAAGGTCTTCGGCCTGCCCGTGCGCATCATCGCCGACCCCGAGACCGACACCCCGATGATCGTGCCGCTGGACCGGCGCGGAGTACGACGCGACCACGGGTAGAAGGGGCCCGCGGCACGGGGCCGGCCCAGGGTCAGCGCCGCAGCAGGGTGCGCAACTCCTCGACGACCAGGCCGGGATCCTCCTCGGCCATGAAGTGACCGCAACCCACCGTGTCGTGACGCAGGTCCTCGGCCCAGCGCCCCCACAGCGCGGCGGCGTCATAGCCCAGGGCGGCGCCCCAGTCCTGCTGCAACACGGTCACCGGCATGCCCAACCGGTTCCCGGCGTCGCGGTCGACCAGGTCGTGTTCCAGGTCGATCCCGGCCGAGGCACGGTAGTCGGCCACGATCGAGGGCACCGCGCCCGCGCACGCCTTCAGATAGGCGCCACGCACCGGGGCGGGGATCGCCTCCGGCGAGTTCGCCCACAGGTCCAGGAAGTGTCCGAAGAACTCCTCCGGAGCGGCCTGGATCATCGCCTCGGGCAGACCGGGCGGCTGCGCCATCAGGTACAGGTGAAAGCCCACCGCCCCTCGCACGCCCCGCAACGCCTCCCACATCTCCGGTACGGGCAGCACGTCCAACACGGCCAGATGGGTGACCGTCCCAGGGTGATCCAGCCCGGCCCGGATACCCACCAGCGCGCCCCGGTCGTGCCCGGCCAACGCGAACCGCTCATGCCCCAACGCACGGGCCAGGGCCACCACGTCCGCGGCCATGGTGCGCTTGGCGTAGGTGTGGGGCCCATCCTCGACGGGGTGATCACTGTCCCCGTAGCCGCGCAGGTCCGGGCAGATCACGGTGTGGTCCTCGGCCAGATCGGCGACCACGTGCCGCCACATCAGGTGCGTCTGCGGGAAACCGTGCAACAACACCACGGCCGGACCCGACCCTCCCACGGCCACGTTCAACGACACACCCTCGGCCACCGGGACACGGCGGTACTCCAAACCGGTGATGACACTCGACATGCGAAGGTTCCTCTCAGACAGGTGAAGAAGCGGACGCGATCAGCCTCTCGACCCCCGATGAGCAACCGATGAGCACGCGATACCGTGACCCCTGCCCGGACAGGACGAGGAACACGGGGGAGAGCCGGTGACGGCACGCCTGGGAGTACTGGGATCGATACGGGCCTGGGACGACCACGGCCACGACCTACCGCTCAAAGGACCCCGACACCGCCAACTCCTGGCCCGACTGACCATCGCCCACGGCCGCGTCGTCCCGGTGAACGTACTGGTCGAAGACCTGTGGGAGGACCAGGACCCACCCACGAACGCGATCGGGGCCCTGCGCACCTTCGTCGCCGCCCTACGCCGCGCCCTGGAACCCGACCGCACCCCACGCACCCCACCGACCCTGCTCATCACCCAAGGCCCCGGATACGCACTACGCACCCGCGCGGTGGACGCCCGCACATTCGAATCCGACCTGACCCACGCACGATCCACCACCGACCCCCACCAGACCGCACACACCCTGGAACGGGCCCTGGAACTGTGGCGAGGCCCCGCCTACACCGACGTCGCCCACACCACCTGGGCCCGGGCCGAACGCGCCCGCCTGAGCCAACTGCGACTCCACGCCGTGGAGACCCTGGCCCAAGCCCACCTGGACACCGGCCACACCGCCCGGGCCATCGCCGACCTTGACGCCCACCTGGCCGAGCACCCCTGGCGCGAACAGGCCTGGCAACTCCTGGCCACCGCCCTCTACCACACCGGCCGCCAAGGCGAGGCACTCCAGGTCCTACGCCGCGCCCGCACCCTGCTCGCCCACGACCTGGGCCTGGACCCCGGACGCGCCCTACGCCGCCTCGAACACGACATCCTCCAGCAGGCCGACCACCTCGACCCACCCGAACGACCCACCGACGTGGTCGACGAGCTCTGGCACAGCACCGCCCGCGCCTACCGGGCCGCCCCCGGCCCCCGCGCACGCCTGGAATCCACCATGGGCCTACTGCGCTCCCTGGCCCTGACCGGACCCCAAGGACTGGTCGGCGCCCGACAACGCCGCGTGCGGGCCATCGACGCCGCCCGGGAACTGGGCGACCCCGAACTGACCGCACGCGTGATCGGCGCCTTCGACGTTCCCGCCAACTGGACCCGCTCCGACGACTTCGACCAGGCCGCCCACGTGGTGACCGCCGCCGAGGACACCCTGAGCGACCTGGGCCCCAACGCGCACCCGATCACCCGCTCTCGCCTGCTCACCACCATCGCCCTGGAATCACGTGGAACACGCTCCCCACGCCCGCGCCAGGCCGCGTCCGAGGCCGAGGACCTGGCCCGGGAATCGGGAGACCCGGCCCCATTGGCGTTCGCGCTCAACGGCCGATGGATGCAGACCTTCCACCGCACCGGACTGACCACCGAACGTGGACGCATCGGCGACGAACTGGTCCGGGTCTCCACCCGACAGGGATCCGAATCCTTCGAGATCCTGGGCCACCTGATCGGAATACAGACCGGCGCGGCACTCGCCGACGTCGAACGCGCCGACCACCACGCCGAAGCGGTCGAAGGGTTGGCCCGTCGCCACGAACGCCCCTTGGTGGAGGTCTTCACGAGCTGGTACCGGGCGCTGCGCATGGACCTGCGAGGCCAGGACCCCGAACAGGTGGCCCACGCCTATCGGGAGGCCGCCGAACGCACCGCCACGGCCGGCATGCCCGGCCTGGAACGAGGGCTACGGCCCCTGGCCCTGGCCTGCCTGCGACTGCGCCACGACCTGCCCTGGCAAGAGGAACCGGGCACCGAGTGGGGGCCGCACACACCCTGGGTGCTCCCCTTGCGGCTGCTCGCCCAGGACCGGGCCCAGGAGGCCGCGCGCGCCTTGGACGGGTTCACCGACCCCGACCCGGGGTTGCTCATGGAGGCTCACTGGGCGCTCATCGCGCACGCCGCCCTGGCCCTCGGTCATCGGCCCGCGTTGCGCCGCGCCCACGCCGCTCTGACCCCGGCTCGCGGCGAGCAGGCCGGGGCCCAGAGCGGGCTGTTCGCCGTGGGTCCGGTCACCGACCTGTTGGAACGCGTCGAAGGCATCCTCTGACCCCGGCACGCCCCGCGCGTGTCCGGTACCCAAGGGCGCTCTTCGCCCGCGTCACATTTCCTTGATGCGGGCCAACACCGAACGCAGGGTGTCGGCGTCGGGGCGGTGTCCTTCCTGGCCGGAGGAATGCACCATCACCCGTCCCTGGTCCGCCAGATCCGACAGCAACACCCGCAGCACCCCCGGTGCGAACCCCGAGCGGGCCGACACCTCGGCCACCGACATCGGGCGCACGCACAACGACAGGATCGTCTCCAGTTCCGGATCCAGCTCCGTCGGATCCACCGATGGCACCGCCACCACCCGGGTGTTCGGCGCCAGGTCCGTGCGGGTGGGGCGGGTGCGGCCCCCGGTGAGCGAATAGGGGCGGACCAGGCTCGATTCGGCCGACCACCCTTGGTTCCGATGCGGCGACGGGCTCATGTGCTCCCACTTTTCGTCTGATCGAGGAGTTCGTGGATGCGCGGGGAGGGGGCAGGGAGCGCTGGTGGGGGAGAGGGCGTGGATGGTCCGGTCGGTGCGTTCGCGGGTGCTCAACAGTGCCCGCGGACTGAGCGGGCAGGGCTGGGCGGATCGCGGGCACGAAGCGACCGGCGCTTCTTATGGGGGCGGGACGCGCCTTTCGGGGGAGTGGCGTGCGTGGCCGTGGCCGGGGCGGGGGATCGGGGTGGAGGGGATGGCAGCACCGAGCCAACCCCCGCCATGAGGTTTTGGCAAGGGGCGGTGGGTGTCCGGATCCGGCTGTGGGGCGGGGGTTTCGTGAGCGAGAAGGGGTTCCTCGCGCACACCTCCGTTCACACACTTAATAATCTACGCCGTAAAGGTGCGAGTTCAATGAAATACCACTCCTTCAAACCAAAGGAGCGGCTTCGCCGCACCTACTCAAAAGGGTTTCTTCGTGTGCGGGACGGGAGTGATGGCGTGGCCCGGTCCGGGTAGGTACCGGCCGGAACCGGCCAATCACGGATTGGCGCCTCAAGCGGCACCGAACCTCGAAGGGGGAGCCATGGTCCGGCTCGATGACGAACAGATCCGGGAAGGTCTGGAGCGGCTCACGGAGTGGGAGTGGGATCCGGAGACGACCTCGGTCCACCGCACGGTGAGCCTGCCGGACTTCCTGGGCGCGATCGCCCTGGTGAGTGAGGTGGCCCAGGCCGCCGAGCAGGCCGAGCACCATCCCGACATCGACATCCGCTACAACACGGTGCGGCTGACCCTGAGCACCCATTCGGAGGGTGCGGTCACCGACAAGGACATGGCCCTGGCCGCTCGTATCGATGAGCTGGTGGCGGCGACGGTCCCCGCGGACTGACCTCGGTGGGGGTGGACTTCGTCGGGGGAGGCCTCAAGAGCCGTTCGATGGCGGGAGCACCGAGATCGTGCCCTGAGCCACCGCGCACAGCGTCTCGGCGCCTTCCTCGTCCACCGCGAACAGGTCGCACCGGCAGACCACGCGACTGCGGCCCGAGCGCACGACCCACCCGTGGGAGCGCAGCAAGGTTCCGGTGGCGGGGCGCAGGTAGTCGATGGTGAACCCGGTGGTGAGGACCGAGGCTCCGGCCACGGTACCCGCGGCGAAGGTGAGCGCGTTGTCGGCCGCGTAGCTCAGGATCCCGCCGTGCAGGTATCCGTTCTGTTGGAGCAGGTCTTGGCGGATGTCCAGTTCCAGGGTGGCCTCTCCGCCGCCGAAGGCGATCAGGCGGGCGCCGACCAGGTTACTGAAGGGCTGCTCCGCCAGGATCTTTCGGGCGAACCCCAGGTCGGCGTCGTTCATGTGGTCCTCCCGACTCTCACTTCGATAGTGAAGTGAGGTTCTCGCGCACCGGGAGCCTCTGTCAAGATTCGACCCATGGCCGAACCCGATCAGCGCCTGTACTTCCTCCTGCAACGAGCCGCGCACCGGTTGCGCACCGACGCCGACCGTCGCTGTCTGGAGGCCGCAGGCGTCACCACCGCCCAGCTCGGCGCCCTGTTCGCCCTGCACGACCGCCCCGGCATCACTCAACAAGAGCTCGCCCGCACCCTGGGGTCGGGCGAGTCCGCCATCACCTCCCTGGTGGCACGACTCACCAAGGCCGGATTGATCACCAAGGGCACCCACCCCGCTCAGCATCGTGCGGTGGTGCTGGGGCTGACCTCGGCGGGACGGGACAGCCTGGCCGCTGCCCGGCCCCAGATCGACCGATTCAACACCGAGGCGCGGGCGCTGTTGGGGGAGGAGGGGTTCGACGAGGCGGTGGAGGCTCTGCGGAGGTTGGCCCTCTGGGAGCCCTGAGGAACGGGCGTGCCTTGGGGGCCTCTATGATCGGTCTCCATGACCGAACATGCTCTGTCCGTTTCCCGTGCCTATGACGAGATCGCCGAACTCTACGCGGATCACGCGGGTTCGGCCTTCGCGGTGGATCCGTTGCATCGGGCCATGGTCGACGTGTTCGCGGACATGGTGCTTTCCATCGGTGGCGGGACGGTTTTGGACGCCGGTTGCGGTCCCGGGCACATCAGTGCTCACCTGGTGCGGCGGGGGTTGGCGGTGGTGGGTGTGGATCTGGCGCCGAAGGCATTGGTCCTGGCCCGCGAGGCCTGTCCGTCCGCCGGGTTCGTGGTGGGAGGGTTGGAGGAGCTACCGCTGGTGGGCGGTTCCGTGGCCGGGGTGTTGTCCTCGTACTCGGTCATCCATACCTCGCCCGAACGGCTGCCCGGCGTCTTGGCCCGGATGGTGCGTGTCGTGGTGGGTGGCGGGTACTTGTTGGTGTCCTTCCAGAGTCATGAGGATCCTGCCGGGCCGGTGGAGGTCTTCGATCATCGGGTGGCCACGGCCTACCGCTATGGCGTCGAGCATGTGTTGGAGCCGTTGCGTGCGGCGGGGATGGTGGAGGTGGCCCGCTCCGTCCTGGCGGAGCGCGAGGATCCTCGCCGTGGGTTCGCCCAGGCGCATCTGTTGTGTCGCAAGGAGGGGCCGAGCGTGTGAGGGGCGCGGGCGGTGTCGGTGTGGTGGGGTTCTTGGGGTGGGTATGGGAACGGCCCCGTCGAGCGGGTGCTCGGCGGGGCCGTGGTGTGTGGCAGGCGGATGCGGTGGTCGCCTCGCGGCGGGTTGCGCGACGCGGTTCCGAACCGCCCGCGAGGGGCGTGGTATTCCGCGAAGGCGGTGTGTGGCGCCCGGGGGACACTTGCTACCGCATCTGCCTGTAGTGGGTGTAACGGGTGAGGGGGCGTGAGTATTTCCGGGGTGGGGATGTTTACCGGCCAGGGGTCGGGTAGGGCGTTGGGTGAGCATCTGCGCGCCCTGGGGGTCGGGGGCGGCCGTTACGGCCGATCGGTCCTGGGGCCTTGACGCGGGTGTGGGGTCGGGCGCCTACGGGGGTTGTGTGCGCGGCCTGGGCCGGATCCTCGGTATCGGGGGATGTGCGGGGTCCGGTGTTGACGGGAGCCCCCGCAGCCATGGGTTGCGGGGGTTTTTCTCTGTCCGGGGTCAGGTGTGTGTGGTGCCTTTGACGTAGTGGGCCAGGTGTTTGCCGGTCAGGGTGGTGGCCTGGTCGATGAGGTCGGTGGGGGTGCCTTGGAAGACGATGTGTCCGCCGTCGGTGCCTGCTCCGGGGCCCAGGTCGACGATGTGGTCGGCGTGGGCGATGACGGCTTGGTGGTGTTCGATGACGATGACGGTGGTGCCGGTGTCGACGAGTTGGTCGAGCAGGGTGAGGAGTTGTTGGATGTCGGCCAGGTGGAGGCCGGTGGTGGGTTCGTCGAGGATGAGGATGTTGTCTTCGCCGCCCATGTGGGTGGCGAGTTTGAGGCGTTGGCGTTCGCCGCCGGAGAGGGTGGTCAGGGGTTGGCCGAGGCTGATGTAGCCCAGTCCGACGTCGTGTAGGCGGGTGAGGATCTTGTGGGCTGTGGGGGTGTGTGCGGGGCCCTGTTCGAAGAAGGTGTGGGCCTGGTCGACGGACATGGACAGGATCTGGCTGATGTCGTGGCCGCCCAGGTGGTGTTGGAGGACGGCGGGGGCGAAGCGTTTGCCTTCGCATACGTCGCAGGTGGTGGTGATGCCGGCCATGATGCCCAGGTCGGTGTAGGTGACGCCGATGCCTTTGCATTGGGGGCAGGAGCCTTGGGAGTTGGCGCTGAACAGGGCGGGTTTGACGTTGTTGGCTTTGGCGAAGGCTTTGCGGATGGGGTCCAGGAGTCCGGTGTAGGTGGCGGGGTTGGAGCGGCGTGAGCCGCGGATGGGTGTTTGGTCGATGGCCAGGACGTTGTCGTGTTCGGTGAGGGATCCGTGGATGAGGGAGGTTTTGCCGGATCCTGCGACGCCGGTGACGACGGTGAGGACGCCCAGGGGGATGTCGGTGTCGACGTTTTTGAGGTTGTGGGTGGTGGCGGCGCGGATGGGGAGGGTGCCGGTGGGGGTGCGCACGGTGGGTTTGGGTGTGGTGTGGTCGGCCAGGTGGCGGCCGGTGGTGGTGGGGGCTGTGCGGAGTTGTTCGACGGTGCCTTGGAAGACGATGTGTCCGCCGTCGGTGCCTGCTCCGGGGCCCAGGTCGACGACGTGGTCGGCGATGGCGATGGTGTCGGGTTCGTGTTCGACGACCAGGACGGTGTTGCCCTTGTCGCGTAGGCGTAGTAGGAGCTCGTTCATCTGTTGGACGTCGTGGGGGTGCAGGCCTGCGGTGGGTTCGTCGAAGATGTAGGTGATGTCGGTGAGGGAGGAGCCCAGGTGGCGGATGAGTTTGGTGCGTTGGGCTTCTCCTCCGGAGAGGGTGCCGGCGGGTCGGTCCAGGGACAGGTAGCCCAGGCCGATCTCGACGAAGGAGTCCAGGGTGTGGGTCAGGGTGGTGAGTAGGGGTGCGATTGAGGGTTCGTTCAGGTTGCGGACCCAGTGGGCGAGGTCGTTGATCTGCATGGCGCACAGGTCGGCGATGCCGGTGCCGTTGATCTTGGCGGAGCGGGCGGTGGGGTTGAGGCGTGTGCCTTCGCATTGGGGGCAGTCGGTGAAGGTGACGGCGGTGTCGACGAAGGCGCGGATGTGGGGTTGCATCGCTTCGCGGTCTTTGGACAGGAAGGTTTTGCGGAGTTTGGGCAGGAGGCCTTCGTAGGTGAGGTTGACGCCTTCGACTTTGACCTTGGTGGGTTCGTGGTGCAGGAGGTTGTGGAGTTCGGTGGGGGTGTAGTCGCGGATGGGTTTGTCGGGGTCGAGGAGTCCGGAGGCGGCATAGGTGCGGGTGGTCCACAGGTTGTCGGATTTGTATCCGGGGATGGTGAAGGCGCCTTGGTTGATGGATTTGGTGTCGTCGTAGAGGTGGGTGAGGTCGAAGTCGGTGGTCTTGCCGCGGCCTTCGCAGTGGGGGCACATGCCGCCTTGGCGGTTGAAGCCGACCTTGGTGGTTTTGGTGTTGCCTCGTTCGATGGTGATGGAGCCGCCGGCGCGGACGGTGGGGACGTTGAAGGAGAAGGCGTTGGGGTTGCCGATGTGGGGTTGGGCGATGCGGCTGTAGAGGATGCGCAGGAGGGTGCCTGTGTCGGTGGCGGTGCCGACGGTGGAGCGGGGGTCGGAGCCCAGGCGTTCTTGGTCGATGATGATGGCGGTGGTGAGGCCTTGGAGGAGGTCGACGTCGGGGCGGGGGAGGGTGGGCATGAAGCCTTGGAGGAAGGTGCTGTAGGTTTCGTCGATCATGCGGCGTGATTCGGCGGCGATGGTGTCGAAGACCAGGGAGCTTTTGCCGGATCCGGAGACGCCGGTGAAGACGGTGAGTCGGCGTTTGGGCAGGGTGAGGTCGACGTTTGCGAGGTTGTTGGTGCGGGCGCCGTGGACGTTGATGGTGGGGTGGTCGTCGGCGGGGTGGGTGGTGGTCATGGTGTGCTCCCGGGTGTGTTCCTGTGCTGGTCAGGCTATGCCGGGGTGTGGGGGTGGGTGTGTCAGCGCAGGTGGGAGCGGCGCATTTTGCCTGAGGCGGTGCGGGGGAGTTGGTCGACGAAGTCGATTTTGTGGGGTGTGGCGTGGGGGGCGAAGTGGGTGGCGACCCAGTCGCGTAGTTCGTCGGTGAGTTGGGGTGTGGGGTGGGTGTGGGGCTGTAGGACGATGCGGGCGCCGACGAGGTGGCCGGCGATGTCGTCGGGGATGGCGTAGACGCCGACTTCGTCCACGGCCGGGTGGGTGGTCAGGACGGCTTCGATTTCGGTGGGGCCGATGCGGTAGCTGCGGGTGATGATGGCGCCGTCGTCGCGGGTGTTGAAGTGGAGGTTGCCTTGGCGGTCGATGATGCCGGTGTCGCCGGTGAGGTGGTGGGTGTGGTCGGGGCTGTGGCGGATGTCGATGGTGTTGTCGTAGCCGTGGTAGCCCTCGAACCAGTCCAGGGGGCTGGTGGGGTGGTGGATGGCGATGCGTCCGAAGACGCCGGCGGGTGCGGGTTGGTCGTCGATGGGGTCCAGGACGTGGATGTTCCAGCCGGGTAGGGCGGGTCCGATGGCGCCTGGGGGGAGGTGGTGGGTGTGTTCGGGCAGGTCGGGGTCGTTGGGGATGCCGGCGCACCAGCCGAGTTCGGTTTGTCCGTAGTGGTCGCGGACGGGGACGCCGAAGAGGTCGGTGGCCCAGTCGATGACGTCGGGGGCGAGGGGTTCGCCGGCGCTGGCGAGGTTTTGGACGATGATCTCGGGTGGCAGGGTTTTGGTGGCCGCGCGCAGGGTGCGGTAGGTGGTGGGGTCTGAGGCGAAGTTGGTGACTTGGTGTAGGCCCAGGACGTCGAGGGTGAGTTCGGGGTCGAAGAAGCCTGCTCGTAGGGCCAGGGAGTTGTGGCCGGCGAGCAGGGGTGAGATGAGGCCGTGGTAGAGGCCGTAGGCGGAGCCGGGGTCGGCGGTGTTCCAGTAGGTGTCGTGGTGGGTGAGGCCGAGTCCGTGGTGGTGGTAGGCGTGCATGGCGGCCAGGGCGCGGACGGGGACGCGGGCGCCGCGGGGTGGGCCGATGAGGTTGGAGACGTAGAGCAGGGCCAGGGTGGTGTCTGCGGTGGTGGTGGGTTGGGGTGGTGTGGGGTTGGGGTGGGTGGTGAGGGTGGTGAGGGTGTGGTCGCCGGGGCGTAGGGGGTGGGTGCCGGTGGTGGCGATGTGCCAGGTGGGGGGTGTGGGGTGGTGGGGGCCGGGGTCGAGTTTGGTGCGGTATTCGTCTTGGCAGATGACCAGGTGGGCGCCTGAGTCGGTGAGGCGTTGGGTGATGGCGTGGGGGGCGAGGGAGGACAGGAGGGGGACCAGGACGGCTCCTAGGCGCCAGATGGCCAGGGCGGTGATGGTCAGGTCGATGCCTTTGGGCATGAGGGTGGCGATGCGGTCGCCGGGGTTGATGTCGAGGGTGGCCAGGCCGGCGGCCAGGGTGGTGGAGCGTTGGGCGAGTTCGCCGAAGGTGAGGGTGGTGGCCTCCAGGGTGGGGCCGATTTCGGTGGTGGCGATGGTGTGGGGGTTGTGGCGTTCGCAGAGGAGGTGGGCCACCGACGTGGTGGGGGTGTGGTAGGTGGCGATCCAGTCGCGTAGGAGTTGCGCCGGGTCCGACATCGGTGGTGTTCCTCGTTCTTCGGGTGGTGGGTGGTGTTTCAAGACTATGCGCATCTGTGGGTCGCGTCTCACTGGTGGGTGGGTGCAGGATGTGGTCATGGATAGTGCTCTTGTGGTGGAACGTTTTGGTTTGGGTGAGGATGTTCGGGGGTGGTTGGCGCAGGCTGAGGCGTTGCCGGGTGCGGGGTTGAGTGTGCCGGTGGGTGTTGAGGCGGAGCGGGTGTGGGGGTTGTTCGCTTTGGCCGAGGCCGATCGTGTGGAGGTGGCGGGCCTGTGGCCGGGTGAGGGTGATGGTGGTTGGCCGCCGGAGTTGTGGTACCTGGTGGATTTGATGTGTCGGCGGTTGTGGGCTGATCGGGATCTGCCGGTGGGGGAGTGGCGTTCTTGGCCGAGTTTGGTGGAGGTGGAGGACGCGCGGGTGCGGATGGTGTCGCTGGTGGCGTTCGCTGCGATGGTGCCCGAGCAGTTCGCTCGGCATGCCTCGTTGGGGATCGATGAGTCGGTGACGGTGGCGACGTTGGCGGATGTGGGTGTGCAGGTGGCCCGGTCGCGGCGGTTGTTCGGGTGGTTGAGTGTGGAGACGGCGGCGTGGGTGGCGGCGCAGTTCCGGGGCCGGTTGTACTGGGTGGGTGGGTTGCAGTTGGAGCCGGCTCGTTTGGGTGCTCCGGGGTCGGTGCCGTGGTATTCGGAGGAGGAGGCGGCCGGGTGGGGTCCGGGGATGGGTGTGGGGGATGCGGTGTTGCGGTTGCACATCCCCACGGGTGGGTTGGATCCGGTTTCGGTAGATGGGGCGTTGGCGCGTGCGCGTGGGTTCGCTCGGGAGCATTTGGGGATGGATCCGGTGGTGGCCACGTGTACGTCGTGGTTGTTGGATCCTTATTGGGGTGAGGTGTTGGGGGAGGGTTCCAACATCGTGCGGTTCCAGCGCAGGTTCACGTTGGTGGGTGAGGGGTCTTCGGGTGAGGGGGATGTGTTCCGGTTCGTGTTCGGGATGGCGCGGGTGGATGTGGGGGCGGCGCCGCGGCGGACCCGGTTGGATCGGGCTGTGGTGGAGCGGTTGGAGTCGGGTGGGGGTTTGAGGGTGTGCACGGGGTGGTTGCCGTTGTCGTGAGGTGTGGGGGTCGCTCGGGTTCGGGTGGCCCTCTTTTTGTCTTCAGGGGTGTGGGGCTTGGTCGTGTCTTTTGGTGGTGGGGAGGCCCACGAACATTTAACTTGACATAATGTGCATTATCGGCGTTGTGGGGATGCCTGTGGGGAAGGGGTTGTGGCGGGTGGGTGGCCTGTGGGGTGTGTGGTGGGTCTGGGGTGACCGCTGGCGTGTTGCGGGCGGGTGCGGCTCGCGCCGGGGTCGCCGAGGGTCGGGTGGGTTTTTCGCGGGTGGGCGAACTCGGGTCTGAGCGGGTGGGTGGTGGCGGGGTGGCGTCGTTTTCGGGGGCGCCGTGTGCGGCCTGTGGCCGAGTGTGAAGCCCCCGAATCGGAGTCGGGCGCGCAGGATGCTCGGGCAAGTGGCCGGTCGGTGGGATGTGGGTGACCGGCCGGTGGGCGCCGGCGGTGTGGGGCATCTCCTGTCGGGGGTCGGTGGTCCGGCAGGTGGGGTCTCCCCGTTCGAGGGTTCTGCTCGTGGTGGGTGTTGCCGAGAACCACTCTCGCCGGGCGATATCTCCATGTTTCATGCATAAACGGTGTTATGCATCATTTTGAGGTGTTTTGGCGACACGTGACCGTTTTAGCGTGCGAGTGGCGCAGAGGCAGGGCAGGCGCCGGTCGACCCCCGGTGCGCACCTGACCACTGACCACGCGACTCCCCCGCGCCCTTCGCATTCGAACAGACGTGCGCACCGAAGGTGAAGGGGTGGATGCGCCCGGTGCGCGAACCACGGAGCCCTCTCCCCCCGCGGCGGTGGCCCAGTGGAACCCCGCCCCGCTCCCCCATCGTCGCCTCTCACAGCCCCAGGGCGGCGCGCACCTCCGGGCGCTGGAAGGTGTGTACGCACCAGGCGAAGTGGCCGTCCCGACCCTGCTCCGAATAGGCGTTGGCGCACGCCAGCCCGTAGGCGGCCCGGTACACCAGCGCGCGCTCGCGCTCGGTCCCCGACTCCCCCGCCCATCGGGCCAGCAGCGCGTCGTCGAACTCGCGTGCGCGTGGCCCGTACATGTCGTAGAACCCGGCGGCGGTGGCGGTGTCCAACAGTGGGTCGCCGGCGGTGGTGTGAAAGCCCCAGTCCAGGACGGCGGTGGGCTCGCCCTGGGGGGGTGGCCAGGATGTTGGGCGGGCACAGGTCGCCGTGCACGATGCGCGCGGGTGGGTCGGGGATGCGGTGCAGGCGCCGGGTCAGTGCGTCCAGCAGGGTGTCCAGGTCGGGTAGTGCCGCGCGCAGTGAGGGGGCGAAGCGTCGTGTGCGGCGTTGGACCAGGGCGGCCATGGTCTGGCCCCAGGTGGTGTGGCCCTCCCACAGGGGTCGGTCCTCGTCCAGGACGGGTAGGGCGCGGGTGGCGGCGCCGGCGCGGGTGTGGGACAGGGCCGTCAGGACGCTGGTGAGGGTGTCCTGGGCTTGGGGGTGGGTGAGGGTGCCCTGGTCGATGAGGGTGCTCAGGGCGGTTCCCGGTAGGTGGGGCTCGATGGTGATGGTGGTGTCGTGGTGGTGGCGTGGGTGGCGAGTTCGTCGTAGAAGGCCTGGAGGGGTTGGAGGTCGGTGGCGGTGCGGGTGTGCCAGGCCTTGGCGATGAGGTCCTCGCCCAGGGGGCCGGGGCCCAGGTGGTGGACGGTGCCTTCCATGCCTTGTCCCAGGGGTCGGGTGTGGTGGTGGCCCCATCGGGCGTAGGTGGTGGTGGGATCCGTGGTCACGATGGGCCACAGTAGTGCCTTGGTTGGCGGGGCTGTGGGTCATGGAGTGTGGCGGGGTGGGCGGTTACGGTGGTTCGGACCGGGTGTGCTCCCGTCGACCTTGGAGGGGTGTGCGGGTTCTGGCCCGGTCCTCCCCCACCGTGAACACCTCGTCTTGAGGAGGTCGATGGTCGTGGAGCATGAGGATCTGAGGTTGCTGGACGCCTATTGGCGGGCGGCGAACTACCTGTCGGTCGGGCAGATCTATTTGTTGGACAATCCGTTGTTGCGGGAGCCGTTGGCGCCCGAGCACATCAAGCCGCGGTTGTTGGGGCATTGGGGTACCACGCCGGGGTTGAACTTTTGTTACGCGCATCTGAACCGGGTCATTCGTGAGCGTGATCTGGACATGATCTACGTGATGGGGCCGGGTCACGGTGGGCCGGCGGCGGTGGCCAACGCGTGGTTGGAGGGTACCTACAGCCAGGTGTATCGGGATGTGCCCTTGGACGAGGTGGGGATGGGGCGTTTGTTTCGTCGGTTCTCCTTTCCCGGTGGGATCCCCTCGCACGTGGCGCCGGAGACGCCGGGGTCGATCCATGAGGGTGGTGAGCTGGGGTATTCGTTGGCGCACGCCTTCGGTGCGGTTTTCGACAATCCGGGCCTGGTGGTGGCGTGTGTGGTGGGTGATGGTGAGGCCGAGACGGGTCCGCTGGCCGCTTCCTGGCATTCGAACAAGTTCTTGGATCCGGTGGGTGATGGTGCGGTGTTGCCGATCCTGCATCTGAACGGGTACAAGATCGCCAATCCGACGGTGTTGGATCGCATCACCGATGAGGAGCTCATCAAGCAGTTGGAGGGGTTCGGGTATCGGCCGCTGGTGGTGTCGGGGTCGGATCCGCAGGTGATGCATCCGAAGATGGCCGCGGTGTTGGATGAGGCGCTGGAGGAGATCGCGCGCATCCAGCGGGCCGCACGCGTTGGGGGTGCCTCGCACCGGCCGGTGTGGCCGATGGTGGTGTTGCGCTCGCCCAAGGGGTGGACCGGCCCGGTGGAGGTGGATGGTGACCCGGTGGAGGGGACCTGGCGCTCGCACCAGGTGCCGTTGTCGGGGGTGCGTTCGGATCCGGAGCATCTGCGCCTGTTGGAGGGGTGGATGCGCTCCTATGGGCCCGAGCGGTTGTTCGACGCCCAGGGTGGGCCGGTCGAGGAGTTGCGGGACCTGGCGCCGCGGGGTGAGCGGCGTATGAGCGCCAACCCGCACGCCAATGGCGGGCTGTTGCTGGAGCCGTTGGTGATGCCCGACTTTCGGGAGCACGCGGTGCGTTTTTCCAGACCCGGGACGCACTCCAGTGGGGCCACCGGTGTGTTGGGGGGTTTCCTGCGCGAGGTGGTGCGCGCCAACCCGAGGAGTTTTCGCATCATGGGTCCGGACGAGACCGCCTCCAACCGGTTGTCGGCGGTCTATGAGGCCACCGACCGGGTGTGGTGGGGGCGTCTGGATCCGGTGGATGAGGATCTGGGCCCGCAGGGGCGGGTGATGGAGGTGCTCAGTGAGCATCTGTGCCAGGGGTGGTTGGAGGGGTACCTGCTGACCGGCCGGCACGGGTTGTTCAACTCCTATGAGGCGTTCGTGCACATCGTGGACTCGATGTTCAATCAGCACGCCAAGTGGTTGAAGGTCTCGCGTGAGCTGGAGTGGCGGGCGCCGATCGCCTCGCTGAACTACCTGCTGTCCTCGCATGTGTGGCGGCAGGACCACAACGGGTTCAGTCACCAGGATCCGGGGTTCTTGGACGTGGTGATGAACAAGCCGGCCGAGCTGGTGCGGGTGTACCTGCCTCCGGACGCCAACACTTTGCTGTCGGTGGCCGATCACTGTCTGCGCTCTCGTGACTATGTGAACGTGGTGGTGGCCGGTAAGCAGCCCGCTTTGGACCACCTGCCGATGCGGGAGGCGGTGGCGCACTGTGCTCGAGGTATCGGGGTCTGGGAGTGGGCGAGCTCCGATGGTGGTGCGGACCCGGACGTGGTGTTGGCGTGTGCGGGTGATGTGCCAACGCTGGAGACGTTGGCGGCGGTGGACCTGTTGCGGCGGCACTTGCCGTGGTTGCGGGTGCGGGTGGTCAACGTGGTGGACCTGATGCGGTTGCAACCGACCGGTGAGCACCCGCACGGGTTGCCCGATGCCGAGTACGAGGCGTTGTTCACCACCGACAGGCCGGTGATCTTCGCTTTCCACGGGTACCCGTGGTCGGTGCACCGGTTGACGTATCGGCGGCGCGGCCACGAGAACCTGCACGTGCGGGGGTTCAAGGAGAAGGGCACCACGACCACCCCCTTCGACATGGTGATGATGAACGACCTGGACCGGTTCCATCTGGTGATCGACGTCATCGACCGGGTCGCGGGGTTGGCGCGGAGCGCGGCGAAGGTGCGGCAGCAGATGGTGGAGGAGCGGTCGCGTCAGCGGGCCCACACCAGGGAGTTCGGTGAGGATCCGGAGACGATTCGCGATTGGGTGTGGCCGTACTGATGCGTGTTCTGGTGGTCAACGCCGGGTCCAGCGGCTTGAAGCTGAGCGTGGTGGGCGCGGGCGAGAGGGTGGAGTGGTCCCGGGTGATCCCGGTGCAGGACCAGGTGTGGGACGAGCGTGAGGTGGAGCGGGCCTCGGCGGAGGTGGGTGTGGTGGATGCGGTGGGTCATCGGGTGGTGCGGCGGGTGTTGGGGTGAGGTGGGTGGTGTGGGCGGGGCGGGCTCTTGGGGGTCGCCCCGTTTTTTGTCGCCCTGGTGGGTGGTGCCGCTCCCCCGTTTCCCCGTCGTGGGCGGGAAAGGGGGCGGTTGGTGGTGGGGGGTGGGTGGTGCGCGCACGTGGTGGCGGTTACGGGCAGGATGTGGGTATGAGTGGCGATGCTTTGTTGGTGGAGTCCGCGATCGAGCGGTATTTGGTGGCGCGGCGGGCCGCCAAGCCCTCGCCGCACACGGTGGCGGCCTACCGGCGGGATCTGGTGGCGGTGTCGGGGTGTGCGGCGCGGGTGTTGGGGTGTGGTGTCGATGGGGTGGTGTTGGGGGCGTTGACCTCGCAGGTGTTGCGGGAGGCGTTCGCGGATTTCGCGGAGGAGCGGGCGGCTTCGAGTGTGTTGCGGGCGTGGTCGACGTGGAACGGGTTCTTTTCGTTCTGGGTGGCCGAGCAGGTGGTGGCGGGTAATCCGATGTCGGCGGTGCCGCGGCCGCGGGTGCGTCCTTCGGGTCCCAAGCCGTTGATGGGTGAGGACACCCCGGAGCGGTTGTTGGAGGCGTTGGCGCGGGGTGCGCGTCGGGCGCGGGATCCGTGGCCGGAGCGGGACCTGGCGGTGTTGGCGTTGGCGTTGTTGACGGGGATGCGGTCGGCGGAGATGTTGTCGCTTCGGGTGGAGTCGTTGGGTGGGCGCCCTGGTGAGCGGCGGATTCGGGTGGTGGGCAAGGGTGGTGGGGAGCGGGTGTTGCCGATCGAGGTGCCGTTGGAGGCGTTGTTGGAGGCGTATTTGGTCTCGCGTGGGCAGCGGTTCGATGCTCCGGTGCGTGGGTCGGATGCGTTGTTGGTGGACAACCGGGGGCAGGGGTTGCGTCGGGGTGGGTTGCAGTACTTGGTGAAGCAGTGTTATCGGCATGCGGGTGTGCATGATCGGGTGGCGCGGGGGACGTTGGTGCACGCGTTGCGGCACACGTTCGCTACGAGGTTGGCCGAGGATGGTGCGTCGGTCACCGAGATCATGCATTTGTTGGGGCATGCGTCGGTGACGTCGTCGCAGGCCTATATCGAGGTGACGTCCAGGGCTCAGCGGGAGGCCGCCGGGTCCAATCGCACCTATGGGGTGTTGCGGAGGTTGGCGCAGGAGGGGGCTTGAGGGGGTGGTGTGGTGGCTACTCTGTTGGGCGTGAACGAGTCGAGTTTTGTGGTTTCCAGTGTGAATGTGAACGGGTTGCGTGCGGCGTCCAGGAAGGATCCTGGGTTCGTGTCGTGGTTGGGGGCCACTGAGGCGGACGTGGTGTGTTTGCAGGAGACGCGTGCGCAGGCCGATCAGTTGCCGGCTCATGTGATGGAGCCGGATGGGTGGCATGTGGTGTTGTGTCCTGCGGCGGCCAAGGGTCGTGCGGGGGTGGCGATCTATTCGCGGGTGGTGCCCGATGCGGTGCGGGTGGGTTTTCCGGGGACGGAGTTCGAGGATGCGGGCCGGTATGTGGAGGCCGATTTCGGTTCGGTGACGGTGGCGAGTTTGTATCTGCCTTCGGGTGAGGTGGGTACGCCGCGTCAGGAGGAGAAGGAGCGTTTCATGGAGATGTTCCTTCCCTATTTGGTGCGGCGGCGCTCGGAGGTCGAGGGTGTGGGGCGTGAGTTGGTGGTGTGCGGGGATTGGAATATTGCGCATACTGAGGCGGATTTGAAGAATTGGCGGGGGAATCTGAAGAATTCTGGGTTTTTGCCGCAGGAGCGTGCTTGGTTGTCGCGGGTTTTCGATGAGGCGGGGTATGTGGACGTTATGCGTTCGTTCTTCCCTGATCAGGAGGGCCCGTATTCGTGGTGGTCGTATCGGGGGCGGGCCTTTGATAATGACACCGGGTGGCGGATCGATCTTCAGGTGGCCACGCCGGGTTTGGCGGGTGGTGCGCGTGAGGGTGTGGTGGAGCGTTATCCCTCGCGCCAGGAGCGTTGGTCCGATCACGCGCCGGTGACGGTGCGTTACGCGGTGCGGGGATGAAGGGGGGTGCGGTGATGGGTGTGCCGATCGTGTTGGTGCACGGGTTGCGGTTGTCGTCGAGTATGTGGCGGCCGCAGTTGGAGTTGTTGCGTGCGCAGGGGCGTACGGTGGTGGCGCCGGATCTGCCCGGGCACGGGTCGCGGCGGGGTGAGGAGTTCTCGCTGGGGCGTGCGGTGGACACGGTTTCGGCGGCCATCGACGAGGTGGGCGGTGGTGCCCTGTTGGTGGGGTTGAGTTTGGGTGGGTTCGTCTCGATCGCCGCGGCGGGGGTGGCGGGGCCGGGTCGGGTGGCGGGGTTGGTGGCGGCCAGTTGTACGGCCAAGCCGGCGCAGTCGTTGGCGCAGGTGTATCGGATTCCGGCTGCGTTGATGGATCGGTTGCCCGATAAGGGGGCCACGCTCAATGAGCATTTTCATCGGTTGACGTTGCGTGATGGTGCGGTCGATGCGGTGTTGGATGGTGGGTTGGCGGTGGAGGCCGCCACGGCGGTGATCGATGAGATCTCTGACATGGACGCGATCGCGGCGTTGCGTGCTTATGAGGGTCCGGTGTGGTTGATCAATGGTGCGCGTGATCATTTCCGGATTCATGAGAAGCAGTTTTTTGATGCTTGTGGTGATGGGCGGTTGGTGAATGTTCCGCGGGCCGGTCACATGGTGAGTTTGGATCAGCCGGTGAATTTCTCGCGGATCGTGGGGGATGCGGCCGATGTGGTCTCGGTCGGGCAGGGGCGTTCGGTGGTGCGGGCCCGTACCGAGGAGCGTGCTCGGGTGCAGGCCGAGCAGGAGTTGGTGGAGGTGGAGCGCGCGGAGCCCGACGGGGTGTGAGGCGTAGGCGGGTGAGGGGTGTGGGGGTGTGGGCCTGGTGGGTCCACTCCCCCGTTCTTTTGTGTGTTCAGGTGCGGTGTGCGGGGTCGTCGTTGGAGGTGCGTTGGCGTGGTGGGGTGAACAGGGCCGCGGGCCTTGGGCGCTGGGGTAGGCGGAAGAAGATCATGGGGTTGTGGGTGCTTTCGTGTACGGGGGTGTGCAGGTCGAGGTTGCTTTTGAGGTCGTTCAAGGCCCGGTGGTGGTGGGGTGCGCGGGCGGCCGAGGCGGTGAAGTAGTCGGTGGTGTTGTCTGCGAGCCATGCCAGGAGGACGGCGCCTTCGGTGAAGGGCAGGGCGTGGCGTTGGTGGAAGACGTCGTGGACGCTGATGGGGATGTGGGCGGGCAGGGTGGGCAGTAGGTGGTGGATGTACCAGCGGGCGAACCAGCCGTTGTGTGCGGCGTCCAGGAACAGGTAGTCGGTGCGGGCGGGCATGTGGGTGATCTTGGCGCGTACGTCGCCTTGGGTGAAGGTCCAGCGGTCCTGGGCCAGGTCTTGGGGTACGTGGCGGGTGGCGTGGTCGACGATGTCGAAGGAGTGCAGGTGTCCGGTGCCGTTGTCGCGTAGGGCGGACAGGATCCAGGTGGTGGACCAGCCGTAGTAGGCGCCGATCTCTACGACGTTGGTGGGTTGGTGGTGGCGTAGGAGCAGGTAGGTGATCTCGGCTTCGAGGTCGTCGAGTTGGGGGGTCATGGTGGGGTCGGCTTGGTGGTGGTGGCGTTGTTGGTCGCGTACGCGGGCCAGGTCGTGGTGGTGTGTTCGGTACAGGTGGGTGATGAGGTCGAGGTCGATGGCCGCTGGTGTGGTCATGGTGGTCTCCCCCGGTGGTGTGCCGCCCTTTTGATTGCTGAACGTAGCAGTGTTGTTACTTTCTGTTGGTGGTGGTGTGGGGTGTGTCGTGTTCTGGGGTGGGTGGGATGAGTCCGAAGTGGTAGGCGGTGGTGAGGGCTTGGGGGTGGTGCGGTGGTGGGTTCGTCGGTCGTTGGTCCAGGGCGCGGAAGAGTCGATGGTCCTTTCGTCCTATGGTGGGGCGTGTGACAGGCAGTGAGAGGTCGTCGCGAGAGACGACACAGGACCAGGACGGGTCGGGGCTGGCGCATTCGCTTCGCCGCCGGCACATGGCTTTGATCGCGATCGGCGGTTCGGTGGGGGCCGGGCTGTTCATCGGCTCGGGTGCGGTGATCCAGACCGCGGGGCCGGCGGCGATCTTGTCCTATGCGTTGGCCGGGGCTTTGGTGTTCTTGACCCTGCGCGCGTTGGGCGAGATGGTCGTGGCGGTGCCGGCGGGTGGGTCTTTTTCCGACTATGCGCGGTTGGCGTTCGGGCCGCGGGCGGGTTTCACCATCGGGTGGGTGTACTGGTGGATGTATGCGGTGTTGGTGGCCGCGGAGTCGGTGGCCGGTGCCACGATCGTGGGGCAGTGGGTGGAGCTGCCCGGTTGGGCGTTGGCGTTGGTGGTGTTGTTGGCCATGACGGTGGCCAACCTGATCTCGGTGAAGGTGTTCGCCGAGACCGAGTCGTTGTTCTCACTGGTCAAGGTCGCCACGATCGTGGCGTTCTTGTTGGTGGGCGGGTTGTACGCGTTGGGGTTGTGGAGTGGCTCGGGTGGGTCGACGGTGGCCAACCTGTGGCAGATCGGTGGGTTCGCGCCCAAGGGGTGGGTCGCGGTTCTGGGTGCCACGGTGGTGGTGTTGTTCGCCTTTGGTGGGGTGGAGATCATCACGGTGGCGGCCGGGGAGAGTGAGGAGCCCGAGCGTGGGGTGGCCACGGCCATCACCAATGTGCTCTGGCGGATCGGTCTGTTCTATGTGGCCTCCATCGTGGTGGTGGTGATGGTGGTGCCGTGGAACTCCACGGAGTTGGACCGTAGTCCGTTCGTGGTGGTCATGGAGACCGTGGGCGTTCCGGGTGCGGCGCTGATCATGGAGATCGTGGTGTTGATCGCGGTGTTGAGTGTGCTCAACGCGGCGATGTACACCTCTTCACGGATGTTGTTCACGCTCACCCGTCAGGGGGACGCGCCTGGGGTGTTGCGTGGTACCAATCGGCGTGGGGTTCCGGTGCGGGCGATCCTGTTGGGCACCGTGGTGGGGTACGCGGCGGTGGTGGCCGACTATTTGTTCCCCGGTCAGGTGTTCGGGTTCTTGGTGGCCTCCATCGGGGCGATCCTGTTGGTGTTGTTCTTGGTGATCTGTGCTTCGCAGTTGGTGTTGGGTGCTCGGGTGCGTCGTAACGCCCCTGAGCGGTTGACGTTGCGTATGTGGGGTTTTCCGTATCTGACGTGGGTGACGTTGTCGGGGTTGGTGGCGGTCTTCGTGGCCATGGCGGCGTTGCCCGAGCACCGTCAGGCGTTGTGGGCGTCGGTGGGTGCGGTCGTGGTCGCGGTGTTGGCGTATGAGGTGCGTCGTCGGTTGGGTCCTGAGCCCAGTCGTTTGGTGTTGGGGGTGCCGGGTCGTGTGGGTCCGCGGGAGTTGGATGTGTTGGTCGGTCCGGGTTCGGTGCCTGGTGCGGGGTCGGGTTCGCGTGGGGATGGGTCCTGTGCGCCGGAGTGATTCGGCTCACGGTGGTTGATGGTTCGGCTGTGGTGGCGCTTCGCCCTTGGGGGTGGGGCGCCACTGTTGTTGTGGGGGTTGTCGTGGCCGGTCGGGGGGCTTCGACACGGGCATGGGTGGTGTGCCCGGGTAGAGGGCAAGGGTGCCTTAGTCGGTTTTTGTCGCTATCGTGCTGCCAACCCCTGAGAGGAGCACCCCCCCGTGCGACATTTCGTCGGCTTCTTGTCGGGCCTTGTTCTGGGCCCGGTCCTGCTGCTGGTATGCGGCTGGGCCTTCGCGCACCTGCGGGGCCTGCACGCCGCCGACATGAGTGTGCTGTCGGGTACCGGACCGGTCGCTCTGGCCGGGCTGGTGGGCGTGGGAGTCCTGTTGGCCTTGTTGGCCGTGCCCCCGCGGTCGACCCCGATGCCGGCCTTCGGTGTGGCCCTGGTGCTGTCCGGGCTGAGCGTGCTCTCCTTGGTGCGTCCGCACCTGGTGGAGCGTTTGCCCACGCTTCCGGGCAGTGAGGGTGCCTTGGTGCTGCTGCCGTTGGGTGTGTTCGTCCCCTTGGCCCTGGTGTTGTTCGCCCCGTTGTTCGTGGGCGGTCGCTGGGTGCGCTCGGCGGAGGAGGGTCCCAGCGAGGAGGAGTACTTCGAGGGGCTCTATGAGGACGGTGGTGGTGGCTTTGAGCGGCGTGGTGGCGCGCTGGGCTCGGAGCCGGTCTCGGCCGTGCACGAGCCTCGGCATCGTCTGGAGGAGGACTGAGGGCGACCCTGGCCGCTCCCCCATGGTCCGCGGCCCCCGCCCTCGAGCGTTCTCGGGTGCGGGGGCCGCGGGCCTCTCAGCGCCAGGTGGGACCCCACCCCTTGGAGTGGGAGACCCCGGGCGGTAGTGGTGGCAGGGCCGGGCCGGTGGTGGGGCGCTGCGGCTCGGGTTCGGGGTCTTGGGTCTGAGGGGCGGGGGCGTGGTCTTGGCCGGCCGGCTCGTCTTGGTCGAGATCCGTGCCCTCGGGCGTGGGCGCGTCGGTGACCTGGGGTGGGGGTACGAAGCCGCGTACCCTTCCGGCGGTTTCGGTGTCGGGCTCCAGTACCACCGGTTCGGGCAGGGGCGGCTCGTCCTGCTCAGGGGTGTGCGAGGGCAGGGTTTCGGCCGGGGCGACGCGTTTCCACCACAGCTGTGCCTCCTCGGTCTCCAGTTCGGAGTCCACTTCCAGCCAGCCGCTCACCTGGGGGTGGCGGCGTTCGGCGTTCCAGGAGCGGGGGTAGGGCTGCTCGTCCAAGATGATGACGTGTTCGCCCTCGATCCGGGGGATCTCGGCGGGCAGGCCCTCGTTCCACACCCAGGAGCCGTCGTGGGCCACCAGGTTCCACCAGCCCCATACGGTCTGGGCTTGGGGGTCGGTCTCCTTGGAGCGGTAGGCGGCGGCCCAGCGCGGGTCGGGGGGTGTGCCCCTCAGGCCTTGGGCGTTGGGGCCGATCAGGGCTGCGGCGAGCAGGGTGTGGAGTTGGAAGTTGTCGCCGATGCCGTCGAAGAGGACGCGGAAGGCTCGGCGTGAGGCGCGGTCCATGATCAGGGCGGAGGTGGCCTCGGCCATGCGCAGGAGGGTGCGGACCTCGTCGAATTCGTAGAGCAGGTCGCTGAGTTGGTTGGTGATGGCCACCAGTTGGGCGTGCAGGGTGGGGTCGCGGCGTAGGTGGGCGCGTATCTCGGGGTGGCTGAGCATGGTCTTGCCGGCCAGGCCCAGGCGGCGGCTGGTCCACCAGCACATGGTGGCGGCGGGGGCGTCGTTGCCCAGGTGGGCGGCCACGCGTGCTTCGGCGTCGGCGGTGACGTGGTCGGGGTCGGGTGGGGTGCCGCCGCCGGTGCGGTTCCAGGCGTCCAGGAAGGCGACGGCGCCGTTGCCCATGGTGCGCAGTAGGTGGAGGATTTCGATGCCGGCGGTGCCGGGGTCGGTGCCCATTTCGACCAGGGCGCCGGCGACGACGGCCAGGTCGGCCAGGACTCCGGGTGCGGCGTGTTCGCCGGCGAGGAGGGGGGTGAGGGCTTCCAGGGCCAGTTCCCGTTCGGAGGCGGGGATTTGGGAGGCCAGGAGGTAGACCTTGTGGACGGCCGGTGGGAAGCGGTGGGGGTCTGTGGCGACGGATGCGTCGATCAGCTCTTGGAATGCGGTGCGAAACTCGTCGACCATGGCTACGTCCCCTTTCTCACGCAACCAACCTAATGTCTCATCAGGGAAGGATCGCACGTTAGCGGGCTATTTCGGGTGTTACCGGTGGGTTTGTTGGTGATTCGAGATGGGGTCCTCACAGCCCCAGTCGGGTGACGGCGTTGTCGTCCAGGGGGTTGGCGGTGCGGATGTAGTCGTGCACCGTGGCCGGGTTGGTCCATCTGCCCTGGCGCATGATCTCGCGGTCGGCGGCCCCGCTCAGGGCGGCCTGGGTGGCGAACCCGGCGCGCAGGGAGTGCCCGCCGAAGTCGTCCGGATCCAGTCCGGCGCGCTGGGCGTAGCGTTTGACCAGGTCGCCCACCGCGCGTGGGGACATGGAGCGCTCACCGATACGGCCGTGGCGGTCCACCGAGGGCAGCAGTGGGCGCCCGGTGCCATCGGCCAGGTCCAGTTCGTGGAGGGTGGTGCAGCTGTGGGTGGTGGGTTCGGGGGCCCCTTGCAGCCCTTGCATGTGGGAGCGAAGGGCGTGGGCGCCGTGGGTGGCGTGCACTCGTACCAGGTGTGACCATTCGGTCAGGGCGCATACGCAGCAGGTGGTGCGGCGTCGCCCTTGGGGTAGGGCCACCTGTTGGTGTTTGCGGCCCTCTTGGTCGGTCTTGGTGGTGTGCAGGGCCACCACCACGGTGGGGGCGCCGGTGGTGGGGTCGGTGGCCAAGGTGAGGTCGTCGAAGGTGAGCGCGGCCAGTTCCGAGCGGCGTAGCGCTCCGGCGAACCCGGTCAGTAGCAGTAGGGCGTCGCGGCGCCGGGCCACTCCCCCGGGGTGGCCTTCGGCCGGGCGCGCGGCGAGTAGGTCTTCCAGGGTGGACAGGATGAGGGGGGCCTTGCGGCGCGGGCGCCTTTTGCGGGTGCGGCGGATGCCGCGCAGGGTCATGCGTACGACTTCGGCGCGGGTGGGTGAGTCCAGGCCGTGGGCGCCGTGGACGGCGGCGATGGCCGCGGCGCGTCGCTCCAGGGTGGAGGGGGCCAGGGCCCAGTCGGTGTCGTCGGGGGTGCGGGCGCGGGCGCACACGGCCAGGTAGACGGCCACGTCGGTGGGGTCGGCGGGCAGGGAGGTGCGGCCCTCGGCCAGGCACCAGGCGCAAAAGGAGGTCCAGTCGGCGCGGTAGGCGCGCAGGGTGGCCGGGGATTGGGCTCCGGCCAGGAAGGTGCCCAGTAGGTGGGCCTGGTCGGCGTCGAAGCGTTCGCGTACGCGTTCCAGGGCGCGGGTGTCCACGAGTACGCCGTGGTCCACGTGGCGTAGGCGGCTGCGTACGGTGACGGGTAGTGCGCCGTCGGTGTCGATGGTGGGTGCTTGGGTGGTGTCCACGTGTTCCATTGTGGCCGGTGGTGGTTCGGGCTCGGGTCAGGCGTGGCCGGGTGGGAGGGGTTTCAGCCCAACAGGTGGGCGCTCAGGGCGCCCCAGATCTCGGTGGGCGGGGAGACCAGGAACAGCAGGGTGACCGAGAGGGCCAGGGCCAGGGCGAAGCACAGGGCGGCCATCTTGCGGCGTAGTGCCAGGGCCAGGGCGGTGCCCAGTGCGGGCACCCCCCAGGCCATGATCAGCAGCCACACCAGGGTGTTGCCCATGGCGCGCATCGTTCGTCGTTCTTGTTCGGCCATCAGTCGGGCGGCTGTTTGGGGGTCGTCCATGCCGGGGTCGTTGGGGACTTGGCCGGTGTCCAGTCCGGCGAAGAGCAGTCCGGCCAGGGCCAGGGGTGTGCCCAGGGCCCAGGCGATCCACAGGATCACCCACAGCGCGGTGAGGCGCCGGTCGGGTGGGGAGGCCACCACCACGGGGGTGCGTTTGAGGGTGCGTTTTTCGGGTGTGGTGCCCGGTAGGACGCGTCCCTGTTCGGCCTCCCGCGCAGGGGTGGTGGCCGGTTGTTCCTGGGGTTTGCGGCGTTTGCGCTTCTTGGGTGACACGGGCCGGAGCCTACCCGGCCATGCCCAGCAGGTGAACGACCACCACGAACACCACCGGCCAGGCCAGCAGGGCCAGGGACCATAGGGCGGCGCGGCGGTCGCCGGCGACGGTGGCCACGGCGGCGGCCAGGAAGGGGAGTCCGACGGCGGCGCCGAAGGCCAGGGTGAACCATTCGGCGGCCGATCCGGCGTGGGCTTGGGCGTCCAACCCCATCAGATATCCCAGGGGGCCAAGGGCCAGGGCGAGAAGGGCCAGGATGGCGATGACGACGCGGATCCCGGTGGGGTGGCGGGTGTTGCGGCCGCCCTGGGGGGCGGAGGGTCGTTCAGACACGGGGGCCGTTCGGCCTTTCGACAAATGCGGGTGGTGGTCCGGGTCAAGGGGGCGCGGCGCGCGGCGTCGCGGCCCGCGGGCATACCGGGTACCCGTCACGGGGGTGAGCCGGGGTGGTGGTGTGCCATCTAAAACGTACTCCACCAGGGATGTGTCCGAAACCTGGGAGGGGGCGTGTGCCTCACTTCGAAGGCCAGGGGCGGGCGGTGGTGACCAGGCCGGTGAAGGAGGCCAGCAGGCGTAGTTCGTCCACGGTGCGGGGGGTGGTGGTGAGCAGGTCGGGTGAGTGGATGACCAGGGCGAGGAGTTGGGCGCGTGAGAGGGCGACGTTGAGTCGGTTGCGGTCCAGGACGAAGGAGGGGCCGCGGCTGGTCTGTGCGGCGTTGGAGGTGGTCATGGAGCAGATGACGGCGGCGGCCTCTTGGCCTTGGAACTTGTCGACGGTGCCCACGCGTACCCCTTCCAGGGCGGGGTGGTCCTTGGCTGCTCGGGCAAGGGCGCGGCGTAGGGCGCGTACCTGCAGGTTGTAGGGGGCCACCACCAGGATGTCGGTGCCGGTCAGGGGGCGTGGTCCTTGTCGGGGGTCGGTGGTGAGGTGTTCGTGGGTCAGGCGCAGGGCGGCTTGGAGGACCGCGTCGATCTCTTCGGGGCTGTGGGTGGTGCGGCCGGTGTGGGTGATGGGGAGTGAGTACACCCCGGGGTGCAGGGTGCTCAGGGTGCGGGTCGTGGTGGTGGGGTGGGCTTGGAGGCGTCCTTGGTAGGACAGGGTGGAGACGGGGGCGCACACGGCCGGGTGCATGCGCCTGGTCTGGTCCAGGAAGTAGCCCAGGGCGGGGTCGATGATGGCCTGGTCGGCCATCAGGTGTTGCAGGGCCGAGGCGTCGGCGCCGTCGGTGTGCACGCCTTGGACGACCTGGGGTAGTTGTTGTGGGTCGCCCAGTAGGACGAGGTTGTGGGCGGAGGCGGACACGGCCAGGGTGTCGGCCAGGGCGAATTGTCCGGCCTCGTCGATGATGAGTACGTCCAGGGGGTCGGCGATGGTGTCTGCGCCGGACATGCCCCAGGCGGTGCCGCCGATGAGGACGGGTTCGCCCTTGGTGGTGTGTTTGGTGCGCCAGTTGGCCAGGACCTGTTGGCTGGAGGGTTGGTACCAGGGGGCGTCGGGGTCCTTCTTGCCGCCGCGGGGGCGTTTGGCGGCGGCCAGGGTCAGGCCTTGGTCCTGGGCGGCGCGCAGGGCGGCGGACATGACGTTCTCCACGGCCTTGTGGCCGGTGGAGCACACGCCCACGCTGCGTCCTTGTTTGATCAGGTGGGTGATGAGCTGGGCGGCCAGGTAGGTTTTGCCGGCTCCGGGTGGGCCTTGGACGGCCAGGTAGGAGTGGTCCAGGCGGTCCACTGCGCTGATGGCGGCGTCGATGAGGTCGCCGCCGCCGGTGGGTCGTGGCAGGGGGCCCGGGGGGTTCAGGCGTGGGGGGATGCGGCGTAGGGCGTCCAGGCCGGGGTGGGCGGGCCAGGTGGGCAGTTCCTGGGCGGCGGTGTGGGCGACCCCTTCCAGGGCGCCGTCCTTGGGTTTGGGGTCGATGGGGGAACCGGGTAGGGCGGCCACCGGGGCGGCGGAGATGGTGTCCTCGGGTGGGGCGCTCTCCAGTAGTTCGAGGGAGTCGGGTTCGGCGGCCAGGACCTTGGCGGGGTGGGTGGTGGCGGCCTGTCCGGGGGCTTGGGGGTGCAGTAGGTGGACGCTGTCGCCGACACCGAAGGGGTTGGGGTGGGCGCGGTCCAGGCGCATGGCCACTTCGCGGCGTGCGGTTTTTTGACGGCCGGTGGGCTCTTGCCATGCGCCCACGTGGACCTGCCAGGGCACGGCGCAGTTGGTGTCGGTCTCCAGTTCCGGCAGGGGTGCGCTTTGGCGTTGGAAGTGTTCGCGCCAGGGCGGGGAGTTCTCGCGTCGGTAGTAGCCGACCAGGGCGGCCAGGGCGGCGCGGGGGTGGTCGTCTTCGGTGCGCTGGTCGGGGTCTTGGGGTACCCCCTCCAGGAGGGGGCCGGTCAGGGCGGCGTGGCGGGCGGCCTTCTCGGCTCTTTTGCGGGCGCGTTCGGCTTCTTCCTCGGTGAGTTCGCTCTGGATCAGGGGGCGGGTGGTGATGCCCTGGTGGGTGCGGTGTTCTTCGAGCCAGTCGCGTAGGCGTGCGGTGGAGTGGCAGTCGTCGCGGTTGTAGGCGGCGATGTCGTCCAGGACCCGTTGTGCGGTGGTGGGGTCGTGTTCTTGGCGGGCGGTGAGGTAGGCGGCGTAGGCGTCGATGCTGGAGGTGGCGGTTGTGACGTGGCCGGAGCGGGTGGTGTCCAGGTAGAGGGGTTCGAGGTACTTGATGGAGTAGGAGCGCTGCGATACGCGCAGGCTCTTGCGGACCACGGTGTACAGGTCGATGAGGCGGTGTTCGCGTAGGAGCCGGTCGACTTCCTCTTCGCGGGTGTTGTACTCGGAGCTGAGGTGTTTGAGGCGGTCCACTTCGTAGGAGGCGTAGTGGTAGATGTGGGCGCCCTGGTCGGTGTCGATGCGGGCCAGGGCGAAGTCGACGAAGTCCTCCAGGGCCTTTTTCTCCTGGGCGCGGTCGTGGGCCCAAAAGGCGTGGAAGGTTTCGTTGCCTTGGGGGTCTTCGGTGGTGGCGCCGAAGAGGTATTCCAGGCCTCGTCCGCCTTGGGTGGAGTGGTAGGGGTAGCCCTCCATGTCGAAGAAGAGGTCGCCGGGGGCGGGTGCGGGCAGGGTGGCCAGTCCCTCGGGTGAGAAGACCTCGGCGGTGACGGTGCCTTGGGGGTCGGTGGGGGTGCGGGTGGTGTCCTGGCGTACTTGGAGGAGGGCTTGGGCGCGGAGTTGGTCGAAGGAGCGGCGGGGCAGGGTGGTGGGTCGGTCCTGTTCGGTGGCGGCGGCCAGGGCGTCGATGGTGTTCAGGCCGGCGTCGGTGAGTTTGGTGGCCTGGTCGGTGCGCAGGCCCGCGACCAGGGACAGGTGGCGGGCCACCACGCGTCCTTGGGAGCACCAGGTGTTGTAGCCGCAGCCCTCGCAGGTGGGTCGGGGTTGTCCCCAGGTGGGGGTGGGCAGGGCGGGTGGGGTGGCCAGGTGGTCGAGTAGGCGGGTGGTGATGGTGGTCAGGATGGGGGTGAAGTCGGAGGTGGGCAGGGTGTGGGTGTGTCCGTCGCCGGTGAGCAGGTGCATGTGGTGGGGGGCGGGGCCGTGCAGGTGGGGTACGGCTTGGGCGTAGGCGGCCAGTTGGATGATGGCGGCGGGGCCGGGGCGGCGGGCGAGTTTGGTGTCCCAGGGTTCGTAGGTGGGTTCGCCGGTGTGGTCAGGGCGGGGCCGGCCGGTGGTGGTGTCCAGGTCGGAGCGGATGAGGAAGTCGGCGCGTCCGTGGAAGGCGACGTGGTCGGTGAGTCGGTGGTGGAAGACGCCCTGGTAGATGACGGGGACGCCTGCCGCCATGGCCTGGGCGGTCTGGTGGGCGGCGCGGGCCAGGTCCTGGTCGTCGGGTTCGGGGTCGGCGATGGTGGTGACCTGGCCGAAGACGTGGCGTAGGCGGTCGAGTTCGGCTTTTTCGTGGGCGTGGCCGTGTTGGGCGACGAGGGCGTCGACGGGTTCGGGTCGGGGTGTGCCGGGCACGTGGGCGGCCAGGGCGCTTTTGAGTGCGGTGCGGTGGTCGCATTCGAGGGTGTCGACCAGGTCGGTGGGTGAGATGACCCAGCCGGAGGTGGTGCGGAACAAGGCCCTGTGCTCCCCTTGTGTGTTTCGGTGTTCGTGGTGGTGCGGGATTGTGTCACGTGGGGGTGACGTGTGGGGGCGGTCCGCTGGTGAGGTGGGGTCCCTGGGCGGGAATTGTACGCCGCCGGGGGCGGGTGGGGCGGTGACATGGGCGAGGGGCGCTCGGGGATCGTATTCCCGGGCGCCCCTCGAAGGTGGTGGAGGGTGTTTCAGCCCACGACCTGCCAGGAGACGGTGCCCACTCCGGAGCCGGTGCCGATGATCTCGTCGAAGGCGGCCGTGGACAGGTCCAGGCAGCGTCCGTCGATGTAGGGTCCGCGGTCGTTGATGCGCACGGTCACCGATTTACCGTTGCCGGGGTTGGTGACCTGGACCATGGTGTCGAAGGGCAGGGTCTTGTGCGCGGCCGTCATGGCGTTGGTGTCGAAGGTTTCGCCGTTGGCGGTGGTGGCACCGTGGAAGCCGTCGCCGTAGAAGGAGGCCTGGCAGGTGCCGCCTTCCCCGGAGCCTTCGGAGGGGGATTCGGTGGTGGATTCCTCCTCCTCTTCCTCCTCTTCGGGTTCGGGTTCTTCGGCGATGGTGGTGCCGGCGGCCGATTGGGATTGGGTGGCCCCTTGGCGGGCGTTTTCGGCGCGCTCGCGTAGTTCGGGGGTGACCTCTTGGTCGTCGGCGGAGGCCTGTAGCGGGTCGGGTTGGGCTTGGGGGATGCCCACGGTGGTGGTGGCCTTGTCGGGGTCGGCGCCGGAGGAGATGACGGCGGCCGCGGCGCCGCCGCCCACGACCAGGGTCAGGCCGGCGGCCGAGGCCACGATCAGGGCGCGCTTTTTGCGTGAGCGTGCGGCTGCTCGACGTGGGCCCAGTGGCGCGGGGGCCGTTGGGGTGTGGGCGTCGGCGTGGGTGGCCGTGCCCTCGTCGAGGTGGTCGTCCACCGGTGGGTTCTGGGGCTGGTGTTTGCCCACGACGCAGTCCTTCGAACGGGAACGGTTCAGGGCGGTCCCTCTCCTGGTGCTTGCGGGGCACGGTGAGGGGCGGGTGCGTGGTGCGCCTGCCGGTGTGGGCCCCCTGGGGGTGGGGGCGGCACGGGTGGAGTGGGGCCGCCGGTGTCAATGGTGTTGCACGGGGTCTGAGCGCAGAGCTTAGGAGTAACGCGAGGGTAACGGTACCGGAAAGGGGAGGTTTGTGGAACTTCTCACCGGTGTGGGTCGGGGGTGTGGTGGTGGCAGGTGTGGGTGCGCAGGTCGGGGCGTCGTGGGGGTGGGTCTCCGTTGAAGAGGGTGTGGGCGGGGTCGGGCAGGTCGATGCCGCTGAGGTGGGCCACGGCCTGGGACAGGGTGGGGTTGTCCAGGTGCCCGCCCACGGCGGTGATGAGGGTGGTCATGGTGGGCAGGGGTGGTGCGCCCAGGGTGGTGATGGCGTAGCGGGCGGCCACCGCGGGGGTGCGGGAGGCTCCGGCCCAGCAGTGCACCAGGACGCTTTTCCCTTCGGCGCGCAGGGTGGCCACGGCCGTGGCGGCCTGGTCCAGGGTGTAGTGCAGGTTGGGGTTGGCGCCGGGCGCGTCGTGCAGCCATACGCGGACCCAGTCGGGTCCGGGCAGGTGGGGTGCGTCGTGGGGGTGGGTGCGGCACAGGGAGACCACGGCGTCGGTGGCGGTGGGGTGGTGGCGTAGGTGGGCCAGGTTGCCCAGGAGTACGTGGGGGTCCAGGGGGTGGGGAACGGCGAAGGGGGTGAAGCGTTGGCGGTCCTCTTGGTTCAGGGGTGCTTGTGGCCATTGGGTGGGATCGGAGCGGGTGGCGATCGCTTGTAG
This sequence comes from Nocardiopsis listeri NBRC 13360, assembly GCF_001570765.1. Taxonomy (GTDB): domain Bacteria; phylum Actinomycetota; class Actinomycetes; order Streptosporangiales; family Streptosporangiaceae; genus Nocardiopsis; species Nocardiopsis listeri. The sequence goes on along the minus strand of NZ_BCSH01000007.1, from coordinate 119,203 downwards.
GGCGGTGGTGATGGGGGTGTGGGGGTCGGTGTGTTCGCTGAGGTGGCGCATCGCTTGTAGTGGTAGGGCCGAGGCGCCCCAGCGGGCTCCGGCCAGGGCCGCGGTGTACAGGGCGGCGGTGTGGCCGCCGGTGCGGTGGGCGGCCTTGATGGCGTCGACCAGGTGGGTGCAGGCGAAGGCTCCGCGGGCGGGGTCGTGCGCCGGTGGCGGGGTGTGGGTCAGGGCCCGCCAGGAGACGCCGTGGGGGTCGTGGTCGGGGGTGTGTTCCAGGGCGCCGGGGTGGTCGGGCAGCTGTCCGGTGCGTACCAGGGTGCGCAGGGTGTGGGCCCAGGCGCGGGCGGTGGGGTCCGGGGGCGGGTCGGTGGGGGTGACGGTGGTGAGTGCGCCTTGCAGGGCGGTGTGGATCAGGTGGGTCAGGGTCGGGTCGATGGTGGGCCTGGTGGGTGGGGTGCCCACCAGGGCGTCGGTGGCCAGGGGGCCCAGCAGGGCGCCGGCGGCACGGTCGGGTTCGGGGCGTCGGTAGTCGCGCTTGGGGTGGGGCGGTGAGGGCATGGTCGTCCTCTCGGGGCTGGGGTGGGCCGGTCCGGGGGGTGGTCCCTTGAGGTGTGTGCCCTGGGGTGGGGGCGCTCGAGCGGGGTTTGCCGGTTGTGGCCATGGGGTGGCCGAGGGGGTGGCGCTCCATGGTGGTGCGGTGTCGTTGCGCGGAGCAGGTCGTCGGGGCGTGGAGAGCGGATGAGTTGGTTTGAGGGTTGCTCTCCTGATTTTGCTGTTGGTGGGGGTTCTGGCGCTGTCGGGTTTCACAAAGCGGTTCAATGACACACTCGAAGGTAGGAGTGGGGCGGACATCCGGGTCGGTCCTGTGCCCGTGAGGTAGGGGTGTGCTGATGGGCGAAGAGGAGATCATCGCGTTGGTGGCCGGCCTGGGGTCGGTGCGGGTGGATCGGGCGAGTAAGGACAGTGGGGCGCCCGAGGTGGCCTGGGGCGACACCTTCCTCACCTACGAGCCCGGTGGTCGGGCGAGTGGGCGGGGGTTCCAACCGTTCGTGACGGTGGTGACCAAGGACTACCCGGGTTTCGACACCGTCTCCGACCTGGACCGGGAAGGGGTGTTCCGGGTCAACGTCGCGGTGGGAGGAGCCCTGTTCACCGAGGTGGTGGGCCACTCCCCCGCCGAGTACGCCGCAGCCGGGGTCGAGGTCGACTTCACCGAGTCGGACCGGCTGTTGCCGCATCCGGTCTACGCCGTGCAGGGGTGGGTGTCGGTGTTGTGTCCGGGCCCGCGTACCGGTGAGCGGTTGCGTGAACTGGTGGGTGCGGCCTGGCGGCGGGCGGCGGCGCGCCACCGGGCGCGAACCACAGGGCAGGCACCCTGGGAAAGGTGACAAATGGGGTGAGCGGTGGGAAGCAACCGGCTCTGCTCGGTGTTGTGATCGCACAATCGAGCGTGTGTGGCGGCGGACGTTCCGGCATCGTCGAAGCCGACGCTCATCGACCGGGAAGGGGCCTTGGAGTTGAACGATGGCGAGTCCGAACAGGATGAGCGGGGCCCGCTCGAACCGGCCTCCGAAGACCAGGAGTGGGCACAGGCCCTGCCTTCGGTCGAGGGTCTGGTGACGTTGGGTTCCGAGGACGCGCCCGTGTGCTCGGACGGGATCTGTTTCTGAGCGGGGATGACATTGAGAATCGAAGTGTGGTCCGACATCGTCTGCCCTTGGTGCTACATCGGCAAGCGTCGTCTGGAACGGGCGTTGGCGGACTTCGAGCACGCCGACGAGGTCGAGGTCCTCTGGCGTAGCTTCCAGCTGGACCCCACCTTCCCCCAGGGGGTGAGCGAGCCGGTCTATGACTCCCTGGCCAAGAAGATGAACGCCCCACGCGAGCAGGTCCGGGCCATGACCGAGCAGGTCCAGCAGGTCGCCGCCCAGGAAGGGTTGAGCTATGACTTCGCCGGCGGGGTCATGGTCAACACCTTCGACGCCCACCGGCTGACCCACCTGGCCCGTGAACACGGTCTGGGCGATGCGGCGCACGAGCGGCTGATGAACGCCCAGTTGGTGCAGGGACGTGTGCTCAACGACGTGGACACCCTGGTGGAGTTGGCCGGTGAGATCGGCCTGGACACCGAGCGGGCCCGCGCCGTGTTGGAGGGCGACCAATACGCCGACCAGGTGCGCGCCGACATCGACGACGCCCGTCGTCTGGGTGCCACGGGTGTGCCCTTCTTCGTCTTGGATCGGGCCTTGGGCATCTCCGGAGCCCAGCCGCTGGAGGTCTTCAGCGCGGCGTTGGACAAGGCCTACGCCCAGCAGGGCTGATCGGAGGGCGCCTCCCATCGGTGTGCGGGGGCCGGTGTCCGAGGCAGGGCGCCGGCCCCTTCGTCGTGTTCGGGCCCGGGGCGGGGTGCTTTCACCCGCTGGGGGAGGTCGAACCGCCCTTGCCGGGGAGGTGCTCACCGGACCGGGTGAACAGGGTGCAAGCACAGCCCTTCGAGCATGGGCATCGGCTGGGCCGGTGGCGCACTGTCACTGACCGTGCCCACCGCGAAGGGGTCCGGGTCGGTGTTCGTGTCCATGGTTCTGTGGGATATGCGGCGCCGGCGGTGGCCACGGCCACCTACGAGGTGCGTTGACGGGCGGTGCTCTCCTCCTTGACGGGTCGGTGCCCCGCCCCCTGCGCGGGGAGGCGGGGCGCCGGGTCGTGGCCGGGGACCTACTGGATCGGGATCCGGGGGATCTCACCGAAGGCGCCCGCGTACAGGGTCATCTCGGTGACCTCGGCTGCCGGGGCGGGGAAGACCGCTAGGGCCAGGTACTCCTCGCCGGGGCTGAGGGTGTGGATCTCGTCGGCGAAGTCCTCGTACTCCTCCTCGCCGGTACTGATGCGGATCACGTAGCGGATCAGCCCGGAGTCGGCCTCCTCCAGACGGAAGCCGCCCATGGTGCCTTCGGCGTACTGGGCGGGGCTGCCCGGCAGGCGAGCCTCATCACCCTCCAGGTCCGCCTCCAAGTCGCTCAGGGTGGCGTTCTGGAAGCCCACCACCTGGAACAGGTAGGCGCCGTCGCGTACCAGCGGGTAGACGTTCAGGTCGATGTCGTTGTGGGAGACGGTGGTGTGCACGTCCATCTCCTCGAAGTACGGGGCCGGGTCGGCCACGTGGCGTTGGGCGGCCTCCAGGCCTTCGGTGTCCTGGCTGTCGGTGGCCTCCATGGGTACCTCGTAGAAGAACTCCACCCGGCGGTTGCGGGCGCGGGCCTCCTCGTCGTCGTCCTCGCCCTCCTGGGCCAGGAGTTCGTCGGCGCCGCGTCCTTCGGTGGCGAAGGTGAAGCCCTCCCCCAGTTCCTCTTCGATGAGTTCGCGTGCGGCCTGGGCCCGCTCCTGGGACAGGGTCTGGTTGTGGCTGTGGGAGCCGGTGGAGTCGGTGTGGCCGATGACGGTGATCTCGGTGCCCTGGGCCAGGTTCTCGCGCAGTGAGGCGGCGGTCCGGCGGATGGTCTCGGCCGCCTCGTCGGTGGGGTCGGCCTCGTCGACCTCGAACATGTTGTCCGAGTGCAGGGCGATGGTCTCCTGGTCACCGGAGCGGGTGGTGGAGGCGGTGGGGCTGTCGACGAAGCTTTCCATGGACTGGCGGTAGGGGGCCACGTCCAGGCCCGGTTCGGGTACGTCCTCGGGGTAGAAGATCTCCTCGGGCAGTTCGCCCTGTTCCCAGGTGTGGGGGTCGATGTGGTCGTAGACGTTGGGTTCGGGGGCCTGGGTGAACTCGTCGACGTGGGTGATGGGGATTCCGGGGACGTAACCCAGTCCGGAGCCGGTGAAGGTGAGGGTCTGCACGTCCTCGCTGGGGGCGGGGAAGTAGCGGCGCATGGGTAGGGGCAGGCCTTCGTGGGTGGGCAGGAAGGGGTCGCCCTCCTCGAAGTAGGTGCCGTAGTTCTCGCCGTGCTCTTCGTTGTTCAACACCCGAAGGACCTCGCCGGAGAGCGGGTCGACCATGCGGATGGGGGCCACGGTGCTGGTGACGGTGCCGGGCAGGGGTTCGAGGATGTTGTGGGTGACGTCGATCATCATGTACTCGCCGTTGGATTCGAGTGCGTTGATGACGACTTCGAAGGCGACGTCGTTGCCGTCTTCGACGAACATGCGTCCCTGGCGGGTGTAGGGCAGTTCCGGTGCGGGGTCTTCCTGGGCCTGTTCGGAGTTCTCCTGCGGCGGGGGCTCGTCCTCAGCGTCGGTGAGGTCGCGGAGCAGACCACAGGAGCTCAGGGCCAGGCTCAGCGCCAGAGCCGCGCCGATCGCGCCGAGGGCTCGTTGGGACATGTGCGGGGGCTCCTTGTGCGTCTTGGGCCGTTGGGGAGGGCCGGGGGTTGTGGATCGCTTGGCTGCTCAGACGTTGGGGAGACGATTCTGGTTCGGTCGTCGGGCAAGGCGACTCCGGTCGGTGCGGGCTCTGGGGCCCGCACCCAAGGAACGGTATTCGGTTGGGAGGGCGTCCGGTTTCGGTCTCGGCCTCGGGGTGGGCGGTGAGGGTGAGCCATAGCGCGCCGCGCGGGGAGGTGCTTCGATGTTGTGGGGCGGTTCCCCCGGGTGGTCGTCCCCGGCGAGGGAGGGTGGGCGTGTGGATGTGACACAGGTGGTGTTCGGCTTCGTTCCGGTGCTGGCCGTGGTGTTGACGGGCCTGTTCGCGGGGTTGTTCCTGGGTTTTTCGATGGCGGTGATGCCCGGTCTGGCCAGGGCGCGGGACCGGGCGATGGTGGAGTCGATGCAGCGCATCAACTCCGCCATCCTCAATCCGATGTTCGCGCTGGTGTTCGTGGGTGCACCGGTGGCGGTGCTGGGGTCTACGGCGCTTTTCTTCGCGGCCGGCGCGCACCACTCGGCGCTTTGGACGGGTGTGGGGTTGGCGGGGTTGGTGGTGGCGGTCGCCATCACCTTCACGGTGAACGTTCCGCGCAACAACACCTTGGACGCGGTGGGGCCGGCCGCGGAGGCCGAGGACGTGGCGGCGGCGCGGTCCGCCTTCGAGCAGGTGTGGGTGCGGTGGAACAATGTGCGCACCTTGATGTCGGTGGTCGCTTTGGTGTGCTGTGTGGTGGGTTTGTCTCTGCGCTGAGGTAAGCCCTGAACGGTTGCGTGAGTGGACCGAAACCCTGGGGATGTGTGGTCGTTCAGGGCACGAAGGTGGGGGTGGGGTCGGCCTGGACCCTCCCCTCCGCCAGGGCGTCGAGGAGTTCGAAGGCGCTGCGACCCGGCCCGGGCAGGTCCTTGGGCCCCTCCCCCACACGTTGGCCGCGTGTGCGTGTGCGGCGCGCACATCGGTGTGAGCGGTCCAGATCCGTCTCTTCCCGGGCGAGGACCGTATGTCGTGGCCGACGGTAGGAAGCGGGGTCGCCGGAACCCGTCGTGAGGCAACGCGCGGAAAACGGTGGGCTCACCCGGTCGGGGTTGCGCTGGTGGGACCGGTGGCGAGGTGTCCCATGTGGGAGGGGGACAGTGCGGGGGCGGATGTGAAACGGTGTTGGAGTGAGCCCACTCGTGGAACCCTTCGACCCCGTCACGGCCCCGCACTCCGATCTGGCCGCTTGGACGGCGATCTTCACCGCCGGGCGGGGTGAGTTGTCGGGCGGGGCCCCTCGGGCCGAGGACCTGGCGATGCGGTTGCGTTCGCGGCGGGCCGGTCAGGGGTGGCGGTGGGCGGGGCGCCTGTCGGCGGCAGATCCGGTGCTGGGGGTGGCCGAGCTGCGAGGACAACCCCATGATGAACGGATCGGGTTTTTGCGCCTGTTCGTGGCCCCCGTGGCCCGCCGCATGGGTATGGGGAGCGCGCTGCGCGAGACGGTGGTCGAGCGGGCCCGGGCGCTGGGCATGGAGCGGCTCCAGAGCACCGTGCCGGCCGGTGAGCCGGGTGAACACTTCGCTCGGGCCAGCCCCTACCTGCGCACCCTGTTGCGGTTGGAGCTGCAAGAGCAGTGCCTGGACGAGACCACGCTGCGGCGCTGTTGGTCGCTGGCGGCCACCCCGGCGCGCGGTTATCGGCTCACCCACTGGGAGGGGCCCGCGCCCGAGGGGCTGGTGCGCTCGTTCGGGCGGGTGATGGGACACCTGTTGGACGCGCCCGGAGCGGCGTTGCAGATGGTGGCCCGCTCCTGGGGACCGGCGCAGGTACGCGAGTGGGAACGCGAGATCACCGAGGACGGTTCACGTCTGGTGGTGGGCGCGGCGCTGGATCGGATGTCGGATCAGGTGGTGGCGGCCACCGTGTGCACGGTCACCGGTGGGGTGGTGGCCGATCAGCACGACACCGCGGTGATGCCGGCCCATCGTCGTCGGAGGTTGGCCAGCCGGGTCAAGGCCACCCAGGCGTTGCGGGTGCATGATCTGTTCCCGCACGTGCGGGCGTTGGCGGTGACCATCGACCAGGAGAACACGGCGATGCTGGCGGTCAACCGGTCGTTGATGTACGAGCGTGTGGCCGAGCGTTTGCTGGTGCAGGAGAGTCTGCTCGTGCGTTGAGGGGTGTGGCAAGGGTCGGGGTCAGCCCTGGTTCTTCTTGGAGCCGTAGGCGCCGAAGCACAGGGCGAATGCCGCGCCGAAGACGATGCCCAGGGCCAGGCTGTCGAAGAGCAGGCCGAAGGACACGCCCAGGGCCACCCCCAGACCCAGGTTCATGCTCTGTCCGTACCTGCCGCCCATGGTTCCTCTTCCGTTCGATGTCCCCTATCCGACGTCGTCGGCCCCTCTCGGGTTCCCCAACGCCGTCACCACCTGGTGTGGTTGCACCGACACCGAGTGTCCGCGCCCCGGGCGGGGCGCGGACACTCGGTGGCTTCAGACGCCGAAGGCGTCCGGGTAGCGGATGGTCCCGCGCGGTGTGGGTCGCGAGGGGTCCAAGGCCAGGGCCATCATGGCCTCGTCGGGCACCTCGAAGGGGGCGCGCACACCGAACCCGGAGGCCGGGGTGAAGCCGAACCTTGGGTAGTAGTCGGCGTGTCCCAGGACCAGGACCAGGTTCTCACCCATGTGCCGTGCCTTCTCCAGGCCGGTGTGGATGGCGGCCGCACCGGCGCCGGTGCGCTGGAAGGCGGGCAGGACCGCGCACGGGCCCAACGCCAGTGCGGGGGCGCCGTCCACGTGACAGCGCGTGAACAGGGCGTGGCCCACCACCCGGCCGTGGTCGGTCTGGGTGAGGATCGACAATCCCTCGATCCAGGCCTGGGCGTCGGCGCGCAGGGCGTGGACCAGATCGGCCTCGGCCTCGGTGTCGAAGGCCGCCGCGTTGATGGTGTGGATGGCGCCGATGTCGGCACCGGTCTCGGGTCGGGTGGACCAGATTCGTGTGGGGTCGGACAACTCAAGGACCTTTGTTCGTGGGCCCCGTCGTCTGTTCAGCTCAGGGCCCGGTGTTCGGGGACGTTGTGGGCGCTGCTCGTGGCGGCACCGGCTCTGAGGGTCATCGACTCACCCGTTCTCGGTCTGCGGTGGCTGGCTCTCGGCTCCGCGTCGGTCAACGTTAACAGTGGTCTCGCTGTTGCCGGAAGCGGTTTTTCCCAGACCCGACGCGGAACCGCTCGGCGGGCTACCGTGTCTTATTCGTGGGGCTTTCCGGGTCGGTGAGGGTCCTGGTGACGACGGTGGAGGATGACGCGGTGGAGTTGTTCGAAGAGGGTGCCAAGGTCCTGACCCAGGAGATGGTCAAGGGCGGCTGGACCGTGGTGCAGGCCTGGGTCACCCGTCTGTTCAAGGGTGATGTGGACAGGAAGCAGGAGGTCCTGGGTGAGCTGGAGCGCTCCCGGGCGGACCTGGAGGAGGATCCCACGCTCTTGGAGGAGGTACAGCAGGAGTGGAAGACCCGGCTGCGCCGTCTGCTGCGTGAGGACCCCCAGGCCGCCACCGAGTTGCGTGCCCTGTTGGACGAGGTCGCTCCCCAGCGGGGTGGGGACACCATCGTCAACACCGCCCGTGACATCGGGGGTGGCAGCTTCGTGATCCAGGCCGGGCACGTGCACGGCGGTATGCACGAGTACAAGGGCGACCACGTGGACATGAGTGGTGCGCGGGCCCAGGGGGACATCATCGGTACCCGGTACGACCACGGGTCCGGGGACGGTGAGGACTGAAGGGGGTGCTCAGCGCATCGACAGGCTCAGTTGGGAGCCCCTCTCCTCGAATCCGAGCCGGGTGGCCACTCGGCGTGGGGCCGGCGGGCGGGCGCGCCACTGGGGCAGGAGCTTCCGTCCCAGGGTGTGGGTGATCGCGGCCGAGGCCACCCGTGTGGCCAGACCGCGACCCCTGTGGGCGGGGTCGGTGAGCACCGACAGGTGGGCCACGTCCTTCGGCCAGGGCTTGTACCCGGCCGCGGCCAAGGCTCGGCCCTGTTCCAGATGGACGAACAGGGGGTGGGTGAGGGCGGCCAGGTCGCTCTCCCTCGCCTCCTCAGGGGCGGCCCGGTCCAACAGTGCCCGAACGGCCGGGTTTTCGGCGGGTAGTCGTGTGATGGTGGGCGTGGGAACGTGCCGGAAGGCGTCTTCGCGCAGGTAGGCCAGGGTGGCAGGCCCCCGCGCCTGCGCGAGGTCGAGCACGGTGGCAAGGGCTTCGGGGTCGGTGTGGGAAGTCGGGTCCAGGGTCTCCAACGCGGTGTGCAGGGCGTAGGCGCGTTCGGGTGTGGGCGCTGTGGCCAGGGTGTGTCCGTCCAGGTGGACGATGCCACACCAACCCCGCGGACAGATACGTGAGCCGGGTGTCACGGCCACGGTCAAAGGTCCCTTCACCTCGATTCCGGCCAGGTGTTCCCACAGTGTGAGGGGCTCGATCATGGGGTCGAGCCTGTCATGGGCCGGCTCGGCGGAAAAACCCTGTATGTGTTCCTCGTGCACCCATCGTGGTGAGGACGACAGAGGAGGCGGCGCCGCGGGCATGGAGTGGTCACCGGATGACCGAATAGGATTCTGGTTGTTGTGGCCGACAAAGCTACTCGCCGGTAACATTGGTGCATGAGCCAAGATCGCCCCGCCGAAGAGTACGAGTTCGACCGGGACACCCGTGTCCACAAGAGCGCCGATGGCGGGTTCACCGCCACCCTCACCGACGGGTGGACCACCTTCACCTCCCACCCCAACGGTGGCTACGTGTTGGGCACCGCCCTCAACGCCCTGGGCCAGACCCTCGCCCAGCCCGACCCCCTGGCGGTCTCCGCCTTCTACCTGCGCCCCGCCGTCCCCGGCCCGGCGAACCTGCGAACCGAGACCATCCGTGAGGGGCGCCGCACGGCCACCGGCGCCGTCGTGGTCGAGCAGGGCGGCAAGGAGATCCTGCGCGCCACCGCCACCTACGGCGATTTGAGCGTGGAGGGACGCGAGATGCACCTTCAAGGTCCCCCGGAGCTGCCGGCCCCCGAGGAGTGTCGGGTGCCGAGCGAGTTCTCCGGCGAGGTGGAGGGCATCACCATCGCCAGGCGCGTCGAGTACCGCTACCCGCGGCGTCCCGCCTGGTTGGACGGGCGCAAGGACGGCCGTCCCGAGGTCGAGTTCTGGATGCGCTTCGCCGACGGTCGCGACGCCGACACCCACTCCCTGCCCGCCATGGTGGACTTCGCGGTCCCGGCGGTGCTGGAGATCGGTGAGTTCGGCACGATCACCGTGGAGTTGAGCACCCACGTGCGCGCCCGGCCGGCCCCCGGTTGGTTGGCTTGTCGGGTGTTCACCAGGCACCTGTCCCATGGTCTGCACGAGGAGGACATGGAGATCTGGGACGGTCAGGGCACCCTGGTCGCCCAGGCCCGCCAGTTGGCCATGCTGGTCTGAGGGCTACTCGCGTGTGGGGGCGGGCACCCTTCGGGGCCCGCCCGTTCGTGGTCAGACCCGGGTGGGTTCAGTGCTCGGTGCGGGACTGTAGGCGTTCGTGGCGTTGGCGGGCGGCCTGGGCGGTACCCAGACCCAGCCCGTAGGCCAGTTCCTGCCAGGTCATTCCGCGCCCCTTGGCCATGGTGAGCAGGCCGACCTCCATCTGGTCGAACTCGGCGCGGGCCAGGGGCACCAGGGTCAGGGCGGCGGCCAGGTCGGCCTCGTCCACGGTCGGGGCGCCTTCGTCGGGTACGGCGCTGCCGGCTGCCAGGTCGCACACGCGTTGGATGGCCTCGTGGGCGAACATGGGCAGGCGGCGCTCCTGCCACAGGTCGCGCGCCGTTCCGGTGGCGTGGCGTTCGGTGATGCGGAAGAGGGCCTCGGGGGCGCGGGCGCGGCGGGCCCGTTCGGGGTCGGGTCGGCTGAAGGGGTGCTGTTCGGTGCTCATGGTCCAACCATGCGTTGACAAGAGAGTGTTGTCAACAGAATGTTCAAAATGGATTGTTCAAGCCCGGTTGCGCAGGGCACGGGCGGTGCGACCGCGCCAGAGCACCCCTTGGCGGGGTGAGAACAGGTAGGCCACGGTGAACAGGGCGGCCTGGGCGAGCACGATGCACCCGCCGGTGGACACGTTCAGGTGGAAGCTGGTGAAGACCCCGCTCACCGAGGCCGTGACCGAGACCGCCATGGCGATGAGCAGCATCCGCTCGAAGCGGTCGGTGAGCAGGTAGGCGGTGGCGCCGGGGATGATCACCATGGCCACGACCAAAACGATGCCCACCGCCTGTAGCGCCACCACCACGGTCACCGCCAACAGGCCCAGCAGCAGGGTCTCCAGCAGGCGCGGGTTGACGCCGATGGCGTGGGCGTGGACCGGATCGAAGGCGTACATGGTCAGGTCGCGGTGCTTGTACCAGACCACCGCCAGTACCACCGCGGCCAGGACCAGCACCTGGAGGATGTCGGTGTCGGAGACCCCCAGGACGTTACCGAAGAGGATGTGGCTCAGATCGGTCTGACTGGGCACCCGGGAGACCAGGACCAGTCCCAGGGCGAACAGGGCGGTGAAGACCACCCCGATGACGGCGTCCTCCTTGACCCGGGAGGTGCGGTTGACCACCCCGATCAACGCCACCGAACCCGCGCCGAAGACCAGGGCCCCCAGGGCGAAGGGCAGCCCCAACATGTAGGAGAGCACCACCCCGGGCAGGACGGCGTGGGAGACCGCGTCGCCCATCAGGGACCAGCCCACCAGGGTCATCCAGCACGAGAGGACGGCGCACACCAGCCCGGCGACCACGCTGACCAGCAGGGCGCGTTGGACGAACTCGAACTGCATCGGCACCGTGAACCATTCCACGAGCGCGGTCACCGTGTCCATGTGGCCCCTTTCGAGGTCGGGACGCCGAACGCTTCCAGCAGCACGTCCGGTTCGAGTACCTGTTCGGGTGGGCCGTGGGCGATGACCCGGCCCTGTAACAGGAGTGCCTCGTCGCACAGCGCGGGCACCTGGGACAGGTCGTGGGTGGACACCAGCAGGGTGTGCCCGGCTCGGCGCAGTTGGAGGAGCAGGTCGGTGATGGTGGCCTCGGAGCGTTTGTCCACTCCGGCGAAGGGCTCGTCCAACAGCAGCACGTCGGCGCCTTGGGCGATGGCGCGGGCGACGAAGGCGCGTTTGCGTTGGCCGCCGGAGAGCGCGCCGATCTGGCGGTCGGCCAGATCGGTCAGGTCGGTGCGGGCCAGGGCGTGCTCGACGGCCTCACGGTCGTCGGGGCGCGGTCGGCGTCGGTGTCCCATGTGGCCGTAGCGGCCCATCATGACCACGTCGCGGACGCGGACGGGGAAGGCCCAGTCGACCTGTTCGGATTGGGGGACGTAGCCGAGCAGTCCTTTGCGGCGGGCGGCGGCGCTCTTCATGCCGAGGACGCGCACGCGGCCGCGGTCGGGTGTGGCCAGGCCGAGCACGGTCTTGAACAGGGTGGATTTTCCCGATCCGTTCATGCCGAGCAGGCCGCAGACCCGCCCTGGTCGCACGGACACGCTCACGTCGTCCAGGGCCAGGACCTCGCCGTAGCGGACGGTGGCGCCTTGGACTTCGATGGCGGCGCTCACGGTCTCCTCCTTGCCTTGTGCGGGTGGGCGGCTCATGTGGTGGTCAGTCCCTCGACGATGGCCTCGGCGTCGTGGCGCAGCAGGTCCAGGTAGGTGGGGACGGGGCCGTCGGCCTCCGAGAGTGAGTCGACGTAGAGGGTCTGTCCCATCCGTGCTCCGGTCTCGCGGATCACCGACTGTTGGGCGCCGTCGTTGACGGTGCTCTCGCAGAAGACGGTGGGAACGTCGTTGTCTTGGACGAAGTCGGCCACGGCGGCGATCTGTTGGGGGGTGCCTTCGCGTTCGGCGTTGACCGGCCACAGGTATCGCTCGGTCAGGTCGGCGTCGCGGGCCAGGTAGGAGAAGGCGCCCTCGCAGGTGACCAGGGCGCGGGCGTTGTCGGGGACCTCGGCCAGTTCGGTGTCCAGGTAGGTGGAGACCTCGCCGATCTCGTCCTTGTAGTCCTGGGCGGCTCGGGCGTAGTCGTCGGCGCCCTCGGGGTCGAGTTCGGTCAGTGCGGTCTGGATGTTGTCGACGTAGGTCAGGGCGTTGGTGGGTGACATCCAGGCGTGGGGGTTGGGTTGGCCCTGGTGGTCGCCGGAGGAGATGGGGATGGTCTCGACGTCTTGGGTGAGTAGGGCGGTGGGGGCTTCGACGCGTTCGGTGAACCGGGCGAACCAGGCTTCCAGTCCCAGGCCGTTCTCCAGGATGAGGTCGGCGTCCTGGCCGCGGACGAGGTCGTCGGGGGTGGGTTCGTAGCCGTGGATCTCGGCGCCGGGGCGGGTCAGGGAGGCCACGCGTACACGGTCGGCGGCGATGTTCTCGGTCATGTCGGCCAGAACGGTGAAGGTGGTCAGGACCAGGGGGCGGCCGTCGTCGTCGGAGGCCTGTCCGGTGGAGGAGGTACAGGCGGTCAGGCTGAGAGCGGGGACCAGGGCGCAAACCGTGACCAACCAGGTCTTTGAAGACAACCCATCTCTAATGTTTGGCACGCCTAACTTTTACCACAGTCGAGACGAACCCACACATGCCACTGTCGACTTCTCGGTGTGGGATACGGCCGTTTCGCGCCCCTCGGATGAGTTGCAGGGAGTGCAGTCATTGCAGTAATTACTGCAATGACTGTACGGTGAAGGCATGAGTGAACCCACCGAAGCCGAACTCGCCTTCGTCGACGACCTCGCGGTCTTCTTCGAACGCGAAGGCATGCCGCTGATCGCCGGACGCGTCATCGGCTGGTTGCTGGTCTGTGACCCGCCCGAACAGAGCGCGGCCCGTCTGGCCGAGGTGCTCCAGGTCAGCCGTAGCTCCATCGGCAGCGCCACCAGGATGCTCACCCCCAGCGGGCTCGTGGAGGGGGTGCGCAAACGCGGCCACCGCCAGGAGTACTTCCGTATCGCCGCCGACGGCTGGAGCCGCATGCTCCAACGCCGCTACGCGCAGACCACGGACTTTCGTCGCGTCACCGAACGCGGACTGGCCGCACTGGAGGACGCCCCACCGCAGCGACGCGAGCGTCTGGAGAACGTGCACGAGCTCTACGGGTTCCTGGAGACCGAACTACCCGCCCTGCTCGACCGTTGGCGGGACCGACAGCGAAAGGACACCTCGTGAGCGAGAGCGGCCCGAAGACCCATGACTTCCACCGCGACCACGTCGACATGCCCGAGGGGCGCCTGAGCGTCATCACCCGGGGCCCCGCGCACGCCCCACCGGTGCTGTTGCTGAGCGGGGGCGGGGCCGACAGTGCCACCCTGAGCTGGCGCCACCTCATCCCCGACCTGGCCCGCGACCACCGGGTCATCGCCCCCGACTGGCCCAAGCAGGGACACAGTCGTGACTGGAAGGGGATCGCCCACCACGCCGCCCTGCGTCGCTGCGTCACGGCGGTCCTGGACCACTACGACGTGGATCGGGCCGGGGTGGTGGGCATGTCCCAGGGTGGGGCGATGACCCTGGACACCGCCATCGAACACCCCGAGCGGGTGGAACGCATCGTGGCCATCAACCCGGGCGGTGTGCTCTCCTTCGCCCCCGGATACCACCAACTCCTGTGGCTCACCGCCAAGAGCCGCCTGCTCAACACCACGCTGCCCGGCTTGATGGTCGGTGACCGGCACAAGGTGGGGCTCTTCGTCCGCAAGACGCTGTTCGCCGGCCCCGCACCCGACCAGGAACAGGTCATCGACGAGGTCATGGCCGAGATCGAGGCCAACGGGGCCGGTTCCTCGGACTGGCAGAACACCTCCATCGGCCCCTGGCGCATGAACGTGGACCTGCGGCCACGCCTGGGCGAGATCTGCTGTCCCGCCCTGTTCATCGCCGGTGAGAAGGACATCGGCGTCAAGCCCGCCACCACCATCGCCGCCGCCCGCGCGGTCCCCGGAGCCCGCGTCGAACTGCTCGCCGGTCAGGGGCACTGGGCCAACCGCCAGTCCCCCGAACGGGTCGGGCGCCTGGTGCGCGACTTCCTCACCGAAACCGAACCCGGTTCGTGAGGCCTGGAACGCACGGCGGGTCGGAGGCTCATGGGATCGTTGGGCAAGGCAGGGCCGGTAATCCGTAAACTGGACTTCCCCACCGCGCCGCGCCCCCGCGCGCCCCCTTCCCTTCCCCTTGGGCCCCACGCCCCACAACCCCCGTCAGGAGTAATCCGGTGGCCGATTCCCAACGCACACTGCACGAACGCTACGAATTGCGTGCAGAGGTCGGCCGGGGCGGCATGGGGCGGGTGTGGAAGGCTCACGACACACGGCTCAACCGCACCGTGGCGGTCAAGGAGATCCTCCTGGGCCCCGGGCTGGACGAGGACGACCGCACCCGCATGGCCGCCAGGGCCCGCCGTGAGGCCCAGGCCACCGCCATGGGCCGGCACCCCAACATCGTGACCGTCCACGACATCATCGAGGACGACGGCCGCCCCTGGATCGTCATGGAGTTCCTGGAAGGGGAATCCCTGCACCGGATCGTGCGCGATCAGGGCCCGCTGGAGCCCGAGCGCGCCGCCGCCTGGGGATTGTCCCTGCTCGACGCGTTGGGCACGGCCCACGCCCAGGGCATCACCCACCGCGACGTCAAACCCGAGAACGTCATGGTCGCCGACTCGGGCCGGGTGGTCCTGACCGACTTCGGCATCGCCACCATCGCCGATACCGCCGCGGTCACCCAGACCGCCGGGGTGATGGGCTCACCGGCCTACCTGGCCCCCGAACGCCTGGCCTCGTCCCCGGCCAGCCCCGCCGGTGACCTGTGGTCGTTGGGCGCCACCCTCTACCAGGCCGCCACCGGCCTCTCCCCCTTCCAACGCGAGGGCATCCCGGCCACCCTGCACGCGGTGCTCAACGCCGAACCTCCCGACGTCCTGCCCGGCCCACTGGGAGGGGCGATCCAGGGAATGCTGGTCAAGGACCCCGCCCGACGCCTGGACGAGGCCGGCTGCCGGACCCTACTGGAGGCCGCGGCACGCGGGGACGCACACGGTGGCGACAACGGACCACGACCCGCCACCGGCCCCCGTACCGGCACGGCCGCGCTCGGCGCGGACACACCCCCCACCACCATGATCGCCCCGGGCACCCCGCCCACGGGCACCAGACCACCACACCCCTATGGGCCGCCACCGCAGCAGATGGGGCACCAACAGGTGGCCCCGCACCTTTCGATCCCCACCACCCAGATGAACGGCGCGGGCACCATGCCCGTGACCCCACAGAGCCCACGTCGCCTGTCCTGGCCGGTGGTCGTGCTCACCCTGGGGCTGGCCTCCCTGGTGGTGGCCGCCTCCCTGATCGTGTTCAACCCCTGGAGCGCTGAGGAGGGTGTGGTGTCGGCCGGCACCGGCGCCTCCGAGGAGGAGTCCGACGAGGAACCCACCGAGGCCGAGGAACCCCAGGCCTCGCCCTCCACCCCCGTGGTGGAGACCGACGCAGAAGGCGACCCCACCGCCACGGGCATGACCTGGACCCAGGACCCCGAGGGCTTCTCGATGCTCGTTCCCGACGGATGGGTCCGCCGGACCGAGGGCGACAGCGTCTTCTACGACTCCCACACCGACAACTCCTACCTGCAGGTGGACCGCACCCCCCATCCCACCGACGACCAGCACCAACACGTACTGGACCAGGAGCAGGTCTCCGGCGGCGCCGAACGCTTCCCCGGTTACGAGCGGGTCCGGGTGGAGGACGTCACCGAGGCCACCGACTTCCACTCGGCCGCCGACTGGGAGTTCACCTGGTCTCAGAACGGAGTGCCCCGGCACCTGCTGGCCCGCAACATCACGGTGACCAACGGTGACTACTACACGGTGCTGTTCGCCGCCGAGGAGAGCCGCTGGACCCGGCAGGGCGACCTGCGCGAGAACGCCATCACCTCCTTCGACCCGTCGTGACCACGGCGGTGGGCACGCGGCGGTACCCTCGATGCGTTCGTCCCTGAGCGCAGAAGGAGGGACCAGGGTGACCCACACCTGGACCGCGATCGACTTCGAGACCGCCAACGCCGACCGCGGCAGCGTCTGCGCGGTGGGTCTGGTGCGCGTCGACCAAGGCCGGGTCGTGGACCGCTACAGCACCCTGATCCGCCCACCGGAGCAGGTCTCGTTCTTCTCCCGGCACAACACCGCGGTGCACGGCATCACCGCCGCCGACGTGGTCGGTGCGCCCACCTGGCACGGCGTGCGCGACCGGATCCTGGAGTTCGCCCAGGGCGGGGCACTGGTGGCGCACAACGCCGCCTTCGACATGGGTGCGCTGCGTCAGGCCTGTGCCCACACCGGCCAAGAGCTGCCCGCCCTGGACTACGCCTGCACCCTGGCCCTGTCCCGACGCACCTGGGAATTGCCGGACCACCGTCTGCCCACGGTGTGCGCGCACATCGGCCACCGGATCACCCAGCACCACCGGGCCGACGCCGACGCCGAGGCGGCCGCCCACATCATGATCGCCGCCATGCGCGACTACGGCACCACCTCACTGCCCGAACTGGCGCGGGCCTCTCGGATGCCATTGCGCCGGGCCGAGGCGGTCGCCGCCACCATGTTGCCCGCACCCATCGCGCCGGCGACGGTACGGGCGGCGGCCACCGAGGACAGGTTCGGTCGTTGGCAGCGGGCCGCGCAGTCCCCGCTGCCCGAGCCCTCCCCCGACGCCGACCCGGCCGGCCCGATGTTCGGTCGTACGGTGTGCGTGTCCGGTGACCTGAACGGCATGGACAAGCCCGAGGTTTGGAAGCGCATCGCCGAGGCCGGCGGACACCCCGCCAAGAACGTCACCAAGAAGACCGACGTGCTGGTGGTCGGCGACAGCGACCATGGAGGCAAGACCTCCAAGCACCGTCAGGCGGAGACCTACATCGCCAAGGGCCAGCGCATCGACATCATCACCGGCTCGGAGCTGATGGTCCGCCTGGGCATGGCCTCGGCCTGAGAGGGACCGGGCGAGGCCGGCACGCCTGCTCGAAGCGCACATCGCAAGTGCTCCCGACCAGGGACGCCTTGTCGTGGTCGAAGCAGTGGTTCCAGGAAACGGTCACGAAGTCCCACTCGCGCTCGACGTCCACGGCGCCGTCGTAGCCGCCGGTGAAGCTGTCGTGGTCGTTCCCCACGTTGGTGCCGCCCTCCTGGACGGTGACGACGTCGCCACCCTCACCGCCGGTGCTGCCGCCGTTCTCTGCGACCCGAGAGGCCTGCCGGGCGGCGTTGCCGGCCGGCAGGATCGTGCGGACGGGGCCCGGGGTTCGTCGGTCACGGGGATCGCATGACGGATTTCCTTCGGAATCGGGAGGCGGGAAGCGCGGGACGCCCCTGAACGGAAACGCTGTGCGGTCGGTGGCGTCTTGGGAATGGGCCCGTGCACCGGACGGGAATGTGGCCCGCGTTCGTGCAAACGCTTTCCGTGCGCAAGAAGCTGTGATCCGGTTGCATCCCAGTCAGTACCGGTAACGCGAAAGGTTCGCCCACGACCGCTCTTTCCTCGCGTAGCGGCAGTTCGAAGCGGGTCCTTTCGGATGATCTTTCCGTGCGGCCCGCACGTTCGGGTGTTCGCACAGGGCCGATCACGCTCAGAGACCCTTGGCAAGCGTTTGCTCGTCGATATGGCCCGGTCCGCCCTGCTGTGGTGCCGCCAGCCGAGTGGCGTAAGGGGTGTGTCCCGGCCGCTCGTACGGTCGTCCGCAGACGGATCGGCGGATCCTCCCTCGCTCGAGGTGGGTCTGGTGTGATCGTCGTGTTTGCCGTACGCTTTGGAAAGCGCTTTCAAAGAGAGGTGGTAACAACCCATGGCAGAGCACGTGCTGGGCATCGCGATGAACGGCGTCACCGGCCGAATGGGCTATCGGCAGCACCTGACCCGGTCGATCCTGGCGATCCGTGACGCCGGTGGCCTGGAGTTGCCCGACGGCACCCGAGTCATCCCCGAACCGGTGCTGGTGGGGCGTTCCGAGCACAAGCTGCGCGAGATCGCCCGTCGACACGACATCGAACGCTGGTCCACCGACCTGGACACGGTGCTGGACGACGACAGCATCTCGATCTACTTCGACGCCCAGATCACCCACGCACGCGAGGCGGCGGTGCGTTCGGCCATCGCCGCGGGCAAGCACATCTACGTCGAAAAGCCCACCGCCGACACCCTGGAGTCCTCCCTGGAGCTGGCCAAACTCGCCGAGCAGGCGGGGGTGCGCAACGGTGTGGTCCAGGACAAGCTCTTCCTGCCCGGTCTGCTCAAACTCCGCAGACTCGTGGACAGCGGTTTCTTTGGAAAGATCCTTTCCATCCGAGGCGAGTTCGGTTACTGGGTCTTCGAGGGCGACTGGCAGCCCGGACAGCGGCCCAGTTGGAACTACCGGGCCGAGGATGGCGGCGGCATCGTGCTGGACATGTTCCCGCACTGGCACTACGTCCTGGAGCACCTGTTCTCCCCGGTACGCACCGTCACCGCCCGCACCGCCACCCACATCCCCCATCGCTGGGACGAGCAGGGGCGGGCCTACGGGGCCACCGCCGACGACGCCGCCTACGGCATCTTCGAACTCACCGACGGCACCATCGCCCAGATCAACTCCTCATGGAGTGTGCGGGTGGACCGCGACGAGCTGGTGGAGTTCCAGGTGGACGGCACCCACGGCAGCGCCGTGGCCGGCCTGCGCCACTGCCGTATCCAGCACCGTTCCACCACCCCCAAGGCGACCTGGGACCCCGACACCGCCGACGCCGGGGGCTACCGCGACCAGTGGGAACAGGTTCCCGACAACACCGAGTTCCCCAACGGTTTCCGGGCCCAGTGGGAGGCCTTCCTGGCGCACGTGGTGCTGGGCACCGACTTCCCCCACGACCTGCTCTCCGGGGCGCGCGGCATCCAGATGGCCGAGGCGGGGCTGGACTCCGCTCGCACCGGACGCACCGTGGAACTGAGTGAGGTGACGACCCGATGAGCGACCTGATGCTGCCCTCCCCCGAAGGCGGCACCACACCCTTCTCCCCCACCGGACCCCGCGCCGAGACCGCTCCCCTGTCCCCCGCACGCACCCGTGTGGCCTACGCCGCCGCCCACGTGGTCGCCGACCCCACCGCCGTCAACGCGCCGGGGGAAGCGGCCCGCCTGGACTGGGACGCCACCCTGGCCTTCCGGCACCACCTGTGGGACCAGGGGCTGGGCGTGGCCGACGCGATGGACACCGCCCAGCGCGGCATGGGGTTGGACTGGCCCGCCACCGCCGAACTGATCCGCCGTTCGGGCGCCGAGGCCGCCGGTCGTGGTGCCGCCCTGGCCTGTGGGGTGGGCACCGACCAGCTGGGGTCTTCGCAGCAGTCTTTGGAAAGCGTTGTCCAGGCGTATGGCGAACAACTCGACACCGTCCAGGGCGCCGGGGCCGCTCCGGTGCTGATGGCCTCGCGTGCGCTGGCCGCCGCGGCCCAGGGCCCCGACGACTACACCAAGGTCTACGCCTCACTGTTGGAGCGGGCCGAGCGTCCGGTGATCCTGCACTGGCTCGGTGAGGCCTTCGACCCGGCCCTGGCCGGCTACTGGGGGTACCGCGACCCGGCCGAGGCGATCGAACCGGTGGCCGAGCTGATCTCCGATCACGCCGCGAGCGTGGAGGGCATCAAGGTGTCCCTGCTCGACGCCGACCTGGAGGTGCGTCTGCGTCGACTGCTCCCCGAAGGGGTGCGCTTGTACACCGGCGACGACTTCCACTATCCCGAGCTGATCCAAGGTGATGAGTACGGCCACTCCGACGCCCTGCTGGGCGTCTTCGCCGCCATCGCCCCGGTGGCCGGTCGTGCCCTTGCGGCGCTGGACGACGGCGACACGGCTCGCTACCGCGAGCTTATGGACGCCACCGTGCCCTTGGCCCGGCACCTGTTCTCCGCTCCCACCTTCTACTACAAGACCGGGATCACCTTCCTGGCCTGGCTCAACGGCCACCAGAAGGGCTTTCACATGGTGGGTGGGCTGCACAGCGCGCGTTCGTTGCCCCACCTGGCGCAGATCCTGCGCCTGGCGGATCGGGCCGGGGCGCTCAGCGACCCCGACCTGGCGATGGAGCGCATGGGCCGGTTGCTGCGTGTTTCGGGGGTGGAGCGATGACCATCGTCCCTCAGGTCACCGACGTGGACGTGCCTTCCGGGAGCAAGGCCACGGTGCCCACCCCGGTCCCGGGCGACGCGGTCCTGTCGCGGCTCTCCCTCAATCAGGCCACCACCAAGTACTGGAGTCTGCGGCAGGCGGTGGAGGGCTGCCTGCGCGCGGGCGTGCCCGCTATCGGTCCCTGGCGCGAACAGGTCGCCGAGGCCGGGCTCGCGGTGTCGGCTCGTCTGCTGCGCGACTCGGGTCTGCGGGTGTCCACCTACTGTCGGGGCGGGTTCCTCACCGGCCCCGACCCCGCGGCGGCACTGGACGACAACCGCCGAGCACTGGACGAGGCCGCCGAGCTGGGTGCCCCCGTCCTGGTCATGGTGGTGGGAGGCCTCCCCGAAGGCGACCGCGACCTGGTCGGCGCCCGGGAGCGGGTGGCCGAGGCCCTACAGGTGTTGGCGCCCTACGCGGCCGAACGCGGTGTGCGGTTGGGGTTGGAGCCCTTGCATCCGATGTTCTGTGCCGATCGTGCGGTGTTGTCCACCCTGGGCCAGGCCCTGGAGTGGGCCGAACCCTTCCCCGCGGAGCAGGTGGGCGTGGTGGTGGACACCTACCACGTGTGGTGGGACCCGACGGTGTACGAGCACATCGCCTGGGCGGGTCCGCGTGGACGCATCGCCTCCTTCCAGGTGTGCGACTGGGTCCTTCCCCTGCCCGCCGACCCGCTGTTGGGTCGGGGCATGGTCGGCGACGGCCACATCGATGTTCGTTCCCTGTACCGGGCGGTGCGGGCCGCCGGTTATGAGGGCGACGTCGAGTGGGAGGTCTTCAACGCCGATGTGTGGGCCGCCGACGGTGACGACGTCATCGCGACCATGGCCCGCCGCCACGTTCAGCACGTCCTGTGAACCACATCCGACCCCGCCGCCAGGGGCGGCGCCCTCGTGACAAGGAGCAAAGCACATGAACTTCGACGGGATCCTGTTCTTTCCCCTCACACCCTTCGACGACGCCGGAGCGGTGAACCAGGAGGTGCTCGCCGAGCACGTGGCCTCGGGGGTGGCCCATGGGGCCGGTGGGGTCTTCACCGCATGTGGCACCGGTGAGATCCACGCCCTGTCCGCGGCCGAGCACGCCGCGGTGGTGCGTCGTACGGTTCAGGTGGTCGACGGTGCCGTGCCGGTGGTGGCCGGTGCCGGTGGCAGCGTGGGCACCGCCATCGAGCAGGCGCGGACCGCCTTGGAGTCGGGCGCGGACGCCATCTTGTTGTTGCCGCCCTACCTGGTCTCGGCGCCCCAGCGGGGTCTGGTGGAGTACGTCAGGGCGGTGTCGGATGCGGTGGAGATCCCCATCATCGTCTATCAGCGCGGCTCCATGGTGTTCTCCCCCGACTCGGCGGCGGAGTTGGCGGCCATTCCACGGGTGGTGGGCATCAAGGACGGTGTGGGTGATCTGGGGAACATGCACCAGGTCGTGTTGGCGGTGCGCGCGGTGCGCGGTGCGGACTTCACCTTCTTCAACGGGTTGCCGACCGCGGAGCTGACCGTGGCGGCCTACTCCGGGGTGGGTGTTCCGTTGTACTCCTCGGCGGCCTTCGCGTTCGTCCCGGAGGTGGCCGACGCCTTCTACAAGGCCTTCCATTCCGCCGACCCGCTCGCTGGGCGTTTGGTGAGCGAGTTCTACGACCCGCTGGTGCGGCTGCGTGACCGTTCCCCGGGGTACGCGGTGTCGTTGGTCAAGGCCGGGGCCCGGCTGCGCGGGGTGCGGGCGGGTGCGGTGCGCGCTCCCTTCGTCGATCTGACCTCGGCGGAGGAGGCCGAGCTGTCGGCGTTGATCCAGACGGGTCTGTCCTTGATCGGGAAGGGCTGAGCGAGTGCGTGTCACCGAGGTGGCGGCTCGCGCGTTCCGTTTGCCGTTGCGGCGGGCCTGGGACGGCGGTGTGGATCACAACGACATCGTGGTGGTGCAGGTCGCCACCGACGCCGGGGTGGTGGGCACCGGGTTCTCTTGGACCCCGTTGATCGGGGCGGGGGCGGTGGTGTCCTTGGTCAACACCGACCTGGCGCCGGTGGTGGTGGGCGGGCTCGCCCACCCGAGCCGGTGGGAGGAGTTGCGATGGCATCTGCGCGAGGCGGGTACCACCGGGTTGACCCTGATGGCCCTGGCCGGGGTGGACATCGCCCTGTGGGATGTTCAGGCCAAGGTGGCAGGGATGTCGCTGGTGGACCTGATCGGTCGGCGTCGCGATAGGGTCGCCGCCTATGGCAGCGGGGTCAATCTCGACTACGACTCCGCCGACCTGCTAGAACAGGTGGGTTCCTGGGTCGGGTCCGGGCATCGGGCCGCCAAGATCAAGGTGGGGTCGGCCGAGGTGACGCGCGATGTCGAGCGGGTCGCCGCGGTGCGCGGCGTGTTGGGCCCGGAGCGGACGCTGATGGTGGACGCCAATCAGCGTTGGGACGTGCCCACGGCCGTGCGGGCCCTGGATCGGTTGGTCGAACACGATCCGCTCTTCGTGGAGGAGCCGTTGCCGGCCCGGGATCTGGCCGCGCATGAACGCCTGCGGGCGCGTACCGCGGTGCCCTTCGCCCTGGGTGAGAACCTGCGCGAGGTCGAGGAGTTCGACCGGTTCGTCGAGGCGGGGGTGTGCGATGTGGCCCAGCCCAATGTGGTGCGGGTCGGTGGCATCACCCCGTTCCTGCGGGTGGCCGAGTCGATGGCGCGGCGTGGTGTGCCGGTGGCGCCGCACCTGTTGCCGGAGTTGTCGGGGCAGTTGGCGTTGTGCGTGCCCCGGGTGGCGATGGTCGAGGACATCGACCACGCCTCGTTCGAGGCGTTGGGGGCTTTGGCCGCCCCCAGCGGGGTGCGGATCGGTGAGGGGTGGCTGAGCGCTGAGACCGGCCTTGGTCACGGTCTGTCCTTCGCCCGGGATCTGTCCCCACTCCCCTAGCACGGGACGCGTCCTCTGGCACGGGACGCGAACGGGGGTGGTGGAGCGGAATCGCTCCACCACCCCCGCTGGGGATTCACAGGGCGGGGCGCTGCGTGCTCTCGCGCATGAGGACCTCGCCTTGGACGTTGACGGTGCGGTCCTGGCCTTCGTGGTCGGTCTCCAGTGCCATCTGCGCGGCGCGTTCGCCCATCTGTTCCAGGGGTAGGCGCACGGTGGTCAGGGCGGGGGTGAGGTCGCGCAGGGTGGGGATGTCGTCGAACCCGGCCACGGACAGTTCCTGGGGTACGCGGATGCCCGAATCGCGCAGGGCGGCCATGGCGCCGGTGGCCATGACGTCGTTGACCGCGAACAGGCAGGTGGCGTCGGTGCCCAGGCGCATCAGGCGTCGGGTGGACTCGAATCCGCCATCGCGGGTGAAGTCGCCGTGCACGATGTTGTGGTGTTCCAGCTCGATGCCGGCGGCGGAGAGCGCGGAGTGGAAGCCGTCCAGTCGCTCGCGTGCGGTGCTCAGGTTGGTGGGGCCGGCCAGGATGGCGAAGCGTCGATGTCCCAGGGCGATGAGGTGGCGGGCCAGTTCCGCGGCTCCGGTGTGGTTGTCGGGGTTGACGGTGTCGGCGGGCAGCCCGGGTTGGGACACGCACGCCACGCGTCCGCCCTGTTGTTGGAAGGCTTCGATCTCGCGGATCAGTCGGGTGTTGCTCTCCTCGTCGGTGGAGCGCGAACCGACCAGGACGATGGCCTTGGCGCGGTGGGCGCGCAGGGTCGCCAGGAGGGTGCTCTCCTTCTGGGTGGATCGGTGGGTGGTGCCCAGGACGGTGACCAGTCCCTGTTCCTCGGTGTGGCGGGTGACCCCGCGTGCGATGGAGGAGAAGTAGGGGTCGGCGATGTCGTGGACGAGCAGGCCGACCAGGGAACTGCTGTTGCGGGCCAGGGTCTGGGCGGAGGCGTTGGCCAGGTAGCCCAGTTCCTCGGCGCTGGCGTTGACCTTCTCGCGCAGGCGTTCGCTGACCTGGCGGGTGCTGCCGTTGATGACTCGGGAGGCGGTGGCCAGCGACACCCCCGCGTGTTGTGCCACCTGTTCCAGCGTCACATACGACGAACTCACGCCCCTGCCCTTTCTGCCATGACTTGTGGGAAAACTCTTTCCCAGGTTAGTGGAAGAATGGGGGTGACCGTCGTCGTAGGGGGAAGGTGGTTGGGCGCGCACCTAGCCGACCCGCCCTTCGCTCAGTTGTGTGCGCCAGGTTCGGGTGGGATTCCAGCCCAGTTCGGTGCGGGCCCGCCGGTTGGAGAAGACCGCGCGACCATCGGTCAGGGCGGCGCTGTGCGGTGCGGTGGTCGGGTGCAGACGGGCCATGAGCTCGTCGACGGGGCCGGGTGCCAGGGGGTCGTCGGCCACGGCGTTGTAGACCTGGCCGTGACGGACCCGTTCGGGGTGTTCGATGACCAGGGAGAACAGTTCGGCGGCGTCGCGGGCGTCGACGTAGTTGAACAGGGATCCGGCGGCCAGGGCGGGGTCGGCCAGGCGCTCGGCCATGGTGTGTCCCTGTTGGGTGAGGGCACCGGCCCATTCCTCGGGGGCCACCACGTAGCCGGGCCGCAGCGCGGAGAGCACGCAGGTGTCGGTGGTGCGGGCCAGGGCCCGGACGGTCTGTTCGATGATCTGCTTGCTCAGCCCGTAGGCGTGCCAGGGCTCGACGGGGTGGTCCTCGTCCAGGGGCAGGTAGCGCGGGGTCCAGGTGGGTGTGTTGTAGCCGTAGACGGTGGGGCTGGAGGCGGCCACCGCCGAGTGGGCACCGTGTTCCATGGCCGCGGTCAGCACGGCCCAGGCCAGACCGGTGTTGACCTGCAGGGTTCGTACGTCGGGGTGGGCGAAGGGGACGGCGATCCCGGCCAGGTGGATCACGGCCTGGGGCGCGGTGCGGGTGAAGGCGTCCTCGCGCGCGGTGGCGTCGAGCAGGTCGGCGGTGATCGCGTCGACCCCCTGCGGTGGGGTGGCCGGGGTGGTGTCGACCGAGGTGACCTGGTGTCCGCGTTCGGCCAGGGTCGACAGCACGCTACGGCCGAGCCTTCCCGAACCTCCGGTGACGAGCACGCGCATGGCGGGGTTTCCTTTCCGGGCCCCGAGCGGATTCGGGGCGTGTTGAGAACGGGAGCGGGGCCACGCCGCAGAGGGGACGGCGCGGCCCCTGGTGGGTCGGGTCCGGGTGAGGGGCGGTGGCCCGGCCCGGGGGTGGGTCAGGGTTGGTCGGCCACGGCCTTGGCCAGGGAGGGAAGGTCGTGGGGGTGGCCGTCGGCGATGGCCACCCGCAGGCCGCGTTCCAGGTGGGCGCCGTCCGGTAGGGGGAGGCGTTCGTCCCAGGCCAGGGCCGGTCCCGTTCCGGGGTACTCGTGCGCGCGCAGGAACCACGGTTCCGGGTGCGGGCCGACCTGGTGCAGCAGTAGGGTCCATCGGGCGCCTTGGTCGGTGGTGCCGGCCATGGCGAGCCAGGGCACGCGTGCACCGTGCAGGTCCGCTTCGCCGCTCAGGTCGTGGGGGCCGGTGACCGCGGGTGGGCGTGGGCCCAGGGGGGCACGCCAGAACAGGCCGCCGTAGCCGGCGCCGGGGCGGCCGTTGGTGGCGGGGCTGCCGATGCTCAGATCCCGTCCCGAGGTGTTGCGCAGGACCGTACGCGCGTGCAGTGTCCAGGTGTGTTCGTTCAGGGGTAGCGCGCGCAGCGTACGCTCCTCGGCGATCAGTTCCAGGCCCTGTGGGTCGGTCCAGGACAGCAGTTCGGTGTGGTGGTCGGGGGCCTGTTCCAGGGTGCGCACGTGCCGTTGGCGTCCGTGGTTGTCCAGCAGTACCGAACCGCGGTCCGGGGTGAAGGTGCGCCCGCCCCAGAAGCTGGTGCCGTCCACGTCGGGTACGGCCAGGCCGAACCCCAGGTGGTGGACGTGGTCCTGGGGTCGTAGTTCGGTGACGGTGGTGCCGGCCAGGGTGGTCACCGGGTGCAGGAACGGTCGTGGTGAGAGCACCGGGTCCAGGTCGGTGCCGTCGCGGTGCACGGCCACGGTGGTGCCGTTCAGGGACAGGTTCACGGTCGGGCCTCCAACGGGCGCGCGGTGGGTTCGGGCACGGCCCAGGCGGCTCCGAGCTCGGTGAAGCCGCTCATGTGCCGGGCGCTTCGGTGGACCAGGGCGTCGATGCCGTGAATGGTGCGATGGGTGATGCCCGCTTCGCGCCACACGTCCTGGTGGTGGGCGGGGATGGGGCGGGGGTCGGAGGCGGTGCGCACCGCCTCCAGCACGTGGGTGAACCCCAGGGTGGCTGTGGGGGGAACCAGCAAGGGCGTCCCCTCGCGCAGGTGGGCGATGAGGTTCTCCATCAGGCCGGTGCGCGGGTGTGTGGTGGTGTGCGGGTCCTGTCCGGGCAGGTGCACCGTGACCCGGTCCAGGGTGTACTCGAAGGTGATGTGCCCGTGTTCACCGTGCAGGTGGAGCGCGGGCGGCAGACTGCGCGGCGAGCACAGGGTCACGGCCAGGCACACCGGGGTGCCCTGGTGGGTGCGCAACCGTAGGCAGGAGGTGTCGTCGGCCTCGATGGGGTGGGCGTGGAAGAGTTCGGGGACGATCTCGCTCGGGGCGTGGTCGCCGCCGTCGGCCAGGGCCAGGGCGGTGGCGACCATGTGCGCGAAGGGGTTGGTCAGCGCCCCGTCGACCACGTCGTGCCCGCCCATGCGGCGACGTCCGGCCCAGGGGGCGCGGTCGTAGTAGGCCGAGGTGCGTTTCCAGGTGCCCACGCCGCCGATGCCGCGCAGCTCGCCCACGACTCCTTGGGTCAGCAGCCCACGGACGTGGTCGATGGCGGTCGATCCCAGACTCTGGAAGCCCACCTGGCAGGCCAGGCCGGAGGCGGTGACGGCGTCGGTGAGTTCGTGTAGTTCGGCCAGGGTCGCGGTGGTGGGTTTTTCCAACAGCAGGTGGGAGCCGTGGGCGAGTACGGTGCGGGCCAGTGGCAGGTGGGTGTGGATGGGGGTGACCAGGACGGTGATCCGGGCGCCGGTCTCCTCCAGTGCCCGGGACAGGTCGTCGAAGTGGGGCAGGGGGCCGTGCCCCTCCAGGTCGTCGTCGGGGGCCGGTGGGCGGGGATCGCACACACCGACCAGGCGCACCAGCCCCTGTTCGCCCAGGGACCGCAGCGCACGCAGGTGGGAGCGCCCGTGCCCGTGCAGGCCCACCAAGAGCACGGGCACGGGCCCCTCGGGCAGCGGGCGGGTGCTCACCGGCCCTCCTGCCCCAGTAGTTCGTCCACGCGCACCGGGCGCCCCGAGGCGATGGAGGCGTTGGCGCACAGCCCGGTGATCAGGGCGTTGCCACCGTCGGCGTGATCGGGGCGGACACCGTCGTCGACTCGGCCGAACAGGGCGGTGAGCATGGCGACGTCACCGCCGCCGTGTCCGCCACCGCCCACGGTCACGGGGATCTCCTCGGGCTCTTGCCAGTGACGGCGCAGCCACAGTCGGGCGGTGCTGTTCTCCTTGGGGGCGGGCATGCCGCGGACGGGGTGCCGCTCGTCCTGCTCGGGCGAGGTGTGCGCGAACTCGGTCATGTCCAGCTCCAGGCGGCCCTTGCTGCCGGTGATGGAGATCCGGTAGCCCTCCCAGGGCGCGTAGGCCACCAGGTGGTAGCTGAGCCGTACCCCGCTGTCGTAGCGCACCAGCACCGACATGTCGTCCTCGATGGTGATGCCCTCACCGAAGACGTTGAGGTCGCGCCGGTAGCCGTCCTCGTGTTCGGCCTCCAGGTACAGGGCCGTCAGGTCGGGGCTGTCGGCCATGTGCAGGGCGAAGGGGTCCTGAGCGGCCTCGGGTGAGGCGTGCCCGCGCGCGTAGTCGCCGCCCACACCGTGGCGGTGGCCATTCTCGGCGCCGTAGAAGAACAGCCGACCCGAGGCGTAGACCTCTTCGGGGCGGGCGCCGATCCACCAGTTGACCAGGTCGAAGTGGTGGCTCGCCTTGTGCACCAGTAGACCGCCGGAGTTGGCCTTGTCGCGGTGCCAGCGGCGGAAGTAGTCGGCTCCGTGGCGCAGATCGAGCAGCCACTCGAAGTGCACCGAACCGACCTCGCCGATGACTCCGGAGGCGATGAGTTCGCGCAGCTTGAGGTGGACGGGATTGTAGCGGTAGTTGAATCCGACGGTGACGCGATGGCCGGTGCGGGCCTGGGCCGCGTTGATGCGTTCGAGCCCGTCCAGGTCCGCGGTGAGGGGCTTTTCGGTGATGGCGTCGACGCCGGCCTCCAGGGCGGCCACGACGTAGTCGGCGTGGGTGTGGTCGACCGTGCACACGATGACCTCGTCCACCTTCTGCTCGTGGAGCATGCGGCCGAAGGCCTCGGCCGGGTAGGTGGGGACGGGGTCCAGCCCCGCCTCGGTGACGATCCGGTTGTGCACGGCCATGCGAGTGGCGTTGGTGTCGCACAGGGCCACCAGCAGGCCCAGGTCCCGATGGGTGTCGGTGAGGGCGCGGGTGTACATGCGCGCTCTGGACCCGGTGCCGATGATGGCGAATCTGCGTGGGGAGGTGTCGTTCACGCGGCCAGGGTAAACGCTTTCCAGGGTGAAACTCAATGATCGCCCATGGATTTACCTTGGGCGTGAAGGCGGGAAAAGCGGCTCGGACCGGCTGGAACGCGGTTCCGGAGTTGTTTTTTCGGCTTCGCGAAGTCGCCCGGGGCGAAGATAACGATCCGGAGAGGGGGTTTCCCGTGGGGATGATCGTCTGTTGACACCCATCTGGCCCGGTGCTAGAAACTGAACATCTTAAACTATGGATAGCGCTTACCAGGCCATAACCTGCGAGTTCGCCACGTGTTCTCGGCCACGTCGGTGAAGACGGCCCCACGTCCTCCGCATCCGCCCTGACCAGATTGGTGGTCCCCCGACCATGAGCCTCCTCAGCCGCCGCCTGTGCCCCACACGGACGCAGGTGCGCCCCGGGAGTGGTGCGCCGTGAGCGCACTGCTCCAGCGAAGCCCCAAGAAGGTCGATCCCGCCCCGCCCAAGGCCCGCGTCGCCAAAGGGTCCGCAGGGCGCGGCACCGGTCGGCGCCGCCAGGAGAACCTGGCCGCCTACGCCTTCCTGGCACCCTGGTTCCTAGGCCTGATCGTCATCACCGCGGGCCCGTTGCTGGCCTCGTTGTACTTCTCCTTCACCGACTACAACCTCATCGGTGACCACCAGTGGGTGGGGCTGGAGAACTACGAACGCATGCTGAGCGATGACCGTCTGCTCAGCGCGCTCCGGGTCACCTTCGTGTACGTGTTCGTGTCGGTGCCGCTCCAGTTGGCGCTGGCGTTGGCGCTGGCGATGGTCCTGGACCGAGGGGTGCGCGGCCTGCCCCTGTACCGTTCGGTGTACTACCTGCCCTCGCTGCTGGGCGGCAGCGTGGCCGTCGCCATCCTGTGGCGGCAGGTCTTCGGCGCCGAAGGGCTGGTCAACCAGGTCCTGGCCTTCTTCGGGGTACAGGGGTACGGCTGGGTGTCCCACCCCGACTACGCCCTGGGCACGCTCATCGTGCTCAACGTGTGGACCTTCGGTGCCCCCATGGTCATCTTCCTGGCCGGGCTGCGTCAGGTTCCCCGGATGTACTACGAGGCGGCCGCCGTGGACGGAGCCGGTCCCCTCCACCGGTTCTGGAACATCACCGTTCCGATGCTCACGCCCATCATCTTCTTCAACCTGGTGCTGCAGATCATCAACGCCTTCCAGACCTTCACCCAGGCGTTCATCGTCAGCGGTGGCACCGGCGGCCCCTCGGACTCCACCCTCTTCTACACGCTCTACCTGTACCAACGCGGTTTCGGTTCGTTCGACATGGGCTACGCCTCGGCGATGGCCTGGCTGCTCCTGATGATCATCGGGGGGTTCACCGCCGTGAACTTCCTGGCCTCCAAGTACTGGGTTTTCTATGGCGACTGAGACCAAGGCACCGGCTCCCACCCCCACTCGGACCCGGTCCGCGCGCACGCGACGACTACTCACCCACATCGGCTTGATCGGCTTCGGCCTGATCATGCTCTACCCGCTGCTGTGGATGCTCTCCAGCTCCTTCAAGCCCACCGCGGAGATCTTCCGCGAACCCGGGCTCATCCCCTGGAGCTTCACCCCGAGCAACTACACCGAGGGTTGGGGCGCCCTGCAGTTCCCCTTCCACCACTACCTGCTCAACTCCGCGATCGTGGTGGCCGGCTCCATCGTCGGCAACCTCATCGGGTGCTCCATGGCGGCCTACGCCTTCGCCCGCCTGGAGTTTCGGGGCAAGCGCCTGTTCTTCGCGATCATGCTGGCCACGATCATGCTGCCCATCCACGTGGTGATCGTGCCGCAGTACATCCTGTTCGCGCAGCTGGACTGGATCAACACCTTCTACCCGCTCATCGTCCCCAAGCTGCTGGCCACCGACGCCTTCTTCATCTTCTTGATGGTCCAGTTCATTCGCGGGTTGCCTCGTGACCTGGACGAGGCGGCGCGTATCGACGGCTGTGGGCACGTGCGGATCTTCTGCCAGATCATCCTGCCGCTGTCGTTGCCGGCCCTGGCCACCACCGCGATCTTCACCTTCATCTGGACCTGGAACGACTTCTTCAGTCAGTTGATCTTCCTGACCAGCCCCGACATGTACACCGTTCCGGTGGCGCTGCGCACCTTCGTCGACTCCAGCTCCCAGACCTCCTGGGGTCCGCTGTTCGCGATGTCGGTGGTGGCGCTGGGGCCGGTGTTCGGGTTCTTCCTCGCGGGTCAGCGCTACCTGGTCAAGGGCATCGCCACCACCGGCATCAAGTAGAGCCGCACCACAGAAGGGATCCCCCCGTGCCACCCCTCACCCGCGTCCGCTCCACACGACGACACCCGCCTGCGGCCATGGTCGCCGCGGCCACCGGTGCGTTGGCCTTGGCCCTGACCTCCTGTTCCGGTGGCTCCGGGGACGTGGTGGAGTTGCGCTTCTCCTGGTGGGGGTCGGACGAGAGGCACGCCAACCTGCAGGAGGTCATCGAGGTCTTCGAAGCCGACAACCCCGACATCCGGATCAGCCCCGACTACACCGACTGGGACGCCTACTGGGACCGGTTGGCCACCGGTGTCGCCGCCAACGACGCCCCGGACGTGCTCATGCAGGACGAGTCCTACCTGAGCGAGTACGCCGAGCGGGGCGCCATGGCGGATCTGAGCACCTTGGAGGGGTTGGACCTGTCGGGCCTGGACCCGTTGGTGGCC
The DNA here is from genome assembly GCF_001570765.1 of Nocardiopsis listeri NBRC 13360. Taxonomy (GTDB): domain Bacteria; phylum Actinomycetota; class Actinomycetes; order Streptosporangiales; family Streptosporangiaceae; genus Nocardiopsis; species Nocardiopsis listeri. Next base: position 87,502 of record NZ_BCSH01000007.1, on the reverse strand, counting down.
CAGAGCGGGGTGGTGGACGGTGCGGTCTACGGCGCTCCCACCGGTGTCAACGCCTCGGCGATGCTCGCCGACCCGGAGGCCTTCGCCGAGGCCGGGGTGGAGATGCCCGACGACACCACGTGGACCTGGGACGACTACGTGGAGATCTCCATCGAGATCAGCGAGGCCACCGACGGTGAGATCGTGGGAACCCAGGGCCTGACCAACGAGAACGCCTTCCACATCTTCGTCCGCCAGCACGGGGAGAACCTCTTCGACGAGGACGGTGAGGTCGCCTTCTCCGAACAGACCCTGCAGTCCTGGTACGAGCTCACCGATCGGCTCTTGGAGGGCGGCGGGCAACCGGACGCCTCCCAGAGCGTGGAGATCGCCGCCGGTGGCCCCGACCAGTCGGTGCTGGCCACCAACACAGGCGCCACCGCGCACTTTTGGAGCAACCAGCTGGGCGCCGTCGCACAGGCCTCCGGGCGTGACATCGAGCTGTTGCGTTTTCCCGGAGAGACCGAGAACGAGCGCACCGGCACCTACTTCAAGCCCGCCATGTACTACGCGGTCTCGGCCGGGACCGACCACCCCCGGGAGGCGGCCCGATTCGTCGACTTCCTGCTCAACAGTGATGTGGTGGGCGAGACCGTACTGGCCGACCTGGGCCTGCCGGCCAACATCGAGGTGCGTGAGCACATCATGTCCGACCTGCCCGAGACCGAGACCCGGGGTGCCGACTTCCTCGCCGACATCGAGGACGAGGTCGTCGATGGCAATCCGCCCCCGCCCGTGGGCTCGGGCGAGATCGTCGACATCAACCGGCGCGCCTACCAGGAATTCAGCTTCGGCAATCTCACCGCGAGTGAGGCGGCCGAGCAGTTCGTGTCCGAACTGCGCAGCGCGGTCGGTTCGGGAACCTGACCCGAACGACCCCCCGGCGTGGCCCCGCCCGCGCACCCTACCCACCCGATGAACGAGACCTTGAGGACCCCCCGATGAACATCCCCTCCGGCGGCGTACGCACACGCCGCACGGCCGCTCCCTTGGCCTTGGCCGCCGCCGTCACACTGCTCGCATCCGCCTGCGGGGGCGGCTCCTCCGCCGAGGACGGTGTGGTGGAACTGCGCTTCTCCTGGTGGGGAGCGGACGATCGACACTCGAACATGCAGCAGGTCATCGAGATCTTCGAGGCCGACAACCCCGACATCCGGATCAGCCCCGACTACACCGACTGGGGCTCGTACTGGGACCGGTTGGCCACCAGCACCGCCGCCGACGACGCCCCCGACATCATGATGCAGGAGGAGCGGTACCTGCGCGAGTACGGTGACCGGGGTGCGCTGGCCGACCTCAACGAGTTCTCTGACGAGCTGGACCTGACCAAGATCGACCCACTGATCGCCGACAGCGGTGACCTGGACGGTCAGACCTACGGGGTGGCCTCCGGCGTGAACGTCTACGCCATCCTCGCCGACCCGGAGGCCTTCGCCGAGGCCGGGGTGGAGATGCCCGACGACACCACGTGGACCTGGGACGACTACGTCGAGATCGCCACGCAGATCACCGAGGCCACCGACGGTGAGATCGTGGGGACCCAGAGCATGGCCTACAACGAGAGCGGTTTCCAGATCTTCGCCCGTCAGCACGGGGAGAACCTCTACGGCGAGGACGGTGAGCTCGCGTTCTCATCCGAGACCCTCGCCGAGTGGTTCCAGATCACCGAGGACCTGCTGGAGAGCGGCGGGCAGCCGGGCGCCTCGCAGAGCGTGGAGATCGAGGCGGGTGGCCCCGATCAGTCGGTGCTGGCCACCAACACCGGCGCGATGGCGCACTTTTGGAGCAACCAGCTGGGCGGGCTGACCGCGTCCTCCGACCGTGACCTGGAGCTGCTGCGCTACCCGGGTGAGAGCGATGGCGAGCGTACCGGCATGTACTTCAAGCCGGCGATGTTCTACTCCGTCTCGGCCGGGAGCGAGCACCCGCAGGAGGCGGCCCGGTTCGTGGACTTCATGCTCAACGACAATCAGGCGGCGGAGCTGATCCTGGCCGACCTGGGACTGCCTGCCAACATCGACGTGCGGGCGCACATCCTGAGCTCGCTGTCCGCGGCCGACGAGCGCAGCGCGATCTTCCTGTCGGATGTGGAGGGCGACATCGTCGACGGCAACCCGCCGCCGCCGATCGGTGCCGGTGAGGTCGTGGAGATCACCAAGCGGGCGTCCGATGAACTGGCCTTCGGCAACCTCACGCCGGAGGAGGCGGCCGAGCAGTTCATCACCGAGGTGGAGGCCGCCACCGGTTCCCAGTAGGAGACCGGACGCGGCACGTGGTCGAGCTCGGGCCCCGATGGGAGCACTCCCAGCGGGGCCCGACCCGTGTTCCCCTCCCAACGTCGGGCTCACCGCGGGTGGGCGTGGTCAGCGGGTCGGTTCGGGGGTGCGTGCGGGTGGTTGTCGCACCGGCTTCGGGTCGAAGGTTGCGCATCGATGCCAGGCGCCGATCGACCGATGGGGTGGGCTCGACCGCAGGGTCACCCGACCGAAACGGTGCCCCGCTCCCCTTGGGTGGGAGCGGGGCACTGTGTCGGTCGGTGGCGGTTACTTGGGGAATCGCAGGGTGGCCCCGGAATCGCCGCTGGGTTCGCCCTCCTCCAGCAGTTCACTGAACCGGGCGTCCGACAGGACGGCCGAGCGCAGCATCAGGGCGCTGGCCGGAGCTTGGAAAGCGGAGTTCGGGTCGTCCAGTCCTCGAGGCGAGGTGTCCACCAGGATCGGGGAGGTTGTCGAGCCCCACAGGTGTGGTTCGTCCTCCCTGTCGGATCCCAACAGCAGGGTGTCCACTCGGCCCTCCGACAGCATCGGCAGGGTGGGAGTGGTACCGCGAACCGCCTGGTCATGGGCGAGCTTGCGGTGGTAGTCGTCGATGGTCTGTTCCTGTTCCCGCTGGACCAGCTCGCGCAGGCATTCCTCCGCGCTCTCCTGCAGGCGCTCCTCCGCGTCGATTCCTCCGCGGCCCCCGGCCACCACCTTGATGGGGATGGTGAGTTGCCGTGGGCCGAGATTGTCACGCAGGTAGGCGATGGCCTCGTCGTCTCCGCCCACGATGATGGCCTGGGCCCCGACCTTGGCCACGGCCTTGCGGACCAGTTCGGCGACCCCTGCGGCGTTCTCACGCCAGATGTCCTGGGCGGTGCCGGTGTCGGCTCGGCGTCCACCCGCGTCCCCGCGTTGGCCGGGGAAGATCCGGGTGGCCCCGTCGATGTTCTGCATGTTCTCGCCGATGTTCTCGGACTCCAGAACCGGCCCTTCACTGGGATGGCCGCCGTAGGCGTACACCTTGGCCTTGACCCGGTCCAGGGCCACCAGCACGTAGGGCAGTCGGCGGCCGCGGTCGATGGTCAACGGAAGGGCGTCGGGGATCGGAAGGAACGAGGCGCGGTCCTGCCCGGGTGGGGAGGTCAGCGTGTACTCGCCCAACAGCCGTCCCTCGGAGGCGTAGACGGCTTGGCCGTGGTCACCGTAGGCACGGGAGTTGCCCTCCCCGATGGCTTCCTCCAGGACGTCGAGGGTGGCCTCGTCGGTGCCCAGGGCCTTGAGTTCCTCGCGCAGGTGCCGCCAGCGCAACTCGATCTTCTTGTCCGCGTCGGTGGTGTCCCGGCTGGTGTCCAGGTGCACCGATGCCACGGGGCCGTCGCTCTCGTACAGAGGTCGCAGAAAACCAAGATCCATCAAGTTCGCGGGACGCGTGTACCCCCGCCCCGCCCACCTCCTTCTCGGGGTCGGCCTGTCGACGATCCTGAAGGTCCATGGTGGTTTCCGAAAGGGCGCCACGTCGAATCAGACACGGAAGTTGCCCGGAGATTTCCAGTATTTTCCTGTTCGCCCTAAGTCAGGCCGGTTCGACTTCGTCCAGCGCTCGGTCGATCACTCCCCGTGTGAGTCTCAGGGTGACGACCACGGCCAGGATCAGACCGATCGTTCCCGCCACCAGGTAGGGGACGGCCAGGGCCCATTCGCGACCCAACGTCCCTTCCAGGGCGGAGGCGAGTGTGCCGCCCAGGGCCATACCGACCGAGAGCATCCCCCACGACAGGGTCCGGTGGGCGCTGAAGGCCCGTGAACGCAGCAGGTCGGGGGTCAGACGTTGGAAAAGGCTGATCAGCGTGACGTTCCACCAGGTGGCGGCGAACCCGGTGAACAGGTAGCAGAGCACGAACATCGGAACGTCGCGCGTGAGCCCCACGGTCACAGCGGTCATGCCCAGGATCACCAGGACCACGACCAAGGCGGTGGCCGGGTGCACACGGTGGGAGAAGGAGGGGACCACCAGTGCGCCCAGGACGGCGCCCACCGCGGTCACGGTCATCAACCACCCATAACCCTGGGGTCCCACCCCCAGCACCTCCTGGGCAAAGAGCACCAGGACCGCCGCCATCATCGCCGCGGCCAGATTGGAGGCCCCACTGACCAGGGTGGTCAAGCGCAGTACCGGGTGGTGCCACAGCCATGACAGTCCTTCGCCCAGCATGACGCGAATGCCGGGGCGTCGCCGCCCGTCCGTCGCCGGGTGGTGATCGCCGCTCAGACCCAGTAGACAGACCAGCGCCGACAGGATGAGCGCGGCCTGCGCACCGAAGGCCCAGGCGGTGGAGGCCGCCAGCAGCATGCCGGCGATCGGGGCGCCCAGGAACTTGTTGAGCACCCGCTCCACCCCCTGCAGGTGGCCGTTGGCCCGCTCCAACCGTTGACGTGGGACCAGGGTGGGCACCATGGCCTGCGCGGTGTTGTCGAAGAACACCTCGCAGGCCCCCACCAGCAGGGCGACGCCGACCAGCAACGGGATCGAGCCCGCGCCCAGGGCGACCGCGGTGGTCAGTCCCACCAGCAGTACGGTCTTGACTCCCGCCGCGGCCACCATCAGTCGACGGTGGTCGACCCGGTCGCCCACCACCCCGGCGATCAGGGCGAGCAACAGCCAGGGCAGGCGGGTGGCGGCACCCACCAGTGCCACCTGGAAGGGGTCGTCGGTGAGGGTGGCGGCGTACCAGGGCAGCGCCACCACCGCGATCCCATCACCCAGGTTTCCCAGGCCCACGGCGCCCAGGAGCATGCCGAATCGGCGGCCCAGCGGTTGACCAGGGGGATGTTCGGCACCGGTTCGGATCGATTTTTCGGCCATGGAGTCCTTCGGTGAGGGGGTCGCCGATCAGACTGGCACAGGGCCGGTGGTCCGGACAGGTCCTTTCTCCGTGGGAGGAAACGGCGGTGCGGAGCATGCATCGACCCGATCGAAACCGCACCGCAACTGTCGGGTCGAGGTGGATGGGGCGTCCGTAACTTGGGTGGTGAGAGCAAGGGAGGAACCGATGCTGGACCGGTTGAACGAGGCGCTGGAGCGGGTCGAAAGGGACTTGGACGAGCCCGTGGACGTGGCCGCGATGGCGCGTTCGGTGTTCGTCTCCGAGCAGCACTTCCGACGGATGTTCTCGACGCTGTCGGGGATGCCGATCTCGGAGTACGTGCGCCGGCGACGCCTGACCCTGGCCGGGGCCGAGGTGATCCAGGGCAAGGACACCTTGCTCGACATCGCGGTGCGTTACGGCTACGGCTCGGCCGAGGCGTTCGGTCGGGCGTTCCGGTCCGTGCACGGGGTCGGCCCGGGCGAGGCCCGCCACGGCGCCGCCGCGCTCGGCTCCCAATCGCGTCTGACCTTCCACCTGACCATCGAAGGGAACACCATCATGCGTTACCGCATCGTCGACAAGGACGCGTTCGCCGTCACCGGTCCCAAGGCCCGGGTACCACTGGTCTGTGAGGGCCCCAACGAGACCATGATCGAGTTCGTCAAGGGCATCGACGAGGCCACCCGCGAGAGGGTCGAGGAACTTTCCGACCAGGAGCCACACGGTCTGCTGGGTGTCACCCACGCCCTGGAGACGGGCGATGGCGAGGGCGGCGACGTCGACTACTACCAGGCGGCCGTCACCTCCTCCACCGAGGTTCCCGAAGGGATGGAGTCGCTTCGGGTACCGGCGGGCACCTGGGTGGTCTTCCCCTTCGAGCGGTACACCTTCCCCGAGCAGATCCAGCGGATCTGGTCGTACGCCTTCTCCGAGTGGTTTCCCTCCAACCCCGCCTACCAGCACCGGCAGGGGCCGGACATGCTGAAGGTGGACTACGACGAGCAGGAGGAGGGCCTGGCCTGCGGGGAGCTGTGGATGCCGGTGGAGAAGGTCTGATCCGGGCACGGGCACATGTGCGCCCGCTCTGGGGCGCGGGCTCGGCCAGGTGGTCGGGGCCGCCCTCAGCCGACCTCGGAGGGGCGAGGGCGCAGGCGGTTCTGTTCGAGGAAACGCCGCAGTACCTCGTTGAAGCGGCCGGCGCGCTCCAGGTTGGGAAGGTGACCGGCCCCTTCGATGATCTCCATGATCGAGTCCGGGACGCGCACGTGCATGAGTTCGGCGCCCTCTGGTGGGGTGAACCCGTCGTGTTGGCCCACCACGAGCAGGGTGGGGGCGGAGATGCGCTTGAGCAGCAGGGTGTGGTCGGGGCGCCGGGCCCGGCCCAGTTGGGCGGCGGCCGCCCCCTCGGGAGGTGCGGCGCACATCATGTCGCGCACGTGGTCGGCGACCGCGGGCAGGTCGCGAACGTTGTCCGCGGTCATCATGCCCACGAGCATGTCGTCGGCGTAGCCGCGCATGCCCTCCTCGCGCAGTCGTGCGGCCAATCGTTCACGGGCCAGGCAACCCTGTTCGGTCTCGGGCAGGGGGTTGGTGGCCACCAGGGTCAGGGAGTCGACCCTGTCGGGGAAGAGGCGGCACATCTCCAAAGCGACCTGGCCGCCCATGGACACACCAACGACGTTGACCACGTCCAGCCCCAGGTGATCGAGCAGCGCGGTCATGTCCCGCGCGAAGACGTCCAGGGGGGTGACCCCCGGTACGACCGTGGAGCTGCCGTAACCGCGCAGATCGGGAACGATGGTTCGATAACCACGTCCGGCCAGCGCCCGGACCTGGGGTTTCCACATCGTCCGATCGAAGGGATGCCCATGCAGGAACAGGACGGGACATCCCGCCCCACGATCGGTGTAACCGATGCTGATCCCGCGCACGGACGCGGTATCCAGGTCGTCCTGGTTCGCGGTGTTCGTCATCTGGTGAGCCACAACAATCGATGCTATTCACCGGGTCAAGGGGAGTAATAGGGCACGTCTTGAAGAGCGGCGGGCCGTAGGTGGTCCCTCGACACCTACGGCCCGTGCACCACGGCCCGCCGTCCTCGGGCATGGTGCGGCACGGTGGGCCCTGCCACTCGCGCCGGTGCCGGAGCGCGAACGGCCCGACACCTGGGGAGACGCTCATCGGAGCGTTCGGGTTCGTACGGAAATCCCAAGGAACGGGAAAATCTGTACAGAACTTCGTAGGATCTGCCTTCAGCCGTCTCGACGTGCCAAGAGCAGGGCGGCGAGCAGGTTGGGCGTGGCGAAAAGAGCGAAGGCCGCGCCGTGGCCCATGGCGGTGAACACCCCCGCGTACACCAGGAACGTGGTGACGCCGAGGGCCTCGGTGCCAAGGTCCGCCAACGAGGTGACCGTGGCCCGGCCAGGGCCGGTGATGCTCTCTTGCAGACGGGCATCGGTCACCACCATCATCGCCTGGCACACCCCGAACCCGAAACCGAGCAGCACCCAACCCGCGGGGCCGGCGAACAGGGCTCCGGCCGCGATGGCCGGCGAGGCCAGGGTCATCAGCGCGGCCAGAGCCAGGCTCGGGAGCCGGGAGAGGGGACCGGCGGAGAGGCCGCCCAGGGTCACCCCGGTCCACACCACCAGCACCACCAACGGCACCGATTGCACGGGGACCCCCGCGTCACGGGCCAGCAGCGGAACGTACTCCTCCAACACCCCCCAAAAAGCGCTGACCAGCACCACCAACAGCAAGGCCGGACGCACCCTCGGGTTGTGGCGCACCTCGGCCAGACCTGAGCGCAGGGTCTGAAGGTAGCCGGGTTCGTCGCCGGGGTCGCGCTCACGCACGCGATGTTCGGGCAGGGCCAAAGCGCACACCGAACACAGCAGACAGGCGGTCACGCTGGCCAGACCGATGACCAGGTAGCCGCCATGGGTCATGGCGGGAACGGCCACCAGGGTGGCCACGCCCACCGCGGCCACTCCCAAGGCCCGGGTCAGGCCCATCACGCGGGGATAGGCGTCGGTGGCCTCGTGGTGGTCCAGTTCGGTGTACACCAGTGCTTCGAAGGCACCGGAGGACAAGGCTCCGGCCGCTCCCCAGAGCACGAACCCCAGGGCGAACACCCACGGGGAGGGCAGGAGCGACCACAGGGCGAACGCGGACCCGGTCAGAAGCGGGGCGGTCGCGAGCAGGTGGCGGCGCGATACCAGATCGGCCAGGGCACCGGCCGGCACGGTCAGCAGCACCGAGGTCAGGGACCACAGCACGAACAGCGCGCTGATGTGGGTGACCGTCAGGCCGTTCTCGGTGAACAGCAGGGCGTAGAGCGGGTAGAGGAGGATGAACTCCTCGAAGAAGGCGTAACCGTAGACCGGCCAGGTCAGCCGGATCAGACGCGTGCGGGACACACGTGGGTTAACGGTGGTCATGGAGGCCTTTTCCGTCGAACGGTTCGGGGATAGCCGGATGTGTTCAGTGCTTCCGGCGGTCCTCGAACGTTCGCCGCGGATCGACCTGTGGCTATGACTTAACGTCGCTTGCGCATGCCACCAGGCTAGAACAGCGGGTCGGTTCGGCGCGAGTGGATTTCGACCCGTGGACGAAGGCCCTTGCGACGTCAGTGGCCGGTGGGCGGGTCCGGGTGCGACTCCAGAGGTGGCACCGGAGGTAGGGGCGCTCTCCCGGGTCCGGCCTCGAAGGCCTGGATCAGGTAGGTGCTCGGCCAGCGAGATGCGGCCATGGCTTGGGCTTCGGTGGCGACCGTGATCCCCCTGTCGGCCATCATGACCAGGGTTGAGCGTGTGCTGGTGCGCGGCGCCACGGGCGGGGCCGGGAGCGTGGTGGTGCGGTCGGCCAAATCCCGGGACGCGCGCGTGAGGGCCTTTGACCCGGCTCAGTCGCAGGCGTGTTCGGCCCAGTCCTCGGTGTGGCGATGGGCGCCCAACCCCACGGCGGTGAACTCGTCCTGGTCGTGGGGACCCACGGTCACGCCCAATCGGCGCAGGGCCTTGGAGAGCGGGAATCCCTCGGCAGGAGCGGGTTCGTCCGCGCCCACGCGCAATGGCCCCAGGGTGAGCTCGCCGTGCTCCCACACGGCGGCCGCCTGGGCCATGGTTCCGCCGAAGGAGTCGATCTCCACATAGGCGAGTGGCCCACCACGCGACCACTCGGTCGCCCATCGCGACAGCCACGCGGGCAACAGGTGGAACTCACGGAAGGGACGCTCACCCAAAGGCCGGGAATCGTGTAGCGCGTCGGTCAACGGAACCAGGGCCAACCCCTGCGATAGTCCGAATCGTTGGGCTCGGGGCAGGTCGACCGTCGCCTCGCGTATCAGTGCGGCACCGGCGATGACGGCTTCGAGCGTGTATCCCACGAAAGGGCTCCCATGAGGACGAGGGGCATTGAGGATCCTACGGACCAAGTTCGTTACTTTAAGTCACGAGAAAAACACGGAAAGTCGCGAGATGTTCATTCTCCGGTGGTTGGAACCTCCTCGGACTCATGGCGAGATGGTCAACGGTCCTTTTCCTCCGATCCCCCCAGGAGTCCCCACATGCCGGGTACCCCCCACTTCAGTACCCCTTCCGTCTCCTCCCCCGAACCAGGAGTGAACGCGACCCGACGGCAGGCGCTCATGGGCGCCGTCACGTTGAGTGCCGCGGCGCTGGGTACGACCCTCGGTGCGTCATCCGCGTCAGCGGCCACCTCGACCCTCCGAGGCCCCAGGATCTCCGACCCCTTCACCCTGGGGGTCGCCTCCGGTGATCCCTTCCACGACAGCGTCGTCCTGTGGACTCGGCTGGCCCCCGACCCCCTGGCCGAGGACGGCCTGGGCGGCATGCCCGATCGTGTGGTCCAGGTCCAATGGCAGATTTCCCAGGACGAGAACTTCTCTCGTACGGTCGCCGCCGGAACGGTGGAGACCGGTCCCGATCAGGCCCACTCCGTGCACGTGGAGGCACAGGGTCTACGTCCTCGCGCCGACTACTTCTACCGGTTCCGCGTCGGCGGTGAGATCAGCCCCGTCGGACGTACCCGCACCGCCCCGGCCCCGGGCACTCGCCTGGACCACTTCGCGTTCGCCATCGCCAGCTGCCAGAGCTACACACAAGGCCACTACACGGCCCAGGCCCACCTGGCCCGGGAGGACCTGGACCTGGTGGCCTTCCTGGGCGACTACATCTACGAGACCGGGGACCAAGGCGACATCGGACGCGGCCACCTGCCCCCGGTGGAGGTGCGTTCCCTGGCCGAATACCGTCTGCGGCACGCCCAGTACAAGACCGACCACGACCTGCAGGCCGCACACGCGGCCTTCCCCTGGGCGGTGGTCTTCGACGACCACGAACTCGAGAACAACTGGGCCGACGACACCTCCTACGGGGAGGACGTCCCGCCCGAGGAGTTCATGCAGCGTCGAGAGAACGCGTTGAAGGCCTACTACGAGCACATGCCCCTGCGCGCGGCCCAACGCCCGGCCGGACCCGACCTGCACCTGTACCGCCGGCTCGTGTTCGGGAACCTGGTCGACATGCACCTGTTGGACACCCGCCAGTACCGGGACGTGCAGGTGGCGGACGAGGAGCGCGGGGACCCCGACCGCAGCATGCTGGGCGCCGATCAGCGACGCTGGCTCTCCCAGGGACTGGGCGATTCCACCGCCACCTGGAACGTGTTGGCCCAGCAGGTGTTCTTCTCCCAGCGTGACTTCGCCGAAGGCGCGCTCACCGACTTCAGTGACGACGCCTGGGACAACTACCGGGTCGAACGCGACGCGGTGCGCGATGAACTGGCCGAGGTGGGCAACGCCGTGGTGCTCACCGGGGACGTGCACGCCAACTACGTGGTCGACGTCAAGGCCGACTTCGACGACCCCGACTCGGCGACGGTGGCCACCGAACTGGTGGGGACGTCCTTCACCAGCGGCCGCGACGGCGTCGAACAGAACGACCCGAGTGACGCGATCCAGTTGCGGGAGAACCCCCACATCAAGTTCATCAACCGCAAACGCGGATACGTGCGCAACACCGTCACCCCCACCGAGTGGACGGCCGACTTCCGGGTGGTGGACCGGGTGAGTGAACCGGACGCCCCGATTCGTGACCGGGCGCGTTTCGTCATCGAGTCCGGCGAACCCGGTGCCCGGCCCTTGGCCTAGGTCGTACCCGATCCGGGGCCGGGCGGGAGATCCCTGCCGGCCCCGTGCTCTCCGGCGGTCTGGGCGAGTTCTTACCCCGAGGAGCTTTCGACGCGGCGGGGCTTTCATCACCGGCAGGTCCTCGAGGGCGAAACCACCAGGGCCACAGTGGGGCCGGGGCGGTCAATCCTCGGGGCTGATCCACAGGGCTTCGGCCGCGACCAGTCCCAGAGCCTGGTCGCGTTCCTCGCCGCCCTTCTCCGGGCGCACCGAGATCTGGATCGACCCGGCGAAGGGCTGGCGTTCGACCACGGTGACGCGCATGCCGATGCCGATGTCGATGTCGGCCAGGTAGCGCAGCAGTTCGGGGTCGATGTCGTTGACCCGGACGATCACCCCTTGGGTGTGGGCCTCGGCCTCCGACAACAACACCGTCTCGCGCTGAACGATGGTGCCCTCGCGGGTGGGGATGGGGTCACCGTGCGGGTCCACCACCGGATCTCCCAGGTGGGAGGCGATGCGGTCGACGAACTTGTCCGAGACCACGTGTTCGAGGATTTCGGCCTCGTCGTGCACCTCGTCCCAGGAGTAGCCCAGCTCGGCCACCAGGTAGGTCTCCAGCAGCCGGTGTCGGCGCAGTACCGCCAAGGCGGCCTTGGTTCCGATCTCGGTCAGGCTCACGTTGCCGTAGCGCTGGTGTTGGACGAACCCGAGTTCGTTGAGCTTGCGCAGCATCCCCGAAACCGAGGAGTTGGACACCGCCAGTCGCTCGGCCATCCCGGAGATGGTCACCGGTCCGGTGCCGCGCTCTTGGAGGTCGTAGATGACCTTCACGTAGTCCTCGGCCGATGTGGACGGCCGTGCCGGTGTGTGCCCCATGCCCGTAACCGTACCGTGGACCGCTTCGAGGCCACGATTTCCGCGCCGGCACCTGTGGACAACGCCGTTTCGCCCATCAGAGGGCGCAAGGCGGGTTCTGTGGGATGCGGGCGGGGCGTCCCCGGGTCAGGTGCTCGGCGTCGGAGACGCCGATGCGTCGGGTGCGGTCGGAGGATGTGCACGCTCCGTCGCGCGAACCGCTGGTGTTCATCCGGGCCGGCTCGCGTGCACATCCGTCGATCACCGGTGTGGGCGGGCCAGAGGGCTCAGCGCCGTTCGGCTGCCGGGGTGCCCTGGTGATGGTACAGACGCCAGTGCCCATGGCCATCGTGTCGCCACAGCGAGCCGCGCAGGGCACGCACTCCTTCGAACTCGGTGGCGTAGGTCAGGTGGACCACGCCCGGTGCGATCTGCTCCCCGCGCATGTCCAGTGCCTCGATCGGCTCGGCAGGGGTCATCGAGGGAAGTTCCGCGAGCATGGTCTCGCGGTCCCACCTTCGACCCGATTTGCCCACCTCCACGAACCCGGGGTCCAGCAACTCCCGTGACGACTCCGGTGAGGCGCGCACTCGGGGTGAGAGCAGGGCGCGTTCGGCCGCCATGGCCTCGTCCACTTCGCCGGCTTCTCGGCCCATGGTGTTCCCTTCGTGTTCGGGTGCCACTGGATTTCGCGCTGTGTCGGTCGAGGATCCAGGGACCGACCGTAACTCGGAAAATCATTCTCTCGAGAACAGAACGAGCGCGAATTGGTCCGAGTTCGCGCCGTTTTGCGCTTGAGGCGTTCTCGATTGTCGAAGTCGAGTTCCGAAAACCCGCACCAAATGGCCTTCCCGGCCACAAGACTGTGTGGTGACGCTAGGAAGGGAGCAGATGGACGACGTTCGGGTTCGGTACGTGTTGGCGTTCGACTCCTCGTGTGAGCGGTGCGCGAGTATCTCCACCGCGGTGGCGAGGGCCTCGGCGGGCAGGTTGGAGACCCTGCCGCTCACCCATACCGACGTGCGGGCCTGGCGGGCCGGGCAGTGGGGACCGACGGCCCCGTGGGTGCCCACACTGATCCGCAGGTACGGGCGGCGGGTGCGCTGTTGGCGCGGGGCGGCGATGATCGCACCGCTGGTGCGCGGGTTGGGCGCGCGGACGAGCCTGCGGGTCGTGGAGGTCTTGGGCGAACTCGGTCGCAGTCGGCGGGCGCCCCATGAGGACCACCACCGGTGGGGGCGGGTGATCGCCGGCCTGCGTGCCGTGTGGGACCTGACCCTGGCCCGGCGTACCCCGGAGCTGGCCCGATCGGACCAGGCGTTGGCCCGCGAGTGGGTGGAGGAGCACCGTTCCCGGCTGCCCACCGACTTCGACGAGTTCGCCGCCCATCCCCTGGTGCGACGCAGGTTGATCTTCGCCGAGCTCTCCCCCGAACGACGACGCGACCTGTGGGCCGAACACCTGCGCCGCTTCGACCTGGCCAATCCGGACCTGACGCGGGATCAGCGCGCCGCCCTGGATCTGGCCATGGTGACCTTCTCCGAGGAACAGGTCTTCCGTGACGGGCTGGGTCCGGTACTGGAACAACGATTGCGCGACCGTGCGGTGGCCGCCTTCGGCCCCTACCGGGCGCACGCGCTGCTGGCGACCCTGGGCCCGGTCGAGACCGACCCCGAATGCGTGGCCGCCCAATCGCCGGTCCCCCGCCGCCGATCCTGGGCGCCGTGTCTGTCCAAGGGGTGTGTGGAGATGCCCTTCACCTGCGGGGTGGCCTGGGTGTCCACGCACGACCGCAGTACCTCCCGGGCCATCACACGGGCCCATCCCTGACCCTCTCCCGGCCGGGTCCGTCTTCCCACGTCGATCGGCGCTTCGTGGGTGGACGGACCGGGCCGATGCCCTGGCCGTCGGGCGTGGGCGCGCCAGGGCGTCCTCTTGCTTCCCGCTCCGCTCCGGTGCGGGCGGGCGCCTTCAGCCCAGGCGTTCGAGCAGCTTCCGGGCAAGGGGCGCGGAAGAGGCCGGGTTCTGGCCGGTGACCAGGGTGCGGTCGACCACGACGTGGGGCGCCCACGGTTCGCCCTCCTCGACCTGGACGCCGGCCTCGGTGAGGCGGTCCTGCAATAGCCAGCGGGCCTTGTCCGCCAGCCCGGCCTGGGTCTCCTCGGCGTTGGTGAAGGCCGCCGCCCGGTAGCCGGCGAAGGTGTTGGTGCCATCGGGGCGTTCGGCGGCCAAGAACGCGGCAGGGGCGTGGCAGACCACGCCCAGCGGTTTGCCCGATTCCAGGGCGGCGGTGAGCAGGTCACCGGAGAGCGAGTCGACCGCCAGGTCCTCCATGGGCCCGTGCCCACCGGGGTAGTAGACGGCGTCGTAGTCGTCCAGGTCGACCTCCTCCAATCGGATCGGCGTGCCCAACTCCGTCATGGACGCCAGGGCGGAGGCGACGCGTTCGGCGCCCTCGACGCCACCGTTGGCGTCGGCGGTCAGACTGGCCTCGTCGACGGTGGGTTCGACCCCTCCAGGGGTGGCCACGACGACCTGGTGTCCGGCCTCGGTGAGGATCTCGTAGGGCGCCACGGCCTCCTCGGCCCAGAAACCGGTGGGGTGCCGGGTTCCATCGGCCAGGGTCCAGTGGTCGACACCGGTCATCACGAACAGGATCTTGGACATGGTGCTCGCACTCTTCCGAACGTGTGCTCTGGTTTGTGGTTCGGGCGGTTGTGCCACGGGTTCTCGAACGTAGCGGTGCGGGCCCACCGATGGCCAATGGGATCGCCGGAGAGCAAGGTCAAGGTGTTCGCGCGGGTGCGTTCGGGCAGCCTGGGGAACATGAGCGAGCACACCACGGCGACCATGTTCGCCAACAGACAGAGCACCTACGGCGGTCCCGAGGTGCTGGAATGGGCCAGGGTGCCTCGACCCGAGCCCGGGCCGGGGCAGATCCTGGTCGCGGTCCGGGCCGCCGGGGTCAATCCCACCGACTGGAAGCATCGCGCCCAGGGCGTGTTCTTGAACCGGCTCCCCCTCGTCCTGGGTTGGGACGTTTCCGGTGTGGTCGAACAGGTGGGCTATGGCGTCACCCTGTTCAAGCCCGGCGAGGAGGTCTTCGGGATGCTGCCCTACCCGCACGGGGTGGGTTCGCACGCCGAGTACGCGCTGGGCCCGGCGCGTGCCTTCACCCACAAGCCCTCCGGGGTCGGCCACGTCCAGGTCGGGGCGCTTCCGTTGGCCGCGTTGACCGCCCACCAGGCCCTGGTCGACACCGCCCGCGTCGGTGCCGGACAGCGGGTGCTGGTGCACGCGGCCGCCGGTGGGGTGGGCCACTTGGGGGTGCAGATCGCCAAGGCGCACGGGGCGCACGTCATCGGCACCGCGAGCACGCCCAAGCACGACTTCCTGCGCGAGTTGGGCGCGGACGAGGTCGTCGACTACCGCGAGGTCGACTTCGCCGAGGTGGTCGATGAGGTGGACGTGGTCCTGGACCCGGTGTCGGGCGACACCCGGGTCCGATCCCTGAACCTGTTGCGCCCGGGTGGTGTCCTGGTCTCGCTGCTGCCCGGTCAGGACCCCGACGAGGCGGCCAAGGTCGAGGAGTCGGGTGTTCGGGCGGAGACGATGTTGGTGGAGGCCGACCATGAGGGGATGCGCTCCATCGCCGACCTCGTGGAGCGAGGCGCCTTGCGGGCCCATGTGGAGGCGACCTTCCCGATGGACCAGGCCGCCAAGGCGCACGCCCTGGGCGAGAAGGGGCACACCACCGGCAAGATCGTCCTGGTCGCCGAGAACGACTGACCGCCCTGGAACGGGTCGGTGCTTGCCCCGCGCGAGGGAGGCACGAACGCACGATCCCCTGCGATCGGGGGGTAGAGACGGGGTGATCCTTCTTAGTGGCGCACACGCCCTGCTTCAGCCGTGGGGAGGAAGTCAACGGTGGAGACTGGGTGCATGGACACCCCGACCGGTAACGAAAGTGTCGAACCCGGCCACCGGACACGTGCGCCATGGGCCTGGGCCACCGCGGCCTGGACCCTGCCGTATGTGGTCTCCAAGGTGGTCTACGCCCTGAGTGGTCGGTTGGGGGTGACCGGTGGGCCCGAGGTCGAGGCGGCCTCCTACGCCGACTACGGGCCGGGGGAAGTGGCCGCGGCGCAGTGGGCCAACGCCGGTGTGGGCGTCGCGGTGCTGGCGTTGTTCGTCTTGTGCGCCCTCCCCTTCGCCGCAAGGCTTCCCAGGTGGCCGCTCGCGGTGCCGGTCGGTCTGTTCACGGTCGTGGCCGTGGCCGGAGCGGTGGGCATGACCGGTCGGGCCGTGTTCACCGACTCCGGCGGGGCGCTCTTCGGTGGTTACTGCGCGGTGTGGGCGGTACTGGCCGCGGTGGTCCTCAGGAGGCTGCTCCGTCGCGGGAGCTGACAGAGGTGGGGAACGGTACCCCGGTGGGACGACGCCGTTCCCAGGGGCGGGCCTGTTCCAGTTGGGCGGCCAGGCGCAGCAGCAGGCCCTCACCGGCCGCGGCGGCGATGAACTGTACGCCCAACGGCAGCCCGGAGTCGGTCCAGTGCAGGGGCACCGACATAGCGGGGGTACCGGTCAGGTTGGCGGTCATCGTGAACGGGGTGGCGGTGAGGTTGTTCATCACCTCGGTGGCCACCATGTCGGTGGCGGTGACGATCCGTTCGGTGCGGGTGCGCACCAACAGACGTTCGGCGGTGCGCAGCCAGGTGGGCGGGTCCAGGCGGCCGATGGTCACCGGGGGCCCGGCGATGGTGGGTGTCAACAGCAGGTCGTAACGGGAGTGGAAGTCGGCCAGTGCCAGGATGTGCTGGTTCCAGCGGTCGTGACCGCGCACGTAGTCGGCCGAACTGCGGGCCCGCCCCATGGCGGCCAACATCAGGGTGTCGGGTTCGAAGTCGTCGTCGGCGCAGCCGGTGTCGGCCTTGATGCCGTCCACCAGTGCCGCCATGGACCCATACCACATGGTCAGGAAGTCCTCGGTCAGTGAGCGGCCGTCGATGGCGGGCTCGGCCTCGACGACCTCGTGGCCCAACTCCTCCAACAGCGCCGCCGCCTCGCGTACGGCGCGCACCGCCTCGGGGTGCACCCGAGTGCCCAGGGGTGAGCGTTGACTGAATCCGATCCGAAGTCGGCCCGGGGGGTGGCCCACCTCTTGGGCGTAGGGGCGTTCGGGAGGAGCGATGGGGTAGGGCGAGGTCGGTTCGGAACCGGCCATGACGTCCAGCAGCGCGGCACTGTCGCGCACGGTGCGGGTCAGGACACCGTTGACCGAGGCACCGTTCATGGGTTCGCCCCGCAGTGGTCCGAACGGCACCCGTCCGCGCCCGGGTTTGAGCCCGAACAGGCCGCAGGCCGCGGCGGGGATGCGGATGGAGCCGCCACCGTCGTTGGCTCCGGCGGCGGGGGTGATCCCCGCGGCCACCGCCGCCGCCGAACCACCGGAGGAGCCGCCAGGGGTGTGGCCGGTGTTCCAGGGGTTGCGGGTGGGGCCGAATTCCAAGGGCTCGGTTACGGCCTTGGCGCCGAACTCGGGGACGTTGGTCTTGCCCAAGGGCACCAGGCCGGCCTTCAGCCAGCGGTGCACGACCTCGGCGTGGCCGGAGGCGGGAACGTGGCGCAGGGCACGGTTCCCACAGGAGGTGGGGTATCCGGCGTAGTCCTGGAAGAGGTCCTTGAGGAGGAAGGGCACCCCGCCCAAGGGGCCTTCGGGCGCGGTCGCGGCCAGGCGGCGCGCCTCCTCGTACATGGGCAGGATGATCGCGTTGAGCGCGGGGTTCACCTGCTCGGCGCGTTCGATGGCCACGTCCAGCAGTTCGGTGGAGGTGACCTCCCCGGCCCGGACCAGTTCGGCCAGTCCGACGGCGTCGTGTCGCAGATACTCGTCAACTCGCATGCCCGGAACCTAACACCGAACTGGAACGTGTTCTCATTCGCCACGTCGGTCGGGCACCGCCCGGTGGCCGGGGGCGGCCCCGTGCGGTCTCACCGGCCGCGGGCCGGGACCTGGGCCTTCAACAGCATCTCCTCGTACTCCTCCTCCGGATCCGAGTCCAGTACGATCGCCCCGCCCGCCCCGATGGTCAGCTCCCCGCCGGCGCGCACGGCGGTGCGGATGACGATGCTCAGATCCGCTTCACCGGAGTGCGACAGGTACCCCAGCGCCCCGGAGTACACCCCGCGCGCCGAGGACTCCAACCGATCGATGATGTCCATGGTGCGCACCTTGGGCGCGCCCGTCATCGAGCCGCCGGGGAAGCAGGCGCGCACCGCCGCCATCGTCGACACCTCCGGTCGGAGCCGGCCCTCGATGGTGGAGACGAGCTGGTGCACGGTGGTGTGGGACTCGGTGTACATGAACGCCGGTACCCGCACCGAACCCACCTCGCACACCCGGCCCAGGTCGTTGCGGAGCAGGTCCACGATCATCAGGTTCTCGGCTCGGGTCTTGGCGTCGGTGCGCAGTCGCTCGGCCGCCCGCGCGTCGACGCGCGGGTCGGGGTGGCGCGGCGCGGTGCCCTTGATGGGTCGGCTCTCGGCCACGCGGTCTGAGTCAACGCGCAGGAAGCGTTCAGGGGAGGCACTGAGCACGCTCACTTCGCCCAGGCGCAGGTAGGCGGCGTAGGGAGCGGGGTTGGCCGCGCGCAGCCTTCGGTAGAAGTCCAGGTCCCCGCCCCGCTCGGGCAGACGGACCCGGTTGGTCAGGCAGATCTCGTAGCTTTCTCCCTGGGTGAGGTGGGCCAGGCACTCCTTGACGTCGTCGACGTATCCGGCGTGGGGGCGCTCCAACAGGGCGGGCAGGTCCACCGGGTCGGCGGGTGGGGCGGGTTCGTGCGGGTCGGGAAGGTCGAGCAACTCCGTGCGGGTGTGCTCCACCCAGGAGTGGGCGTCAGGTGCCCCGTCGGCGCACACCACGTAGGTGCGTCCCTGGTGGTGGTCCACGGCCACGAAACGATCGCAGCGCATCCACACCGCGTCCGGGGTGGGTGCGCTGTGGGCGCGCTCTCCCCCGGTGTGGGCCTTGAGTTCGTAGCCCAGGTAGCCCACGTAGCCGCCGGTGAAGTCGAAGGGCAGCCCGTGCGGGGAGGGGGCGGCGTCGGTGCGGCGTTCCAGGGCCTCGAAGACGGTGCCCGGTTCGGTGCGGGTTCCATGGGCGTCGTGCACACGGACGCCCTCCCGCCCCACGTCGTAGGTGAGCACCTCGGCGGTGGGGCCTTGGGCCGCGCCCAGGAAGGAGAACCGAGCCGGTCCCTCGGGCCGGGAGCTGTCCAGCCAGAACGCGTACTCGGCGTCGGCGTACAGGTGGGCGAAGGCCTTTTCGGTGTCGACCATGTGGTCGAGTTCGACCACCACGGGTTCGGGGGCCTGCGTGGGTCGTCGCGGGTCACGCGTGGGTGGCGGCGGTACGGGGAGGGCGCGTGAGCGCCTGTGCGGGCGGGCCAGGTCCAGGAAGTTGGCCATCAACTCCGCGCCGTGTTCACCGGCAACCGACTCGGGGTGGAACTGCACCCCCCAGCGGGGCAGTTCACGGTGTTCCAGCCCCATGATCACGTCGTCCTCGGCCCGCGCGGTGACCCTCAACGTGGTCGGCAGGGGTTCGGCCACGGCCAGGGAGTGGTAGCGCACGGCGGTGAAGTCCTGCGCGATGCCGTTGAAGAGCCCGTCGCCGTCGTGTCGGACCCGGCTCAGGTGGCCATGCCGGGGCTGGGGCGCGGATTCGATCGAGGCTCCGGCCAGGTGGGCGATGGCCTGATGACCCAGGCACACCCCCAACACCGGCAGGTGGGTATGGGCCAACAGGTCGGGGACCCTCCCCAGGTCACGGGTGGTCTGTGGGCGTCCGGGGCCTGGAGAGACGACCACGGCGTCCACCGTGCCCGGGTCGAAACCGGCCCAGGCGGGATCGTCGTTGGTCAACACCAGCGGCTCTTGGCCCAGGACACGGGCCAGGAGTTGGAAGACGTTGAAGGTGTAGGAGTCGTGGTTGTCCACGAGGAGGACCCGCATCCCGCCCTTTCGTTCTCAATCGGCGCAGCGTTCTCAATCGGCGCGGCGTTCGCGGCCGGTGCGGCCGGTGCGGCCGGATTGCGACATTCCAGGTTACGGCGGTCGATGTCCTCACCTGCGCGCGGTGTCGGTCGTCCACAGATCCGGCGCGAGCCCTGGTGCGCGGGCTCCTGTCCGGGTACACAGGAAGATAGAGGACGAGGGGTCCGGCCCCTCGTGCGGACCAGGGAGTGGCACATGGCCGTCTTCACCGCGATGATCATGATCCTGATCGTCCTGCCGCTGGCCTTCTTCTTCGTGCTCACCATCGGAGAGGTCGGGCGGGTCACCCAACAGCACCGGTCCGGGCGGGCCGCGCGGACGCGTCCGTATCCGCCCGTTCCCCCACCCTTGGACGCGGCCGAGAACGAGCTGCGGTTGCGCTACGCCAGGGGTGAGATCGATCGTGAGGAGTTCCTACAGCGCAAGATCGACCTGGAACGCTGAGGACCCGCCTGCCACCGCGAAAAGGATTGACACCCACCGGTGGATGGGTAGGGTACGAACGTCCTGTCGTCGACGAATGAGGTGGACGTTGCGCATCTGAGGTTCGCGATCATCACGCGGTACGGCCACTGGCCGTCTGTTCAGCGTGGTTGCAACCTCGGTGCATGAGCCGTCCCCGTTCCACAGGACCTCTTTCGCCTTCTGCCCGGCCCCAGGCCGCGTGGTGCTCGCATACGAAGCCCTTTTCCACAACGCTTCCGACTGCGAGAGAAAACCATGTCTCAACCCGTCACCACCGACGTCTCGGTGGCCTGTTCCGACCTGACCTTCGCCTGGCCGGAGGGCACCACCGTCTTCGATGGGCTGTCCCTGTCCACGGGCCGAGGACGCATCGGCCTGGTCGGTGCCAACGGTTCGGGCAAGTCCACCCTGCTCAAGCTCCTGGCCGGACACCTGAGCCCGGCCCGCGGCTCGGTGACCGTCCACGGCCGCCTGGCCTACCTGCCGCAGAACATCACGCTCGACACCGAACCGGCCGTCGACCACGCCCTGGGCATCGCGGACAAACGCGTCGCCCTGGGCGCCATCGAGTCCGGCGACGCCTCCGAAGCCAACTTCGAGGTCATCGGCGATGACTGGGACGTGGAGGAACGCGCACTGGCCACCCTGGGAACACTGGGGTTGGACGGCATCGGCCTGGACCGCACCGTCGGCGAACTCTCCGGCGGTGAGACCGTCCTGCTGCGCCTGGCCGCACTGCTCATGGAACGCCCCGACGTGTTGTTGCTGGACGAGCCCACCAACAACCTGGACCTGTTCGCCCGCCGACGCCTGTACGAGGCCGTGGACTCCTGGCGCTCGGGCACCCTGATCGTGGTCAGTCACGACCTGGACCTGCTGGAGCGCGTGGACCGCACCGCCGAACTGCGCAAGGGCGAGGTCACCTGGTACGGCGGCGGATGGTCCGCCTACCAGGAGGCCCTGGGCGTCCAACAGGAGGCCGCCGAGCGGACCCTGCGCGCCGCCGAGTCCGACGTGCGAAAACAGAAGAAGGAACTCGCCCAGACCCAGATCAAGCTGGCCCGACGTCAACGCACCGCGAAGAAGGCCGCCGCGGAGAAGGGCATCCCCAAGATCGTCCAAGGCGCTCTGAAGCGGGCCGCCCAGGAGTCGGCGGGCAAACTCAAGGGGACGCACGAAGACCGCCTCCAGGAGGCACGCGAACGCAAGGAGGAGGCCGCCGAAGCGGTCCGAGACGACGCCGAGATCAGGGTGGAGTTGCCGCACACCGCCGTGCCCAACGGGCGAGACGTGGTGCGCGTCAGCGGGTTGCGTCCGGCCCATGGCCGGTTGCGTGGGGCGGACCTGTTGGTGAGCGGTCCCGAGCGGGTCGCCCTGGTGGGCCGCAACGGTGCGGGCAAGACCTCGCTGTTGCGCACCCTGGCCGGGCTACTCGACCCGTTGGAGGGCGAAGCGCGGGTGATGGTGCCACTGCGATTCCTGCCCCAGCGCCTGGACCTGCTGGACGAGGAACGGTCGGTGGTCGACAACGTCACCGACGCCGCCCCCGGTGTGTCGGGGCAGCACATCCGCGCCCAGTTGGCCAGGTTCCTGTTCCGTGGTGCGCGTGCCGCGCAGCCGGCCGGCACGCTCTCGGGCGGGGAACGCTTCCGGGCGAGCCTGGCCATGACCATGTTGGCCGCCCCGGCCCCACAGCTGTTGATGTTGGACGAGCCCACCAACAACCTGGACGTGTCCAGTGTCCGGCAGCTGACCGACGCCCTGTCCGCCTACGAGGGCGCCCTGTTGGTGGCCTCGCACGACCTGCCGTTCCTGGAATCGGTGGGGATCACCCGCTGGCTGTTCCTGGGCGAGGAACTACGCGAGACCACCGCCGAGCAGGTCCACGACCTGCTGGAGGGGCGCGAGCCCGAACGGGACTGAGCCCCGATCGTCGCACTCACGCGGCCGGTGCGGTGCACCTTCGAAGGTGCCGTCGTGCCGGTCGCGTGAGTCGGACCAGGGCGCGGGCTCCCCCGGGTAGGTGCCGAAGGACCACAGGTCGCCCTCGGGGTCTCGCACCGTGAAATCCCAGGCCGGATGCGGTTTCGTGCTGCCCACGACACCCACGCCGACAGTCCGGGGACCACTGTTCGTAGTAATGCGCGACGGGGGTGACCGATGTCCGGTCACCCCCGTTATCGCACCGGATCAGGCCGCGTGCCTCAGCCCTGCATCTCCTCCAGGGTCTTGCCCTTGGTCTCTTTGACGAACCTGAGCACCAGGAAGAACGAGATCAGCGCGAACGCCGCGTACATCAGGTAGGCCCCCGACAGGTTCCAGTCGCGCAGCGAGGGGAAGCTGACGGTGACCAACCAGTTGGCCAACCACTGGGTGGCGGTGGCCACGCCCATGGCGGCCGCGCGGATGCGCAGCGGGAACATCTCCCCCAGCAGCACCCACACCACCACACCCCATGACAGGGCGAAGAAGAGCACGAACGAGCTCGCGGCGACCAGCGCCGTCGCGGCCCACCCGAAGGCCAGCGTGACCTCGTCACCCTCCACCCGGGCGTTGCTGAAGGCGAAGGCCGCGCCGGCCAGCGCCACCGTCATACCGGCCGAACCGGTCAGCAGCAACGGCTTGCGGCCGATCTTGTCCACCAGCATGATCGCGATCACGGTACCCACGATGTTGACGATCGAGGTGAACAGGCTCAACAAAAGGGAGTCGGACTCCGCCACACCGACCGACTGCCACAGCGAGCTGGAGTAGTAGAAGATGACGTTGATGCCCACCAACTGTTGGAAGGCGGAGACGGCCATACCGATCCACACGATGGGCAACAGACCGTAGCGTCCGGTCAGGTCGCGGAGTTTGGGCCGCACCTCCGAGCCCAGCGCCTCGCGGATCTCGTTGATGCGCCCGTCGACGCGCTCGTCTCCGCCGCCCTCGACCTCGGCCAGGATCTTGCGGGCCTGATCGGTCTTGCCGACCCGCACCAGGTATCGGGGCGATTCGGGGATGACCAGGCTCAGCCCCAGGTAGATCAGGGCGGGCAGCACCTCCACGGCCAGCATCCACTGCCAGGCCTGGATCGGGCCGATCGCGTTGTGCGCGCTGCCACCGGCTCCCGCGGCGATGGCGTAGTTGACCAGCTGGGAGGCGGCGATGCCCAGCACGATGGCCAGCTGCTGCAGTGAGGCCAGGCGTCCGCGGTAGGCCGCCGGAGAGACCTCGGCGATGTAGGTGGGCGCGATCACCGAGGCCATACCGATGGCCACACCGCCCACGATCCGCCAGACGGTCAGGTCCCACACGCTGAAGGGCAGCGCCGAGCCGATCGCGCTGATCGCGAAGAGGACACCGGCGATCTGCATGACACGGATGCGGCCGAGGCGGTCGGCGATGTTGCCGGCCGTGCCCGCGCCCACCACACATCCGAGCAGAGCGGCGGCGATGGTGAATCCGAGGACCCCCGGACCCACATGGAAGCGTTCCTGGATGGCGTCGACGGCGCCGTTGATGACGGCGCTGTCGTAACCGAACAGGAAACCGCCCATCGCGGCGGCCGCCGCGATCATGGTCACGTGGGCGAGGTTGGCACCACCGTCCTGGTGGCCCACCCCGCCCGTGCTGGCATGGCTCACTTGGAGCTCCTTCCCCCGGGCACACCTGAGTTCCCGTCGGGCACCACGGTGCCCAACGGGTCCAAGGCATGCGAGAACGCAACGCTGACGTGGCCGAACACGCTCCGATGTTTGGCCTTCAACAGACTGCGGGGACTTTACTACGAATACTTTCCATAACCGTGCAGAGGGTAGTCCTCACCTGCCTGATAGCGATCTCATCGGCGGTCCCCGCGGGAATCCCGTCCCGGGACACGCGTGTGGGCACCGCGCTTCCCCACGGTGCCCACTGCTGGGACCTCTCAACCGCGCTGTCGGGCGGGGTCTCCTTGCCAGATCGGCATCTGCTGGTACAGCTGTGCCTGCTCGGCCGCGATCTCGTCGTCCTGGCGGTCCCGCACGCACTTGGCCAGGGTGAACGCGGACGTGATCACGAACAGCACGCTCATGCCCAGGAAGGCGCGCATCCACAGGTCGACGGGCAAGAAGATGATTCCGGCACCGACACCGACGGTGGACACCGCGAAGGCGATGATCGACTGGAGGTAGAACTGTGAGGTGGACCGGGGTTGAGGGAGGGGTGTGTTCATGCCTTCATGGTGCGCGAACACCCGACTGCCGGGCTTGAGTACGCCTACTCAAAACCCGGACCCGATCGCTCGGCCCGGCTTCTGCGTGCGATCGGGCACGAAGGCCGACAGGTCCAGGCCCGGGTCCTCCCCCATCGCCGGCCGCGCGGCCACCGTCCCCTGGAACGGCCCGAAGGTCAGCCCCTGAGAGCCCAGCCCGGTGGCCACCACCACACCGGGCAGCCGTTCGATCGACCCCGACAACTGCACTCCATCGTGGGTGCCCGGACGGAACCCCACCCGGGTCCGGACCACGGTCGCCTCGGCCAATTCCAGGGCCGTGGACAGATTGCTCAGCAGCCCCGAGGCCGTCGCCCGGTGGTCGAACCCCGCCTCGGGCTCCCAGGTGTCGGCGGTGATCACCCGGTCGGGGGCGGCGGCGCTCACGAAGTAGTCGCGTTCTCCGAACCGCACCACCGGCCAGGCGCGGGTGCTGTGCCCGGGAAGGGCGAAGTGCGTCGACTGACCGCGTACCGGACGCACGCCCACCCGCACCCCGCTCGCCGTCAGCTCCTCGGATCCCACCTGCGGCACCTCCCCGGGTTTCCGAGGAACGGGGCCTGACGGTGCTCGAACGGTAACCCCCCGTGGTTGACAAAACGGCTAGGCGTGGGCGCGGCGGTGAGCGGCCACACGTGCGCGGGTGGCGCAGCGGCGGGAACAGAACCGTCGCGCGCCGCCGTGCGCGGTGTCGACGAACACCCGCTCGCACGCGTGCGCGGCGCACACTCCGCCTGGGTGGCGTTGGCGTTCGCTGATCAGGCGGGCCAGGAACAGGCCGGTGGAGGCCACGAACCATTCGTCCCAGGGAGCTTCGTCGTCGCTGTCCACGTGCAGGTGCCAGGGGTGGGTGCCGTCGTGGTCGGACAGTCGGGGCGGGTGTGTTTCCCGGGCGAGTAGGACGTTGACGCGTCGGGCGGCCTGGTCCAGGGTCGGAGCGGCCAGGACATTGCGCAGTTCGACGGCGACCTCGCGCAGAGCGCTGACGTCCTCCGAGGTCAGATCCGGGTCGGTCTCGCCGTGTGCGGTGAACAGGTCGGCGATCCGCTTCGTGTCCACGTCCTCCTCGGCCAGTGCGTTGAGCAGGTCGGTGGTGCGTTCGGCCAGTGCACGGGTGGAACCCACCGGGTGGGGTGCTGTGGTCATGCCTCCAAGGTAACGCCCATGGTGTGTTCACTGGTTACTTCGTAGCGTCTTGTGCATGAGTGACCGTTACGCTCTGGTGCGTTACCTGTGCGGTGCGGCCGCCGCCCGCACCGGCGACGAGGCCTCCGGGCCGGCCCTTCTGTTGTTGGGGGTGGCCGTCACGGGGAGCGCCACCACCGGTTCGGCCCTGCTCGCGGGGGTCACCGCCACCGCGGCGATCGGCGGGCCCGCGGTGGGGGTGCTGCTGGACCGTGCCGTGCGCCCGGGCCGGCTGCTCTCCGCCATCTTGGCGTTGAACGCGTTGGGGCTGATCGCCCTCGCCCTGTTCCTGGAACCCCTGCCGTTCGCACCGGTGTTGGCCTTGGCCTTGGTCGTGGGACTGCTGGGTCCGGCCCTGTCGGGAGGATGGACCGCCCAGCTGCCGCGCCTGGTGGCCCCCACCCACCTGGCACGGGCCAACGCCTTGGACGCGATGACCTTCAGCACCGCATCCCTGCTCGGTCCGGCGCTGGCCGGAACGGTGGCGTTGGGAGCGGGCAGCGGCTTCGCTATCGCGGTCGCGGTGGCCCTCATCGCCCTGGCCGCCCCGGTGGCCTGGTCCCTGCCCGCCCGGAGCACACCGCCCGTGCCGTCCCCCCTGCTCACCGACCTGGTCGCGGGGGCGCGCGTGGTCCTGGGCAACCGGGCGCTGTTGCGCGTCACCGTGGTCTCCACAGTCTCCATCGCCGGGACCGGGGTGTTGGTGGTGGCCGCTCCGCTGTTGGGGGAACGCTCTTTGGGCGGGGCGGCCCAGGGCGCGATGTCGTTGTCGGTGATGGCGGTGTGCTCGCTGGTCGCCAACTTGGCGTTGGCCCGTCGCCCGGCCCGGCTCGCCCCGGACTCGATGGTGCCGCTGTGCGTTCTGGTGCAGGCGGTGGGCGTGGTGGGGGCCATGGTTGCTCCCTCCGCGCCGTGGCTGCTGCTCGCGGTAGCGGTGGTGGGTGCCGCGGAGGGGCCTCAGTTGACCGCTCTGTTCACGGTCCGTCACCGGGAGGCCCCCGAGCGCCTGCGCACCCAGGTGTTCACCACCGCGGCGAGCCTGAAGGTGAGCGCCTTCGCCGTCGGCGCCGCGTCGGCCGGCCCCCTGGCCGACCACTCCCTGACGCTCTGTCTGGTCTTGGCGGTGGCACTACAGGTCACCGCGGCCCTGGCACACCTGCTCCTGAGCCGCCCCCGCCCCACACCGAATCCCCTCAGGGTGGAGGACGGTTCCTGACCGCCACTGCCGGCACACTCAAGACATGAAGTCGACCTCGGCCCGACTGCTCCAACTCCTGTCCCTGCTCCAGACCCGCAAGGACTGGCCCGGCAACGACCTGGCCGAACGCCTGGCGGTGAGTCCGCGGACCGTGCGCCGCGACGTGGACCGACTGCGCGAGCTGGGTTATCCCATCCACGCCATCATGGGTACCGGCGGCGGATACCAACTCGGTGCCGGCGCCTCCCTGCCCCCGCTGCTGTTGGACGACGACGAGGCCGTGGCGGTCGCGGTGGGGCTGCGCACCGCCGCCCAGGGTGGGGTCTCGGGGATCGAGGAGACCTCGGTGCGCGCCCTGGCCAAGCTCTTGCAGGTCCTGCCCTCCCGGCTGCGTCGCCGAGTGGACGCGCTGGGCACCTTCACCGTGCCGATGCCCTCCGAAGGCCCCACCGTGGACGCCGACATCCTGGCCTTGGTGGCGGCCACCTGCCGGGACAGTGAACGGCTGCGATTCGACTACGAGAGCCACCAGGGCGCTCTGAGCCGACGGATGGTGGAACCGCACCGCCTGGTCTCGCGGGGGCGGCGCTGGTACCTGGTGGCCTGGGACACCACGCGGGAGGACTGGCGGACCTTCCGGGTGGATCGGATGCGTCCCCTGACCCCCACCGGCCCCAGGGTGCCCCCTCGCGATCCGCCCGGCCGGGGAGTGGCCTCCTACCTGGCCGAACGGATGAACCTGCACATGTGGCCGGTCAAGGCGAGGGTGCGACTGGAGATGCCGGCACAGGAGGCCCTGCGCGGTCGGGCCGCTCACTACGGCCCCATCGAGGCCGTGGACGAACACTCCTGTGTGCTGCTGTGCGCCGGTGAGGACATGGTCGCCATGGCCTGCTACCTGGCGATGTTGGACGTGGACATGGAGGTCGAGGAACCCGACGAGCTACGTGAGGCGATGGCCCACCTGGGCGGGCGCCTGCTGCGCACCGCCGGAGAGGACCGAACACCGAGGAACTGAGTCCTTCGGCCCGCGGGCTAGGGCCCATCGCGGTGTGTTATCGCTGAGGATCCGACCCTCGACGTGGAGGCGCCCGTGTCCGAGAACCCACCCGGCGAACCCGAACCCTCCCCAGCCGTACTGCGGGCCGTGGAACTGGCCGGGCGTGAGGCCATGGCCCTGCGTCATCCGTTCCTCGGCACCGAACACCTGGTCATCGGAGTGGCCGGTCAGGCGGAGGAGACGGGGCGGCGCACCGCCCTGGAACCGGCCCCGCACCTGCTGCGACGCGAGGTCGTGCGCGCCATCGCACCCGGTGGGGCCACTTGCGCGCAGGCCCCGACCTTCACCCCGCGGGTGCGCACGGTGTTGCGCCTGGCACGAGAGGAGGCCCGGCGCCGAGGACGACCACACCTGGGCCTCCACCACCTGGTGTGGGCTCTGGTCCGGGTCGAGGAGGGCACGGCCCTGCGTGTGCTGCGGGCACTGGACGTGGACCTGCCCGAGGCACGAGAGCGCACTCGTGTCCTCCTGGACGGGGAGACGCTCGGTTGAGTCCCTGAGTGCTCCTACCCGTCGATACCGGGTAGGAGCACCGATGTAGGGCCCCGTCATCCATCCCTGGGTTCTGGGAATGGACCGCTTCGGCATCCTCCTCATCGGCCACACCGCCATGGTCGTGCACCACCCGTTCTGCGCCTACGTCGTCTTCGGCGGCTTCCTGTCGCTGCGGTGGCCGCGCATGGTCTGGCCGCACCTGTTCGTGGTCGCCTACGCCCTGGGCATCGTCACCATCGGCCGGCCGTGCTTCCCGACCGACATCGAGAACCGGTCCAGGGAGCCCTGTCCCGATAGCCGGGGAAACCTCCGAATGATGGAACCCGACCCCCGAAACCTCCCTAGGCGCTACGTTGAGGAGTCGTTCGCTTTCGAAGAGTAATGAAAGTAGGGCTTCCGCGTGCCCGAACAGACCCGAACCATCAACCAGGACCTGCGTGACCTCGGTGCTCCCCCCACCGTTCGACCTCTGGTCAACGGCTACCAGGTCGCCCGCTGGGACACCCCCGCCGAGCTCACCGGGCCCGGTCGCCACAGGATGCTGACGCTCCTGCGCGACCTGGCCGCCCGGTCCTTCGGCGCCGACCACTCCGACTACTGGCATGCCCGGGACGACTCCGGGTTCTTCGACCAGATCTCCTGCCTGGCCCTGATCCTGGACCCGGCCGGCACACCCGTGGGCTGGGGCGGCTACCACCGGCACCGTTTCGCCTCACGCCGCGCCCTGTACCTGGACGCCGCGGGCGTGGTTCCCGCTCACCGCAGGTTCGGACTCTCCAGCGCCCTGATGACCCACTTCCTGACCCGTGAGCTCATCGCCCGCCCCTGGGGCAACACCTACGTCGTCCTGCGCACCCGCCACCCGGCCGTCTACTCCGGTTGGCGCAAGGGGTTGGGGCGGACCCGTGTGCACCCCCGACGCGACCGACCCGTGCCCGCCATGATCGCCCGCATCGCCACCGACGCCGCCCGCTGGCTCGGTGACGGTCCTCGCCTGGACCCTCGCACCCTGCTGGTGCGCGACGCCTACCGCATGTTCGAAGGATGCGTCTACGGTGTCGCCCCGCGCAGCGGCCACGTCGACCTGGACACCTACTTCGCCGAACAGGTGGGGCCCAAGGACGCCGTGTTGATGGTGGTGCGCATGAGCGCCCTACCCCTGGCCGGCATCCTGCTGGGCCGCTACCTGGGCGGCCTTTCCCCCGCACCCACCGGCGGCCGGCCCCTACGTGGGGCGGCCCCGGCGAGGTCGACCGTTCAGGCCACCCCCACCGGGACCGGAGCCTTCGGACTCATCCCAGGGGGACGGCCTTGACCGTGGGTCGGGTGTAGGTCAGGGCGCCCATGTCACGGACCTGGTCCATGATCCCGGCCAGGCTCAGGCTCTCCGACCACGGCATTCGTGGACTCTCCCGATCCCCCGCGGCGATCCTGCGCGCGACCTCCTCGGCCTCGTACTCATAGCCGTTGGCGCGGAAGGGCCGGTGGAATCGTTCGGGTTCGTGACCATCCCGATGCAGGACCAGGTCGGTTCCGGCCCAGAACCGTTCGATCTCGAGCCATCCGCCCGTACCGGAGAGCACCGCCCGGCCCGGCAGTGCGCTACGCGAGGCGCACTCCACCGTGGCGCTCACCCCGTCCTCGCCACGTACCAACAAGGTCGTGTGCACGTCCACCATGCGATCCGGTGAAAGTCGTCGGGTCGCCCCCACCACGGTCAGCTCACCCAGGTACTGGGAGGCCAACGCCAATGGGTAGATCCCCAGGTCGAGCAGGGCACCACCGCCAAGATCGGCGTTGAACAACCGGTGATCGGGGTCGTAGGGGGCATTGATCCCGAAGTCCGCCGAGAGCGCGCCCAGCTCCCCGATGGCGCCCTCGGCCACCAGGGTGCGCGCCAACTCGTGCACGGGCAGGTAACGCGTCCACATCGCCTCCATCAGGAAGCGGTCGTTGGTCTTTGCGGCGGCCACCATCTCGGTGACCTGCAGGGCGTTCATCGCCATGGGCTTTTCCACCAGCACGTGCTTGCCGGCGTGGAGCATCTGCAACGTGACCGTGTGGTGCCAGGGGTGGGGGGTGGCCACGTAGACCACGTCGACCTCGGGGTCCTCGGCCAATGACTCATAGCTCGCGTGGCGGTGGGGGATGTCCCAGGCGGACCCGAATTCCTCGGCGCGTTCGGCGGTCCGGGAACCCACCGCCACGACCCTTGCGGAGGGGACGGCCCGAAGGCCCTCCAGGAAGGCGTGGGCGATGCCTCCGGTACCGACCACGCCCCAGCGTGGGCCACCGTTGTGTTGTGTCATGAAGACATCCTAAAAACACGGTCTTCTCCGGGGCCGGGCGGGGAAGGTATTCGGTTTCCGTGCCCGGAAAACATACGGTGGCCGGGCAAGGAACGTGAACGGAGGAGGAATGTCGTCCACACTCGCCCGGAAGTTGGGGGTAGGGGCCGGGGACCGGTTGCTCGTCCTCAACGCGCCCGAACGTTATCTGCGTCTGCTGGAACCCCCGCCCGACGTCCACATCGACCTGGGGGTGATCGAGGGCGTGGACTACGATCACGTGCACCTGTTCGCCCTCGATCGGGGCACGGTGGACCGTGAGGGGCCGGCGGTGTCGGACCTGGTGGGCCCCGCCACCCGGTGGTGGGTGTGCTTCCCCCAACGCGGCGGCACCATCATCACCGACCTGACCGCGGACAAGGGTTGGGACACCCTCACCGACGCAGGGTGGCGCCCCACGGCCCGGGAACCGATCGACTCGGACTGGGCGGCGTTGCGTTTCGAACGCCGAACCAGGGAGTGAGCCGTCCCGGGCCCGGGTCAGGGGCCCGGCCTCCTAACGACCCACCCGCACCGAACCGCTGGTGGTGTTCACCTCGATACGACTGTCGGACTCCGGTGCGGTGTCCACGTCGAACTCACGGTCGCCGGAGGTGGACTCCCCACCGATCTCGTAGGTTCCCGCCGGCACGCTCGCCTCGACACCGCCGCTGACGGTCTCCACCTCCATCAGTTCGAAGGGGGTATCGGTGGTGATCTCCACTCCGCCGGAGGTGGTGTCGGCCTCCAAGGTGGTGAACCCGCCACCCAGTTCCAGGGAGCCGCTCACCGACTCGGCCACGACCTCCTCGGCGGTGAAGTCCTCCACGTCCACGCTCCCGGAGGTGGTGGACACCTCCAACCGCTCTCCTTCACCGCCGGCCTCGATGTCACCGCTGACGTTGTGGGCCCGAACCGAACCGGTGATGTCGGACAGGGAGATCGTGCCCGAGGTGGCCTCGACATCGACCGACCCCTCATGGTCGAAGACCTCGATCGCCCCGCTGACGGAGTTCACCGACAGCTCCGACGCCAGGTCGCGCACCTCCACGTTCCCACTGTTGTTCTCCAAAGCGACCGTGACGTCCTCGGGTACCTGGATGGTGTAGTCGATGGAGCAGGCCGAAAAGAGCGGGAATCCTCCGCAGCGGCCATCGACGTCCAGGCCGTCACCGCCCTCGTCGATGCGCTCGATCGGTTCGGACAGCGGCCCTCCCCGAAGGGTGCGTTCGATGACGATCTCGTCGCCCTCGGCGGCACCGACCTCGATGTGCCCACCGGTGTGGTTGTTCACGTTCAGTGTGCTCGCACCGTCGAAGGAGTCGGTCCTGTCGCTTTGATGGGCCACCACGTTGCCCAGCACGGACAACCCGGTGAGCACCACCAGGACCACCACGAGCACTCCGCCCAGGAGCATCCACGGGCCCCACCGGAACCGCCTCGGTTCCTTGCTGGACGAGGCGTACAGACCCCGTGCCCTGAAAGTCACGTCGTTCTCCTTCCGGAAGGCTCGGCCCTCCTTGATGTGGTCGGTCGGTCCCGGGCCGAACCGCGCAGATAGCGCAGCACCGCCAACACCCTGCGGTGGTCGTGGTCGTCCCGGCCCAGGTCGAGCTTGAGGAAGATGGAGCGGATGTGTTTCTCCACCGCTCGTTCTGTGATGGTGAGCCGGTCGGCGATGCCCGCGTTGTTGACCCCCTCGGCCATCACCTCCAGCACCTCGGTCTCGCGCGGGGTGAGCCGTTCCAGGGAGCGGTCACGGTTGCCGCTGAGCAACTGGGACACCACCTCGGGGTCGATCGCGGCCCCGCCGTCGGCGACCCGGCGCAGTACCTCGGTGAACTCCTCGATGTCGGCCACCCGGTCCTTGAGCAGATAACCGACCTTGAACGCGCCCGCTCCGAGCAGGTCGGCGGCATAGCGGCTGACCACGTGCTGGGACAGCAACAGCACCGCCACCTCCGGATGGGAGCGACGGATCCTCACCGCGGCCTGGATGCCCTCCTCGGAGTAGGTGGGCGGCATACGAATGTCCACCAGGCACAGGTCCACGTTCGGGTGTGCCTCAACCGCGCCGATGAGCGCGTCGGCGTCGCCCACCGAGTCCACCACCTCCACCCCGGCGTCCTCCAACAGCCGGGCCATCCCGCTGCGCAGCAGCACCGAGTCCTCGGCGATGATCACTCGGGGCCCACTTCGCACGGTCTCTTCAGCGCTCACGGTCAGGCCTCCCATGGGATGTGTGCGGTCAGGACGGTTCCTCCACCCTCGGGGCTGTGCACTGTCAGGACCCCGTCGACGGCGTCCACCCGGTCCCACAACCCGTACAGGCCGGTGCCCGCCTCGGGGTCGGCGCCACCCACGCCGTCGTCGGTGACGGTCAGACGCAGGGAATCACCGTGTCGATCCGCGATCCGCTCCAGCGTCACCCGAACCTGGCCGGCGCGGGCGTGCTTGGCGACGTTGGTCAGCGCTTCGCTGACCACGTAGTAGGCGACCCCTTCGGCACGGGAGGAGGGACGCTCCTCCAGTTCCAGGTCGAGCCGGACCGGTACGGGTGAGCGGCCCGCCGCCACCGGCAGGGCCGCGCCCAGACCGTGATCGGTCAGCACCCGCGGATGCAACCCCCGGGCGACCTGGCGCAACTCGGTCATGACCTCCTTGGACTCGCGTTGGGCCTCGGCGATGAGATCGCGCGCCCCCTCGGGGTCCCGGGTCAGCCGGGTGCGGGCCCGGGTGAGGGTCAACGTCAAGGCCAGCAGGCGCTGTTGGGCACCGTCGTGCAGGTCGCGTTCGATGCGTCGGCGCTCGGCCTCGGCCACGTCGACCATGCGTTGGCGGCTGTCCTGGACGTGCAGCAGACGGCGCCGCATGCGCACCTCGGGTGCGTCGAAGAGCAGGGTGCGCAGCAGTAGGACCTCGGAGGAGACCACCAGGCGTGCGATGCGCAGACCCACCAGGACCGCGACCGGGCCCGACAACACCAGCACGAGTGGGCCGAGCAGGTCGACCGGGGTGGCGCCCCGAGCCAGCACGTACACGATCCCGAACAGGGAACCCAACGCGGCGGCTCCCCCGCACACCACCAGCACCGCCACCAGTCCACCGGCCAGGAGACCATGCAGCCCGGCGACGGTGCTGTAGACCACCATCGACCACGCCTCGGGGCCGAACACGGTGGCCAGGCCGCGCGCCCAGCGGCCGGAATCGGCCAGTGGGTCGGGAGGTCTGGTCTCCACGATGCCGAACACGTTGGCCAGTCGGGAGCGCTGGGTGTAGCAGGCCAGCCGGGACAGCACGATGGCCATGGCGGGGAACACCACCATGAACAGCACGACGTCCACCAGCAGGTGGCCCGGGACGAGTTCCGGGGGGAAGCCGCCCAGGGGAACGTAGAGCCGCAACCCCAGCCAGGTCGCCGCGGTCACCAGCAACACCGCCGGGACCAGGTAGAACAGCGCCAAGGCCAAGGAGGTCATCAGGTGCAGGACCTCGACCAGGCGGACCCGCCAGGTGTCGCTGCGGGTCTCGTGGAGGAAGGGCACGGTGATGGCGGCGCCCGGCCTCGCCGTACCGCCCGTGCCCGTCCGCTTCGTCCCCGTGCCGCTCACAAGGACCAATCTAGGTTCGCGGACCCCCACGGCACGAGGTCCTCAGCACGAGAGTGACCGGTGGTGCCAGCACTACCCGGCCGGATGCGGGACCATACCCAGGGCATCGCCGTCAGGGCGTCGGACAATGGTGGGAAAGGGGAGCACGTGGAGCGCGAGCGCGACATCGCCGGGGACCTCGAGGGACCGGATTCCCTCTTGGCCCCGGTCCTTGAGGACATCGCCGGGATCAACATGTTCTTCGCGTTGGAGACGCACGGCCCCGAACAGGGGTGGGTGGCGGCGCTGGGCGGTGGACTGTCCCAAGAGCTCCTGATAGCAGAGGTGGAGGCCGTACGGGGCCGGCTGGCCGCGCCCTTCGGTGGCGGGACCGAGGACGTGGAGTGGCGGGTGGGCGCCTCCCTGTTCCACCAGGGCCTGGCCTCACGGCTGCTGTCCCCGGTACTGGCCGCGGCCCTGTGCCACGGGGTGCGCCTGGACCCGTGGCGGTTGTTCGTGCGTCCGGGCGGGCCGATGGTCGTGCGCACCACCGAGATCCATGCCGGGCCCTTGGCCTCACGGTCCCCACGGGAGATCGCCCGGGGCCCGGTCGAAGAAACGGTGACGGGTCTGGAAGGGGTCGCCGCCGCGCTGGGACGGGTGGGCGGTATCGCGCCGGGGTTGTTGCGCGGCAACACCGCGGCGGCCCTGGCCGGCGCCGCCCGTTCCCTGGGGAGCGCCCGCCCCGAACACCACGAAAGCGCCGAACGGGTGGTGCGCACACTGCTGTCAGGTCCCTGCCTGAAGGGCACCGGAACCTACGTCGGGACCGAGGAGCGGGGCCGTGCGGGTTTTCGACGCACCACCTGTTGCCTGTACCACCGCATCCCCGAGGGCGGGCTGTGCGGAGACTGCGCTTTGTGGTCCTGACCGGCGCCTTGGCACCTTCGACGCCGCGGCGGGGCTGAGACGGCTCTCTTTGGGCACCAATGGGGTGTGACCTCTGAGAGCGGCGGCCCCGGTGATTTCCCCCGACCCCGGCCGAACCGCGACAACCTGTGGGGACCCCTGGCCTGCGCGGCGGCGTCCGCCGTACTCGCCCCCGTCCTGGCCCTGTGCCTGCTGATGGTGCCGGCCCTGTTCGCCTTCGCCGGGGTCACCCGGGGATTGGGCGAGGTGTGGCCGTTGGCGCTCGCGGTGGCCGCCATCGCCTTCCTGCTGCTGTGGGGTTACAGCCGGCTCCTGCGTTTCCTGGGTGAGGGCTCCCCCTGGCCGGTGGCCGTGGCGAGCCTGGCGCTCGGGGTCGTTCTGGGGGTGCTCTACCGTCCCGGCTCGCTGGGCTACACCGACTGGGTCCAGATCCCCACGGTGTTGTGGGCCTTCTTGGTGGTGTGGCTGCGCCTGACCGGACGGATCCGATGGCGGCGCACCACCCCGACCGAAGCCGCCTGAACCCCGGAGCTTCCCCAAACCGCCCTTCCAACGCCGGTTAGGGGTAACGTCGAGGTGGTTCAGGGATGTTCGGGGAGGTTGGTGTGGCCCAGCAGTACTACTCAGTGGACCAGGTCGCGGAGCTGTTGGGTCTGCACGTGAAGACCGTGCGCGCCTACGTGCGCGAAGGACGGCTGGCGGCCACCCGAATCGGTAAGCAGTATCGGATCCACCGCAAGGACCTGACCGAGTTCACCGGCGGGGATCCCGAACAGGACGAGACCGGCAACGGCGGCCCCCGCGCGGAGGTGTCCACGGTCATGCAGGTGGAGGAGGTGGACCGCACGATGGCCGATCGGATCAGCACGCTGATCACCTCCGCCACCACCGGGGCCTCCGGGAGTGGAACCCCGGCCCAGTCCCAGGTGGTGTACGACCCCGAACGGTCCCGTCTACGTGTGGTCTTGGTCGGAGGTCTGGAGGAGACGAGCAGAATGCTGGACTTCGTCCGCGCCCTGGTCGGGGAGGACCACGCCTGAGCACCTCTGGTGGAGATGGTCGTCTCCACCAGACCTGGAGGGGTGGGGAACCTCCCCCGCAGTTGCGACGAAGGACGGCACGCGATGGCTCGTTACACCCATGGCCAACACCCCACGGTGACCGGCTCCTACCTTTGGCGCGACGCCGAGAACTCCGCCGGTTACGCGCTGGCCGAGATGCTCCCGGGGCGTTCCCTGCTGGACGTGGGCTGTGGTCCGGGAAGCATCACCCTGGACCTGGCTCGACGTGTGGCGCCCGGTTCGGTCACCGCAGTGGACGCCTCCGCCGAGGCCGTCGACCAGGCCCGTGCCCTGGCCGAGAAGGAGGACGTCACGGGCATCGACTTCCGTGTCGGCGACGTCCACGAGCTGGATCTGCCCGACGACTCCTTCGACCTGGTCCACGCCCACCAGGTCCTACAGCACGTGGCCGACCCGGTGCGTGCCCTGGCCGAGATGGGCAGGGTGACCCGCCCCGGTGGAATCGTGGCGGCCTGTGACAGCGACTATTCGGGCATGTACTGGTATCCGTTGCTGCCCGAACTGGACGCGTGGATGGACCTGTACCAGGCGGTGGCGCGCGCCAACGGCGGCGAGCCCGAGGCCGGGCGGCGCATGCACGCCTGGGCGCGCGCCGCCGGGTTCGAGGACATCACCTACGTGTCCGAGGTGTGGAACCACTCGGCCCCCGACCGTCGCGCCTGGTGGGGGCGCATGTGGTCGCGGCGGATCCTGGAGTCGGATCTGGCCCGTCAGGCCGTGGACGAGGGGTTCGCCACCCGTACCGATCTGGAGGAGATATCCCAGGGGTGGAGGCGCTGGAGCGAGCACCCCGACGGGGTGTTCGTCGTCCCTCGCGGCGCCGTCCTGTGCCGGGTGTCCGAGGAGACCTTCGGCGGCCCGACCCGACCGCGGTGCCAAGAGCGGTAGTCCCGTTCCGGTTCCGGCCGGCGACGGGACAACGCCGGCGCGAAGTCCTTGCCCCGGCCCCCATGGTCGTTGCACACGTGAGCGATGATCTTGGGCCCGGGGGCTCGGGGCGCGGTGGCGTCACCACACAGGAAGCGCAAGGAAGCGAACGTAGGGGGCATGCTCGCAGGCCAACGAACGGGTACGACACCGTGAAGGAATGCCGGCCGCGCCCTACTGTGGCGGTATAGCGTCGAGGAATCGTCTTCGCGGGCACCGTCGTCCCCACCGGAGGAAACATGTCCGATTTGCCGATCGGTTACTGGCTCAAACACCTGGACCGGCTCATCGAGAGCGACCTGGACCGGGTGCTGGCCGCGGACTCGCTGGTGCGCCGCCAATGGCAGGTGCTCAGCTCACTGCACCGCGAACCCGCCACCCTGTTGGAGTTGGACCAGCGGCTCCTCCCATTCCTGGAGGAGGGCGAGGAGACCGTCGGGCCGGCGGTGGAGGCACTGCGACGACGCGGCTGGGTCGGCGGCCTGGTCTCGGTGGAACTCACCGAGGAGGGCACGCGCGCCCACGATGCGTTGTTGGAACGTGTCCGGAGCACCCGCGCCCGGCTGACCGCCGGGATCAGCGATCAGGAGTACCGCGCCACCGTCGACGTGCTGGAGCGGATGTCGGCCAACCTGGAACAGGACTGAATCCGTTCGGGGACCGGCTCAAAGAGGCAGTTCGCGGGTGAGCTCGACGAAGGCCAGGTCGTCGCGCTTGGGCAACCCGAACTCCTCGTTCCCGTAGGGGAAGGGTTCGGTCTTGCCGGTGTTGGTGTAGCCGCGCCGCTCGTACCAGGCGATGAGCTCGGGGCGTTGCTTGAGCACCTTCATCCGCATCAGTCGGCTGCCCCACTCGCGCACGGCCATCTGCTCGGCCTGGGCCAGCACGATGCGCCCCAGGCCGGCGCCCTGAAGGTCCGGGCTGACCGAGAACATCCCGAAGTAGGCCCCGTTGACCCCGCGCTGCAGTTCACAGCAGGTGACGATTCCGTCCTGGGTCTCTCCCACCAGGACCAGGGTGTTGCTGCGGGCGAGCAGTTCGCCCATGCCTTGGGCGTCCATTCGCTGGCCGTCGAGCAGGTCGGCCTCGGTGGTCCAGCCCTGTTTGGAGCCCTCACCGCGATAGCAGGAGTTGACCAGATCGACCAGGGCGGGCACGTCGGCCTGCGTCGCAGACCGAAAGTCGATTCGGCCCGCCGCGGCGAACGCGTCCTGGGCGTTCGGGATGGTGGTCACGCGCTCTTCCCCCTTGTGTCCGTTCCGTCCCACAGTATGCCTCTCGTCACGGTGTGGTGTGTACTCGGTCCCCCTCCCCGGAAGGTGGCCGGACGGATGCGATGTGGGCCAGGAAGGACCGTAGGCGGGCGAGGGCCATCTGCGGATCGACCTGCTCGGGGTTGGTCATCAACTGCAGGGACAGCCCGTCGATGAAGGTGTGCAGAAACTCCGACCAGCTCTCCAACCAGGGGTCGGGATGCGCCGGCCCGGGGTCCTCGGGGGGTTCGATCCCGCCCAGGGCGGCGACCAGCCGCCGGTAGAGCCTGCGCTGCTGATGCCAGCGGTGTTCGATCTTGGGATCGAGGTAGTCGGGATCGCCGGTGGCCTGCCAGGCCCGGTACTCGGCCCGTCGGGCCTGGTCCAGGGGCAGCATCTGTTCGACGAAACCCATTACGCGGTCCACCAGGGACATCTCGGGATCGAGGGAACGGGCGTGCTCTTCGAGGCGTTCGGTGACCCGCTCCTCGGACAGGTCGATCGCGTAGGTGAGCAGCTCTTCGCGGGTCTGGAAGTAGTGGCGCAGGGCGCCGGTGGACAGGCCCGCCTCGGCGGCGACGCTGCGGATGGAGACCGCCTGGGGTCCGGACTCGGCGATCACCCTCCACAGGGCCTCGGCCAGGGCGCGGCGACGTTCTTCATGGTCGACGATCTTCGGCACACTTCCTTTTTAGCACAGACGTGTTATTTTATTTATCACAGCCGTGTGAAAAAGGAGGAAGCATGCCGCCCCTGGACGTACTCATACCGGTCGCCGGCCTGGCGCTGCTGGACACCCTGAGCCCCACCACCCTGGGAGTCTCACTCTTCGTACTGCTCAGCGGAGCCCGCGACATCGCCAGACCGCTCTTCACCTACCTGGGCACGGTCGCCCTGTTCTACTTCGTGCTGGGCTGCGCGATCATGCTCGGCCTGGGAGCCGCGCTGTCCCACCTGTCCCACCTGACCGACAGTCCCGCGACGGGCTGGTTCATGGTGGCCCTCGGTGGAGCCCTGTTCGCCTATTCCTGGGTGATGCCCACCAGGAAACGCGCCCCGCGTCGCCCCGCCACCCTGCGCACCACCACCATGATCGGCCTGGGCCTGGCCACCGGCCTGCTGGAGGCCGGTACCGCCTTCCCCTACCTGGGCGCGATCGGCATCATGGGCACCGCCGGGCTCACCGCCACCACCTGGGCGCCGATGCTGGCCGGCTACAACCTGATGATGGTGCTGCCGCCCGTTCTGCTCTATGTGGGCCACCGGCTCTTCGGTGAACGCCTGCGCCCGCGCCTGGACCACTGGCGCGAGAAGATCGATTCCGGCTCCCGCGAGGCGATGTCCTGGATCATCGGCATCGTCGGCGTGATCCTGGTGCTCAACGGCCTGCAGTCGACCGGCTTGGACGACCTGCTCGGCACCCGATGACTGTGTGGAGGGGACCCACCGCAACCGCCCGGGTGCCCACGCCCGGTGGTACCGGCCCCACCACGCTTACTCACCCTGACCACCCTGACACCGAGCGCCGCCGCGCGTAGCGTCGAGACCATGAGAACGCCCCCCTTCGTGCGCATGGTCCGTGACACCCGCTACCTGCTACTGGGCCTGCCCTTGGCGGTGGTCTCCTTCAGCCTGGTCCTGACCGGCCTCGTCGTCGGCGCCGGCACCTCGGTGCTCTTCGTGGGGCTGTTCCTGCTCTCGGGCACCCTGCTCTCGGCCCGGGGGCCCGCGCACCTGGAACGCATGCGCCTGTCCGACCTGCACGGACGAGCCGTGGTGCGCCTGCCCTACCGCCCGTCCCCCGCGGACGCGGGCCCCATACGCCACCTGCTCAACCCCCTGACCTGCGCGCGCAGTTGGATGGACGCCCTGCACGCGATCGTGGGCCTGCCCCTGGCCCTGGTCGGATTCGTCCTGGCGGTGCTGTGGTGGTCCCTGGCGCTGGGCGGTCTGCTCTACCCGCTCTGGGGATGGTCGCTCCACCTCATCCCCGGCTACACCGACGTGGGCAGCCACCTGCTTCCGGACAACCCGGCGTTGGCCACCCTGGTGGTGTACATGGTCGGCGGGGCCCTGTTCGCCCTCACCCTGCCGATGGCGCTACGCGTCCTGGCCGCAACGAACTCGGCCCTGGCCCGGATGTTGCTGCTGGCCCCCGAAGAGATCAGCGCGCGTGTGCTCACCACCGGGAACACCACCGTCCCGGCCCCTGAGGAGTTCGATCGGGAACGCCACTACGTCTCGCTGCGCTGACCCCGCCGGTGTGCCCCGGGCGGTGATCGACGGTGACGGCCTCCATGGGTTTTGAAGGGGTTTCTGAAGAGCTGGAGTGCGCTCTGGGGCTCGTCCAGCATGGCCTTCCGAGAACGAAGGTTTTTAAAAGTTCGCCCAGCCCAGGAACCGGCCCCGCAGTCGAGTGAGGTCTTCCTCGGCGACTCCTGCTTCCAGGAGATAGGTTCGCGCGTCCAGGTCCTCGATGACGCCAAGGATGCTGCCTCGTAGCGTCAGACCACGGTCGGCCAGCAAGGACTCGATCACCGGACCTTGGTCGTTCTCACCCATCGCAGCGAAGAGAGGGCGGAGTGCGATGGTGGACAGTTCGTAGTCATCGGCTATCGCCTCGGCCTCGACCTCGGCCAGAGAGAGCAGCAGCAAAGTGACCAGGCCGGTGCGATCGCGTCCGGCCCCACAGTGGAACAAGACGCCACCGGGCTCGGACTCAGCCAGAGCGGTGATCGTCGCCGCGCACCGTTCGGCTTTGCGTTCGAGGAAGGGCTGAAAGTAGAGCGGGCTTCCGTTCAGCTGCCTGTCGTTGATGTCCTTCCAGAACTCGACGTCTTCGACGTGGTCCAAGGGCACTTCCAGATGCCCCACTTCCGGGGGGAGGGGTGTTGGGGCCGATTCTGCGGGGAACGAGGCGGAGCCTCCTTGGTTCGTCAAGTCGTGACTCGGAGTCGGCCGAATCTCTTCCGGGTTGCGCAGGTCCACGACAGTGCGTACACCGGCGACACAGGCTTCCCGCCACCCCTCGGCGGTGACGAAACGCAGGTCAGCGGATCTGATAAAGGCCCCGGGGCGGGTGGTCTGGCCGTGGCGGGTGGGAAGACCACCGAGGTCACGGGCGTTAAAGAAGCCCTCCCAGGTGATCTGTCTGCTCTCGCTCATGAACCCAGGGATACTTACCCCCGCAGAAGAAGGAAAGTTCCTTGGTCACTTTCCGGTCAATTCACCGGTTCGCTGACAGTCACGATGGCACCGGCCGAAGCCGCCGTCTGACGGCACCGAGAACGGGCGCGGTGAGACGAGCGCCCCGGCGCTCGGGGCCGACCACCAAGGCGGAGGTCCTTTCGGGGGCGCCGCTGAATCTCGTAGTCTGCGCCGCCCGAAAAACCCCCGATCAACGCCCCTCGTGGGACCGCTTCCATATGGTCCCGGGCCGACCTCCGGGGCGAGTGTCGTCATGAGCACAGCCCAGGTCTGGGTTTCGTGCCACACCGATGACTTCGTCGAGCCGGTCACGCACGGAGAGCAGGTCGGTGATCCGCTGGTCGATGAGCGCGCGTTCGTCCACCAACCGCTCCAACAGGGCGGGGGAAGCCTCGGTCTCACCCGAGTCCACGCACGGCAGTACCTCTCGGACGGTGGCACTCGCCAGGCCCGCGGCGTACAGCCGCTGAATCAACCTGACGCGTTCGACGGCGGATTCGGGATACCTCCGCCGGCCACCGGCGGCGCGGTCGGCGACGAGCAGATGCTGTTCCTCGTAGTAGCGCAGAGCCCTCACGCTCACCCCCGCCTGCTCGGCGACCTCACCGATCCGCACCTGTCCTCCTCCGGCCGGGAGACGGTCCCGGCTCGCCGATTTGCACCTCACGTCAACGTCAGGTTCTAGGGTAACGGCGATCGAACGAACACCTCGTCGAGAACCATCAAGGTAAGGCGGACATCATGCGCGCAGCACGCTTCCACGAATACGGCGGAGTGGAGAACCTGGTGATCGAGCAGGCCCCCGACCCCCACCCTGGACCCGGTGAGATCCGTGTCCGTGTCGCGGCGGCCAGTGTCAACCCCATCGACTGGAAGCTGCGCACCGGGGCCCTGCGCGAGATGCTTCCCCTGGAGCCGCCCGCCATTCCCGGACGCGACGCCGCCGGTGTGGTCGACGAGATCGGTGACGGAGTGCGAGAGGTGAGCATCGGCGACCGCGTCTTCGGGCTGGGCGGTATCACCGGGGCGAGCGCCGAGCTGGTCATCCTCTCTGCTTGGGCACACACCCCCGCCAACTGGACCGATGAGCAGGCCGCCGGAGCCGCTCTGGCCTCCGTGACCGCGATGCGTGGACTGAACGCGCTCGGACCCCTCACGGGGCGCACCCTTCTCATCGAGGGCGCCGCCGGAGGCGTGGGCAGCGCGGGGGTCGAGATCGCCGCGGCACGAGGCGCCACCGTGATCGGGACGGCGAGCGAACGCAACCACGAGTTCCTCACCTCCCTGGGCGCCGTTCCCACCACCTATGGCCCCGGCCTCGCGCAACGTCTCACCGCTCTCGCCCCGCACGGCGTCGACATCGCGCTCGACACCGCGGCCTCCGGCTCGCTGGAGGACATCGTCGCGATCACGGGCGACCCGACTCGCGTCGCCACGGTCGCCGACCACGCGGGCGGGCAACGTCTGGGCACACACGTGGTCAACGCCGAGAACGACTCCGATCTCCTGTCCGAGGCCGCGGAACTGGGCCGGCAAGGCCACTACACACCCAGCATCGAACAGACCTACCCCTTGAAGGCGATCGCCGACGCCCACGCGCACGCCGAGCGCGGACGTACACGCGGAAAGATCGTCATCCTCATCTGAGGGGCACGGCCCGGGCGAGCCGGGGCGGCGAGACCGTCCGGGCTCAGGCGCGCAGGAACTCCAGCACCGGTTCGGTCTGGTCCAGGACGGCGTGACCCACACCGGGTAGCACCCGCACACGGGCGTTCGGCACCAGGGCGCGCATGCGGCGGGCGGTACCGGC
The DNA here is from genome assembly GCF_001570765.1 of Nocardiopsis listeri NBRC 13360. Lineage (GTDB taxonomy): Bacteria > Actinomycetota > Actinomycetes > Streptosporangiales > Streptosporangiaceae > Nocardiopsis > Nocardiopsis listeri. The sequence goes on along the minus strand of NZ_BCSH01000007.1, from coordinate 43,505 downwards.
CGAATCGAACATCCGGTCCCGCTCGCCCACGATCACGAACACCGGCATGTTCAGGGCACCTAGCGCCTGGGGGGTGAAAATCGGTAGTTGCTCGGTGCGAGGCCGGAACCCGGCGAAGTTGTCCAGCACCGCTTCGAGCACCGCCCGGTCCGCAGGATCGTCCAGTCCCGTCAGGTAGCGGGTGGCGCTCACCCGGCCATACCGACCGAACAACATCAGTAGCCCGGCTCCCAGGATCCGCCACCGGCGCTGGGCGCCCACTCCCCCGGGGCAGACCAACACCAGCCGCGAAACACGTCCCGGGCGACGGATCGCGTAGTCCAACGCCGTCCACCCACCCAGCGACATCCCCGCCAGGGCCACGCGTTCCAGGCCCAGCCCGGACAGCACGTCGTCGAGCCACAACGCGCTCGACTCCGTGGTCAGGTCCGGGCGGGAGGGGGCGCTCAGCCCGGGTTCGCCGACCAGGTCCACCGCATGCACCCGAAAGTGCTCCGACCAGAGCGCGATGTCCGCGCGCCAGGTGGTGGCGTTGGCCCCCGACCCGTGCAGCAGCACCAGTGGCGGCGCCTGTTCGGGGCCGGTGACCAGGACGAAGGTCTCGCCCTCCCGTGTGGGCAGGTGGCACCGCTCGGCCGGTATCGGCCACCGCTCCAGTTCCCGTTCGTAGCGGTCCCGGATCCTTCGGGCCGTCTCTTCGTTGCGGTAGATCGTCTCCACTCGGACTCCCCTGTTCATCCTGAAACGACCCTAACCCTCCCTGAATAAAGAAGTAAAGGGAGCAATAAGGAATGTCAGATGCATAGATTGACCTCAACCATTGTTGAGGTTCTACGGTTCAGGGGAGCCCGGACCCACGATCGATCGGTGAACCCATGAGCATGGAAATGGCCGCGTGGAACTCCATCTACCACGCCATGCACGCCAAGGAGGACCAACGGCCCTTCTCCCTGCCCGTCCTACGCAGGATCGCCGGCTTCGCCCGCCCCCATACCCGACCCCTCATCTGGTTCCTGGTCCTGAGCGTGGTCACCGCGGCCCTGGCCGTGGCCACACCACTACTGGCCGGACTCGTGGTCAACGCCATCATCGACGGCGGCGCCCTGCGCCCCGTCCTGCTCCTGGCCGGCCTCATCGCCGCCGTGGCCGTCGCCGAGGCGATCCTGGCCCTGATCGTGCGTTGGCTCTCCTCCCGCGTGGGCGAAGGACTCATCCTGGACCTGCGCACCACCGTCTACGACCACGTCCAACGCATGCCGGTCGCCTTCTTCACCCGCACCCGTACCGGCGCCCTGGTCAGCCGCCTCAACAACGACGTCATCGGAGCCCAACGCGCCTTCAGCGACGTGCTCTCCGGGGTGATGAGCAACCTGGTCACCCTCATCCTGGCCCTGGCCGTGATGATCACCCTGTCCTGGCAGATCACCCTGCTGTCGCTGCTGTTGCTGCCCGTCTTCGTCATCCCCGCCCGCCGCATGGGCGCACGCCTGGCCCGGATCGAACGCGAACGCGCCCTGCACAACTCCGCCATGGGCACCCAGATGACCGAACGCTTCTCCGCGCCCGGCGCCACCCTGGTCAAGCTCTTCGGGCGACCCGCAGAGGAGTCCGCGGAGTTCGCCCGCCGGGCCTCACGGGTTCGCGACATCGGCGTGCGCACCGCCATGGTCCAGGAGGTCTTCTTCACCGCCCTGACCCTGGTCTCGGCCATCGCCCTGGCCCTGGTCTACGGACTGGGCGGCTTCTACGCGCTCAGCGGTCGTCTGGACGCCGGAACCGTGGTGTCCATGGGCATGCTCCTGACCCGCCTGTACGCACCCCTCACCGCACTGGCCGGCGCACGCGTGGAGGTCATGAGCGCCCTGGTCAGCTTCAGCCGTGTCTTCGAGGTACTCGATCTCAAGCCGCTGGTGGACGAAAAGCCCGACGCCCACCCCCTGCCGGCCGGCCCGGTGTCACTGGAGTTCGACGACGTCACCTTCGCCTACCCCACCGCCGACAAGGTCTCCCTGGCCTCCCTGGAGGAGGTCGCCACCTTGGATCCGGCCGATCACGGGCCCGTCCTGCACGGGGTGTCCTTCCACGTCGAACCCGGTCAGACCGTGGCACTGGTCGGCTCCTCCGGCGCGGGCAAGTCCACCATCGCCCAACTCACCCCACGCCTGTACGACGTGGACGCCGGTTCGGTACGCCTGGGAGACACCGACGTACGCGACCTGACCTTCGACTCCATCCGCGCCACCTTGGGCATGGTCACCCAGGACGGGCACCTGTTCCACGAGTCCATCCGCCTCAACCTCACCCTGGGCGCACCGCAGGCCACCGAGGAACAGGTCTGGGACGCGCTGCGCCGCGCACGACTGGACACCCTCGTCGCCGCCCTGCCCGACGGTCTGGACACGGTGGTGGGCGAGCGCGGATACCGCTTCTCCGGCGGTGAACGCCAACGCCTGACCATCGCCCGACTACTGCTGACCGACCCGGAGATCGTCATCCTCGACGAGGCCACCTCGGCGCTGGACTCCACCTCCGAGGCCGCGGTCCAGGCCGCCCTGAGCGAGGCCCTGCGGGGACGCACCGCCCTGGTGATCGCCCACCGGCTGTCCACCATCCGTGCCGCCGACGCGATCCTGGTGGTGGAGGGCGGCCGGATCGCGGAACGGGGAACCCACACCGAACTGCTCGCCCGCGGTGGTCGCTACAACGAGCTGTACCGCACCCAGTTCGCCCAGGAACCCGCCTCCGCCGATGGCGGCGACCCCGTGCACGTGGCGGGCTGAGCCCCGCCGCCTCCGACCCCGTCCCCCGGTGGCGCCACACCGGGGGACGGATCACCCTTTTCACAGCGGTTTGATCACCCTGGCGGGGTTGCCGACGGCGACCACGTTGGCGGGCAGATCCTTGGTGACCACCGCTCCGGCGCCCACCACGGTGTTGTCGCCGATGGTCACACCGGGGCAGACGATCACGCCGCCGCCCAACCACACGTTCTCACCGATGGTGATGGGCTCGGCGGACTCCCAACCGGCCTTGCGCTCGGCGGGATCGAGAGGGTGGGTGGGGGTGAGCAGTTGGACGTTGGGACCCATCTGGGTGTGGGCGCCGATCCGGATCGGCGCCACGTCCAGCATCATCGCGCCGAAGTTGACGAACACCCCCTCGCCCAGGGTGATGCGGTGGCCGTAGTCCACGTACAGGGGCGGGCGCACGGCGGCGTTCTCACCCACTTCGCCGAGCAGGTCGGCCAACGCCTGGGCGCGCCCCTCGTGGTCGTCGGAGGCGGTGGCGTTGAAGACGTCCATGAGCTTGTGGCACCGGACGGCCTCGGCCGCCAACTCGGCGTCGACCCGGTAGGGCTCACCTGCGAGCATTCGTTCCTTGGCGCTGGTCACAGCGGTCCTTTCCCTGGCTGGAAAACTCCGTCGAGCCTAACGCCACGCTCTGCGACAATGCCCACCATGCGAGCCCCCACCCCCACGGTCCTGGTGAGCGGAGCCACCGGTGGAATCGGTACCGCCCTGGTCGACGAACTCCTGCGCCGCGAACGCCATGTGGCGGCGCTGGGCCGCGACCCGGACCGTCTGGCCGACCTGGCCCGGACCCGGCCGGGGGTGCGGACCGTCCACGCCGACCTCGAACATCCCCAGAGCCTGCCCCGGGCATTGGGACCACTACTCGGCGAGGTCGGGGAGCTGTCGGCCTTCGTGCACTGCGCGGGGCTCTCCCCGGTGGCGACGGTGGCCGACTCCCCCGCCGCCCTGTGGCACCGGGTGCTGTCGGTCAACCTGATCGCGGCCGCCGAACTCACCCGCCTGCTACTGCCCGCGCTGCGCGCCGCCAAGGGCCATGTGGTCCTGGTCAACGCCGCCCCCGGTCTGCAAGGGGTGCCGCGCTGGTCGGCCTTCACCGCGAGCAAGGCGGGGCTGAGCGAGCTGGCCGACGCGTTGCGCGCCGAGGAGGCCGAACACGGAGTACGGGTCACCGGGATCCACCCCGGGGGGACACCGCCACCGAAACCCTGCGGCGGGTGCGCGCGGACTTCGATCGGTCCTACGACCCCCAGGACTGCATCCGGCCCACCACCCTTGCCCGCGCGATCGTGGACGTGCTGGAGCTGCCTCGCGACGCGACCATCACCGAGCTGCACCTGCGCCCGGGCCCCTGAACCGGAGCAGGGCCGCTCCCCTCCGCTCCGGGCGGATGGGAACGGCACCTCCCGTCATGTCGTGCTCACAGCACCCGATCGACCCCCGGAATCGCCCGCACACCGGCGGCCAACGCCCAGGTCAGCGGCACGCTCAACGCGGCCAGGCCGACGAACTTGACCACCGCCGGGGCCTGCCAGCCGCCCAGCGCCATGGCCACCAACACCAACACCACCGCGTGCAGCACGTACACCGCGAAGGCGTTCTCACCCAGGAACCGCCACACATGGTTGTCCCGGGCCAGGAACCGACGGAAGAAGACCAGCAGCGCCAGCACCAAACCCACCGAGAACAGGTTCTCCGCCACCAGATGCACCAAGGACGCACCGGTGCCCGGGGCAGCGGTCACGAACATGATCGTGACGGGCAGTGCCACCATCGCGGCGATCCCGCCGACCACCCCGGCCCGGTCCGGCAACCGGTGCAACCAGTCACCTCGGTAGGCGAGCGCGCCCACGATGAACATGGCCACGTACTGGGGCAGGTAACCGGGGCTGGGCAACCCCACCACCGGCCAGTACGGCGCGGGGAAGGCCCACCGCCAGGCGAAGGTGACCAGGGCCAGTCCCACCGCGAACACCAGAACCGGAACCAGCCAGCGCACCGGCCCCCGCTCCCGAACCCGTGCCACGACCGGGGCGGGCTGGGAACGACGCTCACGCACACCGCGCACCAGCACATAGACCAGGCTCATCACCAACAGCACCTCCACGAACCACATCGGGCCCGGGTCGATGGTGAGCAGGTACAGCAGCCACAGCGGAAGGTCGGGTTCGGCGGCCAACACCTGTGCGAACGCCGGGATCATGGCCAAGGGCCGCAACAAAACCAGGAACAGCAGCAGGGGAACACCCAACCGGACCAGGCGTTCGCGCGTGAACCCGCGCCGCCCGCGCCGATCGATCGAACCCGGCACGAAGTACCCGGCGATGAGGAAGAACATCCCCATGAAGAACGTCTGGTTGAAGAGCACGAACAGGTCCAGCGCCACCCCGGAGGGGTCTTGGGCCGGCTCGGTCAGGTACCACACCGGGATGTTGCCGTAGGTGATGGCCGCGTGGTGCAACACGACCAGGACCGTCAAGACCACCCTGAGGTGGTCGACGTAGAACAGTCGGGGGCGGGCCGGTCGGTCGGCCGCCTCGGTGGTGGATGGGCTGATGTTCTGTGTCATGGGGACCTCGTCACTATGGTGTGACGGTCATGGGGCTCGAATCGCACGGACCAGGAGTTCGCCCAGTTCGTCGGCGTGTGCGAGCAGGTCGTGGTCGGGGTGTGTCCGCCAGTACTCGAACATGGCGTCGATGGTCGCCTGCTGGCTGACCGCCATCACCCGCACGTCGAAGTCGCGGAACTCCCCGCTGCGCTGCCCGGCTCGGTAGAGCTCTTCCATGGGCTGGTAGATCGCCTCGGGTTGGGACCCATCGAAGCGGGGGGCGCCCTGGGCGTCACGGAAGTGCCGGAAGATCTGGGACAGTGCCGTCATGCGCTCGCGATGGGCCAGCGCGTACTCGGCCACGCCGCGCACGTGGGTGCGCAGCGCACGTTCCATGTTCTGCTCGGCCAGGACCCGGGGCGCGACCTCCTCCCCGATCTGGGTGTAGACGCTTATCACCACCTGGTCCATCAGCTCGTCCTTGCCGTCGAAGTGGTAGGAGATGACGCCTTTGCTCACCTGCGCCGTCCGTGCGATCCGAGCCAGGGAGGCGTTCGGGTAACCGACCTCGGCGATGGTGCGCACCGCCGCGTCGATGATCTGTGCCCTGCGGGCCCTCTCGATGAAGGACCGCTTCTGACCGCCTGGCTCGTTTTTTGACCGCATGGCCAGAATCCTACCCGGGCGGCCGGAAAACCATCGGGGATGGCCCTGATCCCCTCCCTGAAGCGGACCCTCGCCCCCGGCTCGGGCAGGAGCCACGGATCTCGGGGTCCGCCGACGCCACCAGGTGCTCTCCGGGTGGAGGATGGGGATCATGACCCCACCCGCACCGGCCCGCCTTCGGTCCGTGCTCGCCTTCGTCGCCCTCGGCGGGGCCTTGGGCGCGCTGACCCGCCACGGCCTGGACACCCTGTGGCCGCCCGCCGCCTCGGGGGTCTCCTGGACGATCCTGGCCGTCAACGTCACCGGCAGCCTGCTCATCGGCCTGCTGATGGAACTGATCGCGCACGGGTGGCCCCACAACCCCTACGTGCGCCCGTTCTGGGGTGTGGGCTTCCTGGGCGGATACACCACTTTCTCCGCCTACGCCGCGGACGTGGTCACCGCCCTGGATCGAGGCGCCCCGCAGGTGGCGCTGGCCTACCTCTCCTTGACACTGGTCGGCGCGCTCACCGCGGCCTGGGCCGCCTCCGCGCTGGCCCACCGACTCCTCACCCACGACACCGGGAGGAACCCGTGAGCGCCCTGATGGTGGCCTTGGGCGCGGCCGTGGGCGCCCCCACGCGTTTCCTGGTGGACCTGACCCTCCAACACCGCCTGGGTCGGGCCTTCCCTTGGGGCACGCTGGGGGTGAACGTGGTCGGCAGCCTCATCCTGGGTTCACTGCTGGCCCTGCCCCTGCCTTCCGAGGCACTGGCACTCCTGGGCACCGGGTTCTGCGGGGCGTTGACCACCTACTCCACCTTCGCCCACGAGACCGTGCGGCTGGCGCGCACCGGCGCCCGGAGGCGCGCGTTGGTCTTCGTCGCGGCACACCTGTTCCTGGGCATCGGCGCCGCCTGGCTCGGCCTGGGCCTGACCACACTCCTGAAGGGCTGAGGGGACCACTATCGTGACCGGCATGCCCCTCCTCGACCGCATGGCCCGGTTCAACGCGCGCCACCCGTGGAGCCACAACGACTGGTACGGGCCCTGGGTGGTGCGCCGAGTGGTGGCCTCAAGGGCCACCCGTGTCCTGGACGTGGGGTGCGGCACCGGCAACCTGATCGAGCGACTGCGCCAGCGGGTCCCCGAGGTCAGCGGCCTGGAACCCGACCCCGACACCGCCGCGCTCGCCCGTGAACGCTTCGCGCGCACCCCGGGCGTGACCATCGCCCAGGCCGGATGGGAGCGGCGCGACCCCACCACCCGGTGGGAGGCCATCACCCTCGTGGCGGTCCTGCACCACCTGCCCCTGGAACAGACCCTTCCCCAGCTTCGGAGGGCCCTGGCGCCGGGAGGTCGTCTGGTGGTGGTCGGCCACCACCGCGAACAGGGCGTCGCCGACCTGATCACCGGTCTGGTATCGGTGGTGCTCAACCCGCTGGTCGGCCTGTTCAAGCATCCCGAGGTGGCCACCGCCGCGCCACCGCACATGCGCGCGCCCACCGCCGAACCGTCGCACACACTGGCCCGGGTCCGGGCCGCGGCCGCCCGGCACCTGCCCGGGGCGCGCGTCCACCGCGGCCTGTTCTGGCGGCACACCCTGGTCTACGACCGCCCCCGCTGACCAAGCGGTGGCGCCGACCCTCCCGGGAAGGCACGGGTCCGCCCCGGAGACCATGGTTCTCGGGGACGGGCCCGTCCGTCACCCGACCGCTAACGTTCCAGGTAGTCGCGCAGGTGGCGGGCGGTCAGGGTCTGGCCCTGCTCCACCAACCGCTCCGGAGAACCCTCGAACACGACCCGTCCACCATGGTGCCCGGCGCCCGGGCCCAGGTCGATGATGTGGTCGGCGTGCGCCATGACCGCCTGGTGGTGTTCGATCACCACCACCGTGTTGCCGTCCTGGACCAGCCGGTCCAGTAGCGCCAGCAACCGGTCCACGTCGGCCAGGTGCAGCCCTGTGGTGGGCTCGTCCAGCACGTACACCGCCCCTTGCTTGGCCATGGAGATCGCCAGTTTCAGCCGCTGGCGCTCACCGCCCGACAGGGTGGTCAGCGGCTGCCCCAGACCCAGATAGCCCAGCCCGACGTCGTGCAGCCGGCCCAGGATGGTTCGGGCGTTACCGGAGGTGAAGAACTCACGTGCGGTCTCCACCGACATGGCCAGGACCTGGCTGATGTCCTTGCCGCGCAACGTGTACTGGAGCACCTCGTCCTTGAACCGGCGCCCCTGACACTTCTCGCAGGTGGAGGCCACCCCGGCCATCATCGCCAGGTCGGTGTAGATGACCCCGGCGCCCTTGCACTCGGGGCAGGCCCCCTCGGAGTTGGCGCTGAACAGCGATGCCTTGACCTGGTTGGCCCGGGCGAAGGCGCTGCGGATGGGGTCGAGCAGCCCGGTGTAGGTGGCGGGGTTGGAGCGGCGCGATCCACGAATGGCCGACTGGTCGACCACCACCACACCCTCACGTCCGGGCAGGTTGCTGTGGATGAGCGAACTCTTTCCCGAACCGGCCACCCCGGTGACCACGGTGAGCACACCCAGGGGCACGTCCACGGACACATCCCGCAGGTTGTGGGTGTTCGCGCCACGGATGGGCAGGTGCCCGGTGGCGGTGCGCACCTCGTCCTTGAGACGAATCCGGTGGTCCAGGTGGCGACCGGTGAGGGTGTCCGAGGCGCGCAGCCCGGCCACGTCACCGGTGTAGGTCACCGCGCCACCGTGCGGACCGGCGCCCGGGCCCAGATCCACCACGTGGTCGGCGATGGCGATGGTCTCGGGTTTGTGTTCGACCACCAGCACCGTGTTGCCCTTGTCGCGCAGGCCCAGGAGCAGGTTGTTCATCCGCTCGATGTCGTGCGGGTGCAGTCCCACGGTGGGTTCGTCGAAGACGTAGGTGATGTCGCTCAGGCTGGAACCCAGGTGGCGGACCATCTTGACCCGTTGGGCCTCACCGCCGGACAGGGTGCCCGACTCCCGGTCCAGGCTCAGGTAGCCGAGCCCTACCTCCACCAGGGAGTCCAGGGTGTGGGCCAGGGTGTCCACCAACGGTTTGACGGACGCGTCGTCGATGGTGCGTACGAACGCGGCCAGGTCGTCGATCTGCATCGAGGCGCACTCGGTGATGGTGTGCCCGGCCACCTTGACCTCGCGGGCGGCGGCGTTGAGTCTGGTGCCGGCGCACTCGGGGCAGGTGGAGGTGGCCACGGCCCGTTCCACGAAGGTGCGCAGGGCCGGCTGCATCTTGTCGCGGTCCTTGGCCAGGTAGGTCCGCTTGATCTTGGGGACCAGGCCCTCGTAGGAGAAGGAGTTCTTACCGACCTTGACCTTGGTCAGGGGCTCGTACAGGAAGGTGTTCCATTCCTGGTCGCCGTAGTCGTCCAGGCGTTTGTCGGCGTCCAGCAACCCCGAGTGCACGAACACCTGCCAGTACCAGCTGTCCACCGTGTAACCGGGGACGGTGATGGCGCCCTCGTTCAGGGACAGTTTCCGGTCGTAGAGCTCTTCCAGGTCGATCTGGTCGGTGCGCCCCAGCCCCTCACATTCGAGGCACATGCCCTCGGCGTTGTTGAAGCTGAACACGCTGGAGGGTTCCAGGCGCGGGGTGCCCGCCCGGCTGTAGACGATGCGCAGCATGGCGTGGGCGTCGGTGGCCGTTCCCACGGTCGAGCGTGAGTTGGCGCCCATGCGTTCCTGGTCGACGATGATGGCCGCGCTGAGGTTGCGCAGCGAGTCCACGTCGGGTCGGCCGGTGCTGGGCATGAACGATTGCAGGAAAGCCGTGTAGGTCTCGTTGATGAGCCGCTGGGACTCGGCGGCGATGGTGCCGAAGACCAGCGAGGACTTGCCCGAACCGGACAGTCCGGTGAAGACGCTCAGTCTCCTCTTGGGGATGTCCACCGAGACGTTGTCGAGGTTGTTCTCCCTGGCCCCACGGACCTGGATGGTGTCGTGGGTGTCGGCCGGTGTGGTCGCTTCGTTGGTCAAGCTGCTCCCCTGGTGCCCGTGTTCCATCGATGCCTTATGCGCTAAACTGACAGTCGGAGCACATTAGTTTATCCGCTAAGGAGATGCAAGTGGTGGTCTACGCCGGCCAGGGCGACCCGCGCCGTTCCATGGCACTGCTGTGGCGCGAACACGAGCAGGGCGAGCGCACCGCCCCCGGCCCCAAACCGGAACTGAACGTGGACCTGGTCGTGCACACCGCCATCGACATCGCCGACGTCCTAGGGCTGCAGGCGCTGTCCATGCGCGCGGTGGGCGAGCGACTGGGCCGCACCGCCATGTCGCTCTACACCTACGTGGCCAGCAAGAACGAGCTCATCGACCTGATGTACGACCAGGCCTTCGCCGAGCTGGCCGATGAGGTCGAGCAGGAGTCCGACGCCTCCCGGGACCAAGGTTGGCGAGAGCGCACCCGGGCCTGGGCGGGCCTGCTGTGGGACTTCTACCTGCGCCACCCCTGGACCCTGGAGATCTCCCAGGCGCGCCCCGTCCTGGGTCCCAACGAGTACCGACTCTTCGAATCGCTGGCCACGCTGTTGCACACGGCCGGAATGGCGCCCAAGACCATCAGCAGCACCTTCGGAAGCCTGCTCAACCTGGTCCGCGGCATGGTCCGCACCGCCGCCGAGGCCCGCCAGTCCCAAGCGGTGACCGGGGTACCCGAGGACGAGTGGTGGTACGCCCGCTCCGAACAACTGGAGGAGTTGGTGCCCGACTTCGCCGAGCGCTTCCCGACCCTGACGCTGATGACCACTCAGGGCGCCTTCGACAACGAGGACTCCACCGAGCCCTATCTGGAACGGGAGGCCTGGGAGACACTCCAGTTCGGGCTGGAGACCTTGTTGGACGGCATCCAGCGTCACATCGACGCCGCCTGAGGGGTCGCGCCGGGGCCTCAGGAGCGGGTCAGATCCAGCCCAGCAGGAACAACACCAGCAGGGTCAGAGCGGCCGAGACCAGCAGGGACCCCACACAACCCCAACGGCTGTTGTAGAAAAAGAACACGTGCACCCTCCCTTCCGCGACGCCGGACAGGTCACGTTCGTTGGAAGTCTGCCCCATCCACGCAAGGTCCACCCCATGAGCACGTACCCGACCGTCACACCCTTGACCCCGGAACTGATCCGCGGCGCCCTGGAGATCGAACGCACCGACCGCGGCCTGCTCCCCCACCGGCTGCCCGCCCCGGCCCGCGCCCGCAACACCGACCCCCAACTGGCCATGGCCGAGTCCCAACCCTCCGGGGTGCACCTGGCGATGCGCACCCGCGCCACCGTGATCGAGTTGGACGCCATCCCCACCAAACGCCACTACGCGGGCGCACCACCCCGCCCGGACGGGATCTACGACCTGCGCGTGGACGGTGAACTCACCGCACAGGGCACCATCAGTGGAGGCGACGTCCTGCGGATCGACGTGAACACCGGGACGTTCACCCCCGTTCGAGGCGACCCCGGTACCGTGCGCTTCGAAGGCCTGGAAGAGCGCCTCAAGGACGTGCGGATCTGGTTGCCGCACGACGAGACCACCGAACTGGTGGCTTTGCGCACCGACGCCCCCGTCGAACCCCTCGCCGTTTCCGGGGGCCGGGTGTGGCTGCACCACGGCAGCTCGATCAGCCATGGCTCCAACGCCACCAACCCCACCGCCATCTGGCCGGCGATCGCCGCCGACCAAGGCGCGGCGGACCTGGTCAACCTGGGGCTGGGCGGCAGCGCCCTGCTGGACTCCTTCACCGCCTCGGCCATGCGCGAGGTTCCGGCCGACCTGGTCAGCGTCAAGATCGGCATCAACCTGGCCAACGCCGACCTGATGCGGATGCGCGCGCTGGGCCCGGCCGTGCACGGGTTCCTCGACACCCTGCGCCAGGGCCACCCTGACACTCCGCTGCTGGTGGTCTCCCCGCTGTATTGCCCCATGCACGAACACACCCCGGGGCCGGGGGCGATGGACATGGATGCCCTCAAGGAGGGCCGGGTCGCCTTCAAGGCCACCGGAGATCCGAGCGACCCCACCCGGCTCACCCTCACCAACATCCGTCGGGAATTGGAACGGGTCGTGGCCCAACGCGCCGCACACGATGCGAACCTGCACTACCTGGACGGACGCGAGCTGTACGGGAAGGCAGACTTCGCCGAACTGCCCCTGCCCGACGGCCTGCACCCCGACACCCCAGCCCACCGGAGGATCGGTACACGGTTCGCCGAGCGCGTCTTCGCCCCGGGTGGGCCCTTCGCCCCCTGAGTTGCCGTCGGCGCACCGTGGCTCAGGCGGGGCGGGCGAAGGTGATGATCTCCGGGCTGGCGGGTGTGAGCGGGGTGCGGTCCCAGTACCCGTACTGGGCGCTCACACTCAGTCCGGCCTCGGCCAGGAAGGCGTTCAGACGCTCGGCGTCCAGGAAACGCAGGGTGCTGCGGGCAACCTCCGGTTCGGCCCACCCCTGGACGCTGTAGTCGGAGGTGAAGGTGACCAGGTCGCCCTCCACCTCGCGCAGCCGGTGCACACAGGTCGCCTTGAGTCCGCCGGGACCGTCCACCGTGCGCACACGCTCGGGACTCCAAGCATCCCAACCGCGCACGGCCGGGTTGCGGGTCTCGAACACGAACCGGCCATCCTCGGACAGCACGCTGCGCACGGCGGCCAGGTTGGCGCGCACCTCCTCGTCGGTGGTGAACACCTGGAAGGCGTGACCGGACATGATCACCAGGTCGAACGTGCCCTCCCCCAACGGCTCGCTCTCCCCGTCGTAGGGGCCCGCGACCAGGTCGCCCAGGGTCCACTCGATGTCATCCCGGTCCCGGCGGCCGACCTCCAGCATCGCCTCGGCCGGGTCCAATCCCACCAGGCGGCCGGTGTGCCCACGCTCCCGGGCCACTCGTTGGATCTTGCCGGTCCCGCATCCCACGTCCAGTACGGAGCGGGCGTTCAGCACGAGATCGAGGTAGAAGTCGTCCTGTGGGGAGACCCGCCAGTGGTTGAAGTGGTCATAGAGCTCGGCCAGGTCCGGGTGGGAGAAGTGTCGATCGACCATGGGGCCATTGTGGTGGTGCGATCCCCGGTGACCAACGGGTTTTCCGTCCCGAACCCCCTGCTCTGGCGCGGCCATGCGAACGGGCGGCACCACCACCTGCGGTGGTGCCGCCGACTCGCAGGGTCGTTGGGTCTCATCATGCCGCCCTGGAGTGGGTGGTCCTGGTCACCGGGCATGGTGGGCGCTCCTTGGCGTCGGGCCGACTCACGGCGGGTTACGCGGCCACCCGTGGTTCATCGCGGGGCCCGGGCACGGTCACGTTATCGGCTCTTTGCACCGGTGTCCCGGCCTGCGAGGATGTGGGTGGGGCCCGAGTGAGTGGTGTGACGCAATGGGGTGCTCAGGATGGGTATACCCAGGGGCGTCGACCCTGTGCGGGGACACTGTACGAGGGTGTCGTGACCGGCCCTGGGCGTGCCTGGAGGCGGGGCCGAAGGAGTCGGTGCGTCCTTCGAGCCAGGCCAGAGGGGTATGTTCATATCAAGGTAATACACTGGAAGCATAGGGGGCGGTTACCGCCTGTATGGGCCCTTTGAGGCGGTATCCCACCTAGATTTCGATGGATGAAGAGGTTCCCGGTACAACGGCGTGCGGGGCGCCCGTTCCAATGTTGAGAAGGGAACGTACTCGCATGCCGTTTTCCCATGGTGCCCGGGAGGACCACCACCCGGGTGTCCGTAGTGCCTTCGAGCACGTGGCACGCCGCAACCCCGACGAGCCGGAGTTCCAGCAGGCGGTGTTGGAGGTGCTGGAGTGTCTGTCTCCGGCGCTGTCCATGTACCCGCGCTATGCCACCGAGCGTGTCCTGGAGCGCCTGTGCGAGCCCGAGCGTCAGATCATCTTCCGCGTACCCTGGCGCGATGACCAGGGCCGCATCCACGTCAACCGGGGTTTCCGGGTGGAGTTCAACAGCGCCCTTGGCCCCTACAAGGGCGGTCTGCGCTTCCACCCCAGTGTGAACCTGGGCGTGGTCAAGTTCCTGGGCTTCGAGCAGATCTTCAAGAACGCTCTGACCGGCATGGGCATCGGCGGCGGCAAGGGCGGCAGCGACTTCGACCCCAAGGGTCGCTCCGACAACGAGATCGAGCGGTTCTGCCAGTCGTTCATGACCGAACTGCACCGTCACCTGGGCGAGTACACCGACATCCCCGCCGGTGACATCGGTGTGGGTGCCCGTGAGATCGGCTACATGTTCGGGCAGTACCGGCGGCTGAGCAACCGCTGGGAGGCCGGGGTCATCACCGGCAAGGGTATGGACTGGGGCGGCTCGGCCGTGCGTACCGAGGCCACGGGGTACGGGACGGTCATGTTCACCCAGCGCATGCTGGAGCGCAACGGGCGCGGGTTGGACGGACTCAAGGTGGTGGTGTCCGGTTCGGGCAACGTCGCCATCTACGCGGTGGAAAAGGCCCAGCAGTTGGGCGCGACCGTGGTGGCCTGCTCGGACTCGGCCGGCTACGTGGTCGATGAGGCCGGGCTGGACCTTGATCTGCTCAAGCAGATCAAGGAGGTCGACCGTGAGCGCATCAGCGTCTACGCCGACCGTCGCCCGGGTGCCAAGTACGTGGAGGGCGGCAGTGTGTGGGACGTGCCCTGCCACGTGGCCCTGCCGTGCGCCACCCAGAACGAGTTGGACGCCACCGCCGCCAAGACGCTGGTGAACAACGGTGTGCTGGCGGTGTCGGAGGGCGCGAACATGCCCACCACGCCTGAGGCGGTGCAGGTATTTCGTGAGGCGAAGGTGTTCTTCGCCCCGGGTAAGGCGGCCAACGCCGGTGGTGTGGCCACCAGTGTGCTGGAGATGCGTCAGAACGCGCGCCGTACCTCGTGGTCCTTCGACCACGCCGAGTCGGAGCTGGCCGAGACCATGGCCGGGATCCACGACCGGTGTGAGGAGGCCGCCGAGCGGCACGGCGCCAAGGGCGACTACGTGTTGGGCGCCAACCTGGCCGGGTTCGAGATGGTCGCCGACGCGATGCTGGCCCAGGGCCTCATCTAGCGTTCGGTTTGTCGTGAAAGCCCCGTGGGCCCTGATGGGCCTGCGGGGCTTTTTGTCGATTTGCTCCGCTCTTGTCGGATCGCGGAAGGTTTCCCTTTTGCGGGAAACGGGTGTTTTTTGGGTGCGAAAAATCGATGGGGAGGAGTTTTTCAGGGAAAAGCCCCGCGTGCCTTGCGAGGGTGTGCCAAAGTTCTTCACGTCGAGGTCGTACGAACTGGTGTTCGTACGATACTCCTCGGCTATCCGTACATGAGTTGGCACACCCGAAAAAGAGTTCGGGGCCGCCCTGGTGTTAGCAGCACCGGTGGGCAGCCCCTGACCGATCCCTGCCACAAGCAGGGATGCGGCTCACCGACTCCTCAGACGCAGGAAGGCGGTGCGTGTTGAAGTGTAACTTCTCCCGCCCCCACTCACAGGCGCTTACGCGAAACCTCTTCACCTTCGCTCCGGTCGGGGGTGAACGATGAAGGTCATACGCAGCAAAATCAGGTCGAACTACACCCGGATTCCCAATGCGCTGATCCGGGACGAGCGCTTGAGCCCCCTGGCAAAAATGATCTTGATCGGCGCGTTGTCCAACACCGACGCCTTCAACGCCGATGTGACCGCCGAGGGTCTGTGGCGCAGGGCCCGTCGGGCGCGGGGAGATCGCGCCCAGGGTCGCGAGGCTTACCTGAGGGCCTTCAACGAACTCGCCGATTACGCCTACCTGTTCCGAGAGAAGAAGCGTCGTGGCCGGCGTCTGGTCACGGAGGTGACCGCCTACGACACCCCACAGCTCGGACTTGACGATTTTGGACAGTCACCCGATCGACAGTCGGACAGCGGTGGGTCAACTACTAGAAGGGAACACCGGACAAGCAACAGGGGAGAAGGGGGTCCGTCCGAGTTTGAAACCTCTACCGCCCCAGAGTCGCCCGAAAAGACCACCTCGCCTGAAAAGCTCGAAAAACGCAACGATGGGCTGTGGGATCTGTTGGCGCGTATCCCCGACCGGTCGCTGCTGCGCCCTCAGACGGACCGGTCGGCTCTGCAACGTAGGGCGGAGCGGCTACTGAAGGCCGGGCTGCCACTGGAGCAGGTGCGTGTGCTCTTGTCCGGGATAGGCGACCTGGGTCGCCCCTTCGGAGCCCTGATGCGACGCATGGGGAACCTGAGCAGCGCGCAGGCGTTCCTGGACGGGCATTTGGGGCGAGGAGTGCACCGGCCCTGGAACACGGGCGTGGACTGGGGCGTTGCGCCCGAGCCTTGGCCCGACTCCGGCCAAGGCCAGGACGATAGCGACCTGTTCGATCGGCCCTCGGAGTTCATACTCGACGCTCTGGGCAAGGCCGACAAAACCTGTCCCGAGCACCCGGGGGTACGCAACCACCCCGGTGGGCGCTGCCTGCTGTGTCAGGGGCCCTGCCGCGACGTTCCAGGCGAGATCGTGCACCCCCAAGCGCCGCCTCCCATCGAGGCCCCCGCTGAGGGGCGAGGGGCGCTGAAGGGGTTGATCCCCTCGCCACGCTCGGGCCAAGATCCTCTTCCACCGACTGCCGACCCCGACCAGGGCGAACTGGATCCGAAGCTGTTGGAGCGGATGGGCGCCTCGATGCGGCGCGGTGGGCGCTCCTTCGAGGAAGGGGGACCCAGGGCCGCCCCGGGTACAGCGCCCGGGCAAGGCCACGACGTGGCCCGCACAGGCGCGTCCCTGGCACGAATGCAGCTGGCTCAAGCCTTGGGGCTCGGTCCGGGGGACCTGCCCGGTGCACCCGATCCGACTCGGGTGGGTGCACCGGGTGTGCTCACCAGCGCTCGTGCACCTGGGGGCGGATGAGCTCGTCGTAGACCTCGCGCACCCGCTGATGGGTCGTTGCGTCCAACGGCGGCAGCTGTGCGGCGGCGGCGTTACCGCGGGCCTGGTCGGCGTTGCGGGCCCCGGGGATCACGGTGCTCACCCCTTCCTGGTCCAGGATCCAGCGCAACGCGAACTGTGCCATGGTGGCGCCGTCGGGTACCAGGGGGCGCAGGCGTTCCACGGCCGCCAGACCGGTGGCGAAGTCGACGCCGGAGAAGGTCTCGCCCTGGTCGAAGGCCTGGCCTTGACGGTTGAAGTTGCGGTGGTCGTCCTCTCCGAAGCTGCTGGTGGGGGTGTACCCGCCGGTGAGCAGGCCGCTGGCCAGCGGGACGCGGGCGATCACGCCCACCCCGGCGGCCTTGGCGGCGGGCAGGACCTTCTCCAACGGCTTGAGTCGGAAGGCATTGAGGATGATCTGCACGCTGGCCACGCCCGGGCGGGCGATGGCGGCCAGGGCCTGCTCGCAGGTCTCCACCGACACCCCGTAGGCGCGCATGCGGCCCTCGGTGACCATGGCGTCCAGGTCGTCGAAGACCTGGTCGGAGTCGATAACGGCGCTGGGCGGGCAGTGCAGCTGCACCAGGTCGATGGTGTCCACGCCCAGGTTGCGGCGCGAGTCGTCGTTCCAGGCGCGGAAGTTGCCGGGGTTGTAGTGGGCGGTCTCTTGGGCCATGCGTCGGCCCATCTTGGTCGCCACCCTCAGGTGGGGGTGCTCCTGGAGCAATCGGCCCACCAGGCGCTCGCTACGCCCATCGCCATAGACGTCGGCGGTGTCGATGAAGGTGACACCCTCCTGCACGGCCGTTCGCAGGGCGTCCATGGCATCGGTTTCGCTGACCTGGCCCCAGGCGTCACCGATCTGCCAGGCGCCGAAACCCACGACGCCGACAGGGCCGAGGGGGCCGAGTTCTCTTGTCTTCATGAATGATGATCCTATTGGGCCATCGGTAGCGCTCCCACAGGGTCTTTGGCCCTTGACCGGGGCGGGTGGAAAACCCGTGGCCCGGGCGGATGCGGGGCTTTAGGGTCGTGGCCCATGAAAGATCCACGAGCAGACCCGCCCTTCATCGCCGACGAACGCCTCATGCTCGCCAACTGGCTGGACTGGCACCGCCAGACCCTGGAGGTCAAGTGTCAAGGTCTGAGCCGGGCGCAACTGCGCGAACGTTCGGTGCCTCCCTCGGATCTGTCCTTGCTGGGCCTGGTGCGGCACATGGCCTCGGTGGAGTGGGCCTGGTTCCGCTACACCCTGGAGGGCAGTGAGGTGCCCGACCCCATCAAGAGCGCTGATGACCCCCACGCCGACTTTTCCCAGGTGGAGACCGCCTCGGTGGAGGAGGCCTTCGCCCTGTGGCACGCCGAGGTCGCCCACGCGCGCGAGGTCTCGGCGGCACTTCGGCTGGAGGCCATCGGTAAGCGGCAACGTCACGGTGAGGATTGCTCGCACCGGTGGGTGCTGGTGCACATGATCGAGGAGTACGCCCGCCACAACGGCCACGCCGACCTGCTGCGGGAGCGCATCGACGGGGCCACCGGCGAGTAGGGGCGTAATCAGCCCGCCCGGACCTGGCGGGCGATCCGCGCCAGCTCGGCGGGGGTTCCGCCCATGATCTGCGCGGCGTGTTCGGTGACCGCTTCCACCGGCCAGTCCCACCAGCGGGCCTCCAACAGCAGGGCCACGTCCTGTTCGTCAAAGCGCGAGCGCAGGTGGCGTGCGGGGTTGCCTCCCACCAGGGCGTAGGGTTCGACATCTTTGACCACCACGCTGCGCGCGGCGACGATCGCGCCGTCGCCGATGCTCACCCCCGGCATGATGGTGGCGCCTCGGCCGATCCACACGTCGTTGCCGATCCGGGTGTCGGGCGAGGCCGGAATCGACAGGTAGGTGTCCAGGGTGCGCTCGCCCCACTCGCCGCCGAACATCGTGAACGGGTAGGTGGAAGGACCGATCATGGGGTGGTTTCCGGCCGGCATCAGGAAGGTGACCTGCGGGGCGATGGCGCTGTAGCGGCCGATCACCAATCGTTGGGGGCCGTGGTTGTACAGCACGCAGGCGTCTTGGAAGGGAACCCCGCTGCCCTGGTCGTCGTAGTAGGTGTACTCGCCCACCTCGATCAGCTCCGAGGTGATCTGGGCTCGCAGGAAGACCACGTTGGTCAGGTCGGGTCGGGTGGTGGGGTGGAGCCGGTTCGGGTCGGGAGCGGGCACGTGTGTCCTTCCGGGTGGTGGGGCGTGCGCCCGGCTCATGTTGGCAGTCGCCGCCCCCTCCCGCACGCGTATTTTCGTGGCGCCGGCCGGCTGTCCGGGGGTGATCGAAGCGGGGCTTTGACCTGTGGTTCGACCCAGGAGCCATGAGCGCCCCCACCTGCCCGACTCCACCGAAGGCGCGATCGGGGTCGCCACAAGGGTTGCGCGGGGAGCGCCCCGGACCTTACTGTTTCCTTCAAGGAAACTAGGTGAGTGGAGGACAACATGAATCACATCGACCCCTCCGACGCGGAGCGGAACCTGAAGGAAGTCGACGAGGCGAAGCGGGAGGCCTCCGCCGCACTGGTGCACAAGCGCGGTCCTTGGGCCGTGGCCGGCATCGCGGTGTTCGCCGCGTCGGTGCTCTTTTGGCTCATGAGTCCGGAGATGGGCACCTACCTCTCCTGGGGGTTGGTCGTGGTGGGCCTGCTGGCCGCGGTGCTCAACAGGTCCGCTCGATGGGGATGGCTCACCGGTAATCGCGCACGGCTGACCGGCATCGCCGGCCGTCGACGACGAACGCTCTCGCTCGTGCTCATCCTCGTGGTGCTGGCGCTGTTCATCTCGATCAACACGGCCGTTTCGAGCCTGCTGGGCCAGACCTATCCGATCTCGGGGGCCGTGGTGGGCCTGCTGCTCGCCCTGGCGGGTCCGCCCTTCGCCAAGTGGTGGATGACCAGGCCGGAAAAGCGAGGTTAGGTCCGTGGAGATCGACCCGTTGCTGGCCGACGCCACACGGTTGAAGATCCTGGCGTTGCTCGCCTCCAGCGACTGGGCGGACTTCTCCTTCGTGCGCGAGGGTGCGGGGTTGTCCAAGTCGGCCCTGTCCAAGCAGATCGGGAAGCTGGAGACGCACGAATACGTAGAGGTGCACAAGGGCTACGTGGGCAAGTACCCGCGCACCAGTCTGCGACTGACCGACACCGGGCGCGCGGCCATCGAAAACCATCTCGCCGCGCTTCGCAGGATCGTCGACCAGAGTCATCGCGACCGTCCTGCCCGGTAGCGGACCGGCCGCACCAGGACCGATTCTGGTGCGGCCGGTCCGCGTCCGATACGCACGGTCAGGGCAGGGTCTTGGACAGGTCCTTGACCACGGTGCGTTCGGGGACCAGGCGCACCAGGCGGGCGTCGTCGGCGAAGTGCTGGAAGTCCGGATGCCAGGTGCTCTCCTCCTCGCCCAGGTAGCGACGGAGTTTGCGTCTGGCCAGGGCC
This sequence comes from Nocardiopsis listeri NBRC 13360, assembly GCF_001570765.1. Taxonomy (GTDB): domain Bacteria; phylum Actinomycetota; class Actinomycetes; order Streptosporangiales; family Streptosporangiaceae; genus Nocardiopsis; species Nocardiopsis listeri. The sequence continues at coordinate 23,159 of NZ_BCSH01000007.1, read as the reverse complement.
CGGTCGAAGGGCACCACTTCGGCTCTGCCCCGCATGATCACCTGTAGGTACTCCTGACGTCGCAGGTCACAGGTGTCGATCACCACGGCGGTGCGTGGGTCGCGTTCCAGGTGTTTGACCATGACCGAGTACTCACCGGTGATCCACCGCAACACCCCTTCCTCCCACAGGAACCAGACCGGTCTGACGGTGGGCGCACCCGAGGCGTTGGTGGTGGCCACGCGGGCCACCAGTGGCCGGGCCAGGAAGCTGTCGACGTCGAAGGGGTGGGGCGAGGGGGTACTGGGAGTTTCGCTCACCCCTTCACGCTAGGTTTTCGAGGCGGGCGGGGGAAGAGGAACGAAGTCGCCTGTGGACGACCCCCGCGGGCGCGGCGCGCCCGGGTCCGCCCGAGGAGGTCGGACCGCGTGGCCCCGGCGCGGGTGAACGGCGACCACACCCGTTGCTGTCTCCTCTGCCCAATCATGGCGACCAGCGAATTCAGTAATGCTGTTGGGCATTAATTTTTATCCGCAATTGCTCCAATATGGGCTCTGAATCCCGGAATGTCATGCCGACGACGGCCTAATGTGGCCAAGGCTTTTCCTTTTCATGATCGAACTCCTCGCCTAATGTCGTTGGGGGCGCCGCGAAGCGCGACCGGGACATTCCGGCCGTGGTAACTATTGGCGTCTCCAACCGAGAGAGGGAATCCATGTCTGCCAACAAGCGACTGTTCGCCACCGCAGCGATGGTGGCCGCCGTCGCCGTCGCCGGTGTGCTCGGTACGGCCCCGACGGCCTCGGCCGCGAGCGTCCCCATGGTCGAGGCGCAGGCCACCTACATCTACCTCTACGAGCACGACGACTACAAGGGCGGGTCCTGGCGGACCTCCGGCAGCGACCGCAACCTGGCCGGCAACTGCTGGAGCGGGTCGGGTTGCCGTAGCGTCAATGACAACGCCAGTTCCATGAAGAACCAGAAGTCCAGCAACGCCTCCTTCTACGAGCACGCAGAATACAAGGGGGCGTCCTACTACGCCCAGAAGAACTCCTCCGACAAGGATCTGACCGACAACGGATTCGACAACAAGATCAGCTCGATCAAGGTCTGGTGATCAGCGTGCCGGGGAAGTCGGGCGCGGCCTTCCCGGCACCATGCCGATGAAGAACCGATGGAAGGAATAGGGCGTTTCCTCCCGGACCTGAAGGACCGGGTCTCCAAGCCCGAACAAACCGATGAACAGACTTCTTTCGGTGGCCGGGTCGCTGTGCCTTGCCCTCGGACTCGCCGCCTGCGGCGTACAGGATGGGGAAGGCGGGGACCGCTACCTTCCCGCCGATCAGAGGGTGCGGTCGCTGACCCTGCCCTTCGACGAGTACACGCTCTCCCCCTTCCAAATGCGAACACTCGACTACGCCGAGGACCTGCTCGTGCGCGACTGCATGCGAAGACACGGCATGGACTGGCAGGTGCTCCCCGCCCCCGAGGAGGAGGGGACCGACCCCGCGCACCGACGTCGATACGGAGTGATCGAGATGGAGGTGGCCCGACAGTACGGTTACGGCGCCCCGCCGGGGGCGGCGGACGAGGTCCTCGTGGAGGAGACGCGGCAAGAGCGGCTCACCCTCCTGGCCACCGAGCACCGAGCGGCCCACGGGAGCGAGGGCGAAACCGGGTGCCTCGAAGAGGCGGCCGGGGACATCACGGCGGGTGTCCCCGACATGGACTACGACCTGTTGAACTCCTACATCCACGCGAGCTTCGAGACCTCCCGAAGCGCGCCCCCGGTGGTCGACGCCTTCTCCGCCTGGAGCGCGTGCATGGCGGAGCGGGGCTTGGACTATCCCACTCCGCCCGAGGCCTGGGCCGAGGAGCGTTGGGCGGAAGGGGAGGACGATCCGTCAACGCAGGAGAGAGAGGTGGCCACGGCGGACGTGGCCTGTAAGGAGGACGCCTCGGTGGTCGAGGTCTGGCGCGAGGCGGAGGCGGCGGAGCAAGAGGACCTGATCGAGGAACACCCCCGGGATTTCGCACTCTTCGCCCAGGTCAGGGACGTCCAACTGGAGACGGCGCGAACGGTACTCGAACGGTTCGGGTCCTAGATGTACTCGACCTCTGTGGTCAGTGCCTCTAGGCCACGTGCTTGACGAACACCAGGCCGTCGATTCCGGCCAAGTGGGCCGGGGCCAGTGGGGCGTATCCGAACCAGGGCGACTCACGAGGTCGGAGCGGGGCGCCCTCCAAGGCCCGGGCCAGGGGCCGGGGATCGACCAGGTGATGGTCGCCCTCCAGCTCATGCAGCAGCCCTTCGATGGTGTGCGGCGGTGGAGTGTCCACGCCCTGGCCCGACAGGGTGCCCAGTGCCGTGTGCAGGAAGGCGTACTCCTGGCCCAGGCGGGCGTTCAGCAGCGCTCCGGCGCTCCACCATCGCACCCGCCCCTGCCACATGTCCATGCTGCTCTGGTGCCTTTGCAGGTGGGCGTTGTGGGCGTGGACCATCGTCGCCGCGCGTTCGGCGGTGGCCAGGAGGTTGTGGGCCATCATCGCGTCGCGCACGCTCAGTAACCGGGACATGCGGGCCGGTGAGGTGTCGGCCATGCAGTGGTGGTAGCGCAGCAGACCGGTGGCGGTACGCCCGTACAGGCGCGCCCGCTCCATGTCCTCTTGCGAGGTCTTCGCGATCAGGTGCGGGGCGTCCTCCTCCAACAGCGCCACCAGGTCGTGGGCGATCAGTCGCAGTCGGTCGGCCTCGGCGGAGCGTCCCACAGATCGGGTGGGGTCCATCATGGCCTCGGGTTCGGTCCACTGTTCGTCGGCGCCCAGCAGGTCGTGCAGGGTGTGTGCGGTGCAGGGCAACAGCCCCGATTCCACGTGGGTGGAGAGGAACCCGTGCAGCGCGATCAGGGCCTGGCGTGGGCTCTGGGCACCGGTGATCTCCAACGGGCCGTCGAAGCCGACGAAGCGAACCTGTTCGTGGGCGGGCCGGCCCTCGTTGTGGGAACGCATCCAGCGCACCAGGTCACGGTTGCCCTGGTCGGCGCCCCATTGGTGGCTGAATCCGCGCTCCAGCACCTCCTCCAGGGTGCCCGGGCCACCGGTGACGTACTCGTCCACGACCAGGCCCCTCAGACAATCGCTCTCGATCGCGATCGTGCGGTAGCCGTACTGTTCGGCGAGCTCTCGGAAGAGGTCGTTGCGCAGGTTCAGCAGCGTGCCTTGGCGGTGGGCGGGCTCGCCCAAGGCCAGCAGCCGTGGCCGTTGTGGCAACAGGTCCATGACGGCGTTGACGTCGAGGGCTCGGGTGGCATCTTCGATGTCGAAATCCATACCTTCAACGGTATCCCTGAAGTTCCTATTTGGACTTTTTCCTGAAATGGCCAGGATTCATAAGGAAAACCCTCAAACCGGGTAGCATCCCGACACAGATCGGCAGGGGGACGTCCGGCGGGCACCCATCCACCCGAATCAGCCCACCGGAGTCAGTCGGCCGGCCTTGGCAGGCCGGTGGTGAACGGTGTGGCTCGCCACTGGTCGACGGCCGGGTTCAGGTACTGCGCCAGCAGAGGCAGCTTCGGGACGAGTTCGAGGGTGGCGATCACTCGCAGTGCCCCCACCGCGTTGACGAAGGACAGCACGTCCTCATCGAGCTCACGTTGCCCGTTACGTCGCGCGCCACGGTTGTAGGAGGCCTCCAGCTCCGGTCCCAACGCGGCCAGGTCCCACTCCACCGGGCCCAGCGAGACCAGCTCGAAGTCGGCGTAGCGATCCCCGTCCACCGCTGCGAAGATGTTCGCGGGCGGGGAGTCACCATGGACGGGCTGTAGGTCGATGCCCGGAAACGCCTTCTCGAACTCCGCGCGTGAGCCGGCGACGGGCTCCAGGACCCGCCACTCACGACGGGCGCGGTCCAAGTCCTGAGGGGAGATGAGGTCGGGGCTCTTCTCCAGCTGATCCAGGCCGGCCGAGAGCGAGTGCGGATCGGCCGCGCCCAGGAACGTCAGCCGCCCCGGGTAGTCGCGCAGGGCGGCGTGCAGGTTCGCGGTGCTCTCGGAGTTGACCGCGTAGTCGGGTTCCTTGTCACGGTTCTCCTGGACGTACTGCCAGAACGTCATCGAGAACCCGTCACGCTGGACGGGTCGGCGTGGCACGAGGGGGCTGGGCGGGAGCACGGGGACGCCCTGTTCGTCCAGCCACCGGGTCACGTCCAGTTCCGCGCTTTGGCGTGCGGCCAGGGATTCCAGGCTCGTGGATTGCGGCAGGACGGTGGGGATCCGGGCCACGACGGGGGAGGGCGCCAGGTGCACGACCACGGAGAACAGGTCGTGGAGGAGTCGGGGTTCGGTCACCGTGAGTCCGAGGTCGCGTCCGGCTCCGACTGCGGCCTGCACGGCGGCGGAGGTACGGCGGGCGAGCTGTTCTCGGGTGAGGAAGTCGGTCATCAGCCGATCGTGCCACGCCCCGGATCTGGTGGAACACCGGATCGGGCGCTGTGTCGCCGATCGGTGGCGGACCGGGAAACGGCCCACCACCGGGAAACGCTCGGGTCAGGCGTCGGGAGCTTCGGCGGCGACCAGACGGGTGAAGGAGTCCCACTCACCGGCCCCGACAGGGAGGAAACCCAGTTCGGGGTACTTGGAGTCACGAATGGCGGCACCCGTGGGCAGGCCCGCGACCTCCACACAGTTCTCATGCCCAGACGAATGGGAGGACTTACGGAAGTTGAGGATGGGGGCGATCTCCACGCAGTTGTCACCGCTGGTGGAGTAGGAGGACTTACGGAACTCCAGCAACATGTTCAGGCTCGCTTGTCGTGCTCGTCGGCGATGGAACCGATCAGGTCTAGCGACCTCTGCGGGTCCAACGCCAGGTTCTGGACGGCATCGAAGATCAGCGCGTGTTTGTCGAAGTAGTCTCCGTCTTCAACGTACAGCGCCTCCACCACGGTGGGAATTGAGACTATGCCCGGCTCTGGACGGGGGAAATCGAACAGGGCGAAGGCGCCATCGACTGCGGGGTGCGCACCAGCCTCATCAGCGATCACCAACAACGAAGTCTCCCGTGCCTTCGTGCGCACCATGGTCGAGAGCGGCAACACCCTGTTCATCCGCGACCTGGAACGCTTCGGCGGCTGGGCCCGCTGGGACCGACGCAACGACTGGCTCACCCAACAGGAGCCCCGCCTGCTGCGCGCTCTGTTCGACTGAACCCCATTGTCCACGGGCACGGCCTGTCGAGGTGTTCCCGCCCCACTTGACGGGCATCCTTCCGACCATGGACAACACCGTCTTCGGGCCCAACGGCCCCACCCCACAGGCGGGACGGACCGACGTCGAACACCTGATGGCGGTCTTGAACCGCCACCGCGCCGGCCTGACCGGCGCCAAGGGCGTCACCATCGGCTCCGGCGAGATCGTGCACACCCTCACCAGCCATCTGTGGGCAGGGGTGTCGGTACCGGCCACCGGATGCCACGCCGCCGTGGACCCACTGCGCCTGCGCGCCGCCGCCACCGGGGTCGACTGCCGCCGCTGCCTGGCACGCTATCGCCGCCCCGACGCCTCCATCCCCGGCCAGACCCTGCTGGAGTTGCCGACCACACGTGCCTGAAACCATCGGCTCGCGACCAGGCCCCACCCGGTGAACGAATCCCATCTCCCGCGCCCCGCCTTGGAAAACCGGTGGCCCCACGCCACCGGTACGGGGATCATCGACCCATGCGTATGGGAGTGGTGGGCCTTCGCCAGGGACTGCACATGGCCCGATGGGCGAAACGAATCGGCATCGAAGTGGTCGCGGGCTGCGACGTGGACCCCGCCACGGCGCGAAACGCCGGCGCGCAACTGCCCACCCTGACCCTGGTCGCGCACTGGCGCGACCTGCTCCACCAGGATCTGGACGCGGTCCTGCTCACCAACGACTTCGACTCCCACGCACCCCTGGCCATCACCTTCCTCGAACATGGCGTCCACGTACTCTCAGAGACCGCGGCCTGCGTCGACGCCCGGGAGGGAGCCGAACTCCTGGCCACCGCCCAGGCGAGCACGGCCACCTACTCCTTCGCGGAGAACTACGTCCTGCACCCGCACACGCGACTCCTACGCACACTGGCCCAAGAGGGCACGTTGGGCGAGATCGACCTCATCGAAGCGGACTATCTGCACGCCATGGCCCCCCGAACGGTCCAAGACCTGATCGGGGACCCCGGACACTGGCGTGGCCGTATCGCTCCGAGCGCCTACTGCACGCACTCGCTATCGCCCATCCTGGCGATCACCGAAGCCCTGCCGGTGCAGGTCACCGCCTTCACCGTGCACACCGCCTCTCCCAGACAGGCCTCGGTGATGGCGGTGCGCCTGTCCACCGGGGCGCTGGCCCTGACCCGCAACGGCTTCCTTCAGGGAGAACCGGACTCGCACTGGAGCCGGATCTCGGTGCACGGCACACGCGCAGCCGCCGAAGCGGGGCGAAGCCTCGGCGAGAGCGCCTGGTCGGTGCGGGTGCGTCACCCGGGATGGGCGCGCGCGGACGGGCACACCCGGGAGGACGAACACATCGCCCCTCCGGTACTCGTGGACGACGTCGCCGTGGAACGAGGACAGGAGGGCACGGTGCTCGTCCTCCAAGGGCTGCGCGCGACCGTGGAAGAGGGTGCGCCACCACCGGTGGGGGTGCGCGAGGCCGTGGCCGCGTCCCTGGTGGGGGTGGCCGGCGCCCGCTCCCTGGAGGAAGGCTCGATACCGGTGCCGGTCCCCCTGCCCTGGACCTGAATCACCCCGCCCCCAACGCCCGGCCTGCGAACGATCCCGTGCCGGACGCGGCCACATCACTCCAACGGCCCGCATTCGACCTAGGACACCTCGTCGATGAGACCGACCGGGCGCACCTGCCATCGGCCACGCCCAAGGCTCTCCTCTAAGCTCGAGGCGACCTCGAATCCACTCCCGGTCGTCCCCTCATCCCACCTTGCTCCTGGAGTGTCCCCGCGTGTCCGCCCTCCCCACCCGCCACCGCCCCTCCGGGCTGGCCTTCGCCCTCGCCTCGGCTCTGGCCTTCGGCGGTTCGGGGGTCTTCGCCCGCCCCCTGTTGGACGCCGGCATGGACCCGCTCCATGTCACCTGGCTACGGGTGGCCGGCGCCGCACTGATCCTGCTGCCGGTGGCCCTGCGCCACTGGCGTCTGGTCCCGCGCCGCCCCCTGTTGTTGCTGGCCTATGGCCTCTTCCCCATGGCCGGAGTCCAGGCCCTGTACTTCGCCGCCATCGCCCGCATCCCCGTCGGTGTCGCCCTGCTGCTGGAGTTCCTGGGCCCGGTCCTGGTACTGCTCTGGGTGCGTGTGGTGCGCCGCAACCGGGTCTCCCCCGCCGCCGTCATCGGTGTGGTGTCGGCGGTGGCCGGGCTGGGCCTGCTGTTGGAGGTGTGGGCCGGTATGCGCCTGGACGCCATCGGGGTGGGTCTGGCGTTGGGTGCGGCCGCCGCCCAGGCGGCGTTCTTCCTGTTGGGCGATGCCATGGGAGAGGACACCGACCCGTTGGCGGTCATCGCCTTCGGTGCGCTGATCGCCGGTGTGGTGTTGGGCCTTCTGTCCCGCCCTTGGACCCTGCCCTGGCATCTGCTGGGCGCCCCTCTGCCCTTGGGCTCTCTCACCCTGCCCGGGTGGGCCCTCGCCTCGTGGCTGGCCTTGGTGTGCACCGCCATCGCCTACTTCCTCGGGGTCTCGGCGATCAAGCGCCTGTCCCCGCAGGTCGCCGGAGGTGTGGCCTACCTGGAGGTGGTCACCGCCATCGTGCTGGCCTGGATCCTGCTCGGTGAGGCGCTCAACACCATGCAGTTGCTGGGCGCGATGGTGATCGTGACCGGGGCGTTCATCGCTCAGACCGCGGTGCCCCCCACCCCGACCACCACCGCGGCGAGCGATCCCGACGAACCGACCACCACACCGACCGACGAAGGCGACCCACCACACTCTCGGGCCCTGGACCGGCACTGAACCCGACCCGACCTCAGCGCACCAACACCGACCTCACCTCGGGCGCACACGCGAGAACGTCAACACCCAGCTCCAGGCCCCCACGGCTCAACGTCGGGCCGGCAACGCGATCCGGTCCAGGTCCGCGGCCAACACCACCGACCCATCGAACTCCTCGGCGGCCTGGGCCACGAACAACCCGTCCTGGTCCTGCTCATACCTCTCCGACAAGTGGGTGAGCACCAACAGACGCACCCCCGCCCGCGCCGCGATCCGCCCCGCCTGCCGGGCCGTCAGGTGCCCGTACCGCTCGGCCCATTCCTCGTGCTCGTCCAGGTAGGTCGACTCGATCACCAGCATGTCCGCGCCCCGCGCCAGTTCCACGGCCTGCTCGCACTCGCCGGTGTCCATCACGAACGCGAACACCTGCCCGGGGCGGGGTCGGGCGCACTCGGCCAACTCCACCGTACGCCCCCGCACCTCGATGCTCCCCTGACGTTGCAAACGGGCGATGTCGGGCCCGCGCACCCCCAAGTGCGCCAACCGCTCGGGCAGCATCCGCCACCCGTCCGGTTCGACCAACCGGTACCCATAGGCCGGCACCGAGTGGCGCAGCGGCAACGCCGTGATGGTGAAGGGCTCGTCCTCGCCAGGTACACAGCCGCCCGAGCCGCCCACCGGCTGGGGAACGATCACGTCGGTGTCCACGAAGGAGGTGGCGTGGCGCAACCGCTCCCAGTACTCCTGGCCCGCACTCGGGTAGGCGGCCCTTACCGTGTGCGACACCTGGTCACGGGCGATGCGCTGCACGATGCCCGGCAACCCCAGACTGTGGTCGCCATGGAAGTGGGTCACACAGATCCGGGTGATGTCGGAGGCCGCGAGCCCCACCATGCGCATCTGTCGCTGGGTGCCCTCACCGGGGTCGAACAGCACCCCCTGATCTCCCCAACGCAGGAAGTACCCGTTGTGGTTGCGACGACGGGTGGGCACCGCACTGGAACTGCCCAAGATCACGAGTTCACGAACCGACATGGCCCGCATTGTCCCATTCCCTGAGTGTCCCGCCCCTCTCGAACACCGTCTCTGTCCGCTCTGTCCACAACAGACAACACCACCCCCAACACCTACCGGCCCGACACGCCGCTCACGGCACGCCCCCCGGCCGAGCTCGCCCAGGAGTTCGGACGTAACACCGATGCGATCGGTGCCCGCCCGACCCCGGTGGGCATCGACGAACCCGCCTGAGCCCTCACCGTGCCGCCCCGACGGCCCCGGCCCCACCCACCCCACCACACCCATGGCCGCACACCGTAGGCTTGACGGTCATGCCCACACACGAACGCGAGATCACCTCACCCGTGGACCTGTGCACCCCTCAGGGGCGCCTGAACCCCGGGGCGGTGGGCTGGTCGCGCACCCCACTGCACCGCACCCACATCCCCGGCTGGTCACGCACCAAACGCTGGGAGTACTGGTGCGTGAGCACCCCCACCCACCTGGTCGCCATCACCGTCGCCGACATCGACTACCTGGGCCTGACCTCGGTCTACCTGCTCGACCACGCGAACCCCACCGCGCCCGTGGAGGTCTCGCGCACCGCGCTGCGCCCCCTGGGCCACGGGGTGCGCGTCCCCCACAGTCTGGGCGCCGGCCCCACCGCCGCCTTGGGTCCCATCCGCGCCCACATCGACGACACCCCCACCGGCACCCGGCTGCGCTTCTCCTGCACCACCGACCACGGGCCCCTGCACGCCGACCTGCTCATCAGCCCACCCCCGGGCCACGAATCCATGAGCGTGGTCATCCCCTGGAGCCCCACCCGCTTCCAGTACACCTCCAAGAACACCGCCCTGCCCGCCTCGGGCACCGTTCGACTGGGCGAGCACACCTACGACTTCACCGACGCCTTCGGCGTACTGGACCACGGCCGCGGCCGCTGGCCTACGACATCAACTGGAACTGGGGCGCCGCCGCCGGACACACCAACGGCCACACCCTGGGCCTACAGTTCGGCGGCCAATGGACCAAGGGCACCGGCCTGACCGAGAACGCCCTGTGCGTGGACGGCCGCCTCACCAAGATCGGTGAAGAACTCGTCTGGGACTACGACCCCGACGACTTCCTCGCCCCCTGGCGCCTGTACACCCCCGCCTCCGACAAGGTCGACGTGGTATTCACCCCCTTCCACGAACGCGTCGACCGCACCGACACCGGCCTGATCGTCAGCGACACCCACCAATGCTTCGGCCATTACCGGGGCACCGTACGCACCGACGACGGCACCCCCCCTGACCGTGAGCGACCTGAACGGCTTCGCCGAACAGGTCCACATGCGCTGGTGATCCTCGGGGCACGCACCCCACACCCCGTGCGCGCCCCCGCCTGCCCCTGGCGAGCGAAGGCCACGAGCACAGCCGCCCTGAACACACCCGGTTAGCTCCCCTTGCCCCCACCCCCACGCCACCCCAAGACAAAACGGCACCAAAAATCCCCACAGAAACAACATCCAGCCACCAGACCAGCCCCAACGATGCCAAGGTGGCCAAATCCTGCTACCGTGCGGGTCGCGAACTACGGGATGATTTAGGAGACCTGAACATGGGGCAACAGCCTCGCGAGCAATGGGGAACGCGAGCGGGATTCCTCATGGCCGCGATCGGATCGGCCATCGGACTGGGCAACATCTGGCGATTCCCCTACGTCGCCTATGAGAATGGGGGCGGAGCCTTCCTCCTGCCCTACCTGATCGCGATGCTCACCGCGGGTATCCCACTCCTCATCCTCGAATACGGCATCGGCCACCGCTACCGCTCCTCGGCCCCCCTGTCCTACCGACGAATCCGGCGCCCCGCCGAAGCCCTGGGCTGGTGGCAGGTGGCCATCTGCTTCGTCGTGGCCATCTACTACGCCGTCATCATCGCCTGGTCGATCCGCTACACCTGGTTCTCCATCACCCAGGCCTGGGGCAACGACCCCGACGGGTTCTTCTTCAACGACTTCCTCCAGATGAACCCCGAACCCGGACCGGTCTCGGGCTACGTCTCCGGGGTCGCCTGGCCACTCATCGGCGTGTGGCTGGTCGCCCTGACCATCCTCATCATCGGTGTGCGCCGCGGCATCGAGATCATCAACAGGATCACCATCCCCCTCCTGGTGCTCCTGTTCGGCATCATGGTCATCCAGGCCCTGACCTTGGACGGCGCGGCCACCGGCCTGAACGCGTTCTTCACCCCCGACTGGTCGGCCATGCTCACCGGCAAGGTGTGGATCGCCGCCTACGGACACGTGTTCTTCTCACTGTCCATCGGCTTCGCCATCATGGTCACCTACGCCTCCTACCTCAAACGCAAGTCCGACCTGACCGGTTCGGCCATGGTCGCCGGGTTCGCCAACGCCTCCTTCGAACTCCTGGCCGGCATCGGCGTCTTCGCCGCCCTGGGATTCATGGCCGCCGCAGCAGGCACCGCCGTCGACGAAGTCGCCACCTCCGGCATCGGACTGGCCTTCGTCGCCTTCCCACAGATCATCTCCAGCCTGCCCTTCGGCGGCCCACTGTTCGGCGTACTGTTCTTCGCCTGCCTGTCCATCGCCGGCGTCACCTCACTGATCAGCATCGTCCAGGTCATCGTCTCCGCCGTCCAAGACCGCACCGGGCTGGGCCGCACCCAGACCGTGGCCCTGGTCGGTGGCGCCACCGCCCTGGCCTCGATCCTGCTCTTCCCCACCCACGAGGGACTGCACTTCCTCGACGTCTTCGACCGCTTCATCAACCAGTACGGCATCGCACTGGCCGGCCTGGTCCTGGTCGTCTTCATCGCCTGGGGGGTGCGCCGACTCAAGCTCTTCCAAGCCCACGTCAACGCCGTCTCCTCCATCCACCTGGGCACCTGGTGGCGCGTCACCCTGGGCGCGGTCACCCCCATCCTGCTCGGCATCATGATGTGGGACAGCCTGCGCATCGAACTCACCGAGAACTACGAGGGCTACCCGACAGGGTTCCTCCTGGCCGCCGGATGGGGCGTGGCCATCGGTGCCATCGTCTTCGGCATCATCATGGCCTGCTTCCCCTGGAAGAGGGCCGACGCCATCGCCCGCGACGACGCCGCCCGCACCCGGGACAAGGACGACCAGGCCCCGGTGCAACTGGAAGAGCCCGAGCAGGTCGGCACCGAACCGGCCACCGACCACACCCCTGACAAGGAAGGGGACCACTGATGTCCACCAGCGCCATCGTCATGATGGTCATCTCCATCACCGTGCTCTGGGGCGGCCTCATCACCGCGGTACTGCACCTGCGTCGCCACCCCGACGAACCCGAAGCCGAATAACGTCCCCAAGACGGTGGGGCCGCCCGATCCGATCGGGCGGCCCCACCATCCTTTGCCACACCGCACGAGGTCACCGCACACACCCGTCGACGTGGACGACCCCGCGATGACCACGTACATGAGCCCCTGCCACCAGACCGAGCGCACCGACCACGCCGTCCACACCGCCACCGAGGCCGCCCGCGAACCCGGACTCACCGTGACCGGCTCGCGGGCATTTCACCGAAGGCGGCACGACCCGATCCACGGCTGGGAAAACTGCATGACGCTCGCCGCACGCCGTGCCATGCTGATTCCTCCCCGGTAAAAGGAGGTGCCCATGGACGCGTGCGTGTTCTGTCTGATCCGCGAGGGCGCGGCCGCGCATAGCCTCGTCCACTCCGACGACCTGGTGTTGGCGTTCATGGACCTGTACCCGGTCACACCAGGACATGTGCTGGTGGTTCCACGCGAGCATTTGGTGGGCTTGGGCGAGATCGGTGACGAGCTGGGCGGACGGCTGTGGAGCGTGGCCCGCCGCGTGGGAGACGCCCTGCGCCGCAACGCCCTGAACCCAGGGGACACGGACCCGGGTACCGGCGGACCGATGCGTTGCGAGGGCGTCAACCTGTTCCTGGCCGACGGCGAGGCGGCCGGCCAGGAGGTCTTCCACACGCACCTGCACGTCTTTCCGCGCTACGAGGGCGATGCCTTCTCGGTGCACGCCCTGTGGCAGGAGGCCGAACGCACCGAACTCGACGACCACGCGGCCAGGCTGCGCGCCCTGCTGCCCTGACCACGGAGACGCCTGATTCGAGCGTTGCAGCAGGTCGCTGGTGAGGTGGCGAAGATCCTCTCGACCTGGTCAAGCCAGGAGGAGTGGGACGGTGTCAACTACCCGTGGTCGAAGCCTCACGGGCTTGGGGGTAGGCGCCCACCTGGTGGGTGGGGCCTACCTCCCGCGTCCGAGTCCCACTTATCTGGTGGGGGTGTGCGCAGGTTGCACGCCTGCCAGATCCGCCCGATCGCGGATTTGGACAGCCCGCTGCGCCGAGCCATCCTGGCCCGCGTCCAGTGCCTGGCCACTCACCGATCGCCCACACTCAACGAAGCCCTACAGCCGGCGGTGGAACACCGACGTGTCCGCACCCCACCACGCGAGGGGCCCTTGGCCCGGCCCCCGCACCGGGCCAAGGGCCGCACCCATCATCCGCCCGCGAACTCGCGCACGATCCGCGCACAGAACGCCGGCAGATCATCGGGGTCACGGCTGGTGGTGACACCGTGATCGGTGACCACCTCCTCCTCCACCACCGTGCCCCCGGCGTTACGGATGTCGGTACGGATACTGGGGTAGGAGGTCACGGTGCGCCCACGCACCACATCGGCCTCCACCAGGAGCCAGGGCCCGTGACAGATCGCCGCCACCGGCTTACCACCGGCAACGAAGTCACGCACGAACGACACTGCGTCACTGTCCGAACGCAGGTTGTCGGGGTTGACCGTCCCCCCGGGCACCACCAGGGCGTCGTAGTCGTCCACCCCCACACCGGCCACCTCACGGTCCACATCGAACCGGTCGGCCGGCTCGATGTCACCGTTCATCGCCTGGATCGATCCCGCCTTCAGCGACACCAACTCCACTCGGGCCCCCGCCTCGGTCAAGGCCCGACGAGGCTCCACCAACTCCACCTGTTCGACCCCATCGGCGGCCAAGATCGCCACCGTCCGGCCGTTGAGCTCTCCAGCCATGGTCTCCCCCTTGCTGAACGTCGTGTTCGCTCGGGCCCGAAGCAGGGCCCGCTGCCACATCGTCCGCCCTACCCGCCCACCCCTTCTTCCTCACACCCATCAGCACCTCCACACCGAGAACCGGACCACACCCGTACACGTCCCCACCCTTGTCCACTTCTTAGGAGGCCACCCGCGTCCTGGAACGCTTCACCGGACCGATCCCAGGGCAAGTCCCACGACGCGAAGTACTCATCACCCACGCCTACCTCATCTGCCACCTGCTCGCCCACGCCATGGACGCACCACCATGGCGGTGGATCTCCACACCGGTGGCCAACGCCGCTCTGACCGTCATCCGCTACCGCCCCACGCCCCGGCCGCCGTCATGGTCCCCAACGACACCGTCCACCTACCCGAGCCGCTGCGCTGGAGTGACCAACCCACCTGGCGGCCCCCACCGAGCGCGCCCGACCCCCATTCGCCCGCCACTCAACCCCGAGAGCCCTCCCACACCCCGGCGGGAACGTGCTCCAACAGGTCGATCAGCCGATCGGCCATGGCCACCGCGGCCTCCGCCTCCAACAGGCCCTCACCCCAGGTCAGAAGATGCTCACCGGTGAAACGGAACCCCGCCCGCTCCTCGGGCGCCTCCAACAACCAGGCGCGCACCCGCTCATCCAGCAACGCCCGCGCGAACGCCTCGTCCGCACAACGCACCTCGAAGACCTCATCGAAGGCGGGCCCACCCACCCGCACCCGCCCCGCACCCGGCAGGGCCGGCCCCGCCTCGGCGCGCACCTGCAACACCGGGGTGTGCGGCGTGGAAACGACCACCACCGGGAAACGATGCGTGCTGGGAGCCGAACGCCCGTCCCGGCCACAAGCGGTGTAGACGTACTCATAGGCCAACACCCGATGCCCCCGATGCTCGGCGGAGAGCACATGCACCGCCCTGGCGTTGGAAGGGGCCCGCCGAAAGGGCGCACCGGCGAACCGGTCGGCCAACTCGGGCCGCTCACGGTCATAACCCCACCCGCGCCCATCGGCCCACACCCGCAAGGTCCCGGCCCGCTCACGCTCGGCCGCGGCACTCATCACCGAGATCGCGATGATGATCACGACCGCGATGGCCAACAGGGCCAAAACGCCACCGGACATGGGGCACATCCTCTCAGCGCGACTCTCCTACCGGTGAGACGCGCCCCACACCCTCCCCGGTTCCCTCCAATCCACGCACCCCACCACCCCGACCCGAACAACACCACCGGCCCGCCCCGGCCGCCCTATCCTGACCCCGTCACCCACACCCCTCTCCGGAAGGAACCGCGTGGACGAGCCGGCCCGCCTGCGCCCCATCGACCTGGCCCGCGCCGCGGGCATCTCCACCCAACAGGTCCGCAACCACGCCGACGAAGGCCTGCTACCACCCACCCCACGCACCGCCTCCGGCTACCGCGTCTTCACCGCCCACCACCGCCGCGCCCTGCTCACCTACCGGGCACTGTACGCGGCCTTCGGCAGTCACACCTCCCGCCAGATCATGCACGCCGTACTCGCACAGGACACCGACCGCGCCCTGGAGCTCATCGACGCCGCCCACGCCGACCTGCACCGACACCGGCAAACCCTGGACCAGGCCGGCCAGGCCCTGGCCGCCATCGCCCACCACACCGAGAACGCCCCCACTCCACCCTCCGGTGACCTGCGCATCGGCGAGGTCGCCGCTCACCTGGGGGTGCGCACCTCGGCCCTGCGCGTGTGGGAGCAGGCCGGCCTGCTCACCCCCCGACGCGACCACACCACCGGGTACCGCACCTACACCCCCGCCGACGTGCGACTGGCCCGTATCGTCCACCTGCTCCGCCAGGTCGGCTACCCGCTACCCGACATCGGCCCCGTTCTGGAGCAACTACGCCACAGCGGCGACACCACCGCCCTGAACCAGGCCCTGGAGCAGCGCTCCCACGACCTGTTGGGCCGCTCCCGGGCGATGCTCACCGCCGCCGCCCACCTGCACGAGCACCTCACCCACACCTGACCCGAACGAAAAAGGGGGGGCCGTCCTCATCGAGAACGACCCCCGCACGACAAAAAGGTTCAGGCGAACACCTTGCCCGGGTTCAGGACACCGTGCGGGTCCAACGCCGCCTTGACCGCCCGATGCATCTCCACCACCTGGGGCCCCAACTCCTGGGCGGCCCCACGCATCTTGAGCAACCCCACCCCGTGTTCACCGGTGACCGTGCCACCCATCGCCAAGGCCTCGTCAACGATCGCCTCGAAGGCCTGCTTGGCCCGCTCCTTGGCGGCCTCGTCCCCGGCCGGAACGATGAACAAGGGGTGCAGGTTACCGTCGCCGGCGTGGGCGATGTTGCCGATGTGGGTGTCGAAACGCTCCGCGGCCCGCTCGATGGCCGCCAACATCTGCGGCACACGCGCCTTGGGCACGCACACGTCCTCGGTCAACAACGGACCCAACCGCTCCAACGCCGGATAGGCCAACCTGCGCGCCGAGAACAACGCCTCGGCCTCCTCGGCATCGGTGGAACGCACCGCGTACACCGCACGCTCCTTTTCGAAACACTCCAGGATGCGGTCGGCCTCGACCTGGCCCGACTCACCGGGCAGGTCACTGCGGGCCAACAACAACACCTCACCCTCGGCCGAGAGCCCCATGTTCTTCCACTCATCCACCGCCCGTAGACAGAACCGGTCGATCAACTCCATCGCCGAAGGCACGATGCCGGCCGCCGAAACCGCCGCGACCGCCCGTCCCGCATCCACCAACGAGTCGAAGTAGCCCACCACCGTGTGCTCCACCCCGGTGCGCAACGGCACCAGGCGCAAAGTCACCTCGGTGACCAGACCCAACGTGCCCTCCGAACCCACCATGAGCCCGGCCAGGTCATAACCGGTCACACCCTTGGCGGTGGTGCGCCCCAACCGCACCACCTCACCGCTCCCGGTCACCACCTCCATGCCCAGCACATAGTCACGGGTCACCCCGTACTTGACACAGCACAACCCGCCCGCGTTGGTGGCCACGTTCCCACCGATGGTCGACCACGGAGCCGAAGCCGGGTCCGGCGGATACCACAACCCGTCGGCGGCCACCCGCTCGCGCAGGTCGTCGTTGACCACCCCCGGCTGCACCGTGACGCTCTGCTGGACCGCGTCGACCTCCAACACCCGATCCATGCGCTCGAAGGAGACCACCACCCACCCCTGGCCGGCGTTGGCCGCACCCGAAAGCCCCGTACCGGCGCCGCGCGCCACCACCGGAACCCCGTGCTCCACACAAGAGCGCACCACCCGCGCCACGTCCGCCGTCTCACGGGGGCGCACCACCGCCACCGGGCCACCGTGGGGCGCCCACTCGGCCTCATCGTGCGCGTACCCGGCCATCACCTGTGGATCGGTGACCACCGACCCCTGGCCCAAGGCGGCCGTCAACTCCTGCACGAGAGCGGACATGGACACACTCCTCACCACGCTGTGACGGCACCGTCTGCGCCGACGATGTCCAGCACTCTAACCGGACATCCCACACCGGCCGGTCACCACCTGCGCCCCTCCCTCCTACCGGGGCCGCTCCTGCCTCGGGCCACCACCCTGGGAAGGGCCCTGCCCGACACTTTCGACACCCCCCTGAAAACCCACGAAAACCACCCAAAGCGGTGTTAACGTGAATCCCTCACCGGCCTCGGAGGTGGAGCATGCGCACGATCCTGGTCACCGGAGCCACAGGCGCCCTGGGCACCCACGTCACCGACCTGCTACGCCAAAGCGATGACCACGTTCGCACCCTCAGCCGCCACCCCGATCCCAACGACCCCCACGCCCACACCGTCGACCTACGCCAAGGCACCGGACTCGACCAAGCCCTGGACGGCGTCCACACCCTGCTGCACCTGGCCTCCACCCCCGCCGGAGGCGACCTGCGAGCCGCCACCCACCTCATCGGCGCGGCCCGCAAAGCACGCGTGCACCATCTGATCTACATCTCCATCGTCGGCGTCGACCGCATCCCCTTGGGCTACTACAAGACCAAACACACCGTCGAACAGGCCCTACAGGCAAGCGACCTGGGCGTGACCATCCTGCGCACCACCCAATTCCACACACTCATCAACGACCTGTGCCAACGCATGGCACGCCTGCCCGCCATGCCCTACCCCGACGTGGACGTCCAACCCGTCGACCCCACCGAAGTGGCCCTACGCCTGGCCCGCCTGACCCAAGAAGAACCCGCCGGACGCGTCGACGACATGGGCGGACCCCGCATCGAACCCTTCGCCGACCTGGCCGACACCTACCTGCGCGCCCACCGTCTGAACAAACCCCGCCTGCCGCTACGCGCCCCGGGCCGCATCTTCGCCGCCTTCCGCGCCGGAAACCACCTGAGCCCCGAACACGTCGTGGGTCGCACCACCTTCACCCAATACCTGCACAACACCACCCACCACTGAACATCCCGCACACGAAAACGGGGCGAGTGGCCCCCTCACACCCGCCCCACCCCAGGACGTCAACGGCTCAACCGGCGATAACGCACCACCGACAACGGCACGAACACCGCCAACAACACCAACGGCCACACCAGCGCCATCAACACCGCGTTCTGCGCCACCCACCCCTGACCGGCCACCGCCGTGTTCCCGAACAACTCCCGGCACGCCAACACCGTCGCCGACAACGGATTCCACTCCGCCACCGGAGCCACCCACACCGGCACCATCTCCGCGGGCACGAACGTCTCCGCCACCATCGCCAACGGGAACACCAAAGAGAAGAACTTCATCGCCGACTCAGGGCTGCGCACCATCAACCCCAACCAGATCCCGACCCACGTGAAAGCCACCCGCAACAGCAACAACAACCCCAACGCCGCCAGCGCCGCACCCACACCCAGGTGCCAACGCCACCCGATCAACAACCCCATCCCCACCAGCACCACCAGATCCACCAGCGCCGCCACCACATCGGCCATCGACCGGCCCACCAACAACGCCGAGGGCGCCATCGGCAACGTCCGAAACCGGTCCACCACCCCACGCCCCACATCCGAGACCACCGCGATCGTGGTGTTACCGATCCCGAACGCCATCGTCAACGCGAACAACCCCGGCATGAGGAAATCCCGGTACCCATCACCACCCAACCCCATGGCCGCGCCCATCGCCTCACCGAAGACGAACCCGAACAGCAACACCGCCAACACCGGGATCATCAACGTGCCCACGAGCTCATCGGGTTTGCGCACCAGATGCGCCAGATAACGGCGCGCCACCACCGCCGAGTCGGCCACCACCCACCCCAGGCGTCGCGACCACGACCGCGCCCCACCAACCGCTCCCAGAGCCCACTCGCCCCCACTCACCACGAACCCCTTCCACCCACATCACCCGAACCATCGCCCTCCTGACCGGTCAAGGCCAAGAACACCTCGTCCAACGTGGGCTTACGCAACGCGATGTCCTCCACGTCCAACCCCGCCTCGTCCAAGGCCCGCACCACCTTGGTCAACGCTCCGCCCCCTCCCGCCAGCGGCGCCCGCACGCACAACGCGTCCACATCCACCGACGGTGGCGCACCGGCCATACGCTCCAACACCTGGGCCACCACCCCCAACTCCTCGGTGCGACCCACCACCACCTCCACCCGGCCCCCGCCCACACGCTCCTTCAACTCTCCCGGCGTGCCCTGGGCGATCACCCTTCCGGTGTCCATCACCGAGATCCGATCGGCCAACCGGTCGGCCTCCTCCAGGTACTGGGTCGTCAACAACACCGTGGTGCCACCCGCCACCAACCCACGCACCATCGACCACACCTGACCGCGGCTCCGCGGGTCCAACCCCGTGGTCGGCTCGTCCAAGAACAGCACCCGCGGGTCCAACACCAGCCCCGCCGCCAGATCCAACCGACGACGCATCCCACCCGAAAAGGTGCGCACCGGCCGATCGGCCGCCCCCACCAGATCGAACCGCTCCAACAGCTCTTGGGCGCGCGAGCGCGAACGTCGCCGCCCCAAGTGGTACAAACGCCCGAACATCTCCAGGTTGCGGCGCGCGCTCAACACCTCGTCCACCGCCGCGTACTGGCCCACGAATCCGATCCGCTCACGCACCACCCAGGGCCGGGCCACCACATCGGCCCCCGCCACCCACGCGCGCCCGGAATCGAAGGACAACAAGGTCGCCAACACCCGCACCATCGTGGTCTTACCGGCACCGTTGGGCCCCAACAACCCGTGCACGGTCCCCGCACCCACCCGCAGATCCACCCCGTCCAAGGCCACCCTGCCGCCCCGGTAGTCCTTGCGCAGCCCCCGCGCCAAGATCGCCGTGTCCGTGTCCATCAGGCCACCACCGAACCGGGCACCTCAACGGCCGGCACCTGCCCGGGGCACCCACCCACCACACTCACCCGCTCATAGCGGCCCACCGCGATCCGTGCGATGTTGCGCACCGACTCACTCCCGGACCGGTAATAGGAGCAGTGCCCGGGAATGTCGCCGGTGGCGAACACCCGCGCCCCAAAACCCGATCGCAACGGCGAAGGCCCATGCCCCACCCCGCCCACATACCCGCGCGGAAAGAACCGGATCCAATCCTTGGGTCCCAAAGCCGCCCACAGATTCCCCGAGAACCCCAGCGCGGCCCGGTCACGCACCCCCAACCCCGGACTGCCCAACACCACGCACTCATCCACCCGAGCCCGCGACAACGCCAACCCGCACACCACCGCACCGTAACTGTGCCCCACCAACGTCACCCGCGCCGAAGACGGCAAGAACCGGGTCAACCGCACCAGATCACGCGCACCCCGCTCGGCCGGAGCCCGCATCACCGCCTCACCGAACCCCCGCGGGGTCCGATACCCCACCCACACCACCACCGCCACCCGTTCGGTGGGAGCCTGACGACGCATCTCCTCCAACAGGATCGCCGCGTTCGCCCGCGGCCGCGTCGACCTCGCCTGATCGAAGTAGTTACTCAGGTCGTTGTCGTTACCCGGCACCACCACCGCCACATGATCGGCCTCGGCCGCATCCCCCAACTCCTCCACGATGCGCCCCGGCCCACTCTCATCGAAGGCCAGCACCCGCACACCACGTCGCACACCACGCCCATAACGCAAGGGGCCCTCAACGACACCGCAGGAAGGGGGATCCACCGCGATCATGACTCTCCTCGACGAAACCGAAAATCGCCGGGTCCTCCCCGACCCCTCAAACGCTAGATCCGGCCGCCGGGAACCACCATGACGTCACCACCCGCTCACACCTCCACCTCCGCCCACCCCCCGAAGTGGTGCCAGCACCACCCCACCGCCCACCACCGGCCAAAACACCGTGCCCCACCACCCGCGCCTCTGCCAGGATGCCCCCATGCCCATCCACACCCTGGCCAGGCGACCCGACCTGATCCCCGCCCTGGACCACCCCCACCTCAACCCCGGCCCCCAGGTGATGTTCCACGACCAGGACTCCACCCGCCTATGGCCCCACCTGCCCGCCACCTTCGGCGAGCACCAACTCGCCCTGGTCGAGAACGGCCAGGTCATCGCCCGAGCCCACAGCGTCCCCCTCGCCTGGCACCACAGCGAACACGACCTGCCCCAAGGCGGCTACGCCTGGGCCCTACGACAAGCCTTCGACGACCACACCCACCAACGCACCCCCACCATCGCCGTGGCCCTGTACATCGCCATCACCCCCACCCACCAGGGCCAACGCCTCAGCGCACACATGGCCAAAGCCCTACGCACCAACGCCGCATCCCACGGCCTCACCGCGCTGGCCGCACCCCTGCGCCCCACCCTCAAACACCACTACCCGCTCATCCCCATGGCCGAATACGCCAACTGGAAACGCCCCGACGGCACCCACTTCGACCCCTGGATCCGCACCCACCACCGCCTGGGCGCCCACATCCTCCACCCATGTCAAGAATCCATGCACGTCACCGGCACCCTGCACCAATGGCGACAATGGGCCGGCAAAGACCTCCCCGGCAGCGGAGAACACATCATCGACGGCGCCCTGACCCCCGTCACCATCGACACCACCACCGACCACGGCCACTACACCGAACCCAACCTGTGGGCCTGGCACCGCCTGGAGCCCACCCCGTGAGCGCGCCCCCACCCACCGGCCTCAACCCCGACGGCACCATCGCCCGCGAAGGCTCCCTCACCCACGTCCCACCCGCCTTCGCCCCGCTCATCGAAGCGCTGCGCACCCACCTGCCCCACACCTTCGGGCCCCGCCTGCACAGCGCCTACCTGTACGGCGGCATCCCCCGCGGCACCGCCACCCCCGCGGTCTCGGACCTGGACGCCCTGGCCCTGCTGCACACCCCACCCACCCCCCAGGACCACGCGCTGGCCAGCGCCCTGATGGCGGAGTTGAACGCCGCCTTCCCCACCATCGACGGCGGCGACATCCTCCTGGAACACACCGACCAGATCCTGCGCCCCCTGACCGCGCAAGACGGCGGCTTCTTCGTGGCCTGCCTGTGCACACCACTGACCGGCCCCGACCTGGCCCACCACCTACCCGCCTACCGGCCCACCACCCTGCTGGCCCGCCAGACCAACGGTGACCTGCACCGCGTCCTGCCCCGCTGGCGCCACGCCCTGACCCAGGCCCGCACCGACACCGACCTGAGCGTCCTGGCCCGCCGCGTCGGACGACGTCTGGTCCGCACCGGATTCACCCTCACCATGCCCACCTGGGGTGGCTGGACCAGCGACCTGCACCTGGCCACCGACCTGTTCTCCCACCACCACCCCCACCAGACCGACCTGATGCGCCTGGCCCTACGAACCGCCACCCGCCCTACCCCCGACCCCACCCCGCTCCACCGCCTACTCGACGACCTGGCCCCCTGGCTGGAAACCACCTACACCGCCACCCACGGCCGCAAGAGCACACCCTGAACACCACCCCGCGCCCCCACGGATCGATGTCGCACCCCCGTGCGAAACTGACAACGTGAAACGCCCCGACCTGGACGACCTGGTACGCCTACGCCGCGCCCGCGACCGCATGGACCGCGACTACGCCCAGCCCCTGGACGTACCCGCCCTGGCCCGCCAGGCCCTGATGTCCACCGGACACTTCTCCCGCAGCTTCCGCGCCGCCTACGGAGAAACCCCCTAG